>NZ_DAIRSK010000005.1:0-146291 GCF_036804465.1 Limnohabitans sp.
CGCCATCTTGGCGCTCGCAGACGGCACGGTCTTTATCGGCAACTCGATCGGAGCCTCTGGCTCCACAGTCGGCGAGGTGGTGTTCAACACCTCACTCACCGGCTATCAGGAAATCCTAACTGACCCCAGCTACTGCCAGCAGATCGTCACTTTGACGTATCCGCATATCGGCAATTACGGCGTCAACGTGGAAGACATCGAATCTGACAAAGTCCATGCTGCTGGCTTGATCATCAAAGACTTGCCCTTGGTGGCAAGCAACTTTCGCTCTAGCCAAACCTTGTCGACCTATTTGGCGGATGCAGGCACCGTGGCCATTGCCAACATTGACACCCGCCAATTGACCCGCATATTGCGCACCAAGGGTGCGCAAAACGGCGCGATCGTGGGCTTGACCCAAGGCCAAGAGGTGACACACACTTTGATTGACCAAGCCGTGGCCGCCGCCCAAGGCGCACCCCATATGGCTGGGCTTGATTTGGCGCAACAAGTGACGGTGTCCAATGCATATGTGTGGACCCAAACTGAGTGGACTTTGGGTGAAGGCTACGGCAACTTGACCGCGCCTCAGTTCCATGTGGTCGCTTACGACTTTGGCGTCAAGAAAAACATCTTGCGCATGTTGGCCCAGCGCGGCTGCAAAGTGACGGTGGTGCCGGCTCAAACATCCGCCGCTGAAGTGCTCAAACACCAGCCTGATGGCATCTTCTTGTCCAATGGCCCAGGGGATCCTCAGCCTTGCGATTACGCGATTGCGGCGGCGGCTGAATTGATTGAAACCGGCATCCCGACTTTTGGCATTTGTCTGGGTCATCAAATCATGGCCTTGGCAAGTGGTGCCAACACGTTCAAGATGAAGTTTGGCCACCACGGTGCCAACCATCCAGTGAAAGACCTTGACTCAGGTCGTGTGTCCATCACCAGCCAAAACCACGGTTTTGCGGTGGACGAAAAATCTTTGCCAGCCCATTTGCGTGCGACACACGTGTCTTTGTTTGACGGCACCTTGCAGGGCTTGGCCCGCACCGACAAGCCCGCGTTTTGCTTCCAAGGTCACCCTGAAGCATCGCCCGGACCGCACGACATTGCTTATCTTTTTGACCGCTTCATCCAACTGATGGAGGCGAAGTAAACCCCATGCCCAAGCGTACAGACCTCAAAAGCATTCTCATCATAGGCGCGGGCCCGATCATCATTGGTCAGGCTTGCGAGTTCGACTACTCTGGCGTGCAGGCTTGCAAAGCATTGCGTGAAGAGGGTTACAAAGTCATTCTGATCAACAGCAACCCTGCCACGATCATGACCGACCCTGACACCGCAGACGTCACTTACATCGAGCCCATCACTTGGCAAACGGTTGAGAAGATCATTGCCAAAGAGCGCCCAGATGCTATTTTGCCCACCATGGGTGGCCAAACCGCACTCAACTGCGCCTTGGACTTGTGGCACCACGGCGTGTTGGCCAAGTACAAAGTTGAGCTGATTGGCGCAACGCCCGAAGCCATCGACAAGGCCGAAGACCGTTTGAAGTTCAAAGATGCCATGACCAAAATTGGTTTGGGTTCTGCGCGCTCAGGCATTGCCCACAGCATGGAAGAGGCGTGGGATGTGCAAAAAAGTTTGGGTTTCCCCACCGTCATTCGTCCTAGCTTCACGCTGGGCGGCACAGGCGGCGGCATTGCTTACAACCCTGAGGAATTCGAAGTCATTTGCAAGCGCGGCTTGGAAGCTTCGCCGACCAACGAGTTGCTGATCGAAGAGTCTTTGCTTGGTTGGAAAGAGTATGAGATGGAGGTGGTGCGCGACAAGGCGGACAACTGCATCATTGTTTGCTCCATTGAGAACTTGGACCCGATGGGCGTGCACACGGGTGACTCGATCACGGTGGCACCTGCACAAACCTTGACCGACAAGGAATACCAGATCCTGCGTAACGCCTCGTTGGCTGTGTTGCGCGAAATTGGTGTGGATACCGGCGGCTCCAACGTGCAGTTTTCTATCAACCCCAAAGACGGCCGCATGGTGGTCATCGAGATGAACCCCCGTGTCTCGCGTTCATCTGCCTTGGCTTCCAAAGCCACTGGTTTTCCGATTGCCAAAGTCGCAGCCAAGCTCGCCGTGGGCTACACCCTCGATGAGTTGCGCAACGACATCACGGGCGGGGCCACGCCCGCATCGTTTGAGCCTTCGATTGACTATGTGGTGACCAAGATTCCACGCTTTGCCTTTGAAAAATTCCCAACTGCCGACAGCCGTTTAACCACCCAAATGAAATCAGTGGGCGAGGTCATGGCCATGGGCCGGACCTTCCAAGAGTCCTTCCAAAAAGCACTGCGCGGCTTGGAAGTCGGCGTAGACGGCATGAACGAGAAAACGCAAGACCGTGAGGTGCTTGAAAAAGAGTTAGGCGAGCCCGGCCCAGACCGCATTTGGTATGTGGGTGATGCGTTTGCCATGGGGCTGAGTGTGCAAGAGGTGTTTGCCTTGACCAAGATCGACCCTTGGTTCTTGGTGCAAATTGAAGAGATTGTGAAGATCGAGCTAGAAGTCGAAACCACCACGCTTGACGCCATCTCCGCGGATGAATTGCGTGCCTTGAAAAAGAAGGGCTTCTCAGATCGCCGTTTGGCCAAGTTGCTGAAAACGACAGAGCACGTGGTGCGCGCGCGTCGCCATGAACTCAACATTCGCCCCGTTTACAAACGCGTAGACACCTGTGCGGCCGAATTTGCCACCGACACGGCCTACATGTATTCGTGCTACGAAGGCAATGGCAACGCCTTTGGTTTGGGCGACGCCGAGTGCGAAGCTGAACCCTCCAACAACAAAAAAATCATGGTGCTCGGCGGCGGACCCAACCGCATTGGGCAGGGCATTGAGTTTGACTACTGCTGTGTGCACGCTGCGCTGGCGATGCGTGAGGACGGCTATGAAACCATCATGGTCAACTGCAACCCCGAGACCGTGTCGACCGACTACGACACCTCTGACCGTTTGTATTTCGAGCCCTTGACACTCGAAGACGTGCTTGAAATTGTCGACAAAGAAAAACCCTCCGGCGTGATCGTGCAATACGGGGGTCAAACCCCTTTGAAGTTGGCGCTTGATTTGGAGGCGGCTGGCGTACCCATCATCGGCACCAGCCCAGACATGATTGATGCAGCCGAGGACCGCGAACGCTTTCAAAAGTTGTTGCACGACCTGGGTCTGCGTCAACCTCCCAACGCCACGGCTCGTACCGAACCAGAAGCATTGGAAAAAGCGGCAGCTTTGGGCTACCCCTTGGTGGTCCGCCCTAGTTATGTGTTGGGTGGTCGTGCGATGGAAATCGTGCACGAGCAACGTGACTTGGAGCGCTACATGCGTGAAGCGGTCAAGGTGTCACACGACTCACCCGTGCTGCTGGACCGTTTCCTGAACGACGCGATTGAGTGCGATGTGGACTGCCTGCGCGACCCAGAGGGCAAGACCTTTATCGGCGGCGTGATGGAACACATCGAGCAAGCGGGTGTGCACAGTGGTGATTCAGCTTGTTCATTGCCCCCTTATTCTTTGTCGGTACAAACCGTCAACGAACTCAAGCGCCAGTCTGCTGCGATGGCGGGCGCTTTGAACGTGGTCGGTTTGATGAACGTGCAGTTCGCCATTCAACATGTGGACGGCCAAGACGTGATCTATGTGTTGGAGGTCAATCCACGCGCCTCACGCACCGTGCCCTTTGTTTCCAAAGCCACAGGCATTCAGCTGGCTAAGGTGGCGGCGCGCTGCATGGCGGGTCAAACCCTCGCATCTCAAGGGATCACCCAGGAAGTCACACCGCCTTATTTCAGCGTCAAAGAAGCGGTGTTTCCGTTTGTGAAGTTCCCGGGTGTTGACACCATCCTCGGCCCCGAGATGAAGTCCACCGGTGAAGTCATGGGCGTGGGCAAGACCTTTGGTGAAGCT
Organism: Limnohabitans sp.; assembly: GCF_036804465.1. Taxonomy (GTDB): domain Bacteria; phylum Pseudomonadota; class Gammaproteobacteria; order Burkholderiales; family Burkholderiaceae_C; genus Limnohabitans. Next base: position 3,946 of record NZ_DAIRSK010000005.1, read on the forward strand.
TTTGTTAAAAGCCAGTTGGGCGCAGGCACTAAATTGCCACGTTCGCGCGATGCGGATGGCCGCTCCACGGGCAAAGTGTTCATCTCTGTGAAGAACAACGACAAACTGCGAGTCATCGAAGTGGCGCGACAGTTGGCTGCTTTGGGTTTTGAGATGATGGCCACCAAGGGCACTGCGGCAGCGATTGCCGAGGCTGGCGTGTCTTGTGCTGTGGTCAACAAAGTGGCTGAAGGCCGCCCCCACATCGTGGACGCCATCAAAAACAACGAAGTGGTTTTGGTCATCAACACCGTCGAAGAGCGGCGCAATGCGATTGTCGACTCGCGCTATATTCGCACCTCGGCATTGCTCAACCGGGTCACGACTTTCACCACCATCGCTGGCGCAGAAGCGGCAGTTGAAGGCATGAAGTACATGGACACGTTGGATGTCATTTCGGTGCAGGAAATGCACGCCCAGTTGGCTGTGAACTAAGACGCCTCAAGGAAATACGATGAGTACAGTACCGATTACCAAACGTGGCGCAGAAAAGCTCAAAGACGAGTTGCACAAACTCAAAACCGTTGAGCGCCCCTCTGTCATCGCTGCAATTGCCGAAGCCCGGGCCCAAGGCGACTTGAGCGAGAACGCCGAATACGATGCCGCCAAAGACCGTCAAGGTTTCATCGAAGGCCGCATTCAAGAGATTGAGGGCAAATTGTCAGTGGCCAAAATCATCGATCCTGCTGAGTTAGATGCGGGCGGCCGCGTTGTATTTGGGGCCACCGTGGCCTTGGAAGAGGAAGAAACAGGCGACAAAGTCACGTATCAAATCGTGGGCGAAGACGAGGCCGATTTGAAACTCGGCCTCATCAACATCAGCAGTCCTATTGCCCGTGCCCTGATTGGTAAGGAAGAAGGCGATGTGGCCGAGGTGCAAGCGCCAGGCGGTGTGAAGCGCTACGAGGTCGTCACAGTCTCTTACCTGTAACTTCTGGCATGGTGCGGCTACAAATTTTTATAGCTGCCTTATGGTGGGGTAGCCTCACTGCAGTTGGGTTTGGGGTGGTGCCTATGCTATTTGTGCATTTGGAAACACCGGCCATCGCGGGGCAGATGGCTGCAAAATTATTCAGCGCTCAAACTTGGCTGGCATTGTTTTGTGGCCTCTTGTTGCTGTGGGCCGCCAAGCGCGAAAACTTGGTGCATCACCGCCACACACCGTCTCCTTGGGTGATTGCAGGTATGTTGTTGGCTTTGCTGATTGAGTTTGCAGCGAAACCACATATCTTGGCGCGAGACAACTTGGCTTTGTGGCACAACCTGGGTTCAGCGTTTTATTTTTTCCAGTGGTTGTGCGCTGGTCAGGTGCTTTGGGCGAAGAGCCCACTGAAGTCTGAGCCAGCTGTTGCAGCGGACGCGACGAAAACCGATTAACCCAGTGTGCGTTTTTTGATCGAAATCTTTTTCGGTTTGGCGCGCTTGACTTGACCGCCTGAAGTCAGGCGTTGATTGCCCAGCACGCGCAGAGTTTTGACTTCAGGGCGCTGGCCGCCACGGCTGCTGTACTTCAGCACTTTGACATCGCGTGGGCCCGCCATGCGGTCTTCATCAGCAGTGCGTTCTTTTTCTGCGCGTGGGCGCCAAAGCACAAATAGTTTTCCGATGTGTTGAATCGGTGCTGCGCTGAGTTGGTCTGCCAAAGCAGCCAACATGGCTTCGCGTGCAGGGCGGTCGTCGCCCAAGACGCGGATTTTGATCAGGCCATGGGCATTCAGGGCCATGTCTGCTTCTTTGATGACGGCTGGTGTTAAACCATCGTTGCCAATCATCACGACAGGGTCTAGGTGGTGTGCTTCGGCACGGTGAATTTTGCGTTGAGCAGGTGTGAGTTGTATTGCAGACATGCAGGTATTATCCCCGCTCGCTGGGGTGGACGAATGAAGGGTTGAATTGAAAGCTAAAACTAAAAGCAAAAAAGTCAATAAGTCATGGTTGAACGATCATGTGAACGACACCTACGTCAAGCTGGCACAAAAAGAGGGCTACCGAGCACGTGCAGCCTACAAACTCAAAGAGATCGATGAGCAGCTCGGCCTTGTCAAATCTGGCAACGTGGTGGTGGACTTGGGTTGCGCGCCTGGTGCTTGGTGTCAATACCTGCGCCGTCGCATGTCGCCTACGGGTGCCGCGGCGGGTTCCCTGAACGGCACCATCATTGGTTTGGATATGTTGGCGATGGAGCCGGTGGAGGGCGTGACCTTTATACAAGGTGACTTCCGTGAGCAAGAGGTCTTGGCTCTGCTGGAAGCGGCCTTAGATGGCCGCATTGTGGATGTGGTGGTGTCAGACATGGCCCCCAACCTGAGCGGCATTGCGTCAACGGATGCCACCCGCATTGCCCATTTGATTGAATTGGCTGTTGATTTCGCGCAAAAGCACCTCAAAGACGACGGCGCATTGGTGGTCAAGCTTTTTCACGGCAGCGGCTATAGCGATTTGGTGACCCTGTTCAAAAGTACCTTTCGCACGGTCAAGCCCATCAAGCCCAAGGCCAGCCGAGACAAATCAAGTGAAACTTTTTTGGTCGGAATGGGTCTAAAAAGTCGCGTTTTAGCAAAACCTTGAATTTCATAAGGCCTGCGCATACGATATAAGTGGACCCAGCGCTTGAAACGCCTAAAATCAAACCCATCTCAGTACATCTCGTACTCTTTTTATTTCGGAGCCCACATTGAATAATCAATGGTTCTCAAAAGTCGCTGTTTGGTTGGTCATCGCTTTGGTGATGTTTACCGTCTTCAAACAATTTGAAACGCGTCCTGGCGTAGGCTCTGGCTACTTGGGTTATTCGGACTTTCTTGAAGAAGTTCGTGCCAAGCGGATCAAGACTGCCACCATCCAAGAAGGTCAGGGCGGCACAGAAATTAGCGCGGTGACCAATGACGAGCGCAAGATTCGCACCACGGCCACTTACTTGGACCGTGGCTTGGTGGGCGACCTCATTGCCAACGGGGTGAAGTTTGATGTCAAGCCCCGCGAAGAAGGCTCGCTTCTCATGACCTTGCTGGTGAGCTGGGGTCCCATGTTGCTCTTGATTGGTGTTTGGGTGTACTTCATGCGCCAGATGCAAGGCGGCGGCAAAGGTGGCGCATTCAGTTTTGGTAAAAGCAAAGCGCGCATGCTGGATGAGAACAACAACCAAGTCACGTTTGCGGACGTGGCAGGTTGCGACGAAGCCAAGGAAGAAGTGAAAGAGGTGGTGGACTTTTTGAAAGATCCACAGCGTTTCCAAAAACTGGGTGGTCGTATTCCTCGCGGTTTGTTGTTGGTCGGACCTCCCGGTACTGGTAAGACTTTGCTGGCCAAAGGCATTGCTGGCGAAGCCAAAGTGCCGTTCTTCAGCATCTCTGGTTCTGACTTTGTTGAAATGTTTGTGGGTGTGGGCGCTGCGCGTGTGCGTGACATGTTCGAGAACGCCAAAAAGAACGCGCCTTGCATCATCTTCATTGACGAGATTGATGCTGTGGGTCGCCAACGCGGCGCCGGCGTAGGGGGTGGTAACGACGAACGCGAGCAAACCTTGAACCAAATGCTGGTCGAGATGGATGGCTTCGAAACCAACCTCGGCGTGATCGTGGTGGCTGCCACCAACCGTCCAGACATTTTGGATGCTGCTTTGCTGCGTCCCGGTCGTTTTGACCGTCAGGTGTATGTCACGTTGCCCGACATCCGTGGTCGTGAGCAAATTTTGAATGTGCACATGCGCAAAGTGCCCATCGGCCAAGACGTCAATGCCAGCATCATTGCCCGCGGCACGCCTGGCATGAGCGGTGCTGATTTGGCCAACTTGTGCAACGAGGCTGCTTTGATGGCAGCACGTCGAAATGCACGCGTGGTGGAGATGGTCGACTTTGAAAAGGCCAAAGACAAAATCTTGATGGGCCCCGAGCGCAAGAGCATGGTCATGCCCGAAGAAGAGCGTCGCAACACGGCTTACCACGAGTCGGGTCATGCTTTGATTGGTAAGTTATTGCCCAAGTGCGACCCCGTGCACAAAGTCACCATCATTCCTCGCGGCCGTGCTTTGGGTGTGACCATGAGCCTGCCTGCACAAGACCGCTACAGCTATGACAAAGAATTCATGCTGAACCAAATCAGCATGTTGTTTGGTGGTCGTATTGCTGAAGAGGTGTTCATGAACCAAATGACCACGGGTGCCAGCAACGACTTTGAGCGTGCCACCTCCATTGCCCGTGACATGGTGATGCGCTACGGCATGACCCAAGCTTTGGGCCCCATGGTGTATGCCGAAAACGAAGGCGAAGTGTTTTTGGGTCGCTCTGTGACCAAAACCACCAACATGTCCGAAGCCACCATGCAAAAGGTGGACATGGAGGTGCGCAGCATCATCGACTCCCAATACACCTTGGCACGCCGCTTGATTGAAGAAAACTCAGACAAGATGCACACCATGGCAAAGGCTTTGCTCGAATGGGAAACCATCGACAAAGACCAAATCGATGACATCATGGCCGGCCGCGAGCCTCGTCCACCCAAAGACTGGACACCTCGCACCCCTTCTGGCGGTGACAGCGGCGGCGGCGCGCCTGCTGTGCAACCGGATCCAGCACCCACGGCTGCTTAAAACAATTTGGTATGGATACAGAAACGGGGCGAAAGCCCCGTTTCTCATGGAGCTTGTATGTTTTGGCAAACCACACGTTTTCGCTTGGACCTCAGCCAACCTCTGGTGATGGGCATTGTCAATGTCACGCCTGACTCGTTCTCGGATGGTGGCCAGCACGCCAGCACGCGTGAGGCTTTGACGCATTGCGAGCAACTGCTCAAAGAGGGTGCACACATTTTGGACATTGGCGGGGAGTCCACCCGTCCAGGCGCAGTTGCTGTGACGCTGGAAGACGAGTTGGCGCGTGTGCTGCCCGTGGTGCGTGAAGCAGTTCGTTTGAATGTGCCTATCTCTATTGATACCTACAAGGCGGGCGTGATGCAAGCGGTATTGGATGCGGGGGTTGACATCATCAACGATGTATGGGCTTTGCGCCAGGCTGGTGCGCAGCAAGCAGTGGCGGCGCACACCAGTTGCGGCGTGTGTTTGATGCACATGCACGGTGAGCCGCAAACCATGCAGACTTTGACCATGCAGGGCAGCTCAATTCGACCGGTGGTTGAATTTTTGAACGAACACACCCAAGCCCTTCAAGCCTTGGGCGTGCCGCAAAACCGCATCGCGATCGACCCTGGCGTGGGCTTTGGCAAAACTGTCGCGCAAAACTTTGAGTTGCTGGTTCATCAAGACCAGTTGTTGGGCTTGGGGTATCCCTTGCTCGTGGGCTGGTCACGCAAGTCATCCATCGGTGCTGTATCGGGTTGCGAGGCGGGCGAGCGTATGGTCCCTAGCGTGGCGGCTGCCGTGTTGGCGATCGAGCGAGGCGCGCGTCTTGTGCGCGTGCATGATGTGGCGCCAACCGTGCAGGCCATCAAAGTGTGGCAAGCTGCAAGGGTTTGAGATAATGGCTTCAAACCGATAACAATCAAAATAGACCGAAGGCACAAGAGATGACACGCAGATATTTCGGCACAGACGGCATTCGTGGCACTGTGGGGCAAGCGCCCATCACGCCAGACTTTGTATTGCGTTTGGCCCACGCTGTAGGCCGCGTGCTGAAGCAAACCGAAGCCCACCCGACGGTATTGATTGGCAAAGACACCCGAATTTCGGGGTACATGTTGGAGTCAGCGCTTGAGTCTGGATTTAACTCAGCTGGCGTCAATGTGCTGTTGCTTGGCCCCTTGCCTACTCCTGGTGTGGCCTTCCTCACCAGTGCGCAACGCGCAAGTCTTGGGGTGGTCATCAGCGCCAGTCACAATCCGTTTCCTGACAACGGAATCAAGTTTTTCAGTGCACAAGGCAAGAAGCTCACAGATGCTTGGGAGAAAGCTGTAGAAGTTGCTTTAGACCAAACCCCCGTCTGGGCAGATTCAGCCAACCTTGGTAAAACCAAACGCTTGGTAGATGCTGCTGGCCGCTACATCGAGTTTTGCAAAAGTACTTTCTCAAACGACCTGACGCTCAAAGGCTTGAAGATTGTGGTGGATGCCGCACACGGTGCCGCCTATCACATTGCACCCAAGGTGTTTCACGAGTTGGGGGCTGAGGTGATTGCCATTGGTTGCAGCCCAGATGGCTTGAACATCAACCACGAAGTAGGCGCCACGCATCCCGAGGCTTTGGTACGTGCAGTCAAAGACAACCACGCTGACTTTGGCATTGCGCTCGATGGCGATGCAGATCGCCTGCAATTGGTGGATGCGCATGGGCGTTTGTACAACGGCGACGAACTGCTCTATTTGATGGCTGACGATCGTTTGGCGAATGACGAAGTGCTGCCTGGTGTGGTGGGTACCTTGATGACCAACATGGCGGTGGAATTAGCCTTGAAAAAACGTGGTGTTGAGTTTGTGCGTGCCAAGGTGGGCGACCGATACGTGTTGGAAGAACTCGCTCAACGTGGATGGATTTTGGGTGGTGAAGGCTCAGGCCACTTACTGGCTTTGGACAAGCACACCACGGGCGACGGTTTGGTCAGCGCTTTGCAAATTTTGCAGACCTGCGTGCGCAGTGGCAAGACCATGGCCGAGTTGCTCAAAGACGTGACATTGTTCCCACAAACCTTGCTGAATGTTCGTTTGCGTCCAGGTCAAGACTGGCAATCGAATGCCCGCATGCAAGAAGAAGTGCAAAAGGCCGAGGCCGAGCTGGGCGACACTGGCCGTGTGTTGATTCGAGCCAGTGGCACAGAGCCACTGGTGCGCGTGATGGTGGAAGCGCGCGATGAATTACAGGCCAAGGCATGCGCCAAACGCATTGCCGATACGTTGTCAGCGTAGTTCGAGGCGATAAGCTGCTCGCCATAGCACGGGCAATAAAACGGCTGCTGTGATGCACAAAGCCAAGCTGCCCATTTGCCAAAAGGCCATGGGCGACTGTGCTGTGAGCCAAGTCAGGTCAGAGCTATCAAAGCCTACCCCGTAGGCCACCACGTATCCGCCTGTCAAGCCCAAACCCCACAGCAAAAAAGTGTAGGTGATGAGCGGAAAAAACGTGATGCCATAGCAACGCAGCGTGAACACACAAAACACTTGCACGGCATCTGCCACGTGGTAGAGCATCAACCACAGCAACAAGGTGCCCGCCTGCGTAGCCACTTGGATGGATTGGGTATAGAGCTGTGCAATGGTTTGGGATTGCCAACCCATCAATGCGGCCAAGCTCAAACTCATCAGCAAGATCAAACCCAACCCTGTTCGCAAGGACTGACGTGCGCGCGTGATTTGGCCCGCACCAATCCAATAACTCACGCGTGCGCTGCAGGCAATCGAGAGCGACAAAGGAACCATGTAGAGCACGGCCGCCATATTGGCTGCGATTTGATGGCTAGCGGTGGCCACCACACCCAAGCGTGCAATGAACAACGACATCAGCGTGAAGGAGGTGACCTCTACGCCAATCGCCAAACCACTGGGCAGACCCAAACGCAAGAAGTGCAACAGGGTGGCTGCATGGGGTTTTTCCATGGGCTCCCAAATGCGGTAGGGCGTGTAAAAGTCTTGTGTGCGTATCAGCCATATCGCCAAAGCAATCATCATCAAAGTGACCGCCAACGTGGCCCATGCACACCCAGCCAAGCCCATGGGCTGCAGCACACCTGGAATACCCAAAACCAACATGATGGACAGAGGAATTTTGACCACCAAAGCACCTACTTGCACCCAGGTGACCAACTGAGGCTTTCCCAAGCTTTGGTTCAGCGTGCTGTACATCCGAAACAGCAAAGATGCAGGGAGACCAAACGCCACAATCGTGAGGTACGAACGCACATCCGCTTGTAAATCAGGGGGTACTTGCGTCCAGTTCAGCAATGGTCCGGGGCAAAGCAGCGCCCACATTCCAAGGCTTGAAGTGATCGCGCACAGATACAAGGCTTGTCGAACGGATCGACCCACCTCTTGATGGCGTTGGGCACCTTGCAACTCAGCCCAGACGGGCAACAAGGCTTGCAGCATTCCCATGAGCGAGATATGCACCGTGACATAGGTAGCGGAAGCCACAGCCAATGCAGCGAGTGCTGTGTCCGCAAAGTGGCCAGCAACCAGCGTATCGATGATGCTGAATGCCATCACGGCCAGTTGACCGATCATCACCGTACCGGCATGCTGCATGATGATGGTGCGTTCCTTGCTCATCCTTGACTCAAGGTTGACGACGGTGATACAGCGTCACGTTTTCTTTTTTATCTGCTGGGCGATAAATGCTTCGCACGCGAGTCCATTCATTCAAACGAACAACTTGTGGGAGCTCTGGGCGTAAATCGTTGTCAACCACGAGCCAAGGGCAGCCAAGCTGTTGCGCGGCACTTGCCTTGTCGACAGGCTTCACATCAAACCCGCCGTGGTAGTGGAATGCCGTCATCTGGCTGGTATTCAAACCATAGCTAAGCAAACAGACATCATGTGTTTTGCCCGCATCTTGTTTGGCCATCACAGTTTGTATTTGTTGCACCCAAGGTTTGTAGCTGAAAGCGAAATCCAAAAGTGGCAGCCATAGCGTGAGCAGCAGCAGCCAGCACAAGGCAGCGCCGCCCGCAGGCAACACCAAACTTTTCCATAAGGCATGACGATTTTTGGCTGAGCGCCAAACCACCAACCAACCCCACATGGCAGTAGCCGCCAACGCCACAATGAAAGCCAGCCATCCAAAGCTAGGTTCAAAGCCTGGCGCCAATCGCGCCACATTTTTTGCTGGCGTTGTGGGCCAACCTGTTTGCATCGCGATCCAAATGATCCAAATGATCAGCGCTGAACCTGAGAAAAACAGCAGCGTGAACCAGTCAATCAAAGCCGCCACACTGCGACGCAGGGTAGGCAGTGCGAAGGCTGCCAGCGTGGCAAACGCTGGCAGTGCCAACAACAAGGTGCGGCTGGATGAGTGCGTCAACAGCGCTGTACTGACGGTGAGCGCGGTGAACCACATGGGCAACACCAGGTGGCGACTCCAGTGCAGCGAGGCCCATTGACGACGCCATCGCCAAAGCGTCCATAAAGTCAAGGGCCATGCAGGCCAAGTGAACCAGACCAACAAACGCAACAAACTGCGCCACGCTTGTGGATCGTCATGCAAGGGCAGCAAGCGCCAGTGCCAGATGTCCAAGGTGTAAGCCAAAGCCGCGACCAGCATGCCCACCAGAAAAAGCCAAAGCGCATGCAAACGTGCGGTTTGTATCGATGTGCTTTGCCGATCCAGCAAGCACAAAAGCCCACTGCCCACAGCCATCAACACTGCAAAACTGGGAGCGCCACTGAGGCACAGCCCCAACAGACCGATGGTGACTGCAGTCAAACTGTAGCGAGGGTGATAGGGCAGTGCCGCTACGCCGTAAAACACAAAGCTGACCAGCGCCAGTTGCATCAAGATGGGGCTAACTTCATGCGACAAAAGCGCCAATCCTAGGCAAGCGATGAGGGCCAATACCGCACCATCCGCAATGGTGCGGGCATAGTCTTTGGGCTTGGCCTCACCCCCGAATGCAAACGCAACGGGCTGCGCCTGTGGGCTCAATGCCAAGTAATACACGCCGTGCCAAGTGCTGGCCAAGGTGAGGGCTAAGAGCATCGCAAACGGAATGCGGACCGCCAAGCCAGCTGACATCCAAGGGGGGGCGATTTGAATGGCCCATGCACCCAACCAATAAGGCAGCAAGGCGTCGAGCTCGGGCAGCCGTCCCCAAATGCTTGGGGTGAGCCAATCGCTTGAGCCTTCAGCAAGTGCCAACATGTAGCTGAAGGTGTTGAACTCATTGCCCTTCCAAGGTTCACGCCCAAACATGCCAGGCAAGACATAGGCTGCACAAAAAAGCCAAAGCGCAATGCGTGGCAAACGGCGCACAGCACTCTGAGGAACGATGGCGGGATTAGGTTGGGTCACGTTTTTAAATAAAAAAGGCAGCGCGGAGAGCCGGGCTGCCTTGTTTGAAGTGAGCGATGGGCTTACTTGGCGATGGTCTTGCCGTACTTGTTACGGAAGCGCTCAACGCGGCCACCCATGTTGTCAACAGACTTTTGTGTGCCAGTGTAGAAGGGGTGTGACTCGCTGGTGGTATCGAGTTTGTACAACGGCAAATCGCGGCCGTCTTCCATCTTGATCATTTCTTTTGTGCTGGCGCATGAGCGCGTCACAAATTTGAAACCGTTAGACATGTCCATGAAACAAATTTCACGGTAGTTGGGGTGAATGCCTTCTTTCATCGCTTTTCCTTGAGCAGCTGCGGTAGCCACGCCGACCTATTTCGACACACTTTCCGCAAAACGCATTATTATGCCACGAAAGCGTGGCCTTTCAGCGTAATACGCCCAAGGCAAATGGCAGGCTGAGCATGCCCAACACGGTGGAAAGCGTGACCAATCCCGCCACAAAAGGCCCGTTGTAGCCCATTCGGGCGGCCAGCACATAGCAGCTTGAGGCAGTGGGTAGGGCCGAAAAGGCCAACAATACGCTGGTTTGCGTGTGGTCGAGCGCGAATGCGCTGGCCAGTCCGCAGGCAATCAAGGGGGTGATGAGGTGTCGGATGGCCAGCAACGCCACTGCCAAAGCCTTGCCTTTCATCAAATGACCAAACTCCATGCCCGCACCTGCTGCCATGAGGCCTAAGGCCAGCGATGCGCCACCCATGCGTTGCAAGGTGGGCTCCGCCCAATTGGGGATGTGCAGGCCCGCGGTGTTGGCGAGTAAGCCAGAGACGGTGGCCAAGATGAGCGGGTTGCGAATCAGCTCACGAGCAAAGCTGCGTTGGGCATGTCGGGCCATGGGCCACACGGCAGCCACATTGAACATGGGCACGCACACACCAATCAGCACGGCAATCAGCAACAAGGCTTGTGGCCCCGCAATGCGTTCTGTCAATGCCAAGGCAATGAATGAGTTGAACCGAAACGCCACCTGAGCGCTGGCTGCATGCAAGCGGGTGTCAATGTGTTGGCGTAAAAATGGCAGCTTTGGCAGCACATAAGACAAGCCAATGCCACTCAAACCCAGCAGCAAACCCGCCATGATGAGATGCGAAGCGGCATGCAAATCCAAAGGCGTTCGCACGATGGAGTGAAACAACAAAATCGGAAATAAGAGAAAGTAAACCAAACTCTCTACCTGCTCCCACACCGTGCGGTTGAGGGCGGTGTATTGACAAACCAAATAACCACACAGGATGAGAGAGAAGTCGGGTAAGAGCAGTTGAACGTAATTCACCACGAGAGAATAACCGCTGTCCAAAGCGGCTGTGCTTCACAAGCGTTTACGATGGACGCTCACATGACACATCCCACGCCCATTCAAGCTGCAGCGCCCGATGCCAACATTGATATCTTCATTGATGCGCTTTGGCTAGAGCACGGCTTGGCGCCAAACAGTTTGGCTGCTTATCGGCGAGACTTGAATTTGCTGTCTTCTTGGTTGAATGCACAAGGTACACATTTGCTGGCAGCGCAAGAATCAGACTTGCAACAGTACTTTGCGTATCGCCACGCCCAGACCAAAGCCACCAGTGCCAACCGTCGGTTGACGGTTTTCAAGAGGTTTTACCGATGGGCCTTGCGTGAGCGCATCTTGGTGGCTGACCCCACGCTGAAGTTGCTCACTGCCAAGCAGCCTGCGCGAGCACCCAAAAGTTTGACGCAAGCGCAGGTCGACAGTCTGCTCCACGCGCCGGATGTGTCCACCGGCTTAGGCCTGCGCGACCGTGCCATGCTGGAGCTCATTTACGCCAGTGGCTTGCGTGTGAGCGAATTGGTGGACCTCAAAACCCTGCACGTGAGTTTGAACGACGGCGTGTTGCGCATCATGGGCAAAGGCAGCAAAGAGCGCTTGGTGCCGTTTGGCGAGGAGGCCCGTGATTGGCTGCAACGTTATTTGAGCGAGGTGCGTCCATTGCTTTTGGCTGGCCACCAAACGCAGGCTTTGTTTGTCACAGTGCGCGGAAAAAACGCGGGTGAGTCCATGACGCGTGCCATGTTTTGGCAACTCATCAAAAGATATGCTTTGCAGGCCAACATCCACGTTCCGATTTCGCCGCACACGCTGCGTCATGCTTTTGCCACCCATTTGCTCAACCATGGTGCAGATTTGCGTGCGGTGCAAATGCTGCTCGGGCATGCGGATATTTCTACCACCACCATCTACACGCACATTGCGCGTGAGCGCTTGAAGAGTTTGCACGGGCAGCATCACCCGCGAGGTTGACTAGACAATCAAGCGCCGCGCAAGTAACTCAGTTCAACGTCAGTAAAGCCCGCACGTTTTCGAGCCTCCTCGTTGAAAGGTGGTCGCAGCTTGGGCGCTTCGTAGCGCTGCACCAACACGCCGTAGAGTGACAGGGGATCGAGTCCACGTTGCTCACTCAGCCAGCGGTACCAGTGGTTGCCGATGGCCACGTGACCGACCTCTTCGTGCAGGATGATGTCCAACAGTTCGACTGCGCGCAAAGCGGCAGGCGAGGCGGCTTTGCGAAGCTTGGTTTGAATCAAGGGTGTGGCATCCAGCCCTCGTGCTTCTAAGGTGCGGGGCACCAGCGCCATGCGGGCCAGAACGTCGTCGGCCGTCTTTTGGCACATGAGCCACAAACCATCGTGCGCATCAAAGTCGCCATAGGTGTAGCCCATGCTGTTGAGATGAATGTGCAGCATCGCAAAGTGTTGCGACTCTTCATAGGCGACGCGCAGCCAGTCTGTGTAGTAGGCTGCTGGCATGTGGGGGAAGCGCCAAACGGCATCCAAGGCAAGGTTGATGGCGTTGAACTCGATGTGACAGACCGCGTGCATCAATGCGGCCAAACCCTCTGGCGTGTAGGGCTTGCGCGTAGGCACATGCTGGGCTGGAATCAACCGCGGCAGTGCGGGCCGTCCTGGCAGCGTCAAGTGATCGCCAGGGCTTATGTTTTCAGAGGTGTCCAAAGCCACTTGGTTTTGTTGGGCCCAGAGTGACTGCACGGCCTGAACTTTTTCATCGGGCTGGCAGATGCACAAGGCGTTGAGGGCTAAAGGTCGAAGGCTCATCCTTACAATTGTAGAAAACAATACACCGCTGGAGATTTGCATGACTATTTATCAACTCGATGCGCTCAGCCCTCAGATGGCCGACTCGGCTTGGGTGGCTGACAATGCCCAAGTGATGGGCGACGTACACATGGCCGCTGACAGCAGCGTGTGGTTCGGCAGTGTGGTGCGGGGCGACTCAGCCACCATCCACATTGGTGAAGGCACCAACATCCAAGACGGCAGCGTGTTGCACGTCGATGTGGGCATGCCGTTGACCATAGGCAAGCATGTGACGGTGGGTCACATGGTGCAGTTGCATGGCTGCACGGTGGGGGATGAGTCGCTCATAGGTATTGGTGCCATCGTGCTCAATGGCGCGAAGATTGGCAAGAACTGCTTGGTGGGTGCAGGCTCGCTGGTGACCGAAGGCAAAGAGTTTCCTGATGGCTCCATGATTGTGGGCAGCCCTGCCAAGGTGGTGCGGCAGCTCACCCAAGAGCAAATCGAGGGCTTGCGTCGCAGCGCGCAGCACTATGTGAACAACAAGAACCGCTACAAAGCGGGATTAAAGAAGTTGGCTTGATGTCGCAGTTGCATAAATTTTTGTTTGATGGTTTGCCAGTGCGCGGCATGTTGGTGCAACTCACCGATGTGTGGCAAGAAGTGCTCAAGCGCCGTGCTGCCAATGTGGAAACGGGTCCCTATGCAAAACCCGTGCGCCATTTGCTGGGTGAGATGACAGCGGCTGCGGTGTTGATGCAATCGAACATCAAATTCAATGGGGCTTTGGTGATGCAAATTTTTGGCGACGGGCCTTTGAAACTGGCTGTGGTTGAAGTTAACCCAAATCTAAGCTTGCGTGCCACCGCCAAAGTGGTGGGCGAATTGGGCGACGCGAGCAGCTTGGCAGAGATGGTGAATGTCAACAATGAGGGCCGCTGTGCCATCACGCTAGACCCGCTCAACAAAAAACCAGGTCAGCAGGCTTACCAAGGGGTGGTGCCTTTGTTTGACGACCACCGCAACAAGCTGGATAAGTTGAGCGACGTGTTGCAGCACTACATGCTGCAAAGCGAGCAGCTCGACACCACCTTGGTATTGGCCGCCAACGATACCACTGCCGCTGGTTTGTTGATTCAACGCTTGCCCATCAAAGGCGAAGGCAATTTGTCAGCCAAAGCGACCATGGAAGATGAAGACGAAATTGGTCGCAACGAAGACTACAACCGCATTTCTATTTTGGCCTCCAGCTTGACTGCTGATGAGCTGCTGAACTTGGATGTCGACACCATTTTGCGCCGCTTGTTTTGGGAAGAAAAACTGGTGCGATTTGAGCCCATCACACCCAGCTTTGCCTGCTCATGCAGCCGCGAGCGTGTCAGCAACATGATTCGCAGCTTGGGCACCGAAGAGGTGGAGAGCATCTTGGCCGAGCGCGGGGAGGTCGAGGTGGGTTGCGATTTTTGTGGCGAGCAATACCGTTATGACGCGGTAGATGCAGCGCAAATTTTTGTTGCCACAGCAACGCCGGCACCTGCACCCTCGTCTTTGCAATAGAGCGCTTCAGCCTTTGAGGAGGCTGCTAAACAAGCGGTGTTCGCAGTCGCCGTCACCGCAGGTCTCGCAGGAGCCGCTCCACCGTGCGGACAGCTCCGATCGCTGGATGTTTTCGGCCAAATGCGGTGCTTGGCGGGCAATGCAAAACAAAGCATTTTCCAAGCGTTGCTCACCCTGACCGTACACCACTTGGTAGGGCAACTGAGCAAGCCCGAGCATGTGGCGCAAGCGTTGGTCGACTGGTTCACGCACATGCGGGCCATCGCGCTGCAAGCCGTCACTCTTCCAGGGTAGATCAAGTCCAGTGAGCAAGGTGATGTCGTACACCGCTTGATGGGCCAAGGCCAATTCATTCAAGCTGTTGTCGTTAAACAGCATTTGGCTGTAAACCGCTGTCATCAACGGCGTTGTGTCTGCAATCACCACCGCGCCCTTTGGCGCGGCCATCTCATGGGCGATTTGTGTTTCGATCATGTGGCGTTGTTCGTCTTGGCGAGGTGTACGCTGGTGTTTATCGCACCATGTGCGCAGGTATTCGTCCACACGGTGCACGAGCAAGCCTGTTTTTTGCAAACGCTCGCCTAGGGCCTTGGCAAGTTGTGTCTTGCCTGTGCTTTCCGCGCCTAGCAGGGCGATCTTCATGCAGTTTCCTGTTTGAGATGTTTGGCCCAAGTGCGCCAACCCAAGATACTCAACCCAATGAACACGAGGTAGAGCAGTGCAGTCAGCCACAAGCCTTTCCAAGCAAACAGCCCTGTGGCCACGAAGTTGACAACGATCCAAATCGCCCAATTTTCTAGGCGTTTGTGGGCCAGCAAATATTGGCCAATCAAGCTCAAAGCAGTGGGAAAGGCGTCCCACCAAGGCACATCGGTATCAGTGAAGTTCAGGAGCATGCTGCCTATGGCCAGCCACAGCGCAGACCCGCTCAGCGCCAACGTCAAGCGTTGATGCCGGGGAAGGTGTGTGACAGACAAGGGTGCACCTTTCACGCCACGCAGCCACACCGCCCATCCCCAAAGCGCCAACACCATGAACAGCACTTGCAAAATAGCACCGCCATACAGTTGCTGGCTCCAAAACAAAAAAAAATACAGCACCGAGCTGATCGCAGCGAGTGGCCAGCCCCAATGCAACTCCACGATGTTGCAAACAATCATCGCCAAGGCCAGTAAAACGGCGATGAGTTCAAGCCAAGAGGTGTCGAGACCCCAGAGGGTGAAGGCGCTCGAGAAGAGGACGTCGGTCACTTCGCGATTTGCACGAAGACTTCGTTTGGCTTGACCATACCGATCTCCGAGCGAGCACGCTCCTCGACCATTTCCAGACCGTCTTTGAGGTCATGGAGTTCAGCACTGAGCCGATCGTTGGCCAACTGCGCAGCGACGTTTTGCTGCTTTTGATCATTCAGGGTCTGCCGCAAGCGCATCACGTCAGGGATGCTGCCGCGACCAAACCACAGCTGAGCTTGCAGCACGAGCAGCAGGACAATCAGCACAAGGTGGAGTGGGCGCAGCATCAAGCTGATCAAGGGATGAGGCGATCAACGCAGGTTGTAGAAGGCCGAGCGGCCAGGGTAGACCGCCACGTCGCCCAAGTCTTCTTCGATGCGTAAAAGTTGGTTGTATTTGGCCATGCGGTCAGAGCGGCTCATGGAGCCGGTTTTGATTTGACCCGCGTTCAAACCTACGGCGATGTCAGCAATGGTGCTGTCTTCAGTTTCGCCTGAGCGGTGGCTGATCACAGCGGTGTAGCCAGCGCGCTTGGCCATCTCGATGGCTGCGAAGGTCTCGGTCAAGGTGCCGATTTGGTTGATCTTGATGAGAATCGAATTGGCGATGCCTTTGTCAATGCCTTCTTTGAAGATCTTGGTGTTGGTCACGAACAAGTCGTCGCCCACGATTTGCACTTTTTGAGCCAATCGCTCGGTCAACACTTTCCAGCCGTCCCAGTCGTTTTCGGCCATGCCGTCTTCGATGCTGATGATGGGGTACTTGTCGCACCAGGTGGCCAACATGTCAGTCCACTGTTGGGCGGTCAATTGCAAGCCTTCGCCAGACAAGTGGTACTTGCCGTCTTTGTAGAACTCGCTGGCCGCGCAATCTAAGCCAATGGCGATTTGTTCGCCTGCGGTGTAGCCCGCAGCAGCAATGGCATCCAAGATCATTTGGATGGCCGCTTCGTGGCTGGTGACGTTGGGCGCAAAACCACCTTCGTCACCCACAGCAATGCTCATGCCTTTGTCATGGATGATTTTCTTCAAGGCGTGAAACACTTCAGCGCCGTAACGCACGGCTTCGCGGAAGGTGGGCGCGCCGACGGGGATGATCATGAACTCTTGCAAGTCCAAGTTGTTGTTGGCGTGGGCGCCGCCGTTGATGACGTTCATCATGGGCACAGGCAATTGGTTGGCATGCATGCCGCCAAAGTAGCGGTACAACGGCAAACCAGACTCTTCGGCCGCAGCGCGTGCTACAGCCATTGACACGGCCAACATCGCATTGGCGCCTAAGCGGCTTTTGTTTTCAGTGCCGTCGAGGTCGATCAAGGTCTTGTCGAGGAAGGCTTGTTCAGACGCGTCCAAGCCCAAAATGGCTTCTGAGATTTCGGTGTTGATGTGCTCCACTGCTTTCAACACGCCTTTGCCGAGGTAGCGGCTTGGGTCGCCATCACGCAACTCAATGGCTTCACGGCTGCCAGTGGATGCGCCGGATGGCACTGCGGCACGGCCCATGGTGCCCGACTCCAACAGCACATCACATTCCACGGTGGGGTTGCCGCGGCTGTCCAAAATTTCACGGGCAACGATGTCGACGATAGCGCTCATGGGAGGTTTCCTATTTCAAGTTTTTAAAAGGGTTGAAGTCTGTGTGCGTGGCACTTAGGCTTCAAAGTTGTTCTCTAAGAAGGGGTGTTTTTTGGTCACAGCATCGAGCTCGACCAGGGTCTCTAACAAAGCTTTCATTTTGCCCAATGGCACGGCGTTTGGGCCATCCGACCAAGCCTCTGAGGGGCGCGGGTGGGTTTCCATGAACAAGCCAGCCACACCCGCGGCCACGCCAGCGCGCGCCAGCACAGGCACCATCTCGCGGGCGCCGCCGCTGACTGTGCCTTGTCCGCCTGGTTTTTGCACAGAATGCGTGACGTCGAACACCACGGGCGCGCCAGACTTGCGCATCTCAGCCAAGCTGGTCATGTCGGCCACGAGGTTGTTGTAGCCAAAGCTCACACCGCGTTCGCAGGCCAAGAAGTTGTCTTCGGTCAGTCCCGCCTCGCGAGCCGCGTCACGGGCTTTGTCAATGACATTTTTCATGTCCCAAGGCGCTAAAAATTGGCCCTTTTTGATGTTGACTGGTTTGCCCGATTGCGCCACGGCTCGGATGAAGTCGGTTTGGCGGCATAAGAAGGCGGGGGTCTGCAACACATCGACCACGCTGGCCACGGTGCTGACTTGCGACGCATCATGCACATCTGTGAGGATGGGGAGTTGCAGTTGTCGGCGTACCTCGTCCAGGATGTTCAGGCCCGCATCCATGCCCACACCGCGCAAGGTGTTGCCGGAAGAACGGTTGGCCTTGTCGAACGAACCTTTGTAGATGAGTGGAATGCCCAAGCCCGAGCAGATTTCCTTCAATTGGCCTGCCACGTCAATGGACATCTCCATGCTTTCAATCGAGCAAGTGCCAGCGATTAAAAAGAAGCGTTGGTTCAGGCCAACATCAAATCCGCAAAGTTTCATGGGGTGTCCTTTGTTTTCAATGTGCGTTTTTTGCCAAGGCCCGGTGGTCCAGCGCTGCTTTCACAAAGGCGTTGAACAAGGGGTGGCCATCCCAAGGCGTCGATTTGAACTCGGGATGGAACTGCACGCCCATGTACCAAGGATGCACATTTTGCGGCAACTCGACGATCTCGGTGAGTTGTTCGCGCTGTGTGAGCGCTGAAATCACCAAGCCAGCAGAACGCAGTGCGTCGAGGTAGTTCACATTGGCTTCGTAGCGGTGGCGGTGACGCTCGGTCACCACATCACCGTAAATCTTGTGGGCCAATGTGCCAGGAGCCACATCAGAGCTTTGCGCGCCTAAGCGCATGGTGCCGCCAAGGTTGGAGTTGGCCGTGCGGGTTTGGATGCTGCCGTCCGCATCTTTCCACTCGTGGATCAGGGCGATGACGGGGCAAGGGCCGTCTGGCACAAACTCGGTGCTATTGGCCTGCGTCAGGCCAGCCATGTGGCGAGCGTATTCGATGGTGGCCACTTGCATGCCCAGGCAGATGCCCAAGTAGGGAACTTTGTTTTCACGGGCGAACTGAGCAGAGGAAATCTTGCCCTCTACGCCACGAATGCCAAAGCCACCGGGGACCAAAATGGCGTCAAACTTGCCAAGGTCGCTGACGTTGTCAGGCGTGATGTTTTCCGAATCGATGTACTCAATTTTCACTCGCGCATGGTTCTTCATGCCAGCGTGGCGCAGGGCCTCGTTGAGTGACTTGTAGCTGTCAGACAGGTCCACGTACTTGCCCACCATGGCGATGGTGACCTCTTCTCTTGGGTTGGCGACTTCATGGACCAAGTCGTCCCAGCGCTGCAACTGAGCGGGTTTGGCGCTGATACGTAGTTTTTCGCACACCAAGTTATCCAAGCCTTGGTCATGCAACATGCGTGGTACTTTATAGATGGTGTCCACGTCCCACATGGAGATCACGCCCCATTCAGGCACGTTGGAGAACAGGCTGATCTTTTGGCGCTCTTCTTCAGGTATGGGGCGGTCTGCACGGCACACCAAGGCATCGGCTTGGATACCAATTTCGCGCAGCTTTTGGGCCGTGTGTTGGGTGGGTTTGGTTTTGAGCTCACCCGCGGCAGCAATCCAGGGCACGTAGCTTAGGTGGACAAATGCGGTGTTGTTTGGGCCCAATTTCAAGTTCATTTGACGGGCAGCCTCTAGGAAGGGCAAAGACTCAATGTCACCCACCGTGCCACCGATTTCAACGATGGCCACATCCACTGCTTCAGGCGTGCCATAGGCTGCGCCGCGCTTGACGAATTCTTGAATTTCGTTGGTGATGTGCGGGATGACTTGGACGGTTTTGCCCAGATAGTCGCCGCGACGTTCTTTGTCGAGCACGCTTTGGTAAATCTGGCCTGTGGTGAAGTTGTTGGCCTTTTTCATGCGCGTCGTGATGAAGCGCTCGTAGTGGCCGAGGTCGAGGTCGGTTTCTGCACCGTCTTCGGTGACGAAGACCTCGCCGTGTTGCAGCGGAGACATGGTGCCGGGGTCGACGTTGATGTAGGGATCCAGCTTGATCAGGGTGACTTTGAGGCCGCGCGACTCAAGCAGCGCGGCGAGTGAGGCGGCTGCTATTCCCTTACCAAGGGAAGAGACAACGCCGCCGGTGACGAATACAAATTGGGTCATGCCAGATCGAGAGGTCAATCTCTCGGTAGGTGGAAATACCAATTATAGGCGCTCTGCTACATTGCGACCCATGTCTGATCTGTCAAATAAACACATTGTTTTGGGTTTGAGTGGTGGCATCGCTTGCTACAAAGCGGCGGAGCTGTGCCGTGCCTTGGTCAAAGAGGGCGCCACGGTTCAAGTGGTGATGACCGAGGCTGCGGCGCAGTTCATCACACCCGTGACCATGCAAGCCTTGTCGAACCGCACGGTCTACACCTCGCAATGGGATGCGCGCGAACACAACAACATGGCGCACATCAATTTGAGCCGTGAGGCCGATGCCATCTTGGTGGCCCCCGCCAGTGCTGACTTCATGGCCAAACTGCTGCACGGTCGTGCAGATGAGTTGCTCAGCCTCATGTGCTTGGCGCGCCCCATAGACAAAGTGCCATTGATTTTGGCTCCTGCCATGAACCGAGAAATGTGGATTCATCCTGCCACTCAGCGCAACATGGCGCAGCTCAAGGCGGATGGTGCGCATGTGCTGGATGTGGGGCAAGGTGAGCAAGCCTGCGGCGAAACGGGCGACGGCCGCATGCTGGAGCCCGATGAGATTGTGGAAGATCTGATTGCTTTTTTTCAGCCTAAGTTGCTGGCAGGCCAGCATGTGTTGGTCACAGCTGGGCCCACTTATGAAGCGATGGATCCAGTGCGCGGCATCACCAATTTATCCAGCGGCAAGATGGGCTTTGCAATTGCCCGCGCAGCCCATGAGGCCGGTGCAGAAGTGACCTTGGTGGCAGGTCCCGTGAACTTGCCCACACCGCGGGGCGTGCAGCGCGTGGATGTACTCTCCGCCCTAGAGATGCAAATAGCCGTTGCACAACATGTGGATGCTGCCTCTGTGTTTGTGGCCACCGCGGCTGTGGCCGATTGGCGCGTGGCCGATGTGGCGGGGCAAAAGATCAAAAAAGAGGGTTCAGCCCAGTTACCGCAGTTCAGCTTTGTAGAGAACCCAGACATCTTGGCTGAAGTGTCTCAATCGCCCCGCGCCCAAAGCGGCGCTTTGTATTGCGTGGGTTTTGCGGCGGAGAGCCATGATTTGCTGAAGCACGCCACCGACAAACGCGCGCGCAAAGGCGTGCCGCTTTTGGTGGGCAATATTGGGCCTGCCACCTTTGGTTTGGATGACAACGCCTTGTTGTTGGTCGATGCACAAGGCAGTCAAGCGTTGGCGCATGCCAGCAAGCTCACCTTGGCGCGTCAATTGGTGGCCGAGATTGCTGTGCGCATGAAGGCCGCCTGACTTGTTCTGTTCGATTGAACCCAAGCGGTGATGTCAAGCTTCACATTTGAATTTTCAACTCCATCGTCTTCAACTGATCAAACCATGAAACTCGACGTCAAAATTCTGGATCCCCGCATGGCAGACCATCTGCCGCACTACGCCACGCCCGGCAGCGCTGGCTTGGACTTGCGTGCGTGCTTGGATGTGGCCATCACCTTGGAGCCCAATGCTTGGCAATTGGTGCCCACGGGCATCGCTATTCATTTGGCAGACCCCGCCTATGCCGCGTTGATCTTGCCGCGCTCTGGCCTAGGCCACAAACACGGCATCGTATTGGGCAACTTGGTGGGTTTGATTGACAGCGATTACCAAGGCCAACTCATGGTCAGCGCTTGGAACCGCAGCGATGTGGCTTTCACGCTGGAGCCTATGGAGCGCTTGGCGCAGTTGGTCATCGTGCCCGTGGTGCAAGCCCAGTTCAATGTGGTCAACGAATTTGCTGCGCCCACCGAACGCGGTGAGGGCGGTTACGGCTCGACCCGGAAGAAATAAATCAGTGCAACAAATCGTTGCCTGGCGCTTGCGCCTCGATCTTGAAGAATCCCGTGCCCAAAGTGCCTCGCTCTTGCTCTTTGTGCGTAGCCTCGCGCACCGACTGCACCTCGAGGTGAATGCGAATCGCAATGCCAGCCAGTGGATGGTTGCCATCTAGCACCACATGCTCGGGGTAGAGCTCGGTCACGGTGTAGAGCAAGTCTTGTGGCGCATCGGGATTGCAGCCAGTGGGCAGGGCATGACCCTCGATGGTGTGGCCTTCTTCCAGCTCTTTGGGAAAGCGAGAGCGGGTTTCTAAAAACACCAAATTTTCGTCATAGTCGCCAAAGGCTTCTTCGGGTTCGAGTTGCAGGTCGAGGTGGTCGCCCACTTGGTGGCCTTGCAGAGCTTCTTCAATCTTGGCGAGCAAGTCATCACCGCCCAGCAAAAACTCAATAGGGCTGTCCAATTCGTCCAGCACCTCGCCCAAAGTGTCTTTCAAGGTCCAAGTCAAGCCGACCACGCAGTGTTGTGTAATTTCCATAGGGCAAAATTGTCGCACGATGCATGTAAACAAACCCCTGACCCTGCTCGGCGGCATCAGCCCCGCCGAATTTATGAGCACCTATTGGCAGCGCAAACCCTTGTTGGTGCGCCAAGCTTTTCCACAATTCAAAGCCTTGCTCAGCCGCTCCGAGCTGTTTGACTTGGCCCAGCACAACGAGGTGGAGTCCCGTTTGGTCATGGGGACCAACGGCGGTCAACGCGACTGGCGCATGCAACGCGGTCCGTTCAAGCGTCGCGCCATCCCCAAGCTCACCGAGCGCGATTGGACTTTGCTGGTGCAAGGTGTGGACTTACACGACGACCGCATGGCCGCTTTGATGCATCAATTTCGCTTTATTCCGGACGCACGTTTGGACGATGTGATGGTCAGCTATGCCTCTGACGGCGGCGGCGTGGGGCCACACTTTGACAGCTACGACGTGTTCTTGTTGCAAGCCCACGGCCAACGCCGTTGGCGCATTGGCCGTCAAAAAGACTTGTCGCTGGTGCCCGAGATGCCCTTGAAAATCTTGGCTCACTTCAGGCCTGAGCAAGACTGGGTGCTCGATCCTGGCGATATGTTGTATTTGCCGCCGCGCTATGCCCATGAAGGCATTGCGCAGGGCGAGTGCATGACCTATTCGGTGGGCTTTCGTGTCCCCCAAACAGGCGACTTGGCCCGTGAGTTGTTGGTACGTCTCAGTGAAGGGGCTGAAGACACGGCAGGTGGCGATTTGTACAAAGACGCCAGCCAAGCCGCTGTCTCTCACCCAGCGCAAGTGCCGCAGGGTTTGAATGAATTTGCAAGATTAGCCTTGCAAAAGTCGTTAAAAGACCCTAAAGCGCTGCAACGTGCTTTAGGTGAATATCTCACTGAACCCAAAGCGAATGTGTACTTTGAAATGGGGGACGCGCCTCATCAGCTCAAGTCTGTGTATTTAGACCGAAGAAGCAAGATGATGTATGACGCACAGCATATTTTCTTGAATGGCGAAAGCTGGCGCGCGGCAGGTAAAGATGCTGTTTTGATGCGCCAACTGGCCAATCAACGCTGCCTCAGCGCTGAAGATCTGGCCAAAGCCAGCGCGGATGCTGTGAGCTTGTTGTTGGAATGGTGTGACGATGGTTGGCTCCATGCGGGCGCCTGAATCCCTCTTGATTGACACGCCGCTGACAGAGTCATGGATAGAAGCTAGGAATTACCCTATAATTAAGGGCTAAGTTGGGGGCTCCAGTCCATCAGCTTGGTTGTGGTGAAAACCACCTCAATTTCCGGAAATTGTTTTCAATCCCCTTTAAGGAAAATTCTCATGAACAAGTCAATCCTGTTGGCATCTTTGTTGGCAGCTGCCGCTCTCGTCGCTTGCGGCAAAAAAGAAGCTCCTGCTGTGGAAGCCGCACCTGTTGCCGCTTCTGCGCCAGTGGAAGCAGCTTCTGCCGTGGCTTCTGAAGCCGCTGCACCAGCTTCTGACGCTGCCAGCAAGTAATCAGTTTTCAAACTGAATGCAAAAGCCACCCATTGGGTGGCTTTTTTTTCGCTTTCATCTTGAATCAAACGCTGATCCATGCAGATCCTGTGATGGGGTCAGCCACATCGATGTCAGAGAGGCTGCAACCCAGGGCTTGGCTCAAGCTCGCTCGGGCTAAGCTTGGCGTGTTGTTCCGCTCACTCAGGTGCGCGGCCAGCACATAACTGAGCTGCTCATGTTTGACGCTCGACAACAGTAGAGCGGCTGCCTGGTTAGATAAATGCCCCCAAGGGCCAGCCACCCGTTGTTTTAAAAAACTGGGGTAGCTTGACGCCGCCAGCATCTCAGCATCATGGTTGGCTTCGATGAGCAGTGCATGACAGCCCTGCAAGGCGTTCACCACATGCGTGGATGGGTGACCCAGATCGGTCGCAATTCCCAAGTGCCGTTGCCCGTCTGTGCAGCGCAACTGCAAGGGCTCTCGGGCGTCATGGGGGACGGTGAAGGGCAAGGTTTGGAGAGCACCTATTTCAATCGCGCAGCCATCGCGCGCCACATTCAGCAAATGTTGGTGGGGTGTCCATGTTTTGTCCCTCACAGCCATCCAAGTCCCTTGGCTCATCCAAACAGGGGTGACATACCGTTTGACAAAGCTGCGCGCACAGCCAATATGGTCGCCATGCTCGTGGGTGATGAAAATGGCATTGAGATCTTCAGCGCAGGTGCCCGCTTCAATCAGTCGAGCCTCAAGGTCAACCAAACGCAAGCCGCAATCGATGAGCAAGCGGGTGGTCTGGGTGCCGCTTTGGGCTTCAACCAAAGTGGCATTGCCTGAGCTGCCACTGCCCAGGCTTTTAAAGCGCAACATGGCGCCCGTTCAAGACCCGCGCTGATCAGCGCAGATCATCGGCCAGCAACTTAAGGATGCGCTGAGAAACAGGGCTGTTTTCAGTGCCTCCCGCAGCGTTTTGCACAGTGACTTCTGTTGTGTTGCCAGCTTGTCGAACAAAAATTCTGTACTTGACGGGCCCCGTTTCAGACTTTGAGCTGCTAAAGAGTCTGCCAAAGAAGCCTTTTTCGTCTTTGGAGCTGCTTTCCACATAGCGCACAAAGTAAACGCCTTGCGCTCTGTCACGGTCTTCCACAGTGAAACCCGTGCGGTCCAAGGCCAAGCCGACGCGTCGCCATGCCACATCAAATGTGTCCGGGATAGTCAAGAGCGTCGCGTCACCTCGGGTGACCAAAGTGGTTTTGTTGGCGGCGACTTCTTGGGCGGCGACGCTGGTTTTTGCTTGCTCAGCAGAGACACCGAGTTTGAACATCAAACGCGTCAAAAACTCAGCTTCTAGTTCGGGGTCACTGGGGCGTGCGGCCCAAATTGTGCTGGTTTTTGATGCGTCTTTGTATTCCTCGCTCATGCCACGGTGCGTGACAAAGATGTCAACACCGCCGGTGTTGTTGCGCTCAATGCGTGTGCGGAATTTGTCCCGTTCACCAGAAGAATACAAACCATCGAGGACTTTGCCCAAAGTGCGTCGGATGATGTCTTGAGGGATTTTGGCGCGGTTTTCAGCCCATTCAGTTTCCAGTAAACCGAGTTGCTGTTGCTCAATCACAAAAGTAAACCCATTTTCTTTCCAAAAGCCCTGAACAATCGGCCACACGGCATCGGCAGATCTGTTCACCACCAACCAACGTTGTTTGCCATCCCGCTCAATGCGCACATCATTGACTTGTTGGGCTGCCGTCGCTGCAACGCTTGGCGAGGGGCGAACGGCCATGCCGCTGGCGCTCACGGGTCCGCCTGGAACGGCGTAGCGAGTGTCCCGATTGAGTTGCGTCAGGTCTGGGGGAATGTCGAGCGGCACCACCTTGGTGCCACCTTCGGTTTTGTAGTTGACCTTGTCACCGTCCAAGATGGACGAGCAAGCGCTGAGCAGCACCAAGGTTGTCAGAACTAGCGCAATGCGATTCGTAGCAAAAGAAATTTTCACAGCCAAGGCCTTTTTAAAAAATCAGATCAAACCAGCAGCGCGCAAGGCGTCTTCCACCACCGCTTCATTGCTGTGGGTGAGTTCTGTCATGGGCAATCGCAACGTGGGGCCTGCGAGGCCCAGTCGGTGCATGGCCCATTTCACTGGAATGGGGTTGGCTTCCACAAACAGCTGTTTGTGAACAGGCATCAATTTGAACTGGATGTCCATGGCACGTTTGACGTCGCCTGCGATGGCGGCTGTACAGAGTTCGTGCATCAAACGAGGCGCTACGTTGGCTGTCACGCTGATGTTGCCCTGGCCGCCGCACAGCATCAAGGCGACGGCGGTGGGGTCGTCCCCCGAGTACACAGCGAAACTTGAGGGTACTTCGCGAATCAGCCACTGAGCGCGTTCGATATTGCCCGTGGCTTCCTTGATGCCCACGATGCCTGGCACTTGGGTCAAGCGCAGCACGGTGTCGTGCGCCATATCGGCCACGGAGCGGCCGGGTACGTTGTACAAAATCACGGGCAAGTCCACAGCTTCAGCGATGGCTTTGAAGTGCCGGTATTGACCTTCTTGCGTGGGCTTGTTGTAGTAAGGCACGACTTGGAGCTGGCAATGTGCGCCAACTTTTTTGGCGAACTTGGCCAGCTCAATCGCTTCAGTGGTCGAGTTGGCACCACAGCCCGCCATGATGGGCACATGACGCTCAGTGTGTTTGGCGGCTTGCTCGACCGAGACGCGGATGATTTCGCAGTGTTCTTCCACATTGACTGTGGGAGATTCGCCAGTGGTGCCTACCACGCCAATGCAATCGGTCCCTTCGTTGATGTGCCAATCAATCAGTTGGCGAAGGGTGGCGTAATCGACGCTACCGTCTGTGTGCATGGGGGTGGCCAGTGCCACGATGCTGCCGGTGATGGGTGTCATGTCCATTGGCTCGGTCAAAGAAAAACGTTCATTCTAGCGAGTGCGAATGGCGTTTTGAGTGGGCAAGTGGGTAACGCGCAGGCGTTGGCGCACCGCCTGTCTCGCGAACGGCCACGATCCGTTGCACAAAGCGCTCGGGTTGCTGCTCAAAACCCTCTTCAAATGCCACGATGCGCAGCGCACTGCAAACGCCCAGCAGTTCGGCATGACTCAGTAAGAAGTCGGGTCGAGAGGGTTTACCCACGGTGTCGTTGCCCGCCGAGAAGGTGGCGTAGATCAGCACGCCGTTGGGAGCCAGGCTGTTCAAAATAAGTGGCCACAGGGGGCGCCAGAGGTAATTGGTCACAATCACGCCGCCAAATGTGCGGCCTTGCAGCGGCCAAGGTCCGTTTTCGATGTCTGCACAGATGCTCTCGCCCAAGGCGCTGACCGCGGCAATGGCATCTGGGTTGCGGTCCACACCCGTCACGGGGTGGCCTAGGGCTGCACAGTGGCGCATGTGACGTCCATGACCGCAGGCAAGGTCAAGCACGCTGCAGCCCGCTGCAAACAGGTGCGCCCACCGCGCGACCCACGTACAAACCGGCTCTTGGCCGTGAAGCACTGTGTTCATGCTAGAAACATGCCCACACTTGGTTGGCCAAGGTCAGCAAAAACGCTGGCTGCAAATACAGGGACAACACCCCCAGCAAAACGGTGACGCACAACAAGCCAATCAGAGCTTGTCGAATCCAGGTGCGCTGTAAAAAGCCCATTTCAAACCTCAAACCGCTGCCGCCGCTGGTGAACGCTCAATCGCCCCCTCTTTCACCGGCATGTTCACCAAAGCGGCAAACACACCTAGCGCAATCGAGATGTACCAAACGATGTCGTAGCTGCCAGTCTTGTCATACAGATAGCCGCCCAGCCAAACACCCATGAAGCTGCCAATTTGGTGGCTGAAAAACACAAAACCCGCCAACATCGACATATGCGCCACGCCAAAAATCTGCGCCACGATGGCATTGGTAGGGGGAACTGTCGAGAGCCACAACACACCCATCACGCTCGAAAAGATATACACGCTCATCGGCGTGAGCGGGGCCAGCAAGAAAACAACGATGGCAATGGAGCGCGAAATATAGATGAAAGACAAAATTTTGCGCTTCGCCAAGCGTTGGCCCAAGCTGCCTGCAATGTAAGTACCAAAGACGTTGAACAGACCAATCAGAGCCAAGGCAATGCTGGCCACTTCGGGTGACAAGCCGTTGTCTTTTAAGTAACTCGGCATGTGCACGCCAATGAACACCACCTGAAAACCGCACACAAAGTAGCCAGCCATCA
Source organism: Limnohabitans sp. (assembly GCF_036804465.1). Classification (GTDB taxonomy): domain Bacteria; phylum Pseudomonadota; class Gammaproteobacteria; order Burkholderiales; family Burkholderiaceae_C; genus Limnohabitans. The sequence goes on from NZ_DAIRSK010000005.1 coordinate 32,054, forward strand.
GCAGCTGAAAGCTGCGGTAGCGCATGGCTTCGCCCAGCGCATGCAAGATGGATTGGTCGCGCTGTGGGGCAGCACCGCCAGCAAAGCCAGGCTCGCGCAAGCCGAAGGCGAGGGGAATGATGAGCATGGCAGATAGCGCCAACCACACCAAAGCCTCTTGCCAACCAAAGGTGCTGATGAGGTAGCCCTCCGTGGGTACCATCAAAAACTGACCAAAAGAACCCGCCGCGGCTGCCACACCCATGGCCCATGAGCGCTTGGCGGCGCTGACGTTGCGGCCAATCACGCCGTAAATCACAGCGTAAGTGGTGCCAGCCTGGGCGATGCCAATCAACACCCCCGCTGTGGCGGTAAACAGCACAGGTGTCGTTGAATACGCCATGCCAATCAAGCCAAGCGCATACATCACCGCGCAGATGACGAGCACGCGAAAAGCGCCAAAACGGTCAGCCAACATGCCCGAAAAGATACCTGCAACACCCCAAATCAAGTTTTGAATGGCGATGGCCATGGCAAAGTTTTCACGGGTCCAGTCTTGCGCTTGCGTGATGGGTTGGAGCCACAGACCAAAGCCGTGGCGAATCCCCATCGATAGGGTGACGATGGCTGCCCCGCAGGCCAAGACTTGCCACATGGGCAGTGTTTTGTGTTGGATGGTCATGAAGCTGACTTTAACCAATGACGGCCAGATTCCCTGTCACAGGGGTTAACTACAATTGCGCCCCATGGCCACCAAGCAACCCTCTCCACCGCCCCAGTACTCTGAAGGCTCGATTCGCGTTTTGAAAGGGCTCGAGCCCGTCAAGCAGCGTCCAGGCATGTACACCCGCACCGAAAACCCCTTGCACATCATTCAAGAGGTGCTGGACAACGCGGCTGACGAGGCCTTGGCAGGGCACGGCAAGAAGATTGGCATCACCTTGCACAGTGATGGCTCGGTCAGCATCGACGACGATGGCCGTGGCATTCCATTTGGCATGCACCCCGAAGAAAAAGCCCCTGTCATTGAACTGGTGTTCACCCGCTTGCATGCAGGCGGCAAGTTTGACAAGGGCTCGGGAGGCGCCTACAGCTTTTCTGGCGGTTTGCACGGCGTCGGTGTGAGCGTGACCAATGCACTGGCCAAGCGCATGGAAGCCACCTCTTATCGCGAAGGCCAAGTGGCGCACTTGGTGTTCTCAGGTGGCGACGTGGTGGAAAAGCTCACCACCCGCCCACAAGAGCCAGGGGACCGTAAACAAGGTACCACTGTGCGTGTGTGGCCGGATGCCAAATACTTTGAGTCCTCGGCTTTGCCGATGCACGAGCTGGTGCACTTGCTGCGCAGCAAAGCCGTGCTCATGCCCGGCGTCAGCGTGACGCTGGTCAACGAAAAGACCAAAGAATCACACAACTGGCTCTACAAAGGCGGCCTGCGTGACTATTTGATGCAGACGCTGCACGGCGAGCCCGTCATTCCTTTATTTGAAGGCGAGGGCTTTGCCGACAGCAACCACGACAGCTTTGCCGAAGGCGAGGGCGCAACATGGGCGGTGGCTTTCACCGAAGACGGCGCACCTGTGCGCGAGAGCTATGTCAACCTGATTCCGACCAGCGCTGGCGGCACACATGACAGCGGCTTGCGCGATGGGTTATTCACAGCCGTCAAAAGCTTCATCGAGCTGCACGCCTTGCTGCCCAAGGGCGTCAAGCTCATGCCCGAAGACGTGTTTGCTCGGGCCAGCTATGTGCTGAGCGCCAAGGTGCTGGACCCGCAGTTTCAAGGCCAAATCAAAGAACGTCTCAACTCACGCGATGCGGTGCGTCTGGTGTCGAGCTATGTGCGCCCCACCATGGAGCTGTGGCTTAACCAGCATGTGGAATATGGCAAAAAATTGGCCGAACTCGCGATCAAAGCCGCTCAAACCCGCCAAAAAGCAGGCCAAAAAGTGGAGAAGCGCAAAGGCTCTGGCGTGGCCGTTTTGCCCGGCAAACTGACGGATTGCGAAAGCAAAGACACGGCACACAACGAGGTGTTTTTGGTGGAGGGCGATTCTGCGGGCGGCAGCGCCAAGATGGGCCGTAACAAAGAAAACCAAGCCATTCTGCCGCTGCGCGGCAAGGTGCTCAATACATGGGAGGTCGAGCGCGACCGCTTGTTTGCCAACAACGAAATTCACGACATTTCGGTGGCCGTGGGCGTGGACCCACACGGCCCCAACGACACGCCAGACATGAGCGGACTGCGTTATGGCAAGGTGTGCATCTTGTCCGATGCGGACGTGGACGGCTCGCACATTCAAGTCTTGTTGTTGACCTTGTTTTTTCGCCACTTTCCCAAGCTCATCGAAGCCGGCCATGTGTTTGTGGCACGTCCACCGCTGTTTCGGGTGGACACGCCCGCACGCGGCAAGAAGCCCGCCGCAAAGGTCTACGCTTTGGACGAAGGCGAACTCACCGCCATCCTCGACAAGCTGCGCAAAGACGGCGTGGCCGAGGGCAAATGGAGCATCAGCCGCTTCAAGGGATTGGGCGAAATGAGCGCCGAGCAACTGTGGGACACCACCTTGAACCCCGACACCCGTCGCCTCATGCCCGTACAACTCGGTTTGCTGGACTTTGCCACCACCGAAGGTTTGATCACGCAGCTCATGGGCAAAGGCGAAGCCGCCGCACGCCGTGAGCTGATGGAGTTGCATGGCGATTCGATTGAGATTGATGTATGACCGATTTGCTTACCCCTGACTTGCCCACCGCGGATGGTGACGGCGACATCGCGCTGGGCCACTACGCCCAACGCGCTTACCTGGAATACGCGCTCAGCGTGGTCAAAGGCCGTGCCTTGCCCGATGTGTGCGATGGCCAAAAGCCGGTGCAGCGCCGCATTCTGTATTCGATGTCTCGCATGGGCCTTGGGTTCAGTGGCCCCAACAACAACACAGGCGCCAAACCCGTCAAGTGCGCCCGAGTGGTGGGTGACGTGCTGGGTCGCTATCACCCGCATGGCGACAGCGCTGCGTATGAAGCGCTGGTGCGCATGGCGCAAGACTTTGCGCAACGCTACCCGCTGATTGACGGCCAAGGCAACTTTGGCTCACGCGACGGCGACGGCGCTGCAGCCATGCGCTACACCGAAGCCCGTTTGGCCAAAATCACCACACTGCTGTTGGACGAGATTGACGAAGGCACAGTCGACTTTCAAGCCAACTACGATGGCTCCACCGAAGAGCCCAAGCAGTTGCCAGCCCGTTTGCCGTTTGCCTTGCTCAATGGTGCCAGCGGCATTGCGGTGGGGATGGCCACTGAAATTCCAAGCCATAACCTGCGCGAAGTGGCCGATGCGTGCGTGGCCCTCATCAAGAGCCCCAAGCTCAGCGACGAAGAGTTGCTGCACATCTTGCCCGCGCCCGATTACCCCGGTGGCGGCCAAATCATCAGCAGTGCGGCGGACATTGCAGATGCGTATCGCACAGGCCGCGGCTCGCTCAAAGTGCGTGCCCGCTGGACGATTGAAGAGTTGGCCCGGGGCCAATGGCAACTGGTGGTGAACGAACTGCCGCCTGGCGTGAGCAGCCAGCGCGTGTTGGAAGAGATTGAAGAGCTCACCAACCCCAAGGTCAAGACCGGTAAAAAAGCACTGAGCGCGGACCAAACCCAACTCAAAGCCACCGTGCTGGCCGTGTTGGACGTGGTACGCGATGAGTCAAGCAAAGATGCGGCTGTGCGATTGGTGTTCGAGCCCAAGACCCGCACCACCCTGCAACAAGAACTCATCACCACCTTGCTGGCGCACACCAGCTTAGAGACTTCGTCGTCCATCAACCTCACCATGGTCGGCATCGATGGCCGCCCGGTGCCGAAGTCGTTGCGCGACATGCTGACCGAGTGGATTGAGTTCCGCTCCGCCACGGTGCTCAGACGCTCGCAGCACCGCTTGAACAAAGTGCTGGACCGTATTCATATTTTGGAAGGCCGCCAGTTGGTGTTGCTCAACATCGACGAGGTGATTGCCATCATCCGTCAGAGCGACGAGCCCAAGCAAGCGCTGATGGAGCGCTTCAATCTCAGCGAGCGGCAAGCCGAAGACATCTTAGAAATTCGCCTGCGTCAGCTGGCGCGTTTGGAGGCGATCAAAATTGAGCAAGAGCTCAAAGAGTTGCGCGACGAGCAAGCCAAGCTTGAAGACATCGTTGGCAACCCATCGGCGCTGCGCCGCTTGATGGTCAAAGAAATTGAAGCCGATGCCAAAACCTTTGCCGACCCACGCCGCACGCTGATTCAAGAAGAGAAAAAAGCTGTCGCCGAAGTCAAGGTGGTGGATGAGCCTGTGACCGTGGTGGTCTCAGAAAAAGGCTGGGTGCGCGCACGCACCGGGCACGGCCACGAAGCCAGTGTCTTTGCCTTCAAGTCGGGCGACGGTTTGTACGGGACGTTTGAGTGCCGCACGGTGGACACCTTCATCGCGTTTGGCTCGAACGGCCGCATCTACTCGGTGCCCGTGTCGGTCTTGCCCGGCGCGCGTGGTGATGGACAACCTGTGACCACGCTTGTTGACTTAGAAGCAGGCACTCAGCTGCTGCACTACGTGGCGGGCCCTGCAGGGGCCACGTACTTGCTCAGCAGCTCAGGCGGCTATGGCTTCATGGCCAATGTCGAACACATGATCTCGCGCAACAAAGGCGGTAAAGCCTTCATCACCGTGGGCGAAGGCGAAACCGTGTGCCGTCCATCGCCGGCCAGCGGTGGCTCGGGCGCCCAGCCGGTGGCACCTGCCACGCATGTGGCTTGTGCGTCCACGGGGGGCCGCTTCTTGACCTTCGAGCTGTCAGAACTCAAAGCCATGGAAAAGGGTGGTCGCGGCTTGATGCTGATTGATCTAGAAGCCAAGGACACCTTGGCTGGTGCTGCTGCCTACACACGCAGCGTGCGCATCGAAGGCATTGGCCGTGGTGGCAAAGTGCGCGAAGAAACGCTTGAAATTCGCAGTTTGAACAACGCCAAAGCTGCACGCGCCAAGAAGGGCAAAGTCGCGGACTTGGGCTTTAAACCGAATGCTGTGGTGCGGGTGGAGTAGCGGACTGAACGCGGATTGGCCACAAAAAAAGCGGCTCAACGAGCCGCTTTTTTGTGGGTTGCCAAGTATTAAGCTTTGGCATTTTCTTTGGTTGCTGCCGCTGCTGTAGCGGCAGCTGCGGGGTCAGCCTCTTTCTTGGGAGGGCTGCAGTCGAAGCACACAAACATCGATGAGCCCAGAATGCGCTTGAACGAACCGTTGTTGCGAGGCTTATGTACGCCGCACTTGATGCAGCTCATGGTGTCGCCGGTGCGGCCGAGGCCTTCGAAAGGTGAACCGCCTTTTTTCGATTTGTAGCGCAAACCGTCGTTAGAGATTTCTGTTTTTTCTGGGCGTGACATTCGTTTTAGTTCTCGAGGCAAAGATGCTATTTTCGCAAATTTATCAACCGTTCTGACAAGCAGCCCTCAAAAACCTCAAAATTCAACTCAAAAACCGCTTAGAAAACTTCAAAACGCTGGGCCCAATGCGTTTGGAGATGGCTTGGCGGTGTTTGGCAAACAGCACATAGGCAGGCTGCAGCAATGGCATGAGCCATTGGCGCGACAAAAGCCATGCCAAAACAGGCAGTTTGGCCAAACGATAGGCGTTGGCAAACACAGGAACACCCACCAGCACTTGGCCGTCGGCGGTGCGGCCATGGATCTGAGCCATGGCAGCGTCGCACGAGATGTTGTGGCCCGCTGCTTCGAAACCCTTTTGGGTGACATCCACAAAAGCCAACTGGCCTTGTGCATTGCGGCTTTGCAAAAAATCTATCTCAGCTACGCACAGCGGGCACTGGCCGTCGTAGTAGAGCGTGAGTTCGGGTGCAGCGGGGGCAGTCAGAGATGGCATAGAGACGAAGGCTAGCACGCCTGTCAGGTGCGGTGCGGGACAAAGGGTAATCGTGCAGAATTCAACGCATGACCCAAGCCTGTTTTGATACACACACGACCCCCACCCATCGCGTGGCTCTCGCGTTAGAAGGCGCAGCCAGCGCAGCCGCACAGCATGTGTTCACTCAGCTCTATGGCGATGCCGCGCGCGCCACAGCGCAGCACTGCGATGCACAGATGCAAGCAGGCCGCAGCCTTGGCGCGCTGCATGGTGTGTGCATCACGATCAAAGACAACATCGACGTGGCGGGCGAGACCACCATGGCAGGCGGCCGGGTGTGCTTAGGCGAAGCGCCTGCGCCGCACGATGCGCTTGTGCTGCAACGCTTGCGGCAGGCTGGTGCGGTGGTTCTAGGCAAAACCAATATGAGCGAGTTTGCGTTCTCAGGCGTAGGCATCAATCCACACCATGGCACGCCTGCCAACCCTGCTGACCCCTTCATCGCTCGCGTGCCGGGTGGCTCTTCTTCTGGCGCAGGGGTGTCGGTGGCTTTGGGGTTGGCCGAGGTGGGCATTGGCACTGACACCGGTGGCTCGATTCGGATTCCCGCTGCGCTTTGCGGTTTGGTGGGCTACAAAAGCACGCAAGCGCGTATTCCCTGCACGGGCGTGATGGAGCTCTCGCGCAGCCTGGACACGTTGGGCAGCATCACCCGCTCGGTGAGGGCGTGTTTGGCGGTGGACGCGGTGCTGTCCCAGCAGCCCTTACCCACCGATGCCACCGAGTTGCGCGGCCTGCGCTTTGCCGTGCCGCAAACCTTGATGATGGAGGATGTGGATGTGTCGGTGGCACAGGCGTTTTCACGCACCTTGCGCCGCATCAGCGAGGCGGGTGCACAAGTGGTGGACATTCCTTTTCATGCCTTGGGGGATATTGCCGCGCTCAGCATGCCTGGCGGTTTTTCGCCCATCGAGGGCTATGCCGCACACCATGCCCGCCTAGAGCGCGGTGCATGCCAAATTGACCCGCGTGTGGTGGCCCGCATGATGTTGGGCAAAGGTATCAGCGCCCAAGACTATTTAGAGCTGCACAACCGCCGCAACGCTTGGATCGCCGCTGCTCAGCAAACGCTGCAAGGCTTTGATGCCATGTTGAGCCCTACTGTGCCGTTGGTGGCTCCGCTGATGGCGCCCATGCGTCAAGACGATGAGTTGTTTTTCAAAGTCAACCGTTTGTTGTTGCGTAACCCTTCGGCTATCAACTATTTGAACGGCTGCGCGTGGAGCTTGCCTTGCCACCAAGCGGGCGATTTACCCGTGGGCTTGATGGTGTCGGGCCTCGCCGGGCAGGACATGCGTTTGGCTCGGGTGGCTTTATCCTTAGAGCACTTGATGAATGCTTAGACCACAATAGACGGATTGATAGAAAGAGAGCAGCTGATGTCTTCTAAATTTCGCACATTGACTTTGAGTCTATTGCTGGCAGTGACTGCCAGCTCTGTGATGGCGCATGGGCCATACAGTGGCTACCGTGGGCATGGCGGTGGATATTACCGAGGGGGTGGTCAGTCCTTTTGGGGCCCAGCACTTGTGGGCACGGCGATCGTTGGAACCTCCATTTATTTGTCACGTCCTGTACAGCCGTCAACTGTCATCATCACCAGCCCTCCTGCGGTGGTGATGACCAGTCCGCAACCTACGCAATGGGTCAATGGCCAGCCCGTGCAAGCGTCCATTGAGGCTTATTTCTGCCGTAACTCAGGCCAATACTTTCCCGTGGTGCAAACCTGCCCCACACCTTGGATGGTGGTGATGCAATGAACATAGCTTTTTTATGTGTGCTGATCGCGGGCTTGTTGCCCTATGCCTGCGCTACGGCGGCGAAATGGGGGTTTCAAAATTATGACAACCACAACCCACGCCAATGGTTGGCGCAGCAAACCGGTTTTCGTGCCCGGGCTAATGCGGCTCAGGCCAACAGCTTTGAGGCCTTTGCTTTTTTTGCAGCAGGCGTCATCTTGGCTACCCTCGCCCAAGTCGAGGCCCAACGCCTTGATATTTACGCTGTGACGTTTGTGGTTGCGCGTGTGGCCTTCATCGCATCTTATTTGGCTGACAAGGCTAATTTGCGCTCTGTTTGTTGGCTGGTGGGCTTGTTGAGCGTGGTCGGCTTGTTCGTCGCAGCCCTGGGTTGGTAAAGGCTGTCATCCGATTGATGAGTTGCCGCGTTGAAGAGCTACCTTTTTTCAAAGTGAGTTTGCTATGAAACGCATGTTTGCTCAGTTAGCTTGTCTATTGGCTTTCGCTTTGGCCTTGCCAGCGCAAGCAGACGGACGTGGGTATGGCGGCCATATGGGGGGTGTTTGGCATGGCAACCACGGCGTGAGCCAACACTTCGGCGCGCATCAGGGTGGGCATGGGTATGGTGGCCATCGCTGGGGTTATGGCGGTCATGCTTATCGCAACCACTACCGTGGTTCTAGCCAACATTGGGTGGCGCCCATTCTGGGTGCCGCCTTGGTGGGTAGCGTGATTTATTCGGCCAGCTCACCTAGCTATGTCATGCCTCAGCAAGTGGTGGTGCAACCGTATGTCGCGCCTCCTAGCCGTGTGGCGTATTTTTGTCCAAGCGCGCAGCAGTTCTACCCCCAGGTTGCCACTTGCTTGGTGCCTTGGCAACCCACCCACTACTAAATCATCAAAGCCGGGCGAGCCCGGCTTTTTGTTGTGCTGGCTCATGCGTGTCATGCCTTGAGCCAAGTTATTTAGAGCGTGACCACTTCTTTATGTCCTAGTCGGTTCGAGTAACGGACTTTGGCGCCAGTGGTTTCTAGCTCCACGCGTGCGCTGCGGCCTGCGTACACATGGTGTTTGAGCCACTCCAGTTCTAGCTTCATCTCAGGCTCGCCGGCCACCACACGGCTCCAGCAGCGCAAATCGGCGGACCAGCGGTAGTTGCGTGCCTTGAGTTTGTCTTTGGTCTCAAATGGCGAGTTGATGGCGTAGACCTTTTGCTGAGGTTTATTCAAAGTCAGCAGGACAGTGAGCAGGGCGGTTTGTTGGCTTTGAGGCAAGACTTGGTTGAGCAGTTCTAGCAGCGCCCAGCAATCAGCTTCGGCGCGGTGGGCGTCGTAAAAGTAGCCTTGGGTGCTGAGCAAGTATTCCAACTTGGCCGAGCCAAAGCCTTCCTCGCGCCAGTCGATATCTTTGATGCTGCAAGCCCAGTTGAGTTCCTCAAACAGGGGCCAGCGAGCTTCTACAAAGGGACGATCAAACGCGGCATTGTGTGCAATGACCACATCCACATTTTGTAAAAATTCAGCCACCCGCGCATCGTCAATGTGTTGGCCTTTCACCATCTCATCGGTGATGTGATGCACGGCAATGGTGGCGGGGGGGATGGCAAAGCCCGGATCTTCCAGCTCGTCAAACACATCGCTGACGCGGTAGACCACACCCGTGACGTGATCGAATTCAAAGGCCAGCATGCCAAGCTCAATCACTCGGTCGGTCGAGACGTCCAATCCCGTTGTCTCGGTGTCCAGCACCACGCCTTTGCTGAGCTTTTGGCCTGGAGCGGGTGTATTGAACACACGGCCTGGGAGCAGGCGGCGAAGCACGCGGTAGTCTGGGTGCTGTTCGAGCTGTTGTGCGAGTTGTTCGATGTTTTGATTCATGGCCACTATGTTAAGCGTGGTCGGCTTGTGTGGCGTTGCGTTTGGCAATGGCACGCGATAAAAACAAACCCAAAGCGCAGACCAACAAAGCATCTGCCCCCAACACATATTGGGAACTCACGTGGTTGAACAATTCTGCCAATACCAAGACGCCCAAAGACTGTCCCAAAAACATAAATCCAGCAAACAATGTGACACCAGTCGCCCGAGCTGTGGGTAGCAATTGCGTGGCTTTGGCTTGCATGGTGTTGTGAAGCATCGCAAAAGCAAAACCTGCCACAAAACAAGATGGCAAAGCCAGTTGCCACCAAGGCGAAAATGCAACGACGACAAATGCGATGCCAAAACTCAGACCCCCATACAGGGCCAAGCCAACCTCACCAAAACGTTGTATTGTTTTTTTTGCAGTTGCCATGTAGGCCATTCCGCCAAGCCCAAACAATGCGGTTGTGCCGCCTGCTAAGGTAAGTGAAATATGGTGGACCTGGTGCAAGTGGGCAGCTGTGACGGCCAGCACACCAAACACGGTGGCACCTTCAATCAAGGCCAAGCTTAAAAAAGTACGCGCCCATGGGTTGAACGCCACTTGTTTGAGCTGCTTAAAAAACCCCAAGGGCGCATGCGCCTGTTGCGCCGCAGGCTCTAGGTGCTTGTGTTGCTGCCACAGCAAAAAACTCACGCTGGCAAACGCCGTGGCCATCAGCATAAATGCCCATCGCCAGCCCAAGGTGTCGGTCAACAATCCACCAAACAATTGCCCTGCGGTGATGCCAAGCATGGTGCCTAGGCCAAGGCGAGCCAGCGTTTCTTGGCGTTGTTCGTAATGCACCGTATCGCCCACCCATGCCAGCGAGAGTGGAATGATGGCCGCGGCGACCAGCGCTGTGGCGACGCGCGCCGCCACCAACCCATCGAGATTGCCACTCAACCCAGATAAGAGGCAAGCCACGCTGCAACCCAGACTGGCGAGCATGACCACACGGTATTTTCCGAAACGATCGCCCAAGGGGCCATAAAAAAGCTGCATCAAGCCATAAGCAATTGCGAAGAATGAAATGACCTTCGAGACCTCGCTGATGGGTGCGCTAAAAACCCGTGATAACTCGGGCAGCATAGGGTCACAAATTCGCTGCACTGCCATGCTGCAAAACGTGGCGAGAGATAACAAAAAAATTGCCCGCTGCGTGGAGGGCGATAGCCGGTGTGGGGCCGTGTGGGGGTGGTTGGTATCGTTTTTCAAAGCAGCCCCACTTTAACTGCTGCTCATGGGAAAAGCCTGCCAGCATTAAGTAAAAGTCAAGAAACTTGCATTTTGCGGTTTAGTATCGCCGCTATGAAATTTTTTATGTTTTGGTTAATTTCCAGCGTTTTTTTTGTGGTTGCTCCCGCTGGCGCCCAGGCAAATAACGTGGATTTAAGCGCCCAAGTGTTAGGTGTGTACTTCGCACCGAATACCGATGTGGCTGCGGCTGTTGTGAAGGTCATTGATGCAAGCGATCTCGAGGTGTTGGTTCAAGCCTACGGTTTTACCCATAACGGCATCGCGCAGGCCCTGGTGCGGGCTCACCAGCGCGGTGTGCGGGTATGTGTGTTGCTGGACCAAAAAAGCCAAACGCTGAACCAATATGTCATTGGTCTGTTGAGCGAGGCCCATATGGCGTTGCGTTTCGACGGCAAACATGTCATTGCACACAACAAGGTCATGGTGGTCGATCGGACGATTGTGATCACAGGGAGTTTTAATTTCACCAACTCGGCCGCGACGCGCAATGCTGAGAATTTGTTGGTTTTGAAGTCTCCAGAATTGGCACACACCTACCGATTGCAGTGGCAAAATCATTGGGCGCATAGCCGTGAGCAAAGGTTTGAATGCTGATATGAATTTGGCTTGCTTGAAAGAACGCATCAATCAGGCGAAAAAAACGGTTGTCAAAGTTAAATTTTTTTCTAAAATTCCAACTATGCTGCATTGCAGCATGGGCACGCCTCATGCAGGATTGATCGAAGTTTGACCATTTGTTTTTTTAAATTTTGGAGATTTGACATGACCATGACCACAGAACAAGTAACAGCCGCTAACAAAGCCAACCTAGAGACCTTGGTTGGTTTAACCACCAAGGCTTTCTCTGGGGTGGAAAAACTCATTGAATTGAACTTGACGGCTGCGAAGAGCACATTGGCTGATTCACAAAAACAAACACACGCTTCTATGAGCGCGAAAGATACTCAGGAATTGTTGGCTTTGCAAGCTAGCTTGTTTCACACCTTGGCTGAAAAGGCAGTGGCTTACAACAGCCATTTGTTTGAAATCGCCACGGGCACAAGTTCACATTTCCAAGATCACGTTGAATCCAAAGTAGCGCAAGCGCAAAATATGTTGCATGGCATGGTGGACAACGTTGCTAAAAATGCGCCTGCTGGATCCGAAGCGGCTATTGCCGCTTTTCAATCTGCCCTGTCCGCAGGCAATACCGCATTAGATTCTGTCCAAAAGGCGGTCAAGCAAGCGACTGAAGTCGTGCAAACCAATTACAAACACATCACTGATTCTGCGTTGAAATCAACGCCTACCAAGCCGACGCCAAAGAAGCGTTGATTTTTGTTTTTCGATGGTTGAACGCCAATTGCTGCCCCTTTGAGGGCCCCGCTTGTGAAATAAGATGCGGGCCATGAAGAAGCGATTGTTTTTGAGTCTTTGTTTCTCGCCTTTGTTGGTGGCGTGTTCTTCGCTGTCGCGCAAACCCTTGTCCAATGCGCCGATCTCGAAGAGCTACCCCAACAACCCCGGAAAACGCCAAGACATCGTGATGCAAGCAATCGCCATGCTGGATCGCGGCTACACCTACGGTGGCAAAAAACTTCACACAGGCTTTGATTGTTCGGGGCTTGTGTCGTTTGTTTACAAAGAATCGGCCGCGATTGTGCTCAAAGGCAGTGCAGCGCAACTGGCCGCTGCCAGTCAAGCGGTGCAAGCCCACGAGGCTCACCCCGGAGACTTGGTGTTTTTCAACACCCTTGGGCCGTCGTTCTCTCATGTGGGCATCTACATTGGCGACGGCAAGTTTGTGCATGCCGCTAACGAACGAACGGGGGTCAAAAGTGAGCGATTGAGCCATGGCTATTGGTCCAAGCGTTTTGAGGGCTATCGCACGGTCTTTGTTTGAAACTTGCGCTCCCTAGCGCTAGACGCGATGCAAAGTTAGGCGGGTGGCATGACTCGCACATGATCGCGAATAGCCTGGGCGGCCTCTTTGACGAGCGCGGGGCCTTTGTAGATCAGGCCGGTGTAAATTTGCACCACATCGGCACCCGCTTTGATTTTGGCCACGGCATCTGAACCACTCAAAATACCACCCACGCCGATGATGGGGAAGTCGGGGCCCATGGCGGCACGCAGTTGTCGAATGACTTCATTGCTTTTCTCGAAAACCGGAGCGCCAGACAGACCCCCTGTTTCTTCGGCATGCGACATACCTTGGACGGCGGCTCGGGAGATGGTGGTGTTGGTGGCTATCACGCCCCACCAAGCTGTGCCTTGTTGATTCGTGGCATGCATGCAGTGGCGCTTCAAGGTGCCTGCAATCACGCCAATTTGATCATGGTCCAAATCGGGTGCAATTTTGATGAACACAGGCACCTGTTTGTTGTGCTGCTGGGCCAATTCATTTCGCCGTCTGGCGAGCGTGCTGATCAGCGAATCCAGCGCCTCGTCGCTTTGGAGCTCGCGCAGGTTTTTGGTGTTGGGGCTGGATATGTTGACCGTCACATAGTCGGCGTGCGGGTAGACGCCGTCAAGGCAAATGAGGTAATCGGTTGCTGCGGACTCTATCGGCGTCGCCGCATTTTTGCCAATGTTCAGCCCCAAAAGCATGGGTGTGTCCGAGCTTTTTTTCCCCTGTGCGCTGCGGAACTTCGCCAGCTTCACGTTCGCCAAGAAGGCATCTAAGCCATCGTTGTTAAAACCCAGACGGTTGATCAAGGCATTGGCTTGGGGCAAGCGAAACATGCGTGGCTTGGCATTGCCAGGTTGGCCTTTTGGTGTGACCGTGCCCACTTCGATAAACCCGAAACCCATCGCGGCCAAGCCATCGATGCAGCGCGCGTTCTTGTCCAAGCCTGCGGCCAAACCTACGCGGTTGGGGAAGGTCAAACCGGCCAACTGCACGGGGTCATGAACACGTTCTTGGCAGTAGGCCCAAGCCAGCGGCGTGTTTTGCGTGCTGGCCAGCACAGCCAAAGTGTGCTCATGGGCGGTCTCCGCATCTAAGGCAAACAGAAACGGGCGGGCGAGGGCGTAGGGCAGCAACGACATGGATAATCTCAGACTTTGGTCAATACAACTTGGATTTTCGCCCATGAGCACCCCACAAAACGTCCACCCCCTGACGCAAGATGAATTAAAGACTTTGGTGGGCCAAGCTGCGCTGCAATTCGTGTTGCCAGGTGAGGTGGTGGGGGTGGGCACAGGCTCGACCGTTAACAAATTCATTGACGCGTTAGCCTCGATGAAAGAACAGATCAAAGGGGCAGTGTCGAGCTCGGTGGCCTCCACGCAACGTTTGCAAGCTTTGGGAATCAAGGTTTTTGAAGCCGCCGACGTGCAAAGTCTGTCGGTCTACATAGACGGCGCAGACGAAATCGACCACCAAGGCTACATGCTCAAAGGAGGCGGCGCCGCATTGACGCGTGAAAAAATTGTGGCCGCTCAGTCCAAGATGTTTGTGTGCATTGCTGACGAAAGCAAGTTGGTAGACGTTTTGGGCGCTTTTCCGTTGCCAGTGGAAGTCATTCCCATGGCCGCCGCACGGGTGATGCGCCAGTTCGCTGCCATGGGCGGCATGGCCAAGGTGCGTTTAAAAGATGGCCAAGCGCTGGTGACAGACAACGGCCAACACATCGTTGATGTGACGGGTTTGACTATCCATGACCCACTCCAGTTCGAGACCGAGGTCAGCCAATGGCCGGGTGTGGTGACCGTGGGCGTGTTCGCCCATCAAAAAGCGCAGGTGTGTTTGCTGGGCAGCGCCGACGGTGTGAAGATATTGAGATTTTGATTTGGCGTTGTGCGGTTTTGTTTCAGGGCGCCGGGCTGGATTCAAGCCTGTGACATGCCTTGATGCCGCAGCAACGCCTCTAGCTGCGGCTCACGACCCCGAAAAGCTTTGAACGATTCCATGGCAGGTCGACTGCCACCGACTTCCAAAATAGTTTCGCGGTAACGGCGCCCGGTCTCGATGCTGGGCTCACCATCCGCAGCAACGGTTTCTTCAAACGCGGCGTAGGCATCGGCGCTCAGCACCTCCGCCCATTTGTAGCTGTAGTAGCCCGCCGCATAACCGCCAGCAAAAATATGGCTGAAGGTGTGCAGTGAGCGGCTCCAAGCGGGGCTTTGCAACACAGCCACTTCGGCGCGCACATCGCGCAACACTTGCATGAAGTCTTGGTCTTTTTTCCAGTCGGAGTGCAGCAGCATGTCCACCAGCGAAAACTCAATTTGGCGCAGGGTTTGCAAGCCGCTTTGGAAGTTTTTGGCCGCCAACATTTTGTCGAACAGCTCACGTGGCAGTGGCTCGCCTGTGTCGACATGCGCGGTCATGTGGCGCAGCACGCCCCATTCCCAACAGAAGTTTTCCATGAACTGGCTGGGCAATTCCACCGCATCCCACTCCACCCCATTGATGCCAGACACATCCCGTTCGTTGACTTGCGTGAGCATGTGGTGCAAGCCGTGGCCGCATTCGTGGAACAGGGTGATCACGTCATCGTGGGTCAGCAGTGGTGGCTTGCCGCCCACGCCTTCGGCGAAGTTGCACACCAGGTGCGCCACGGGGGTTTGCAACAGGTCGGTGTCTGGGCGCAACCAGCGGGCGCGCACATCGTCCATCCATGCGCCACCGCGCTTGCCTGCGCGAGCGCCGGGGTCAAGGTAGAACTGGCCAACCAATTCAGGCGGCAAGTGCTTTTGACGCGTGGCTTCGGTGTGGCGCTCAATACGGTAAAACTCTACGGCAGGGTGCCACACCGGTGCAGCATCGCGACGAATGCTCACCTCAAACAAGGTCTCCACAATCTTGAACAAACCCGCCAGCACCTTTGGCGCCGTGAAGTAGGGCTTGACTTCTTGCTCGCTGAAAGCGTAGCGCGCTTCTTTGAGCTTCTCGCCAATGTAGGGCCAGTCCCAAGGCTGAGGGTCTTGGATGTTCAAGTGCTCAGCGGCAAAAGCGCGCATTTCGGCCACGTCTTTTTCTGCGTAGGGACGGGCACGTTGGCCTAGGTCACGCAAAAAGCTCATCACTTCGGCGGGTGACTGGGCCATCTTGGCGGCCAGCGACACCTCGGCATAGTTTGCATAGCCCAACAGCTGTGCTTCCTCTTGGCGCAGAGCCAATATTTCTTTCACCCACGGTGTGTTGTCTTGCTCTGTTTTGCCGTTTTGCACAGCCTCAGATTGGTCAGAGGCGCGGGTGGTGTAGGCGCGGTAAAGCATTTCGCGCAGGGACGCACTGTGCGCAAACTGCATGATGGGCAGGTAGCACGGCATTTTCAAATTCAGTTGATGGCTTGATGTTGCGTCTTGGTTGACCACGCCATTTTTTTCGGCTGCTTCGCGCGTGGTTTGCAACAAGTCGTCAGGCACACCAGCCAGCGCTTCGGTGGTGACGATGGCCGACCATTGGTCGGTGGCGTCCAGCACGTTCTCGCTGAACTTTTGACTCACCTCGGCCTGGCGTTCTTGGATGGCGGCAAAGCGTTCCTTGGCGTCACCGACCAGTTCTGCACCAGACAACACAAAGTTTCGCATGGCCAAGGTGTGGGCGTGTTGTTGTTCGGCGCTCAGGCTGGTCACGGCGATCGCTTTGTATTTGGCATACAAGCGTTCATCTGCACCCAAGCGCGTGTAGAACTCGGTGACTCGCGGCAGCGCTTCGGTATAGGCGGCGCGCAGATCTGGCGTGTCGGCCACTGAATGGAGGTGACCCACAGCGCCCCAAGCGCGGCTGAGCTTTTCGATGGCCACATCTAGCACGGCTGAGATGGCTCTCCAATCGGCAGGAAAGTCGACCGCTGTGACTTTTTCTAAGGCCGCATCTGCCGCAGGCAACAAATGGTCAAGTGCAGGCGCGATATGGTCTGGCTTGATGGCGTCAAACAGCGGATAGTTTGAGAAATCGAGAAGCGGATTGATGGTTGTCATACAAGGATTTGAAAGAATGAAAGATCGCCATGCAAGCGAAGGAAAAACTCAATGCTTTTCAGACAAGGCTCGTTGCGCCGACTCCAAGGTATTCACCAGCAGCATTGTGATGGTCATCGGTCCAACCCCACCCGGCACAGGGGTGATGTAGCCAGCCACTTCTTTCACGCCGTCAAAGTCTACGTCACCGCACAGCTTGCCCTCCTCGTTGCGGTTCATGCCCACGTCTAGCACCACAGCGCCTGGCTTGACCATGTCCGCCGTGAGCACATGTCGTTTGCCAACTGCCGCCACGATCACGTCGGCTTGAAGCGTCAGTGCCTTGAGATGTTGTGTGTGCGAATGCGCCACAGTCACGGTGGCGTTTTTTTGCAGCAGCATGAGTGCCATTGGCTTGCCCACAATGTTGCTGCGACCGATCACCACGGCGTGTTTGCCTTTGAGGTCGTAGCCTATGCTTTGCAGCATCTTCATGCAGCCATAAGGTGTGCAGGGCCAAAACCCTGGCATGCCCGTCATCAAAGCACCAGCGCTGGCGATGTGAAAGCCGTCCACGTCTTTGGCGGGGCTGATGGCTTCAATCACTTTTTGTGGATCAATGTGCGAAGGCAAGGGCAGTTGCACCAAGATGCCGTGGATGCGCTCATCGTTGTTCAACACCTCAACACGGGCCAGTAATTCGGACTCAGTCATGGTGGCTTCGTATTTTTCGAGCACCGAGTGCAGGCCAGCGTCTTCGCATGCTTTGACCTTGTTGCGCACATACACCTGGCTGGCTGGGTTGTCGCCCACCAACACCACCGCTAAGCCAGGCGTGAGGCCTTGGGCTTTGAGCGCTGCCGTGTCTATCGCCACTTGGGCGCGCAGTTGCTTTGAAAGAGCGTTTCCGTCGATGAGTTGAGCGGTCATGGTGTGGGTACAGATGAAATATGGAATGGAAAACGCCCGCATTGAACGGGCGTTGTGGCGGTGACGGCGCGGCGAGGGGTTAAGCGCGACGCGCGATGTCCTTAAGTCTTGGGTGCGTTTTGTCCGAGTGCTGTTTTCAGCAAATCGGCCACGGTGTTTGCGTTGAGCTTTTCCATGATGTTGGCGCGATGCGCTTCCACGGTTTTGATGCTGATGCCCAAGTCGTCTGCAATTTGCTTGTTCAAGCGTCCTGCCACGATACGCTCAAGCACTTGGGCTTCGCGGGTGGTGAGCTTGGACATCAGCGCGTCGCGACTGGCCGCTTGAAGGGATTCGGCAAACGCTGTGGTGGCTTGGGCCAACATACGTTCGACCAAGCTGACCAAGGCAGCATCGTCAAAAGGTTTTTGGATGAAGTCCATGGCCCCTTTTTTCATGGTGTCCACCGCCATGGGCACATCACCGTGGCCAGTGATGAACACAATCGGAAGCGGAGACTTGCGTTCGACCAATCGGTCTTGCAACTCCAGGCCAGTCATGCCACCCATTCGGATGTCGACAATCAAGCATGCCACTTCGCGTGAGTCATAGCGGGTGAGGAAGGTCTCGGCGGAGTCGAAGCAGCGAACTCGGTAGTCCTTGCCTTCTAACAACCATTGCAAAGAATCGCGAACGGCTTCGTCGTCGTCCACCACGTAGACCGTACCTTTTTTGGGAATCAAGCTCATCTAAACACTCCAACCTAGCGGACCGGTATCCAGAAGGAAAAGCGGCAGCCCGTTATTTCTCCAGCATTGTAGAGGTTCTCAGCGTTCATGCGGCCTTGGTGAGATTCGACAATCGAGCGACACAAATTCAGTCCAATTCCCATGCCTTCTGTCTTGGTGGAGAAGAAGGCCTCAAACAAATGCGCTAACACTTCGGGCGGCAACCCTCGGCCTGAGTCTGTGACGGAAAATTCAATCACTTCTTGGTCGTCTTCTTTGCGGGGCAGCACTTTCAGCTCGACATCCCGCTGGGTGAGGGGGCGGTGAGCGAGGTCAATGGACTCGGCTGCGTTACGCATCAAATTCACCAGCACTTGCTCAATCAATATCGGGTCGACATGGAGGGTTGGCAGTCGCGCTGCCACCACTTGGCTGAGCCGAACCTGACGCCTACGCATCTCAATGCCTGCTAATTCCACAGCCTCTGCAACCATAGTGCTCACGTCGGAGGGGCTGCGGTTGGGTTCGCTGCGCTTGACAAAGCTGCGGATGCGCTGAATGATTTGGCCCGCACGCTGTGCTTGATGCGCGGTTTTTTCGAGCGCTTTGAGCAATTCTTCTTCGCTCAAGTTGTTGGCTTTGATGCGCGACACCATCCCGCTGCAGTAGTTGTTGATGGCGGTCAGGGGCTGGTTGAGCTCGTGGGCCACGCTCGACGCCATTTCCCCCATGGTGATGAGGCGGCTGGCCGACTGGGCGCGTTCGGCTTGTGCCCGTGCCTGTTCCTCCGCTTGGCGGCGCGCGGTGATGTCTGAGGCAATCACCATTTGTGCCAAACGGCCATCCACCCAGTTCAAGTAGCGCGAGCGGACTTCAAGCCACTTGCCCAACTCAGGTAGGAAAATTTCAGAGTTCTCGGCCAGGGTCTCGGTGATGCCATCCGTGGGCAAACCCATCAACGCATCGTCTTGGTCTTGGGCGTCGTCGCTGGCAGCCTCTGATTCGGGCAAGTTGCGTGGTTGGCCTGCCTGTGTGACCAAGTTCAAGTGACCTTGCGTGGTGCTGGCAAACCATTGGCGATAGAGCTTGTTGGCAAACAAAAGCTCTTTGCTGCCCAGTGGTGCCACAGACACGGAGGCGTCCAAGCCTTCCAGCACAGTGGTGAAGCGGTCGTGGGCCGCAGAGAGTTGTTCCCGCACGCGGTTGGGCTCGGTGATGTCGGTCATAGACGTCATCCAACCGGTTTGTTGGCCGAGCGCATCGATCAAAGGTGACACATACAAACGGGCATCAAATACTTCTGCATCTTTACGCTTGACGCGCACCTGAAAGCCGCTGCTGGTGGTCTCGCCTTTGAGCTCTTGTGCGAGTTTTTGTTCTAAGGTCTCGAGGTCTTCCTCAGGCCAGTAGGGAAAGGGAGGCAAGCGGCCGACCAGCTCGTCCTCTGTCCAGCCGGTCATTTGGCAAAAGGCCGCGTTGACATAGGTGATGCGACCCTTGAGATCCATCGCGCGCATGCCCGTGAGGATGGAGTTTTCCATGGCGCGGCGAAAGTTGGTCTCGGCGATCAAGGCTTGTTGCGCTTGGACGCGTCTTTTCGTGTGTTTCCATGTGCCAATCAGCATCCAAGCTGTGATGGCGCTCAGTGCCACCACCAACCAAAAAACGCCGTTCCCTACCAAGCCTGAGGAGGTGCGATAGCCTTGCGCGTGCAAAGCCAAGTCATCGCCCAGGGGGGTGATGGGGACTTTGTATTCATTGGTTCTGAACAACCAAGGCAAAACCTCCGTCACTCTGGGTTTGGTTGTACTGGCTTGACCCGCCAACACCAGGTTGCTGGCGTCTCGAAACGAGACGGCGTAACGCTGCGATACCTCTGAAGGCACTGCATAGCGCAACAGGCCTTCCATGGTGTATTCAGCAATGATCACCCCTTCAAATTTGCCCCGGTTGTACAGCGGCACATGCAGTTGTAAAAAGGCATAGGCAGGTTTGGACGGGCTCTTTTCTAAAACAGGGTGTGAATACACCGATTGCTGCAATTCACGCGCCAGTTGAAACGTGTGCATGGTTTCTGAATGTGCAATGGTTTGGCCGGGTGCCAATGCCAGCGAGGTGTTGGTGCTGGGACTGGTGTAGGTTGCCTTCACACGCAGCATGGGGTCCACCCATGTCAGGCTGGCTATTTCAAGGCTTTGAATAAGGAGTGCTTTGGCCTCGGTATTGAAGGTTTTTTTATTGGTGTCACCATCTGTGATGTCGTGGGCCAAGCGCATGACTTGCTCTTGTTTGTCTAACAAGCGCAGGCGAATACGCTGTTGCGCGTATTCCACATCGCGACTCATCTCTTCTTGCTCACGGTCGAGCTCTTCGTAGCGCAGGTACCAAAATGCTGAGGTGATGGCTGCCATGAACAAAATCACAGCTGCCAGCGGGGCCATAAAGGCAAAACGGTCTTGGCGATTCGGGGTCTGCTGGGCCCACCAGCTGCGCCATTTCGCAGCGATGTGTTTGTTGAATGTGGCAGAAGATGAATGTGACATGTCTAGAGAGTTTATGCCCGCTCACCAAGACCGCTGTTTTGTAATTACAAAATTTCATAATGAGAAATAGATGACCGCTATTTGAAATATTGAAAAATTGTGCGAAACTTCAGAGATTCGATTGATAACAGTGCAACGAGGAGACAAACATGTCAGCACAACCGAACGATCTGCGCATTGACGTGGACAGCCAAGAAACGCGTGAATGGATGGACGCGTTGTCCGCCGTCATCAATGCGCAAGGACCAGAGCGTGCGCACTTCTTGTTAGAGCAATTACTTGAACATGCCCGCGAGAGCAGCATTGACATGCCGTTTTCGGCGACCACGGGCTACGTGAACACCATCGAGCCCGACCAAGAAGCTCACTGCCCGGGCAACATCGAAATCGAAGAACGTCTGCGTGCTTACATGCGTTGGAACGCGATGGCGATGGTGGTCAAAGCCAATCGCCACAACCCCGCAGATGGCGGCGACTTGGGCGGCCACATCGGCTCTTTCGCTTCGCTAGCACATATGTTTGGGGCTGGCTTTAACCACTTCTGGCATGCCGAAAACGAAAACCATGGTGGAGACTGTCTCTACATCCAAGGTCACGTGTCACCGGGTGTCTATGCCCGCGCATATTTAGAGGGTCGCTTGACTGAGGAGCAGTTGCTCAACTTTCGTCAAGAGGTGGATGGCAATGGCTTGTCCAGCTATCCTCACCCCAAACTCATGCCGGAGTTTTGGCAGTTTCCGACCGTCTCGATGGGCCTTGGGCCTTTGATGGCGATTTACCAAGCACGATTTTTGAAGTACTTGCACGCACGCGGCATTGCGAATACCGAAAACCGAAAAGTGTGGGTTTTTTGTGGCGACGGCGAGATGGACGAAGTCGAATCACTGGGTGCCATTGGTTTGGCTGCCCGTGAAAACCTAGACAACTTGATCTTCGTGGTCAATTGCAACTTGCAGCGATTGGACGGTCCTGTGCGCGGCAACGGCAAGATCGTGCAAGAGCTTGAGGGCGAATTCCGCGGCTCAGGCTGGAACGTCATCAAACTGTTGTGGGGCAGTGAGTGGGACAAGCTCTTGGCCCGCGACAAAGAAGGTGCTTTGCGCAAGATCATGATGGACACCTTGGACGGCGACTACCAAGCCTTCAAAGCCAATGATGGCGCTTATGTGCGCAAACATTTCTTTGGCCGCGACCCGCGCACCCTGGAGATGGTGGCACACCTGAGCGACGACGACATTTGGAACTTGAAACGTGGGGGCCACGACCCACAAAAGGTGTATGCGGCTTACCAAGCCGCTGTCAACCACAAAAACCAACCCACAGTGTTGCTCATCAAAACCGTCAAAGGTTTTGGCATGGGCAAAGCCGGCGAGGGCAAAAACACGGTTCACCAAACCAAGAAGCTGACGGATGACGACATCAAGTACATGCGTGATCGTTTCAATATCCCAATCCCAGACAGCGAACTGTCACAAATCCCTTTCTACAAGCCAGCCGACGACACGCCTGAAATGCGTTATTTGCATGAGCGTCGCAAAGCCTTGGGTGGCTATTTGCCCCATCGTCGCGTCAAAGCAGATGAACACTTCACCGTGCCCAACATCGACACGTTCAAAGCGGTGATGGAGCCCACTGCCGAAGGCCGTGAAATCTCCACCACCCAAGCTTATGTGCGTTTTCTCACGCAGCTCTTGCGTGACCAGGCCTTGGGCCCCCGCGTGGTGCCAATTTTGGTAGACGAGGCCCGTACCTTTGGTATGGAAGGCTTGTTCCGTCAAATCGGTATTTACAACCCAGCGGGTCAGCAATACACACCGGTGGATAAAGACCAAGTGATGTACTACAAGGAAGACGTCGCTGGACAAATCTTGCAAGAAGGCATCAACGAAGCGGGCGGTATGTCGAGCTGGATTGCCGCGGCGACCAGCTACAGCACCTCGAATCGGATCATGGTCCCGTTTTATGTGTACTACTCGATGTTTGGCTTTCAGCGTGTGGGCGACTTGGCATGGGCTGCTGGCGACATGCAAGCGCGTGGCTTCTTGTTGGGCGGCACCTCGGGGCGCACCACCTTGAATGGCGAAGGCTTGCAACACGAGGACGGCCACAGCCACATCATGGCCAACACCATTCCTAACTGCGTGTCTTATGACCCTACCTTCGCCCACGAAGTCGGCGTCATCTTGCACCACGGTTTGAAGCGCATGGTGGAAAGACAAGAGAATGTTTTCTACTACATCACCTTGTTGAATGAAAACTACGCCATGCCTGGCCTCAAGGCGGGCACCGAAGCGCAAATCATCAAAGGCATGTACTTGCTGCAACAAGGCGAAGGCAAGAAAACTGCACCCCGCGTGAACTTGTTGGGCTCGGGCACCATCTTGCGCGAGTCCATCGCTGCACGCGATTTGCTCGCGGCCGATTGGGGCGTGGCTGCCAACGTCTGGAGCTGCCCAAGCTTTAATGAACTCACGCGTGACGGCCAAGACGCTGAGCGCTACAACTTGTTGCACCCCACCGACAAACCGCAGGTGTCTTTTGTGACTGAACAGTTGGACCCCTATGTGGGTCCTGTGGTGGCATCGACCGACTACATGAAGGCGTATGCCGAGCAGATTCGTCCATTCATCCCCAAAGGCCGCACCTACAAAGTGTTGGGCACCGACGGTTTTGGTCGCTCAGACTTCCGCAGCAAGTTGCGTGAGCACTTTGAAGTCAACCGTCACTACATCGTGGTGGCAGCCCTCAAAGCCCTCAGCGAAGAAGGCACCGTGCCAGTGGCACAAGTGGCTGAAGCCATCAAAAAGTACGGCATCAAGGCTGACAAGATCAACCCGCTGTACGCATAAATATTCGGGAGTTATCAATGAAGCCCCACACTCATATTCATTCGTTGCCCCCCAAGGGGGCGCATGCCTCCTTTGAGGCGGCTCGGCAGGAGGCATAACCATGGCATTAATAGAAGTAAAAGTACCAGACATCGGGGATTTCGACGAAGTCGCAGTCATTGAGTTGCTGGTCAAAGTGGGCGACACCGTCAAAACGGAACAGTCCCTCATCACCGTCGAATCAGACAAAGCCTCGATGGAAATTCCATCGAGCACCGCGGGTGTGGTGAAAGAGCTGCGCGTGAATTTGGGCGACAAGGTCAAACAAGGCTCTGTGGTGTTGGTGGTGGAAGCCACTGGTGCTGCCCCTGCAGCCGCCGCACCCGCAGCTGCTGCTGTAGCCTCTGCTGCGCCAGCACCCTCCGCTGCGCCAGCACCCGTTGCAACTTCGGCCCCTCTTGCAGCCCCTCTTGCAGCCGCCGCATCTGGCCCTATCGACATTCATGTGCCAGACATTGGCGACTTCAAAAACGTGGCCGTCATCGAAGTGTTTGTGAAGCCTGGCGACAGCATCAAGGTAGAGCAATCGCTCATCACGGTGGAGTCTGACAAAGCGTCGATGGAAATTCCATCGTCTCACGCGGGCGTGCTCAAAGAGCTCAAGGTCAAAGTGGGCGACACCGTCAACATCGGTGACTTGCTCGCTATTTTGGAAGGCACCGTGTCTGCCGCCGTTGCGCCTGTGGCAGCTAGCGCCTCTGCAGTGGCAGCTGTTGCAGCCTCTGCGTCAGCAGCGCTTAGCTCGCCTGCCGCTGTTGCTGCATCTGCAGCAGTTGCTGCGGTTGCAGCCGTGGCAGCACCCGCGCATGCACCTGGCGCACCCACCTTGGGTTTGCCACACGCATCACCCTCTGTGCGCAAGTTCGCGCGCGAACTCGGTGTGCCGCTGGAAGAACTCAAGGGCTCTGGCATCAAAGGCCGCATCACGCAAGACGACGTGCAAACCTTCACCAAATCCGTCATGTCGGGCGCGACACAAACCAAGGCGCAAGTTGCCAAGGGCGGCGCATCTGCCAGCGACGGCGGTGCAGGCTTGGGCCTCATCCCATGGCCGAAGGTGGACTTTGCCAAGTTCGGCCCCATCGAGCGCAAAGAAATGAGCCGCATCAAGAAGATCAGCGGTGCCAACTTGCTCCGCAACGCCATCATGATTCCTGCCGTCACCAACCACGACGACTGCGACATCACCGACCTCGAAGCCTTCCGTGTGTCGACCAACAAGGAGAACGAGAAGAGCGGTGTCAAGGTGACCATGCTGGCCTTCTTGATCAAGGCCTGCGTGGCTGCGCTCAAGAAATACCCAGAGTTCAACAGCTCGCTCGACGGCGATGCACTGGTCTACAAAAACTACTGGCACATCGGCTTTGCGGCTGACACGCCCAACGGTTTGATGGTGCCTGTCATCCGCGATTGCGACAAAAAAGGCGTGCTGCAAATCAGCGCCGAGATGTCAGAGCTGGCCAAAAAGGCGCGAGAAGGCAAACTCGGCCCCGCCGAAATGACAGGAGCCACTTTCACCATCTCGAGCCTCGGGGGCATTGGTGGCAAGTACTTCACGCCCATCATCAATGCGCCCGAAGTGGCCATCCTCGGTGTGTGTAAGAGCAGCATGGAACCCGTGTGGAACGGCAAAGAGTTTGTGCCACGTTTGATGTTGCCTTTGAGCTTGACATGGGATCACCGCGTCATCGACGGCGCTGCAGCGGCACGCTTCAATGCGTACCTCGGTCAAATCCTCGGCGACTTGCGTCGCGTACTTCTTTAAGGATGGAACTTATGAGCCCCCACACTCACATTCGTTCGTTGCCCCCCGAGGGGGTGCATGCCTCCTTTGAGGCGGCTCGGCAGGAGGCCTATTCATGGCAATGATTGATATCCAAGTTCCAGACATCGGCGACTTCGACGAAGTGGCCGTGATTGAGTTGCTGGTCAAAGTGGGCGACACCGTCAAAGCTGAGCAATCACTGATCACCGTGGAGTCCGACAAAGCGTCGATGGAAATCCCATCGTCACACGCGGGCGTGGTGAAAGAGTTGAAGATCAAGTTGGGCGACAAGGTCAAGCAAGGTTCGGTGGTGTTGGTCCTCGAGGGCGAGAGCACAGGCTCAGCAGCGTCACCATCTTTGGCGCCTTCTGTCTCTGATGCTGCGCCAGCGGCCAAGCCTGTCATGGCGGCAACCGCTCCAGGGGCCGTTTCTTTTGCTGGCACCGCCGAGCTCGAATGCGATGTGTTGGTCTTGGGCTCTGGCCCTGGCGGGTATTCGGCGGCTTTTCGTGCGGCCGACTTGGGCCTCAAGGTGGTCATGGTCGAGCGCTATGCCGATCTGGGCGGCGTCTGTCTGAACGTGGGCTGCATCCCTTCCAAGGCCTTGCTGCATGTGGCAGCGGTGATGGACGAGGTGAGCCACATGGCCGACTTGGGCGTGAGCTTTGGCGCGCCAGAGCTCAACATTGACAAGCTCCGCGCCCACAAAGACAAGGTGGTCGGCAAGCTGGTGGGTGGCGTGGGCAGCATGGCCAAGATGCGCAAGGTCACTGTGCTTCGCGGCTATGGCAGCTTTGTGGGTGCTCATCACATGCAAGTGGAAGAAACAGCAGGTCCGGCGCAAGAAAAAACCGGTACCTCCAAAGTGGTGAGCTTCAAGAGCTGCATCATTGCTGCAGGCAGTCAGTCGGTGCGCTTGCCTTTCATGCCCCAAGATCCCCGCGTGGTGGACTCCACCGGTGCTCTGGCCCTGGCCAGCGTGCCCCAAAAAATGCTCATCGTCGGCGGCGGCATCATCGGCCTCGAAATGGGCACGGTCTACAGCAGTTTGGGGGCACGCTTGGACGTCGTCGAGATGATGGACGGCCTGATGCAAGGCGCCGACCGCGACCTGGTCAAGGTGTGGGAAAAAATGAATGCCAAGCGTTTTGACAAGATCATGCTCAAAACCAAAACCGTGGGCGCCCAGGCCACGCCTGAGGGCATCAAGGTCCAGTTTGAAGGCTTGGACGGCACCAAAAGCGAAGGCACTTATGACCTGGTCTTGCAGGCCGTGGGCCGCACGCCCAATGGCAAAAAAATCGCTGCTGACAAAGCGGGCGTGGCCGTGACGAACCGGGGCTTCATCAACGTCGACATTCAGATGCGCACCAACGTGCCGCACATTTTTGCGATTGGCGACATCGTGGGTCAACCCATGCTCGCGCACAAAGCGGTGCACGAGGGGCATGTGGCGGCCGAGGTGATTGCCGGTGAATTGCAAGGCAACAAAGAACTGGCCGCCAGCGCCTTCAATGCGCGTGTCATTCCTAGCGTGGCCTACACCGACCCCGAAATCGCTTGGGTGGGCCTGACCGAGACCGAAGCCAAAGCCCAAGGCATCAAAGTCAAAAAAGGCCTCTTCCCCTGGGCTGCCTCTGGCCGCGCCACCGCCAACGGCCGCACCGAGGGCTTTACCAAGCTCTTGTTTGATGACTCCGATGAGGCCCACGGCCACGGCAAGATTTTGGGCGGCGGCATTGTGGGCCCCAACGCGGGCGACCTGATTGGCGAAGTCGCTTTGGCGATCGAGATGGGCGCGGACGCGGTGGACATCGGCAAGACGATTCACCCGCACCCCACGCTGGGCGAGAGCATCGGCATGGCGGCCGAGGTCGCGCATGGCAGTTGCACGGACTTGCCGCCGACGAAGAAGTAAACGCTTCGCGTTGCCAAGCAAAAAGCCCAGACAGGAAACTGTCTGGGCTTTTTTGTTGCGAAAGTCTGTTAACAGCCGCATTACATACGGTGATTAAGCGGCGTATTCACCGAATTGAATGCGCAGACCCAAAGCCGGCGGGTCGGTAAAAGACGAAAAGCAGCCTGTTACTCCGTTACTAAAGGCCGAAAGGGCGCTTTAAATAGCTTTCAGGCTAATAGTAAATGTTAAAAATTTTTTAAGTGTAATTAGAAAAAATAAAAAAGAAAATAATAAAGTATTACATCATTTTAGCCGATCCAACATGGATGGCATAACTCAAGGAGAAGTCATGAATATCAACGCCATCCTTCTTATCGTTTCGTCCACCATCCTAATCTCTGCATGTAGTGGCGGCTCTCCAGGATCTAAGGTTGAATACTCTGACAAAGTTGCAGCAGGGACTTTTGAGGACTATACCAATGCTAATTGGCTGTATCAAAATTATTTTGGTGATTATGGTTTGCCGGAAGAAGTAAAACCTAATTTTTTGCCAGCCTTGCAAATGTTGGCAAATGGTTTTGTGATGCAACTAAAAACAGGGCAAGATGTCAAGAAGAATATCGAACAAGTTCATTCTTTGTTTTTGCAGTATGGCGCCTGTGGAGAGGCTGCTAAATTTTTCTCACAAGTTCAGACTAATATTCAGAATTCTGATATTCAGGTAACTAAAAAGACCGACGTAGATCAGAACACAAACTTTGTAGAGCCAGTCATATCGGATGAAGATAAGGTTGCCATTCAACTAGCAAAGCAAAGAGATTTGGCGGAAGAACAAGCAATTAAAAAGTTAGCTGAAAAATATCAACTACCTTATAAGATATTAGAACAAAAAGAACAATGGTTCATTTATGCACCAACGATGAAGGGCGGTGGCAAAGGTGGTGGGATAAACGGTCCCCATTGGTGCCCGCATGGAGACATCAATTCGTCACAATTGGCGAATCAAATGGTTACACATACAAGGAGTCCACCATGTCAGCCCACGACCAAGATACCGACCACAACCCCTCACACAACCCCCATTTCCAAGATATTCTGAGTCAATCTTTGCAAAACCCCGCGCGTCGTAGTTTGCTGCGCGGTGGCTTGGGACTGGCCGGTTTGACCATGTTGCCCGGCTGTGCCAGCCTGTTGTCAGGCATGGGGGCTGCGCCATCGGCCCTCGGTTTCCCGTCGGTGGACAAAAGTCTTTTGGACAACGTGATATTGCCGCCCGGCTATCAATACACGGTGCTGCATGCCACGGGCGATGCGCTCGATGCGACCCTGCCTGCTTATTCCAATCAAGGCATCGAGTCTGACGACTGGTCGCGTCGCATTGGCGATCACCACGACGGCATGGAGTTGTACTACATCGATGCCAATGGACGCTACACCGAAAAAGAAACTGGCCGCGCAGTGCTGTGTGTGAACCACGAAAGTTCGGCCGATGCCCACTTCATGCACCCCAATGGCCAAACCTCCAACGGCGTGAGCGGTAAGAAATTTGACCAATTTGGCGCTTGGGATTTGGGCACACGGCCCGAGTTGGAAGTGCTCAAAGAAATCAATCACCACGGCATTTCAGTGGTGGAAATTGTCAAAACCCCACAGGGCTGGCGCATCAAGCCAGATTCGCCTTTGAACCGCCGTTTCACCCCTCAAACGCCAGCCCGCATCAGCGGTCCACGCGCTGAGATTGACAACATTCGCAGCTTCATGGTGACCCGTTGGGACACGGCTGGCGCCATGTCACGCGGCACTTTGAACAATTGCGGTCACGGCAAGACCCCTTGGGGCACCTACTTGGGTTGCGAGGAGAACTGGGCTTTTTACTTCCAGACCACTGGCGCTGGTGCGGCGTTGCCGGCCAAAGACGTGACGGCACGCCGTCGCTACGGCGTTGCGGCCGCAGCACCCGCTGCAGGTGTGCAAAAAGCCATCAGCCAAGGCTGGCACACGGT
This sequence comes from Limnohabitans sp., assembly GCF_036804465.1. GTDB lineage: Bacteria > Pseudomonadota > Gammaproteobacteria > Burkholderiales > Burkholderiaceae_C > Limnohabitans. The sequence continues at coordinate 61,512 of NZ_DAIRSK010000005.1, forward strand.
CTCAACCACCGATGACCGCTTTGCCCGTTGGAATTTAGCCGCTGTGGGCGCCAATGCAGAAAGAGATTTCCGCAACGAAGCCAACACCTTTGGCTATAACTTCGAGATCGACCCACTGTCACCATCCTCCACACCCGCCAAGCGTGTGGCCATGGGACGTTTTGCTCACGAAGCTGCCGTTTGCGGCATCCCCAAAGCGGGCGAGCCCTTGGCTTTTTACATGGGCTGCGACTCGCGCAACGAATACATCTACAAGTTCGTCAGCACGGCGGTGTGGGATCCGCGTGATGTGGGGGGCGGCATGACGGCTGGGGACAAGTACTTGAGCGAAGGCAAGTTGTATGTGGCGCGTTTTGATGCGACTGGCCAAGGCGAATGGCTGGAGTTGACTATTGCCGATACACGCATTGCCAACTTCGCGGGTTATAAATTTGCGAACCAAGGCGATGTCTTGGTCAACCCTCGTCTGGCGGCGGATGCGGTGGGTGCCACCAAAATGGATCGCCCGGAGTGGGGTGCAGTGAACTACCGCAATGGTGAAATTTATTTTGCGCTCACCAACAACAACGCCATCAATCGCACGCCCACCAAAGTGGACGCGGCCAACCCCCGCGCCTATATGGATATGGATGGCAACAAAGCCATGGGCAATCCCAATGGTCACATCATCCGCTTCAAAGAGACAGACAACAAGTCGACTGCCAAGGCCTTTGCGTGGGACATTTTCTTGTTTGGCGCGGAAGAAGACTCAGGCGATGCCAACCTGTCTGGACTCACGTCTAAAAACGCGTTCTCTTCCCCCGATGGCATGTGGTTCAGCAAGGCCACGGGTATTTGTTGGATCCAGACCGACGACAGTGCCATGACCGACGAAACCAACTGCATGATGTTGGCGGCCATTCCAGGCCAGGTTGGCGACGGCGGCAAAGTCACCGTCAAAAACAAAATGTCGGTGGGGGGTGTTGAGCAAACGGGGACCCAAGAAACCTTTGTGGGCGCCGCTTTGGGTGAAGCCAAACTGCGCCGCTTTTTGGTGGCTCCCAAGGGCTCAGAGGTCACGGGTGTCACGGAAACCGCCGATGGCCGCACTTTGTTTGTCAACATTCAGCACCCCGGCGAGTTGTCCAAGCCTTTGGCCAGCGGCAGTGAGCCTCAAAGCATGTGGCCTGGCAACCAGGGCTATGGTCCCAAGGGTCGTCCTCGCTCGGCCACGATCGTGATCACCCGACAAGATGGTGGTGTGATTGGTTTGTAACGCTAATTGAGGGTTGAGCACAGCCGTCCTCATCCCCTTCTTCGCTGCACAGCGCCGCAATCAAAGCGTGGTCTACCACCTGACCCGGGAGCAGCAGCTCTTCATGGGTCCAGCGCTTGACCAAGTGGCCATTGGCCACGCCGCCGGTGTGTGGGGCTTGGTAGGCGCGGCGGTGTTGCATGGTTAGCCGGCTGTTGGCGTTGGCAATGAAGCGGCTCTCGCCCAAAGCCCATGGCTCAAAGTAGGCGTTGGCCGCGGCATCTACTTGCCGAAAGTAGCTGCGTGCGCCTTCCGCGTCGAGCTTTTTGCGCACGGTGCGGGTGATCTGGCCTTGTAAGCGCTCAAGCGATTCATCGTCCATCTGGTGAATGGTGGTGGGGCTCATGTCTTGCCCAGCCAATGCAGTTGCGCTTGCCAACTCGGCGGGCAGCACTTGCACCATGGCTTTCACCACATCTCGGTGCGGCGCCACGGCGGTAGCCACGCCGCGTGTTTGCGGCTGAATGGGGCAGCGAATTTCTACCAAGCGCGGCTTGACAGGGCCTGTGCAACCGTCGTGGTGGTAGTACTCGCCTTGGCTGAGGCGCCCTTTGCTAGAGCGCCCACGCACGTCGCGGTAGCTGGGGTGATCTGTGTGCGAGTTCAGACACACCACCAGCCCCGTGGCATCAACCAGCTCGTAAAAGGCTTCACGCCATTCGGGCGAAAGTAATGTGTGATGTAAGTAGTCGCTGGGCTCTGCACCTTCGTGGCCCACTTCGCCTTCAATGACCAACACAAACGGACGTGGCCTGCGAACGCGCCACTGGGCGTTGGCAAAGTTCAGCACCGAGGTGGAGAGCTCAAATGGTTGGCTAGCGTTTGGGTCCGCGGGGTCGAACATATTGAAAAATTGGGTTGAGGTTGGGCTCGAACATCGAACCCAAGACCCCCCCAATTTTAGGCGTTCCGGCAAGTTGGGCGACATGGAGGGGGTGTGAATCGCACCTGTGACAGCGCAGGTGATGATGACTTTGGACATGGATATGGAGTGATTCGCTGTTGGGTGTGATGGCCTGAACACCCAGCATGCTAAGAATTTAGCCCTCCCACCACACGCGCGTAAACCCTTGAGGCCTGCTTGAAATGCCCTCAAACTGTCACTTCAGCAACAGCAAGTCAGCTCTTGGATGATTTGCCAGAATAAGCTGCTCAGGTGTGTTGAATTCACCCCGTCAACCAGGACTTCATGTTATGCAAATCGACAACTCGGCGCTGTTCAAGTGCATCCAGCTGATGGTTTTGTGGCCCGTCGTTTTGTTCACCCCCGCCTCACATGGGCAAGTGGGCGACAAAGTGGTGTTGCCACACTTTGCGATTGATCGAACCGAAGTCACCATTGGCCAATTCGAGCGCTACGTGCGTGCCACGGGCACCCTCACGCGCGCTGAAAAAGAGGGCGGTGGGTTTGAATATGGCGCGGGTTGGGAGCGTCGCCCTGGGTGGTCTTGGCGAAAGCCAGATGGCCAGACGACCCATGCCGACATGCCTGCTGTTCATTTAGATTTTGCAGAAGCCCAAGCCTATTGCCGTTGGGCAGGAGGCCGTTTGCCCACGGGGTCAGAGTGGCAAACTGCAGGTTTTACTGAGTTGCGCGAGTCGCCCCCTGCGCCTTGGCAAAAAGGCCGAACTTATCCTTGGACCACGGGCGACAGCCCACAAGGTGCCAACACGAGTGACGCCGATCCTTGGCCCCGCGCAGCGCCCGCGGGGGCCACCAAGCAAGGTGTGAATGGCTTGTATGACATGGGGGCCAATGTGTGGGAGTGGACCAGCGACAGCCCCGATGGCAAGGGGCGTGAGCGACGCACGGTTGGCGGCTCTTGGTGGTACGGCGCATTCAACATGAAGGCCGATGTGCAGGCATTCAAGCCTGCTGATTTTTATGCGGTCTACATCGGCTTTCGCTGTGTGTATGAGCGCTAGTGCAAGTTCAACACTTTCGAGGTGCAAGACATGAAATGGGCCAAGGCATCTCGTTGCATTTTTTTGACGATCGCATGCTTATCCGCGTGTGTCACGGTTGCCGCTCAAACGCCAGATGCGTGTCGCCCTGTGTCACCCGATGTCGCGAGATTGGTGGAGATTCGTTCAGGCTACCACTACGTGGATGGGGGTCTCGCTGAGTTTGACCCTTGTCATGCCTCGGTGAAGCTGTCTATGCCTTCTTTTTGGGCTGACAAATTAGCAGATAAGCCACCCTTGATGATCATTGCGCACGGCGGTGGTGGTCCTGGCCCCGCGGAGCTAGAAATGGTTCGTCGACTCAATGCAAGAGGCGTTGCAACGCTGCTGTTTGATGCGTATGAAATGAATGGTTTTCGATACAAAGGCACGATGCTGTTTGTTCTGGGGGTCACAAACGAATCCCGTCAACGTATGATTTTCAAGGCGACGCTTGGCGCTTATGAGTGGGCCCGCAAGTTACAAACTGTAGACACGACGCGCATGTACATCAACGGGCTGTCAAACGGTGGCAGTGTGGCAATCAATATGGCTGCCGTTGTTGATCCTCACCATGTGCGTATGGTCTTTGCTGAAGGAGCGACGCCAACCGGTATCGGGATGCCTGATGAGATCAAAGTACCTCTGAGGCTGGTTTACGGTCGTTTAGACAATTACGGGGGTAAGACCGCGGATGATTGGATGTATTCCAGAACTGATCCATGTCATTTCAACCGACCATCCCCCCTTGCAGCGCCTGGCACTGCAACGAGATGTAACCCATTGACCAACCGGGGAGAGATGACGATTCCTATTCAGGCTTGGGGCGAAGGCCTTGCATCCAAAGGAAGTCCGATTGTCTTTTGGTTTTATGAAAATGCTGCACATGGATTGTTGGCAGGCCCACTTAAACGTGACATGCGTGTTTACGGCACTGGGTCGACTGCGATGACACGTTACGGTTGGACAGGCGGTAGTTCAGATGATGCGAATCGTTTTACCAAAGATTTAATTGAAGAAATTAAAACCAGTTACCGCTGAATTTCATTCAAACTCAAAGCCACCTTGCTTGCGCACCGCTGCAGACGCAACACCTGTCAACAGTTCAGCCAGCAGTTGCGCATGCGCGGGGTTGTGTGCACCACTGCAAATGCCCAGTGTGTAGTCGGTGATCAGCTCAAACTCAGTCGGCAAGACATCCACCAAGTCCACGCCCTCGGTGTAGTTGATTTCGGTCACTTGGGTGGCGCCAATCAAATGGGCATCATGGCTTTTGGCCATTTCGCTCATGGCGGTGGCACCATTGGGATACACCCGAAACTTGCTGCTGAGCGATTGGTCAAGGCTCAGCGCTTTCAAAACGTTCAAGATGTGAATGCCAGCGGTGGCTTTTTCAGGGTCTGGAAAATAAATGCCTTGTGCACCGCTCAGGGCCGCGTGCAATTCGGCGCGGGTTTTGACGCTCGGATGTGCATCGCCTGTGCGCACGGCCACACCGGTTTTCACTCGGCCCAAAGAACGAGCGCTGCCAGCCACCACATGGCCTGAGGCGATGAGTTGGTCAATCAGCGCTTGGGTGAGGATGATCACATCACACGGCTCACCTGCCACCAGTTTGTCGCGCATCATGCCTACCGCGCTGAAGGTGCCATGGATCGCCTGCCCCGTGACTTGTTCAAACTCGGCTTGAACAGCTTTGACCACGGCTGCGGCTGCGCCGCCACTCAATACATGCATGTTGGACTCTTTTCAGTGAGGGTTATGAAGAGGCGGTTGGTGGTCCAGCCTCGAAGGTTTTGATCAAGTTCTCAGGTGTGAATGGCATGGCACGCATGCGCACACCCATGGCATCAAAAATAGCGTTGCCAATCGCAGCGCATGTGGGCCCTGAGCTGCATTCGCCAGCGCCTAGTGAGGCTTGTTGCGGTTGGTCCATCAAGCACACCTCCACGGCTGGCATGTCGCTGAATTTCAAAATCGGGTAGCTGGCCCAAGTGTTGGAGGCGATGCCTTGATGGCTGATTTGGGCTGATTCGCACAAAGCCCAACTGGCGGCCTGAAGCGCGCCCCCTTCGATTTGGTTGATCGCGCCATCGCGATCCACCACCCGACCAAGGTCAGCCGCCACCCAGAGATGGAGAAGTTTGACCTTTTCCGCCACCACCAACTCCACCACCACAGCGCACCAAGCGCCTGTGTTTTTGTAGCGGGCATAGGCCAAGCCGCGTCCCCAACCTTCTGGTTTGTTGGAGGGGCGAGCTGCAGTCCAACCCGCCATGTCGGTTGCCTTGTTGAGCACCGCTGCTGCACGTTCTTGGCCGGCGCTTTGCAGGTGTGCCAGACGAAAAGCCAATGGGTCTTGCGAGCAGAGCAAAGCCAATTCGTCCATGAACGATTCAGCTGCAAACACATTGGCGGGTGCGCCCAAGGCGCGCATCGCTGAAACGCGAAACGGCATATGCATGACGCGGTGGTTGATTACCTTGACCGAGGCAATATCGTAGGGTGGCTGTGCGTTGCGCTCCGACCCCCCGCCGACCGCCATCGCTGCATTGACGGCCATCGTGATGGGTTGAGCCTGTGCGGTTTGCCAGCAGCCCAGCAGCGCAGGTGTTTGGCCTCGACCTGGGCGGGTACCGTGACCTTGGCCCCAAACGGTTTGGGTCCATTCGGCGATGTGCCCCTTGTCATCAAGCCCTGCTTGAATGGCCACCGCCATGGCGGGCGCCAAAGGCGCATGGCCCAACTCGGCTTGGCGCGTCCATTGCACACGCACGGGGCGGCCAGGTACCAGGTGAGCCAGCCAAGCAGCGTCAAATGCGACATCGTCTGCGCCGTTGTGGCCATAACAGCCCGCACCTTCCACATGCGAGACATGCACTTGCTCGCGTGGCAGATCAAACGCCAACGCAAGGTCGCGCCGCAAGTTGAAAATACCTTGGCTGTGGCTCCACACTTCAAGTTGCTGGGCATCTTCTGTCCACTGTGCCAAGGCGCAACACAGACCAATCGAGGCATGCTGTAGAAAAGGACGAATAAATTCGGCACGCTGATAGTGCAGATGGGCACAAGAGGCGTTGGCCGTGGTGTCGACCACCACCGTGGTGTCTAGGGCTTGGGCTTTGAGCCAACCGGCCAAATCATGCGGGTCGGGTACGTGTGCTTGGCAGCGCCAAAATTTACCCTGTGCCACACCTTCTTCGATTTGCTGAACAATTTTGCTCAAGCCGAATTCGGTCTCTGTCAGCACCCCCAGCAACACACCCTCTTGGTGCACACGCAACACACCGCTTTGCGATTGCAATTGATGAACCAAAATTTGCATGTCAGATGCAAGCACTTCAGCCGTGAGGGTGGCTGGCCTGAACACCATGCCGTGGCACATGTTTGGCAGCACACGGTCGTGGATGAATTCAAATTCACCAAACACTTTGCTGGCAACATCGGGTCGCAGTGCTACCGCAGCGTTTGGCAAGCCAAGCCCATCTTGCTCCGCACAGGGCGAATGCACATGGGCGGTATCGATGAGGGAGCTGAACAGCTCCGGGTTCGTCAGCTGCATGTAGCTGGCAGATTGCCCTGTGGTGGGCACATGAAAAATGCCATCTTCACAACGAACAATCGTCACATCCACGCCACAACGCTGCGCCATTTGCAGCCGACAATTTTCTCGCCAATGGGCTGCAGCGCAGCGCAAGGATGCGCCTGAATGTTGCACCGACAAACTACCTGAAGTCACTTGTTCATCAGGGCTGATGCGCGTGCTGGCTGCAACCATGTGGATGTGTGCAGGTGGGAGGCGCAGCTCTTGGGCCACGATCAGACGCAGGGCGTTGGAGATACCTTGACCTAAATCGACCTTGCCTGAAAACGCCTGAACTTGACCCTCAGTCCCAAGACCTAACCATTGCTGCAGCAGCGGATGTGCTTTGAGCGATTCAGGTGTCATGTGGCAGTGAGCTGCGTGGCAGCTTGTTGAATGGCATGCACCACGCGGTTGTGTGCGCCGCAGCGGCACAAGTGGCCGTCCAGCATTTGCACAATCTCTTGGCGCGAGGGTTGGGGGTGGCGTTGTAGCAAAGCTGCAGCCGACATCAAAATGCCACTGGTGCAAAAGCCGCACTGCATGGCTTGCGCCTCGATGAACGCTGTTTGCAAGGCATGGGGTGCAGCGCGACTACCCAGGCCTTCGACAGTGGTCACTTGCTTGCCGTTCACCGACCACAGCGGCGTGTCGCAAGCCGCCACGGCATGGCCATCGACCATCACACGACACGCACCACATTCGCCTTGGCCGCAGCCCATGCGTGTGGCTTTGAGGTGGAGGGTGTTGCGCAACACATCCAGCAAGGTTTGACCCTGCTGGTCTTGCACCGACACCACCTGACCATTGACATGGAAAGCCACCATGGGCTGGCTCATGGCTCAGTCCGCCTTTGCGCCCGAGACTTTGACGATATTGGCCCACTTGGCTATGTCAGCGTTGAGGTATTGCTCAAATTCAGGCACGGACATGGACATGGGAACTGCGCCCTGTTTAGCCCAGGTGGCTTTCACCTCGGGGTTGTTGACAATTTTGCGTACTTCAGCGTTGAGTCTGTTCACGATGTCGGCCGGTGTGCCCTTGGGCGCCATGAAACCCAACCAAATGGTGGCTTCGTATTTGGGCACGGTTTCTGCGACTGTCGGCAGATCAAGCAAATTGGCAGATCGGGCCAAGCCTGTACCAGCCAGCGCACGCACCTTGGCGCCACGGGCAAATTCGGTCATGGTGGTTTCTGCATCAAACATCACATCCACTTGGCCGCCCACAATGTCGGTGCGCGCGCCCGAGCTGCCTTTGTAGGGCACATGTGTCATGTCAACACCTGCCATGTGTTTGAACAATTCACCCGCCATGTGGTAGGGCGTGCCGTTGCCAGACGAGGCGTAGTTGAGCTTGCCTGGCTTGGATTTGGCTAAGGCGACGAGTTCAGCCACGTTTTTGACGGGTACGGAAGGGTGTACCACCAACAACAAGTTGGAGTAATTGATGGGCGCGATGCCGACAAAGTCTTTCATCAAGCCAAACGGCTTGTTGGGAATTAAAGATTCATTCACGGTTTGCGTGTTTGACATCATCAGCAAGGTGTAGCCATCGGCAGGTGACTTGGCGGCAAAGTCGGTGCCGATGATGGAGCCCGCGCCAGGCTTGTTGTCGATCACAAAGGACTGCTTGAGCTCTTCGCTCAGGCGCTGGGCCATGAATCGGGCGTAATTGTCAGCAGGACCGCCAGTGGCAAATGGCACCACAATTTTGACGGGGCGGTTGGGGTAGCTTTGTGCATGTGCCAAGCCAGATGCCACGGTTGCGGTCAATGCCAAAATTTTCAGAATTTGTGTAAGAGCGGACATGTTTTGTCTCCAGTGATTGTGATGAGAGTTTTTGGGTTTTTAAAAATAGTCTAAATCGATTATTCGAGCGTGATGCCAGCTTCTTTGGCGACTTTGCCCCATTTGTCGAGTTCGGAAACCATCAGCTGTGACAGGGCTGCAGGGGTCGACAGGCTAACTTCAACGCCCGCTTCATACATGGCTTTTTGGGTTTCAGGTGAACTCATGATTTTGGCAATATCGCTGTTGAGACGGTTGACGATGCTGGCAGGCGTCCCTGCGGGTGCCAGCATGGCCAGCCAGATCGTGGCGTCATACCCTGGCACACCCGCTTCTTGCATGGTGGGCACATTGGGTAATTGGGGAATGCGCTTGGCACTGGTCACGGCCAATGCGTTGAGGCGACCATTGGGCACTTGCGCCAGTGCATTGGGAACGCCAGCAAAACTACTTTCCACCACGCCCGCAACCAAGTCGGTTGCTGCTGCGCTGCTGCTGCGGTAGGGCACGTGCTTGAGCTGTGTCTTGGTCATTGAAGCAAACAAACCGCCAATCAGGTGCTGGGCGCTGCCATTGCCTGATGAGGCGTAATGGATGTCATTGGGTTTTGACTTGGCTAAGGCAATGAACTCTTGGACGTTTTTGACGGGTACTTTGGGGTTGGTGAGAAGCACGTAAGGTGAATCGACCAATTTCGTCACGGGTGTGAACGCTTTGATGGGGTCGTAGGGGAGGGTCTTGTAGATCCAAGGACTGATGACATGTGTGGATGAAACAATCAACAGCGTGTGGCCGTCTGGTGCAGATTTGGCAACTTGATCGGAGCCAATCATCGAGCCAGCGCCTGGCTTGTTTTCAATGACCACCGGCTGCCCCAGGCTTTCACTCAGCTTCACGCCTAATATTCTTGCCACCACATCGGTGAAACCGCCAGGGCCAAAAGGCACAATGATTTTGACGGGTTTGGTGGGATAGTTTTGGCTCAGTGCGCCGCCACAAGACAAGGTCAACAAGGCGGCAGTGCAAACGGTGCTCAATAGCTTTTTCATAGATTAACCCTTGTAAGACGGTTCAGGTTGAGAAAAGAAGCTGTGCAGAATTTGGTAAACCATCAGGTAGTTTTTCTGCTGGAAGCTGGCATGTGAGATGCCTTGCATGATGCTGAATTGCTTGTTGGTGCAGGGAAGCAATTTATAGAAGTTCAACAGATCGTCAAGGCTGGCAATTCCGTCATACTCACCGCGCATGATCAGTGTGGCCGCCTTGATGTGAGCAGGGTCCACCAAAGGTAGTTTGGAACACATGTCCACATAAGTGCCTGTAGGCATGTTCGAATCGAGCGTGAGGATGGCATCGGCAAACGCGTCTTTGGTGGCTTCGTCCGCACACCCTGGATGATCGCGGTTGAAGATACTGTGCACAAATGCGCGGTCAATCGGACGGTTGTTTTTAGCGAGAAATTCTGGAAGTTTTTTGGCGCGTTCTGCCAGAGTCGGACTGCCTTCACCTGTCCAAACAAATGCATCCAATGCCAGTTTTGCAACGCGCTCGGGATGGCGCTGTGCAAACAAAGCAGCTTTGAGTGCGCCTGAAGAAATACCGTAGACGAGCAACTGCTCAAAACCGGTGGTTTTCAGTATGTATTCGCTTGCTGCTGCCAAGTCATCAGCACCGTTGTTGATATCGAAGTTGATGGGGCGATTTTTATCCGATCGACCATACCCTTCGTTGTCCATACACCACGTGTCATATCCACGCTCGGCAAACCAGTCCATCACAGAGGAGTGAGGTCTACCTGGCACATGTAAATCGAAAGTCGGTTGGGATGCCATCGATGAGCCATGCACAAATAAGATGGTGCCTGCTGATGGGACATTGGGGGATGCTGGTTTGTGCCACAAAAAGAGACGTATATCTCCTTTGTGAGTCCAGTGCTCTTGGCCACCAGACCATTGAACGTTTGTCATGTGATTTGTCTCCTGTGTGGTTTTGGGCATTTCTGCAGACCTCTCATGGGGTCCTTGAAGCCCTGCCGTACAAAACTGCACGACAGGGAAAAAATCAATGGGCTTACATAGGGGCTTTGAGGAAGTTCTCCAAAGCAAAGTGAAATTTGTTTCTAACCACGCCCATCATGGGGTTGTGCGCAATTCCCGACAACACCACAAATTGCTTGTCCTTCGTGGGTAAACGAGTGAAAAAATCTAGCAAATCGGGTTCTGCGGCGATGCCGTCGAACTCGCCGCGTATCACCAAGGTGGGGCAGGGAATGGCTTCTGGTTTCGCCAGAGGCAAGTTGGCACACATGTCCACGTAGGTGCCTGTGGGCACTTCGCTGACCAGGGGCAGTTCGGCAGCCGCAATGGCCTTTGGAACGCTGTCTTCGCTGGAGCCTGGCTTGTCTCGGTTGAACATGCCTTCATAAAAAGCCAAATCTACTTTGCGACGTGGGCTGGTGCTGTATTCGGGTAATTTTTTGCGACGCTGCTCAAGGGTAGGTGAGCCTGCACCGGTGTAGACAAGCGCCGAGAGGCCGAGACGAGCCACCGTCTGGGGATGCGCCTCAGTGTAGAGGCAGGCCCGCAGTGCTCCTGAAGAAGAGCCAAAGATGTTGATTTTTTCAACGCCCGTTTTTTGCAAGATGAAGGGAACGACCGCGGCCAGATCTTTGGCGCCTGTGCGCACATCGCTGTTGCCTCGGCCAGACCAACTGGAGCGGCCGTAACCTTCATGGTCGACGGTCCAAACGTCGTAACCACGCTCTGCAAAATAATCCATCACTGAATAGTCTTTGCCGCCTGGTACTTGCAGGTCATAGGTGTTGCGGCCTGAGACTGTTGAGCCATGAACCAACAACAACACGGGTTTAGTCAAATCTCCCTCAATTGGAGCGGTGGCGCGCTTCCTGTAGACATAAAGGCGAACATCTTCGCGTTCAACAAAATATTCTTCACTCCAAACCATGGTTTGCCTTTTTGAAAATATTAGAAATTAAAAACGATCCATCAATCACCCAGCACACAGCCATTGACGTCGTTTCATGTCTTGTCTCCTTGGGTGCTTCGCGGGTAGGTCAGGCAAATGCCTGTCTACTTTTTATCGTCTCAAACGAAGCGGTTTTCGATGCTGCCCACGCCGTCAATTTCAACGCGGATCACATCGCCTTTGGCAATGTAGCGGGGTGGATTTAGGCCCATCCCTACACCAGCGGGTGTGCCTGTGGCAATGATGTCGCCGGGGTAGAGCGTGATGCCGCGTGAGATGGTTTCGATCAGGGTGGGGATATCGAAAATCATGTTTTCGGTGGGACCGTCTTGGCGCAATTCGCCGTTGACCCAGCAACGCACGCGGGTGTTGCGGCCATCCACTTCGTCTGCTGTCACCAGCCAGGGGCCCATCGGGCAGAAGGTGTCAAACGACTTACCCATGTCCCATTGTTGGTGGCGCATTTGTACGTCGCGTGCAGTCACGTCGTTGACCACGGTGTAGCCAAACACATGGTGCATGGCATCGGCTTGGCTGATGTTCTTGCCGCCCTTGCCAATGACCACCGCCAACTCAGCTTCGTAGTCGATTTGCGCCGACACCGCAGCGCCAGGCAGGTGCACATCGGCCGTTGGGCCCACCACGCACTCGGGTACTTTGGTGAACACGATGGGCCAAGCTTGGGTGTCAGCGTTGCTGTCTTTGAACACCGAGGCTTGCAGCTCTTTGGCATGCGCATGGTAGTTGCGGCCTACGCACCACACATTGCGTCTGGGGATAGGCAACGGTGCTTCTAGGTGGACATGGCTGATGTCGTGCGGCGTGCCCGCCAGTTGTGGCAGGGCGTGTCCCGCCACGAGGGCATCAATGAGGTGCTGGGCGCCGTGGCGGGCTTGGTCTTCGGTCAGTGCAAAGGCCGTGACGTGTTGGCCATCGGCAGACACTTGGCCCACATGACGTTGACCGTTGAGCTTGAAAGTAGCGATGCGCAAAGTTTTCTCCTGAAATGAACCGTTGGTTTGTGTTGAACCAATTTCGCCATCATAGGCAGGGCGCACTTGGAGGCAAGACACCCAAGAGACAAGCGCCTAAATGCCCAGGGCTTCCCAAACCCGATAAGCCGCATAGGCATCGTTGGCAGCGTAGATCAGCTGCGATTCACTCAAGTGTGGGTTGGCCCAGTTGCTGGTCGCTGCTTTTTTAGACTTTTGAAAACGCTGCTGGAACAGCACCGCTACTGCGCCCTTGACGCCCATTTCTTTTCGATAGCCCTGCATTTTAAAAATGGTGTTGAGCTCCAAGATGCCTGCAGGTTCCACACCCAGTTTAAGGATGATGCGTTTTCGGTCATCACCCAAGCCAAAGCCAGCTTTGGCAATGCCTGGGCGAGCCAACAAGTCAGCAGCCACGGCTTTGCAACCCGGGTCGTGCAGTTGAAACACCCAGGCGCGTTGCCCAGTGGACAGCTGCAACACATGCGGCCCGTCCGACAGTTCGCCCACACGAAAGGTGGGCTTGGACTCGGTGTCAAAACCCCAAGCCGTTGAGGCGATCAAGGCATCGTGCGCCAGCTCGGCTTGCTGAGCCGTGTTGACGAGGGTTATGCGGTCGAGGCCCAATCGCTCAAAAGGCGGAAGCAGGGCGATGGCGTCTTTGTCGGGGGTTTCTAGGCGTTGTGTCATAGGTGGCTGATCTCAACGCTTTTTAGATTTGTGTGCGGTTTTCTTGTTTTTCTCAATCGCCTCCTTGCGCACTGCCCGTTCGGCATCTGCAACTTTTCCTTGCGCCAGCCAAGTGGCAAACTCATCTGGCGTCTCTAGCGTCACGCGACCCAGCGCAGCGGTGCGGAAATCATGGATCACGATGTGCGCGGCTTTGGTGGTGTTGATGCGCCCACCGCTTTGCACCGCGCCGCGCTTGCGGCCAATGGCTTCTAGCATTTCCTCATCGGTGTGGCTTGGCACCTTGTCGATGGTGTAGCGCTGGTGCAGCACCTCGGGGTAGTGGGCAATGAGGTAGTTGAGCAGCTCCAGCGCCACCGTTTCTTCGTCAAACGCGTTCACGCCAATCGCGCCGCTGGCGGCTAAGTTAAAGCCGCTTTGCTCAACGATGATGCGCGGCCACAGCACCCCAGGGGTGTCGTACAAATAAAAGTCATCAGCCAGTGCGATGCGTTGCTCGGTTTTGGTCACGCCGGCTTCGTCACCCGTCTTGGTCGCGCGTTTGCCTTTGAGGGTGTTGATGAGGGTGGACTTGCCCACGTTGGGAATGCCGCAAATCAACACGCGCATGGGCTTGGCCATTCCGCCGCGATTGGGTGCGAGTTGTTGGCAGGCCTCAATCAACGCTTTGGCGGGCGAGGTCATGCTGGTGTCTAGACCTATGGCACGCACGCCTGGCCTCGCGTTGTAGTGGGCCAGCCAGAGCGCGGTGCGCTCGGGATCTGCCAAGTCTTGTTTGCTCAGAATTTTGAGGGCGGGCTTGCCCTTGATGAGTTCCGCCAGCATGGGGTTGGCGCTGGAGCCGGGCAAGCGGGCGTCCAGCATTTCGATGACGACGTCGATCTCTTGGATGCGCTCCCCAATCGCCTTGCGCGTGAGGTGCATGTGTCCGGGGAACCATTGAATTGCCATAGCGTTGATTGTCGTTCACGCGGCGTCAATAGCCGCTTGCAATCGCACATGCACAGCATCGGCCAGATCAACGGGGAGTTGGTGCTTGGCCCTCAGGTAGTGCTCGGTGAACACCTCCAAGTAAGCCTTGAGTGCTGCGGCAGCTCGTGTGTCGTTGGCCAGGTCTAGGCACAGCGCACCCACTTCGGCGGTGCACAGGTGGTTTTTGCTTTGTGCACGGCGCAGTGTGTAGCGAGACAGTTGTTCGGCTTTCAGACTCAGCACGGGGAAGTTTTGTAAGTAGGGGCTTTTGCGAAACATCTTGCGCGCTTCGTCCCATGTGCCGTCAAGCAGGATGAACAAGGGGCGCTTGTTGGCTGGGTGCATCAGGTCATGCACCACCCGCTCGGCTTGGACAAATTCAGCTGGAAACACAACATAGGGTTGCCATTGTGGGTCCATCAAAAGTGTCAGCAGTTCGGGCGCGACTTCGGTGCGTGCCCAAGCAAAAGCATAGGTGTCGCTCACCACATCGGCAATCAGCCAACCGGTGTTGCTTGGCTTGAGCGGCTCGATGTCGGCCATGAGCAAACACATGCCTGCGCGCGCTTGCACATCGGGCCGCAAGGCGCAAATGCAATGCGTGGGCAACAGACGACAACCTGTGCAGCGCTGACCTTTGGGGCCGCCTCGAGCCAAAAAGGGTTTGACGCTGCGTTCTAGGCGGCTGGCACGTAAGCGCGAAACGGCGTGAGGCACAGCTTATTCAGCCACATTGCAGTCGCGGCGTAACAGCGACAGCGCATCGTGCAATGTGTAATCGTGGTCGCTCGTTAAGATGTCGATGGCATCGTCGATGAACGCATTCCACATCTCCACATAGCCTTCTTGGTGCTCGACGGGCGCGTTGGCACGGATGAACGCGGTGGCCAGTTCGGGTTGCATGCCTGACTTTCGGATTTTGCGAATCAAGCTGGTTGCTGATTTCTCCGTCAGCAGCGTTTTGCCTGTGCTTGCTGCGGCCATGCACAAAAACAGGGTGAGCAAAGAGCTGTCGTCGCTGTGTCCACCTGTGGCTTTGGTCCAAGCTGCAGAGGTTTGCCGGTCAAAGTGGTCGACCTCGGACAAGCCGTCTTCCACCCAAAAGTAGCGGCCGACAAAAGCAGGTGTTTGGTTGAACAGTTTTTGCGGTGTGAGCTTTGCGTCCAAAATTTTGGGCAAGTCGGCCTCTATGCTCAGCCGCACATGCGCCACCGCAGCTTTGAATTCAGCGGGCAGGTGCTTGGGTGCGGCCAATTGGATGTTGTGGGTGACGCTGGGTTTGCGCAGGGTGGCAATGATTTTTTGAAATGCCACCCAGTCTGGCATTTCTTTGTGTTGGGTGGCTGCGGCCAAAAGCGCGGTGCGAATCACGGCTTCTGCATCGCACCCAGCCTCTTCTAAATCATCGGCATGCAGCCCCATGTGATCTGCCATCCAAATGGCGGCGTCGATGACGTGCGCCACTTGTTGGCGCTTGGCCAGCTCGGCTTGGTAGTCGGCTAAATTGCACAGCGACCACTTGGCCAATTGCGCGAGGTGTTGGTCGCTAAAGCCGCCTTGCGCGTTCATGCCAAAGTGCGTGTTTTGCGGCATGACGATGAGGGCTTTGAGCATGTCAGATGCGGCCTTGGAGCGAGACATGAACGAGTGCTCACGCAGCTGCTCGGCGGCTATGCGCAAGTCACCACCGCTTTGAATTTGCAGCGTGAGGCTGACCAGGTTGACGATGCGGTCTTTGGCTTTTTCGAGCTCGGGGCGCAAAAACTCGCTGCCAAAGTAGCGCGCGATTTGCACCATGCCTTTGGGCGCATCGGTTTGGATGGCGTCTAGCTGGGCTTGGTCCAACACGCCGTGTTGCATGCCGAAGGCAATGGCCTTTTCAAAGAAAGGGCGGTCGTCAAAAACAGCAACAGATGACGTCATAGGGGCAGCGAACTTAGATGGCAGATTCTTCGTCCGAATTTCGGGCCGCAGGTGTCGCTTGGCCGCGGTCGGTGGCGCTGGTCTCGACCTTGCCGTCGTCTTCTTCCTCGTCGTCTTGCGACAAGCCGGCATCGTGGGCGCGTGCTTTGGCGCGCAACACCAGCAGCATTTCAATAAAGAGGTCAGGAATTTTATGACGCAAGATCCAGGCGAGTTGCATCCAGTCTTGGTCTGCCACTTCGTCTTCTTCTACCCTTGGTCTGACGTAGGCTGAGCCAAGCAGGGCGCTTTCAGACAAGATGACGCCATCGTCTTCGTGGGTGTCAAACGTGCCGGTGCGTGCAAAGGCTTCTATGCGGCTCCATTTTTCGCTGAAGTAATCAGCCAGCGCTTCAGCGCCGCCCTCTAAATCGCCCATGGCGGTGAGGAACTCAACCGTGTCTGCGTCTTCCCTAAAAATGATGGCGTTCATCATGCCGCGCAGGTGGGTGCGGGTGAGGTCTTTGTATTGTTTTTCAATCACCACAGCGCGCGCAAATTGCTCGGGGGTGACCAGCAAGTTGATGACCGATTCTTTGGACGTGTCGTATTCACGAATCACCGCCAAGATGTCTTTGGGGGGCAGTTGCTCTAGCACCACCATCAAGGCTTGATCGCCCTCGGCATCGGCTAGCTCGACCAAGGCTGCTTCTGCAGCCGTGATGTCGCCTGCGGCGATCAGACTTTGGGTTCTGGCGATCAGTGCCATGGCATGGGTTTTGTCGGTCATGGGGTTACCTGTTTATTCTTTGCTGTCAAAGCCTTGTTCGACCATCCATGCGTTGCCTGCTTCTTCGCGTTCGCGGGCTTCGCGTTCTTCGTCTTGTTCGGGCTGATCGCCGCGCTCGACGTTTTGCACATCTTCGTCTGCATCGGCGTCATGTGACGCTGCGCCAGACCTCAAAGGCGTGCCATGCATGTACTCGAGCGCAGCGGCAACGGTCATGAACCAAGCGCCTACGGGCTCAGCCAAGATTTGTTCCACCATGGGTTGCGCCCATGGGGCAATGCGCACGCCCTCCGACAAAGCATCCCAGCTGAGCAAATCATCTTCATCGCGGGTGATGATGTGCGCCATCAACTCGGGCTCATGAAACTCAAAGGCTTGGTGCAACACCACAGCCACCATCTCAGGGTTGAGGTCCATCATCTGCAACAAAAAGTCAAGCTCTTTGCGCTTTTCAGCCAAGCGCTTGTCGAGGATGTATTGCCCTTCTGAATCGGAGTTGAGGTCGTCCAACTCGGCTTGGTAGGCAGAGCGAAGCTCTTGAAAAAATGGGGAAATGCTCATGATGCTTTGTTCAAAACTTGCTGAAAGTAGGCTTGCCAAATTTCGCGTGCTGTCTGTGCGGGGTCGTCCAGCAAATGGCGGCGGCGGTTGTCGTCATAGGCTTTGCGTTTGTCGTTGTCTGACAAGATGTCGTAAGCCTCTTGCACTTCACGAAAGCGTTCGGCTGCGTCCTCTGCAGCGTTACGGTCGGGGTGGAGCTGAGAGGCTTTTTGGCGGAAGGCACGTTTGATGTCTGCCAGCGTGGCATCGCTTTTAAGCCCCAAGGCGGTGTAGTGTTCTGTCACAGGCAGCTCTGGTTAAAGCGATTGCTTGAGGCGAATTTCTTCTACCTTGACGGGCCCCATGGGCACGGTCTTGGCGCTAGACATCTCGCGCTTGAAACCCGCCAACTCGTGAAAGCGCATGGCGCGGTCGTTGGCAATCGGTACCCAGATGGACACATGGGTGCAGCCTTCTTCTTGCAAACCTTCGCGCGCCGCATCCCACAACGCCAAGCCCACGCCTTTGCCCCAGTAGGCGGCATCCACATAGATGTCCCAAATTTCGCCCAAGGTATTGGGTGTGCCTTTGTCGCGTGATCGGTCGTAACCCACAAAACCAAGGAGGGTGTTGCCCTCTACCGCGACTTGGACTTGGGGCTCGGCGTATTCAATGGCTTCGCGCCAGTAAACCGTGTTTTTTTCCTGTGGCACGGGCAGCACTTGGGTGCCGGTTTGCATGGTTTTGAAAGCTTCTTTGGCAGCGGCAGCGTACAGCTCGGCAATTTTTGCAGCGTCGCGCACGGTGGCGGGGCGAACTTCAACGTGTGTCAGGTCGGACATGGAGGGAGGGAATTTCGTGATCTATAAAGAGAGCTATTGTCCCAGCAAAACCGACCGCCGCTGGACTTAGGTAGAGTAGTGTCTTCGCTGCACGGCAGCCTCTTTTCATACCAACCCCACCCCATGCTCATTCTTGCCCCGATGGAGGGCTTGCTCGACTTTGTGCTGCGCGACGTGCTGACCCGCATTGGCGGGGTGGACCGTTGCGTGTCCGAATTCATCCGCGTGACCAACACCTTGCTGCCCGAGCGCACGTTTTTGCGCATCGTGCCCGAGTTGTTGAGCGGTGGGTTGACACCTGCAGGCGTGCCGGTTCGGCCTCAGTTATTGGGTTCTGACCCCCATTGTTTGGCGGACAACGCGGCGCGCGTGGCGGGCATGGGCTGTGACGGGGTGGACCTGAACTTTGGGTGTCCCGCCAAGCAAGTCAACCGCCATGGCGGTGGCTCGGTGTTGCTGCAAGACCCCGAGGTGCTGTACCAAATTGTGCGCACCGTGCGTGCCGCCGTGCCTGTCCACCAAGTGGTGTCCGCCAAGATGCGTCTGGGGTTTCACGACGACAGCACGGCGGAGGAATGCGCTTTGGCGCTGGAGGCGGGTGGTGCGAGTGAGATTGTGGTGCATGCTCGCACCAAGGCCGATGCCTACCGGCCACCTGCCTATTGGCACCGCATTGCCGACATCAAAGCCAAGGTCAAAACGCCGTTGGTGGCGAACGGAGAAATTTGGAATGTGCAAGACGCCATCCAAGCCCGTGCAGAGTCGGGCTGCTTTGATTTGATGTTGGGCCGCGGCATGGTGACCAACCCAGGTCTTGGCTGGGCCATCCAAGCGCATGATGCCCGTGCGCATGGTTTGCCAGCCCCTGCGCGGGACGTGCAGTGGCAAGACCTGCCGCTGCACCTGCAGACCTTTTGGCGCATCGTCACTGGCCACGTCAGCGAGCGCCACCAAGCGGGACGCTTGAAACAATGGCTTAATTTTTTACGCAAGTACTACCCCGAGGCCGAGGCTGCCTACTTGCATGTGCGCACCTTGACCCGCCCCCAAGACATTCACGCGTGGCTCGATGCCATCCAAGCCAACCCCGAACACGCCACCCAATCCACATGAACCACGGCCTCATCCCAGACAATTTGCAAGACGACACCCCCGACAGCGGCTGGGCGCAAGAACCCCGCCTGTGGCAAAACGAAACGTGGACGGCCAAAGTCATTAAAAACGACGATGACGACGGCTGGGCGGTCGCCATGTTCAAAGACGGCGAATCCGAAGCCGCGCTGATTGGTCCGTGGACCATGGGCCGTGACAAAAAGAACCCCAAACCGCTGGATGGCAATGCGTTCATCACCTTGGTCAAAACCGCCAGCGAGTTTGTGCGCCGCAGTGAGCAGCAGTTGCACGCCACGCTGCACCAGTCGGTCACAGTCAATGGCTCAACGGGCCGCGTCACCGTGTTGCTTGACATCGTGCCCGATGACGACAACCCTTACGCCACGCTGAGTGCGCAAGACGATGGTGGCAAGGTGTTGGCTCAGGTGCGGGTGGCCGCTGGCTTTCAGTTGAACCGCTCAACCGCTCAGGCTTGGGTGGATGCGGGGTGTTTGCATTGACGCTGGTAAACCCTTGGCAAGTTCGAGCGCAGCGGCTCAAAAGTCGCTTGGCTTGGTGTTAGATTGATGAGAAACCAACAGAGCTGAGGCGACAAGATGAAATCCCAAGTGAGAGTGGCTGTGGTGCAAGACAGCAGCGTGGCTTTTGACCCCGCTGCAACAACAGACAAAATCTGTCGGTTGATGGCAGATGCGGCTCGCCAGCGCGCTGAACTGGTGGTGTTTCCAGAAGCATTTTTGGGTACCTATCCCAAGGGCCTCACGTTCGATGCCCCGATTGGCCGCCGCCTGCCCGAGGGGCGTCAAGAGTACCTGCGTTACTTCAATGGGGCGGTTGATTTGGATGGACCAGAAATCAAGGCTGTTTGTGCAGCCGCGCATGAGCACCATGTCTTTGTGGTGTTGGGCATCATTGAACGCGGTGGCTCCACGCTTTATTGCACGGTTGTTTTCATCGATCCCAAGAAAGGGTTAGTGGGTAAACGCCGCAAGCTCATGCCCACAGGTTCTGAGCGCTTGGTGTGGGGCTTTGGCGATGGCTCAACCCTTGATGTGATGGACACAGATTTAGGCAAGATTGGTGCGGTCATTTGCTGGGAAAACTACATGCCCGCTTTGCGCATGAGCCAGTACGCCCAGGGTGTTGAGATTTATTGCGCCCCCACAGCAGATGACAGATTAACTTGGCTGGTCACGATGCAACACATTGCCATGGAAGGGCGCTGTTTTGTCTTGAGCGCGGGCCAATGCATGACCCGTGGTGAATATGGCACAGATTGGCGAGGCATCATTGGTGACAAGCCAACGGACACTGTGATGCGAGGCGCAAGTGTCATCGTCGGACCTTTAGGCGAGATTATTGCTGGCCCTGTGTATGACGAAAAAACCATATTGATGGCTGATCTTGATCGAGACACCTTGGTGAAGAGCAAACTAGATTTCGATCCAGTCGGACACTATGCGAGGCCAGACGTGTTTTCACTCCAGGTCGACCGTGAAGAAAAGCAGGCTGTGCGGCGATAGGATCATGACCCTTGCTTTAGGGCACCCCAGCTATTTTTAAAAAGCGATTTACTTTGCCCACTCACAGTTTTATTCTCGGCAAAGACGCGCCGCTTGAATCCACCATCAACACCCTCCAAGCCAAGCTGCAGGCGATGGGGTTTCACATCCAAGAGCAAAGTTGGCGCAATCCCGTGGAGGGCATTTGGTCGGTCCACATCCGTGACCGCGATTGCCCGGCTTTGTTTGCCAATGGCCATGGGGCTTCACGCATGGCGTGCTTGGCCAGTGCCTTGGGTGAGTTTTATGAGCGTTTGGTGACCCACTATTTTTGGACAGATGTCTACCTTGGCCCCCTCACTGCCCATGCTCCGTTTGTGCACGACCCCCAAGAGCGATGGTTTGATTTGACCGAGGATGGTTCTTGGCCCAAGGGCTTGCTCAATGCCGAGCTGCTCAAGTTGTACAACCCAGAGGGCAATATCGACTGCGCCAACTTGGTGGACTTCAACTCGGGTCATCAAGAGCGAGGCATTTGCGCCATCCCCTATGTCCGCCAGCGCGACGCTTCGACGGTCTACATCCCTGTCAACATCATTGGCAACTTGTATGTGAGCAACGGCATGTCGGCGGGCAACACCGTGGCAGAGGCACGCACGCAAGCCTTGTCTGAAATTTTTGAACGCCACGTGAAAGCCCACATCATCAGCCAAGGCGTTTGCCTGCCTGATGTACCCGAGGCGGTGATTCAACGCTATCCAAGAATTGCTGCGAGCATCGCGGCCCTGCGTGCGGCAGGCTTTGGTATTTTGGTGAAAGACGCCTCGCTGGGCGGCAAGTACCCCGTGATAAACGTGACCTTGCTGCACCCCGATGACCAAGGCTGCTTTGCCAGTTTTGGCGCTCACCCGCGTTTTGAGGTGGCGCTTGAGCGTGCCCTGACCGAGCTGCTTCAAGGCCGTACGCTCGACGCTTTGGGGGGATTTTTTACCCCCACCTTTGATTTGGATGAGGCCGCCAGCGCAAGCAATATCGAAACGCATTTCATGGATTCCAGCGGCGTGATGCATTGGGAATTCTTGGGCGAAATTCCAGACTTTGTCTTTGTGGATTGGAACTTTTCTGGCACCACCGCACAAGACTATGCCTTCTGTGTTGAACGCATGCACGCCGATGGCTTTGACATCTACATTGCCGACTTCGAGCTGTTGGGCGTCTACGCTTGCCGTATTTTGGTGCCTGGCATGTCTGAAATTTATCCCGTGGATGACCTCGATTTTGAAAACAACAGCATCGCCAACAACATGCGCGAAGCCATTCTTAACTTGACCGACCTCGACAATGAAGAGTGCTCTGAGCTCTTGGCATCTTTGAGCGCATTCAACTTGGCCGATGAGCGACCTGTGGCGAGCTTGATTGGCATGGTCGCTGATGCTAGCAGTTTGTGGGCTGACTTGCGCGTGGGCGAGCTCAAAACCTTGTTGGCCCTGGCCTGTGGTGACGAGGCCGCAACGGTGGAGGGCTGTGAGTGGATTCGCCACTTTGACCAAATTCCTCAGCAACGCCGTGCGGTGTATGCATGCATCGAGACCTTGGTGTTACTCACCGACCGGGGTGACACGGCGCCCTATGTGGGCGCGATTCGCAAGTTATTTGGCGCAGGGGTGTTTGAGCAAGCCCACGCCCTGATCATGCAGACGGATCGCTTCATGGGTATTTCAGCCCCCGGCTTGATGATGGATGGCTGCGAGATGCAGCATCAGCTCTGGGCGGCGTATGACAAGGTGCTGGCGTATAAAAGTTAAAGCGCACTGGGTGCAACCGCAGGTGGACCCTGCACCACACACAGCGACCCCTCACGTGCCTAGGCTCTCTAGCACCACCACACCTTTGGGTGTTTGCAGCGTGGCTTTGAGGTTGGCCGTGCCTTCGGACACGCGCACACGCGCAAGCTCGATGGCCTCATAAGCGGCTTGCAGTTTGTCTGCGCTGGGGTGTGTCACCTCCAGGCTTTGCAAGGTCACGCCAGAGCGGGTGAGGGTGTTGCGAGGGTGGAGCTTGAGTGGATCAGTTGCCTCAGGCTTGCCCCATTGAATCAGGGTGGGCATGCAGCCGTCAAACAGGCGCTGGCCATCGGCACGCACCGAGATTTGCCAATTGAGTGTGCCGCGGTTGGTGCGCCTGCTGGCTGAAATGGCAGGGCCACGGTCAATGCCTTGCATGCGAATGGCCATGCGGGCAGCTTTGATGTCTGGTGTGTTGACCACAAAGTGCACCAAGCGGGGCTCTTGGGCGACTGCCTTTTGCAAGCTGGGGTTGTCCATGTCGAACCAACGGGTGGGGCAGGCGCGTTTAGGGCGAACGGCGTTGGGATCAATGGCGATGATTTCGCAATAGGCCATGGGGTTGGCAGGCGAGGCAATTTTGAACAGTCGGTTGTGTGTGCCGTACAGCGTGTGTTCGCCGCCAGGGCCCGGCGTGATGCCCAATGTGGCTTCACACCATTGAACGCCTTGTTCTAAGGATTTGGCAACGATGACGAGGTGGTCTATTTGTGTATGCATGTGGCGCAACCTTACCACTCGCCTGAGCGCAGTCTTTGCCTCAGTTCTGTTTTCAATACTTTGCCATAGTTGTTTTTGGGTAAGTGGCTGACCAGCACATAGCGCTTGGGACGTTTGAAACGGGCGATCGCTTTCAAGCAAAACGTGTCGAGTGCCTCGCTGGTCAGCGTGGCATCCAGGTGGGGCACCACAAACGCCACAATGATTTCTCCCCACTCGGCGTCGGGTGCGCCCACCACGGCCACTTCGCTCACCCCTGGAAATTGCAACAACACCTCTTCCACTTCACGCGGGTAAACGTTGGAGCCGCCACTGATGATGAGGTCTTTGCTACGGTCTTTGAGGGTGAGGAACCCATGCGCATCCAAGCTCCCCATGTCACCGGTGAACAACCAGCCATCTCGAATCGCGGTTTGTGTGGCTTCTGGGTTGCGCCAGTAGCCAGCCATGACGCTGTCACCTTGGATCAACACTTCGCCCACTTCGCCCAAGGCCAAGTCGTGGCCCAGTTCGTCGGTGATGCGAATGCGCACAGGCGTTTGCGCCACACCAATCGAGGCCAAGCGTTGGGCGTGTTCGGGGTGGGTGGTGTCACTCAAATGAAAGCGCGACAAGGAGGTGCCCACCATGGGGCTTTCGCCTTGACCATAAATTTGCACAAAGCGTGGGCCCATGATGCGCAGCGCCCGCTCAATGTCAGCCGCATACATGGGCGCGCCACCATAGACAATGGTTTTGAAGGCGAGGGCGCAATCTGTTGGGCTCAGGCCGTTTTGCGCTGCATGGTCGACCAAGCGCTTGACAATGGTGGGCGCGGCAAACAGAGACAGTGGGCCAAGGGCCTGGCCCAGCCCAAACAGCTCAGCTGCATCAAACCCACCAGAAGCAGGCACCACATGGCGCGCACCCGCCATCAAGTGCGGTATGGCATACAAGCCCGCGCCGTGCGACATGGGCGCAGCGTAGGCCATGGCGTCTTGCGCCGTAATCGCATCCACATCGCTGAAGTAAGCGAGGCCCATGGTCCATAAATTGCGGTGGGTGATCATCACCCCTTTGGGGCGACCTGTGGTGCCGCTGGTGTAGAACAGCCAAGCAAGGTCGTCTGGCTGTCGCTCAACGATCATGTGCGAAGAGACCTCGCTGGATGACGTGGTCACAGACCAAAAAGCATCGGCCTCTGAGCTGTCCACATCCAGCAGCCGCTGCAAGCCCTGCAAGGGTTCTGTCGAGTCGGCGCTGACATCGGCCGTCACAAATGCCCAACGGGCTTGGGCGTTGTTGACAATCCATTGCGCCTCGCGCACATGCAGCTTGGCGTTGATGGGCACCACCACCAAGCCGGCCCACCAAGCGCCAAACAAGACTTCAAGGTAGCGCGGGTGGTTGTGCATGAACAGGGCCACGCGGTCGCCCGGTTTGAGGCCTGCAGCTTCAAAACGCTGGGCGAGCAGGGCACTGCGTTGGGCCCATTGCGCATAGGAGGCAACAGGCTGTGTGCCACTAAAAATAGCAGCTCGGTTTGGAAACTGGCGCGCCATGCGCTGAAGTAAATGAGCCAAATTCAACGAAAACTCTCCACAAAGAAGCAAACGCTTGAACGATACAACGTTTAACTGTGGGAGGATCCAGCCCTTATGAATTCCAGCAAATCCAGGGTCGAACGCTCCGCAGAGGGCGAACGCCTGTCCAAACGCATCATGCTGCTGCGCGACTGTTCGCGCCGTGAAGCCGAGCAATACATCGAGGCAGGCTTTGTGCGCGTGGACGGTGTGGTGGTGCAAGAGCCACAGTTTCGTGTGGCCAACCAAACTGTGTTGGTAGATGCGCATGCCAGTTTGCTCAAGCTCTTGTCAGTCACGCTTGTGTTGAACAAGCCCGTTGGCTGGACTGATGGTTTGGAGGCGTTGCCAGCGGATCGGCCCGCTTCGGGAGGGAGTTCAGCCCCATTGCGTCGTGCCCCCACCAAACCAAACAACGTGCGCAGCTTGCTCACAGTGGCACAACACAGCCAACACGACCACAG
This sequence comes from Limnohabitans sp., assembly GCF_036804465.1. Lineage (GTDB taxonomy): Bacteria > Pseudomonadota > Gammaproteobacteria > Burkholderiales > Burkholderiaceae_C > Limnohabitans. Next base: position 87,041 of record NZ_DAIRSK010000005.1, read on the forward strand.
CGGTGTTCGCTGGATGAAGAGCCATTTGGCCAAGCTCGATGCCAGCGTGCCTTTGGAGTACGAAGCCAGCGGCTTGGTGGTCTTCACACAAGACTTTCGCGTGCAGCGCAAGCTGATGGAAGACATGCCGTTCATGGAGCAAGAGCTGATGGTGGATGTGCGCGGCGAGGTGTTGCCGCAGGCCTTGATCCCGATTGAACGGGCCATGCGCGATGAGCGTTTGCGATTGCCGGATTTCAAAATCAGCGTGGGCAGCGCCAACCCCGAGCGCAGCAAATTGCGTTTGGCGGTCAAGGGCGCGCACTTAGGCTTGGCTGCTTATGTGTGCGAGTTGGCTGGTTTGCACATTCTGGCTATGCGTCGTATTCGATTGGGCAGGGTCAGCTTGGGCGATTTGCAAGAGGGGACATGGCGCTATTTGAGCGAGGGCGAAAGGTTTTGAGATAATGATGTTTATCAAAACCTTCGTGCTTAAAAAGTGAAACCTCTGATGAAACTCGTATTGATTGTCTTAGCCTGTGCTTCATTGCAAGCCTGTACTGTTCTCGCCGTGGCCGATGCGGCAGCTTCTACGGTGGTGTACGGCGTTAAAACCACGGTGAATGTATTGGACGCAGTGACGCCTGACCTCATCAACAAGAAAAAATAAAAGCCCATCCGTGGATGGGCTTTTTTAGTTTTTCCCAGTCTCGGGCTTGGTCTCAACCCGCCGAGCGCCTGTGAATCGTCGATCCCAATAGGCTTGGCGCATGTCGTCTACCCGCACTTGTTGACCGGGTTTGGGTGAGTGGATGAATTTGTTGTCGCCCAAATAAATGCCAACATGGCTGAAGGTTTGGCGCATGGTGTTGAAAAACACCAAGTCACCGGGCTTGAGGTCTTGTTTGTCGATTTTTTCTGTCGCAGCGGCCTGGTCGCTGGCCCGGCGAGGCAATACTTTGCCCACGGTTTGCTCAAACATGGAGCGCACAAAACCACTGCAATCAAATCCCGTGTTGGCGTTGGTGCCGCCTTTTCGGTAGGGCACGCCCAAAAAAGTCATGGCATTGACGACCAAATCAGAGGCTTTATCGCCTACCGCCTCGCGCATCTGGTCCATTTGCGCGACGATGCCGCGTTCGGCCAGATAGCGTTCGATGTCGTCTGCGGCATTGTTCGACGGTGCTGCGTGTGCATGCGCGACGAAGCAAAAAATCAAGAGGGTATGTTTCAACATGAACCGACATTCTAGCGTGTTTGCCTGCGAAAACTTATCAAATGAATCGTCTAAGTGGTTGATTTGACTAGGGTTAATCCTAGAGTGGGTGCGCAGGCTTGGGGCGGCATGGGGCATCGTCGATACTTGTAGTTTCCTACTGTTTCTTTTGTATCACTTATGTTGCTCGACGACCAAGAATCCCAACTCGTGTTGGTGGACTACCAAGCCCGCCTCATGCCCGCCATGTTTGAAGCCGATTTGGTTTTGGCCAACGCCTTGCGTTTGGCCCAAGCAGCGCATTGGATGGAAGTGCCTGCCTACGGCACTGAGCAAAACCCAGAGAAGTTGGGTCAAAACCCTGAGGCTTTGAGGGCCCTGTGCCGTCGTACCCTTTCCAAAATGAGCTTCAGCGCTTGCCCAGATGGTTTGAGCGAGGTGTTGCGCCCCGCCGCACGCGCTCTGTCAGGCAACGCCCGCAGCTTGCCCAAGCATTTGCAAAAGGCGGTACCGCAAGAGCCGACGCGGCAAAGCATCGTGATTGCGGGATGTGAAGCGCACATTTGCTTGTTGCAAACCGCTTTGGACCTGCTGCAAGAAGAGTATGCGGTGTGGGTGGTGACGGATGCTTGCAGTTCGCGTACCGAGCGCAACCGCGACGCTGCATTTGACCGATTGGCTGGTGCGGGCGCTGAACTCGTCACAACAGAGATGGTTTTGTTTGAGTGGTTGCGTAGCGCTGAGGCCGACCCTTTCAAAGAAATTCAGGCCCTGATCAAATAAAGGGTATTCACTCAGACCCAAAGTCAGCTTGTTGCAAGTCCCTTCCTCTCATAATTATGAATTCAGTACCGATTCGTTTTGAGGAGAGCCAGATGGTTGCGTTTGCAGATTTTCACCGCCGTTCCATTGAGGACCGTGACACTTTTTGGTCTGAGCAGGCCCAATTGATCGATTGGTCAACCCCGCCGCAACAAATCTGCGATTACAGCAACCCGCCTTTTGCCAAGTGGTTCGTGGGCGGCCAGACCAACTTGTGTCACAACGCGGTAGACCGTCACCTGCAAGAGCGCGCAGACCAAGCCGCGTTGATTTTTGTGTCCACAGAAACCAACCAAGAAAAAACTTACACCTACCGTGACCTGCATGCTGAAGTGCAGCGGATGGCGGCGATCTTGCAAGACTTGGGGGTGGTCAAAGGCGATCGTGTCTTGATTTACATGCCGATGATCGCCGAGGCAGCGTTTGCCATGTTGGCTTGCGTTCGCTTGGGCGCCATTCACTCGGTGGTGTTTGGAGGTTTTGCTTCTCACTCGTTGGCCACGCGCATTGAAGACGCATCGCCCAAAGTCATCATCAGCGCCGATGCGGGTTCACGCGGTGGCAAGGTTGTCGCTTACAAACCTTTGCTGGACGAAGCCATTCAGTTGTCGGCCCACAAACCCGCCCACGTCATCATGGTGGATCGCCGACTGGCCACATTCAGCCCTGTTTCGGGTCGCGATGTGGACTATGCCACCGAGCGCGCCAAGCACATGGACACGGTCGTGCCTTGCGAATGGGTCGAGTCCACCCACCCCAGCTACACCCTCTACACCTCGGGCACGACGGGCAAGCCCAAGGGCGTCCAGCGCGACACGGGCGGCTACACCGTGGCTTTGGCGGCGAGCATGCCCAATATTTTTGAAGGCAAGCCGGGCGGCACGTTTTTCTGCACCAGCGACATCGGCTGGGTGGTAGGCCACAGCTACATCATCTATGGCCCTTTGATTGGCGGCATGGCGACGGTTTTGTACGAAGGCCTGCCCATTCGCCCAGACGGCGGCATCTGGTGGAGCTTGGTCGAGAAGTACAAAATCAACGTGATGTTCAGCGCGCCCACAGCCATCCGTGTGCTCAAAAAGCAAGATCCCGCGCTGCTATCCAAATATGATTTGTCCAGTCTGCAAGCGTTGTTTTTGGCGGGCGAGCCTTTGGATGAACCCACGGCCAAGTGGATTTCCGAAGGCCTGAACGGCAAAGCCATCATTGACAATTACTGGCAAACTGAAACGGGTTGGCCAATTTTGAGCATTTGCAATGGCGTCGAGAAAGCGCCCAGCAAGTTTGGCTCCCCTGGGAAGGCCATTTATGGCTACAACGTCAAGTTGGTCGACGACCAAACGGGCGCCGAGTTGACTGGCGCGAACCAAAAAGGTGTTTTGACCATCGAAGGCCCGCTGCCTCCTGGCAATTTGCAAACCATTTGGGGCGACGACAAGCGTTTTGTCAGCACTTACTGGAACACCGTACCCAATCAGCTGGTCTACAACACCTTTGACTGGGCGGTGCGCGACGAGGACGGTTACTTCTTTATTTTGGGACGTACCGACGACGTGATCAACGTCGCGGGGCACCGCTTGGGCACGCGTGAAATCGAAGAAAGCATCTCCAGTCACCCCAACATTGCCGAAGTGGCGGTGGTGGGGGTGGCCGACCCACTCAAAGGACAAGTCGCCATGGCGTTTGCGATTGTCAAAGACACATCGGGTTTGACGGATGATGCCGCCCGCAAAGCTTTGGAGGCGCAAGTGATGAAAGTGGTGGACAACCAGCTCGGTGCCGTGGCCCGTCCTTCGCGCGTGATTTTCGTGACGGCCCTGCCCAAAACACGCAGTGGCAAATTGCTGCGCCGCGCGATCCAAGCCGTTTGCGAAAAGCGTGACCCTGGTGACTTGACCACCATCGACGACCCGACCGCTCTGTCACAAATCAAAGATCAAATCCCCTAATCGGGCGGTGCACGGCTGTTTCGGTGGCACAATCTTGGGTGTAGCTGAGGTCAAACCTGACCAAAGTCGCATCCGCCAATCGGTGCAGCCGTGTCGCGGAGGTTTTTTTTCAACCAACTAATGTTTCCTGCAGGGAAACGGAGGTCAGCGCATATGAATGAGACAAGCGTCTATCAAGCCTATTCAGGCAATACCCATCTCTTTGGCGGCAACACGCCCTACGTCGAAGAGATGTACGAAAACTACTTAGCCAATCCAGGCAGCGTGCCCGATTCTTGGCGCGATTACTTTGATGCGCTGTCGCATGTGCCTGCTGTCGATGGCTCGAACGCCAAAGACGTGCCTCACTTGCCTGTGATCAACGCCTTTGCGGAACGCGCCAAACAAGGCGGCACCAAAGTTGTATTGGCCAGTGCCGATGTTGAAATGGGTCGCAAACGCACCGCTGTGCAACAGCTCATCGCTGCATACCGCAATGTGGGCCAACGCTGGGCAGACCTCGACCCACTCAAGCGCACGGAGCGCCCCCATATTCCTGACCTCGATCCTGCCTTTTACGGCTTCACCGATGGCGACCAAGAAACTGTGTTTGACACCAGCAACACGTTTTTTGGCAAAAACCGCATGAGTCTGCGTGAGTTGCTCAATGCCCTGCGCGAAACCTACTGCGGCACTTTGGGCTCAGAGTTCATGTACACCTCAGAAATGGGTGAAAAGCGGTGGTGGCAAGAAAAATTGGAAAGCATTCGCAGCAAACCCAATTTCAATTCTGAAAAGAAAAAACACATCCTTGACCGCCTGACCGCAGCTGAAGGCTTGGAGCGATACCTCCACACCAAATACGTCGGGCAAAAACGCTTTTCGCTTGAAGGCGGTGAGAGCTTTATCGCGGCGATGGATGAGTTGGTGCAACTCGCTGGCCTCAAAGGCGTGCAAGAAGTTGTCATTGGCATGGCTCACCGTGGCCGATTGAATGTGTTGGTCAACACCATGCGCAAGTTGCCTGCTGACTTGTTTGCAGAGTTTGACCACACCGCCCCTGAAGAACTGCCATCTGGCGACGTCAAGTACCACCAAGGGTTCAGCTCGGACGTGTCTACGCAAGGCGGACCTGTTCATTTGTCGCTGGCTTTCAATCCCTCACACTTGGAAATTGTCAACCCCGTGGTGGAGGGCTCTGTGCGCGCGCGCATGGATCGCCGCGCTGACCCAACAGGCAACCAAGTGTTGCCCGTTTTGGTGCATGGTGATGCCGCTTTTGGCGGCCAAGGCGTGAACCAAGAAACTTTGGCTTTGGCCCAAACCCGTGGTTACACCACGGGCGGCACGGTGCACATCATTGTGAATAACCAAATTGGTTTCACCACCTCTGATCCGCGCGACATGCGCTCAAGTGTGTTCTGTACCGACATCGTCAAGATGGTGGAGGCCCCCGTCTTACACGTCAATGGCGACGACCCCGAGGCCGTGGTCTTGGCCACGCAGTTGGCGCTCGAGTACCGCATGGCGTTTCGCAAAGACGTTGTGATCGACATCGTGTGTTTCCGCAAACTCGGCCACAACGAGCAAGACACGCCTGCGCTGACCCAGCCGCTGATGTACAAAAAGATCGCCGCTCACCCAGGAACGCGCAAACTGTTTGCCGACAAATTGGCCACTCAGGGCTTGGGCGACACATTAGGCGACGACATGGTCAAGGCCTACCGCGCTGCATTGGATGCTGGCAAACACACCGAAGATCCAGTGTTGACCAACTTCAAAACCAAGTTCACCGTCGATTGGGCACCTTTCTTGGGGAAAAAGTGGACAGACGCAGGCGATACAGCGATTCCCTCGGCTGAGTGGAAACGTTTGGCTGAAAAAATCACCACCATTCCTGAATCCGTCACACCTCACCAGTTGGTGAAAAAGGTCTACGACGACCGCGCTGCCATGGGCCGTGGCGAGGTCAATGTGGACTGGGGCATGGGCGAACACATGGCTTTCGCCTCTTTGGTGGCCAGTGGCTACCCTGTGCGTTTGTCAGGGGAAGATTCTGGGCGAGGTACCTTCACCCATCGCCATGCGGTCATTCACGACCAAAAGCGGGAAAAGTGGGACATTGGCACTTACGTTGCATTGCAACACGTGACCGACAACCAAGCCCCATTCACGGTGATTGACTCCATCCTGTCCGAAGAGGCTGTGTTGGCTTTTGAGTATGGGTATGCCTCAAACGACCCTCACACCCTGGTGATCTGGGAAGCTCAGTTCGGCGACTTCGCCAACGGCGCACAAGTGGTGATCGACCAGTTCATTGCCTCTGGCGAAGTGAAGTGGGGCCGTGTCAACGGCTTGACCTTGATGCTGCCGCACGGCTACGAAGGTCAAGGCCCAGAGCACAGCTCAGCGCGCCTTGAGCGCTTCATGCAATTGGCGGCGGACACCAACATGCAGATCGTGCAGCCCACCACGGCCAGCCAGATCTTCCATGTGTTGCGTCGCCAGATGGTGCGTGATTTGCGCAAGCCTTTGATCATCTTCACACCCAAGTCCTTGCTGCGTAATAAAGACGCGACTTCACCCGTGTCTGAGTTCATCAAGGGTGGTTTTCAAACCATCATTCCTGAGAACAAAGCGCTCAAGGCGGACAAGGTCAAACGCGTGTTGGTGTGCTCTGGCAAGGTCTACTACGACTTGGTCAAAAAGCGTGAAGAGTTGGGTGCTGACGACGTGGCCATTTTGCGTGCCGAGCAGCTCTATCCATTCCCTCACAAAGCGTTTGCCACTGAACTTAAAAAATACCCGAACGCCACTGAATTGGTCTGGACGCAAGACGAGCCACAAAACCAAGGGGCTTGGTTCTTCGTTCAGCACTACATCCACGAAAACATGACCGCAGGTCAAAAGCTCGGCTACTCTGGCCGCGCCGCCTCTGCGTCGCCTGCGGTGGGTTACTCACATTTGCACCAAGAACAGCAAAAAGCATTGGTCGAAGGCGCATTCGGCAAGCTTAAAGGCTTTGTGCTTCAGAAATAAATCGTTGCATAGACAACCTGCACTATTGAAAGAATACATATGGCAATCATCGAAGTAAAAGTTCCGCAGCTCTCCGAATCCGTGGCTGAAGCCACCATGCTGCAGTGGAAAAAGAAAGTGGGCGAGTCTGTCGCCGCTGATGAAATCTTGATCGACATCGAAACCGACAAAGTGGTGCTCGAAGTGCCTGCCCCCGCAGCTGGCGTGATTTGTGAAATTTTGGTCGCAGACGGCGGCACGGTTGCCGCTGAGCAGCTCATTGCGCGCATCGATACCGACGGTAAAGTAGGTGCTGCCGCTTCTGCTGCCTCAGCTGTCCCTGCTGCTACAGCACCCCCAGTAGCGCCAGCCGCCTCAGCCGCAGCCGTTGCTGCTGCACCAGCCTCCAACAGCAAAGCTGGTGTGGCCATGCCAGCAGCGGCCAAGCTTATGGCCGACAACCACTTGGCCTCTGGCTCGGTGGCGGGCACTGGCAAAGATGGCCGCGTCACCAAAGGTGATGTGCTCGCCGCCGTGCAAGGCGGCGTTTCAGGTTCTGCCGTGCAAGGCGGCGTTCAGTCCACCGCTTCTGTGATCCCCACTGGCGCACCGACCAAAACATTGCCACAGGTATCCGTCCCTGCGGTGAATTTGGGTGAACGCCCAGAGCAACGCGTGCCCATGACACGCCTGCGTGCGCGCGTGGCCGAGCGTTTGCTGCAGTCGCAATCGACCAACGCCATTCTCACCACCTTCAATGAAATCAACATGGCGCCCGTCATGGACATGCGCAAGCGCATGCAAGAGCGTTTCGAAAAGGAGCACGGTTGTAAGTTGGGCTTCATGAGCTTCTTCGTCAAAGCCGCTGTGCATGCCCTCAAGAAATTCCCCGTGCTCAACGCCTCAGTGGACGGCAATGACATCGTCTACCACGGCTACTTTGATATTGGTATCGCCGTGGGCTCTCCACGTGGTTTGGTGGTGCCTATTTTGCGCAACGCCGACCAAATGAGCTTTGCCGACATCGAGAAGAAAATCGCCGAATTCGGCGTCAAAGCGCGCGACGGTAAGTTGGGCCTTGAGGAGATGACTGGCGGTACTTTCTCGATCTCTAACGGCGGTACCTTTGGCTCCATGATGTCAACGCCCATCATCAATCCACCCCAGTCTGCGATCTTGGGTGTGCATGCAACCAAGGACCGCGCCATGGTGGAGAACGGCCAAGTGGTGGTTCGCCCGATGAACTACTTCGCGATGTCGTACGACCACCGCATCATTGATGGCCGTGAAGCTGTCTTGGGTCTGGTGGCTATGAAAGAAGCGCTGGAAGATCCAGCGCGTCTGCTGTTCGATATCTAATTGAAAGATTCATATGTCAAAACAATTTGACGTCGTCGTCATTGGCGGTGGCCCCGGTGGTTACATCGCAGCCATCCGTGCGGCCCAACTCGGTTTCCAAGTCGCTTGTATTGACGAGTGGAAAAATGCAGCCGGCGGCCCTGCGCCCGGCGGCACCTGCACCAATGTGGGCTGTATTCCGTCTAAAGCATTGTTGCAGTCGTCTGAGCATTTCGACCATGCCAACCACCATTTTGCAGACCACGGCATCAGCGTCAAAGACGTGAAGATGGACGTGGCCAAGATGCTGGCCCGCAAGGACAATGTGGTCAAGCAAAACAACGATGGCATCTTGTACTTGTTCAAGAAAAACAAGGTCACTTTTTTCCATGGCCGCGGCAGTTTTGCTGGTCAAGCAGAAGGTGGCTACACCATCCACGTCGCAGGTCAGCTGGAGGAGGTCATTTCCGCCAAGCAAGTCATCATCGCCACTGGCTCAAATGCCCGCGCTTTGCCTGGTACGCCGTTTGACGAAGTCAATGTGTTGTCCAACGATGGTGCGTTGCGCTTGGGCGCAGTGCCCAAGAAGCTGGCTTTGATTGGCTCAGGCGTGATCGGTTTGGAAATGGGTTCGGTCTGGCGTCGCCTCGGTGCTGACGTGACCATTTTGGAAGGTCTGCCCACTTTCTTGGGCGCTGTGGACGAACAAATCGCCAAAGAAGCCAAGAAGGCGTTTGACAAGCAAGGCTTGAAGATCGAACTCGGCGTGAAAGTCGGTGAGATCGTCAATGGCAAGAAGGGCGTCACCGTCAACTACACCAACGCCAAAGGCGAAGCCGTGGTGTTGGATGCTGACAAGCTCATCATCTCAATTGGTCGCGTGGCCAACACGATTGGTTTGAACCCCGAGGCGGTGGGATTGCAGCTCGACGAGCGCGGCGCCATTGTGGTGGACGGTGATTGCAAAACCAACCTGCCTGGCGTGTGGGCGGTGGGTGATGTGGTGCGTGGCCCCATGCTCGCGCACAAGGCCGAAGAAGAGGGCGTGGCCGTGGCCGAGCGCATCGCGGGCCAGCATGGTCATGTCAACTTCAACACCATCCCCTGGGTCATCTACACCAGCCCCGAGATTGCTTGGGTGGGCCGCACCGAGCAGCAGCTCAAGGCCGACGGCGTGGCCTACAAGGCTGGCACTTTCCCGTTTCTCGCAAACGGCCGTGCCCGCGCTTTGGGCGATACCACGGGCATGGTGAAGTTTTTGGCAGACGCCACGACTGACGAAATCTTGGGCGTGCACATGGTGGGCCCTCAGGTGTCGGAGTTGATTGCCGAAGCCGTGGTGGCGATGGAATTCAAGGCCTCTGCTGAAGACATCGCCCGTATTTGTCACGCACATCCTTCGCTGTCTGAGGCGACAAAAGAAGCGGCTTTGGCGGTGGACAAACGCACGCTGAACTTCTGATCGATTTTTATCGTTTGTCGTCTCAAAGCCCGCTGGCAGCAGCGGGCTTTTTTTCATGGCCAAGGCACAATACAGCTCTTATGTCCGTCCAACAACCTGTCCATCAAAACTACCTCAAAGAACTCGACATTCGAGGCTACAAAAGTGACCCTGCCCAGCTGCGTGCCATTGAGGCCCTAGAGCGTTGCGCCACGGAGTGGGCCGCTTACAAAGAGAAGCGTTCCAACCCGCTGAAAAAGCTGGTGAACCGCCCCCCCATTCCGCGTGGCGTGTACATGTTTGGCGGGGTGGGGCGTGGCAAAAGCTTTTTGATGGATTGCTTTTTTGAGGCGGTGCCGATCCAGCGCAAAACGCGTTTGCATTTTCATGAGTTCATGCGCGAGGTGCACCGCGAGTTGCGTGAGTTGCAGGGCACAGTCAATCCCTTGGATGTGTTGGGAAAGCAAATGTCCAAGCGTTACAAGCTGATTTGCTTTGACGAGTTTCATGTGGCTGACATCACCGACGCGATGATTTTGCATCGCTTGCTCGACGCCTTGTTTGAAAACGGCGTGGGCTTTGTCACGACCTCCAACTTCAAGCCCGACGATTTGTATCCAGGCGGCATGCACCGCGACCGCATCTTGCCAGCGATTGCTTTGCTCAACCAAGAGTTGGAAATCATCAATGTGGACAACGGCACGGATTACCGCCGCCGCACCTTAGAGCAAGTCGAGCTGTATCTGCGCCCTTTGGGCGCCAAGGCCGATGCTGCGATGACCGATGCCTTCAACCGATTGGCTGAGTGCCAAGATCAAGACCCTGTGTTGCACATCGAAGCGCGTGAAATCAAAGCCCGCCGTCGTGCAGGTGGCGTTGTTTGGTTTGATTTCAAAGACCTGTGCGGCGGCCCGCGCTCGCAAAATGATTACTTGGAAATTGCCACCCAATTCCATACGGTGTTGCTCAGCGATGTGCCCCTCATGCCAGTCAACAAGGCGGCCGAAGCTCGCCGTTTCACTTGGTTGATTGACGTGTTGTATGACCGACGTGTGAAGTTGATGATGTCTGCCGCTGTGCCGCCTGAAGCGTTGTACACCGAAGGCCCGATGTCGCATGAGTTTCCGCGCACCGTGTCGCGTTTGAATGAGATGCAATCGGCTGAGTTTTTGGCGCTGGAGCGCCGCACGGTGGACACAGGCTTGACATGACCAAGGTCTTGATTTGCTTATTGATTTTCATGAGCCCAGCGGTTTGGGCTGCTGAGCCAGCGACGCATCCTTTGGCGCAAGCACCGATGGATGGGTCGACTGAGGCAATCACTGAACCGCTGTCTGAGACGGAGCGCCATGCCGAGCGTTCACGCTTGAGCGCTGAGCGTCTGGCATTGGAAGAGCGGTACAAGCAAGACATGCAACAGTGTTATCAAAAATTTGACGTCACCAGTTGTCGTTTGAAAGCGAGAGAGCGACGCATCGAGGCCAATGCTGCGTTGCGCCAGGAAGAGTTGCGCTTCAGCGCACAAGAGCGTCAAATTCATGCCCAAGAGCTTCGTCGTCAGTTGGCTGAACGCAACAGCGAAGCTGAGCAAAAGAAAGCCCAAGCCGAACGAGCGGCTGCAGTTGCTGCCGCAAGAGCGCGCGCTGACGCCAATGCGCAAAAGCAAATCGATCACGCCCTGCAAGGCACCAAACGTGGCGAGTACGAGCAAAAGCAACGCGAGGCTGCGCAGCGCCGTGAAGACGCAGCCAACAAGATTCGCGAACGCAAAGGCACTGCCGCAGCCCCGCTGCCAGTGCCAAACCCATGAGCCACCCTTTGCGTGACTTGGTGCAAGAGGCCTTTGCGCCTTTGGGTGTGCTGGCTCGGGCCACCGATCATTTCAACCCGCGTCAAGGGCAAACCGACATGGCGCTGGCGGTGGCCGATGTGGTCGCGCATGGCGGCAGCTTGGTGGTGGAGGCGGGCACAGGCGTAGGCAAGACCTTTGCCTATTTGGTCCCCGCTCTGCTCAGTGGCGAGCGTGTGTTGCTGTCGACCGCCACCAAGGCATTGCAAGACCAACTGTTTGCGCGTGATTTACCCCGTTTGGTGCAGGCACTGAACCTGCCCATTCGTTTGGCTTTGCTCAAAGGTCGATCCAACTATCTCTGCACCCACCGCATGGAGATGGCGCGTCGCGACACACAAATTCCCGATCGTCACACCGTGCACTTGTTGTCGCGCATTGAGACGTGGTCACTCAGCACCCGCACGGGAGATTTGGCTGAGTTGCCAGGCCTGGATGAGCGTTCACCCTTGATTCCACTCATCACTTCTAACCGTGAAAACTGTTTGGGATCGCAATGCCCCAAATTCAAAACTTGTCACGTCAACGCTGCACGTCGTGAGGCGCTGGGTGCAGATGTGGTGGTCATCAATCACCATTTATTTTTTGCTGACATGGCCGTGCGCGAAACCGGCATGGCCGAGTTGCTGCCGAGTGTGCGCGTGGTGATTTTTGATGAGGCGCATCAACTCAATGAAGTGGGTGTGAATTTCCTAGGTCACCAACTCGGCACGGCTCAGTTGTTAGATGTCACACGCGACATACTGGCCACAGGCTTGCAGCTCGCGCGTGGCTTGGCCGATTGGCAGGGTGTGTGTTCGGGCTTAGAACGCGCCGCTCGCGAATTGCGTTTGATGGGAGGCAAGCGCCACAGTGCCGTCAAGCTGCGTTGGACCGAGGAAGCGCCAGAGAGCATTCATGCCGGTGCATGGGCTCAGTCTTTGCAAGATGTGGGCGCGGCCTGCGTGCAAGCTTTGCAAGCGCTAGACACGGTGAGCGAACTGGCCCCCGACTTCATGCGCTTGTACGACCGCGTGGCTGAGGTGGCCAAACGTGTGGACGCCTTTTTAAACCCATGTGCGCCCGATGCCGTGCGCTGGGTCGACATCAGTGCCTCGCAAATGCGTTTGATGGAAGCGCCCTTAGACATTGCCCAAACCGTGCGTGAACGGTTGATGAAGCAGCCTCCTGCGCTCACCCCTGCTGACGCAGACCTTGAACCACCGCCTTGGCAAGACGAACCAAGCTTTGACAAGTTACCGGCTCAATACAAAGAAGCTGATGAAGCTGCGATGGACATGCGCCCTCGTAGCTGGGTGTTCACCTCGGCCACGTTGGGCGACGACCCTCGCTTACGTTGGTTCACCGAGCCTTGCGGTTTGGAGTCTGCCACTGTGTTGCGTGTGAGCAGCCCGTTTGATTACCCCACACAAGCTTCGCTGTATGTGCCGCGAGATATCGTGCGACCCAACGATCCTGCGCACAGCGCGCAAGTGGCCGCGCTTGCCAGTGATGCAGTGCGTCGTTTGGGGGGCCGAACCTTGGTGCTCACCACCACACTGCGCGCCTTGCGTGTGATTGGCGATGCGATGAAGCAGCAGCTCGAAGGTTCAGGCATTGAGGTGTTGGTGCAAGGCGAGTGGCCCAAGCGCCATTTGATGGAACGTTTTCGCGAAGGCACCAAGGCGGGTGAGGGCGGTTGCGTGTTGGTGGCTTCGGCCACGTTCTGGGAGGGCTTTGATGTGCCTGGGGATGCCTTGCAACAGGTCATCATTGACAAGCTGCCATTCCCACCGCCCAATGACCCTCTGGTAGAAGCCCGCAGCAAGCGGTTAGAAGCCCAAGGCCGCAGCCCTTTCAACGACTATTTTGTGCCCGAGGCTGTGGTGGCTTTGAAGCAGGGCGCTGGTCGATTGATTCGTACCGAGTCTGACCAAGGTGTGCTGGTGGTGTGTGACAACCGCTTGGTCACCACAGCTTATGGCCGTCGCTTGTTGGCAGCCTTGCCGCCTATGCGTCAGTTGCAAACGGCAGAGGCTTTGGCGCAATCGCTAGGAGCGATGCACCAAGACTTTATTTCCAGAGCTTCCACCACGACGATTTAGTTGCTGCGCGCTCTGGGTACAACAGTGTGCTGTTGGGGTATGAGCTTTCCAAGACACGCCTAGTGTCGTCACGCAGTTGCACCAAACCCAGTTTGTCGTAGGACTGAACCATGATGAACAAAGCTTCTTCCACCGCTGGCACATCGCGGTATTCCTGCACTGTGGTTTGCGCACGGTTCACAGCCGCGACATAGGCACCGCGCTGAAAGTAAAAGCGGGCCACATGCACGTCAGAGCGAGCCAGCGAGTTCTTGATGAAGGCCATGCGTAAGCGGGCGTCTTCTGCATACTTGGAGCTTGGAAAGCGAATGACTAATTCGCGGAAAGCTTCAAAGGATTCTTTGGCTTGCTTGGGGTCACGCTCTGCCAAATCTTGTTGCGCGAAGTTGGAGAAGAGCCCTAAGTTGTCGTTGAAGTTCACCAAGCCCTTTAAATAAAGCGCATAGTCCAGCGCGGGGCTGGCAGGGTGGAGCTTGATGAAGCGGTCGAGGGTGGCCACCGCTTGCACGGGTTCGTTGGATTTGTACTGTGCCCAAGCTTTGTCGAGCTGCGCTTGCTGAGCCAATGCTGAGCCAGCGGCACGGCCCTCTAGCTTTTCATACATGCCAATGGCTTTGTCGTAACCGCCCGAGGCCATTTCATCTTTGGCTTCGTTGTAGAGCTTGTCGTTGCTCCAATCCTTGGTGGCGTCGTAGTTGCTGTCAGCGCATCCAGATAAAAGAATGGCGCTGGACAGGCCAAGGGCCATCCACACAGTCGATAATTTGAGTCGTAACACCACAGGTCAACCTCTTGAAGCAAAGTCAAACCATTCTATCGGCTCAGCCGCCCCTGATCGCCCCTTGTTCGGAGGATGTTTTGCTGGACGAGCATACCGACCTCATTGAAGGCCCTGAGGTTGAAACCCGTGAACTCTCTATTCCCCATGATTTGCATGGCGAGCGTCTGGACCGCGCTCTGGCTGTCTTGCTGCCCGAGTTTTCTCGCAGCTTCTCACAGCAACTGCTCAGCGAAGGCTGTGTGAGCTGCCTCTCCCCCACGCCCCGCGTGATGACCAAGGCGTCGGCCAAGGTGCGCATGGGCGAACGCTACCAGCTGATTTTGAAGCCCACGCCGCAAAGCCAAGCGTTCAAGCCAGAAAACATCCCACTCGACGTGATTTACGAAGACGAAGACTTGCGCGTGCTGTTCAAGCCGGCAGGTTTGGTGGTGCATCCCGCGCCTGGCAACTGGAGCGGCACCTTGTTGAACGGCTTGTTGGCGCTAGACCCTCAAGCCGTGATGTTGCCACGTGCTGGCATCGTCCACCGTCTAGACAAAGACACCAGCGGCTTGATGATCGTGGCCCGCACGCGTCGCGCTATGGATGCCTTGGTGAGCATGATTGCCGAGCGTGAGGTGCACCGCGAATATTTGGCCGTGGCCTACCGCAAATGGAGCGGCACACCCGTGCGTGACATCGTGGCGGCGATTGGCCGCGATTACCGCAACCGCCTGCGCATGGCGGTGGTTGATCTGGAGCGTTTGCCAGGCAAAGAAGCCCACACCACGTTTGAATGTCTCAGCAGCCAAGAAGAAGCGTGTTTGGTGAAATGCACCTTGCACACAGGGCGCACGCATCAAATTCGGGTGCACATGGCGCACTTTGGGCATCCGCTGGTGGGAGACTCGCTCTACGCGGGTCCCATGACGCTGGGTATTGAGCGTCAAGCCTTACATGCCTTTCGCCTGAGCTTTGAGCACCCCATCACGGGTGAGTCCTTGAAGTTTGAAGCGCCACTGCCACAAGACATGGTCCATTTGATGGCCGATTTGGGTCTCAAGCACCCCGAATCCCTTTAAAAGCTGGCTCCGTTACAATACTTGCTCACGCTTGTGAAAGCGTTGAGCCCTTTGGCTCTGACCCGTGTCATGCCCCGCGTGACCCTGACCGCCTCGAGATGAATTTTCGTAGGCCTTTTTCCTTGACCCTTGACTCGGAACTCTCACGATGAACACCGTGCATGCCAAGCGCGTTCTAGAGACCGCTCTGATTTGTTCTCACCAGCCTATCCAGATTCGCGATTTACGCGTGCTGTTTTCTGACGCCTTGGGCGCTGACACCATTCGTACCTTGCTTGAAGAGCTGCAGCTTGACTGGGCTCAGCGTGGCGTGGCGCTGGTGCAAGTGGCCACCGGTTGGCGCTTTCAAAGCCGCCCAGAGATGCGTGAGTTTTTGGACCGTTTGAACCCCGAAAAACCCCCAAAATATTCGCGCGCCGTGATGGAAACCTTGGCCATCATTGCTTATCGCCAGCCGGTGACCCGAGGCGACATGGAAGATGTGCGTGGCGTGACCATCAACTCCTTGGTGCTCAAGCAACTCGAGGACCGGGGCTGGGTCGAGGTCATTGGCCACCGTGAGACCGTGGGCCGTCCCTCTTTGTTTGCCACCACGCGCCAGTTTTTGGATGACTTGGGGCTTGCATCGCTCGACCAATTGCCTGTGTTTGACAGCGCGCAGGCCCAGGCCAATGCCTTTGCCCGCTTGGGTGAAGACGACCCATCGTTGCAACTGGACATGGCCCTTGAATCGACTGAGACCGTCCAAAGTACACCGTCTGCCCCTATTTTTGAACTTTCCTCACCCAGAGATCCTGCCCCAACCGGCAACGCAACGAATGAACACTAACAACCCCGATCTGGGTGGCCAGCCTATGGATCCAAAAGAACCAAACGAGGTCCACGACGCGTTGTTGGACGACCAAGAAACGGCGTTTGACTTTGAAGACGTGGTGTCTGGCGAGTTCGATGCCGAGCTCATCCGTGCCGAAGCCGCGCCCGAAAAACGTGTGCTCTTGCCACAGCCTGAATCGCCCAAGCTGCACAAAGTCTTGGCCCAATCGGGCATGGGTTCGCGCATCGAGATGGAGCGCCTCATTGCCGAAGGCCATGTGGCCGTCAACAACGAAGTGGCGCACACTGGCCAGCGCGTGCAGTTTGGTGACCAAATCAAGGTCAATGGCCGTCCCATCAAGGTGCGCATTGCACCGCCGCCGCCGCGTGTGATTGCGTACCACAAGCCTGCTGGCGAAGTGGTGACCACGGATGACCCCCAAAACCGTCCCACCGTGTTTCGCCGTTTGCCGCGCCTGTACCAAGGCAAATGGCAATCTGTCGGCCGTTTGGATCTGAACACCGAAGGCTTGTTGCTTTTTACCAGCTCGGGCGAGTTGGCCAACCAGTTGATGCACCCTCGCTTTGGCTTGCAACGCGAATACGCGGTGCGCTCGCTGGGCAAGCTCAGCAAAGACCAAAAAGAACAACTCATCACGGGCATTCAACTTGACGACGGCCCAGCCCAATTTGGCTCGATCGAAGAAGGCGGTGGCGAAGGTTCCAACTGCTGGTACCGCGTCACTATTTCTGAAGGCCGTAACCGCGAAGTACGCCGCATGTTCGAGGCCGTTGGCCACGCGGTGAGTCGTTTGATTCGTATCCGTTACGGCGCGATGGTGTTGCCTCGCGGCTTGAAGCGGGGTGCATTTGTAGAACTGGGCGAGCGTGATATTCGTGCCTTGATGGAGGCAGCGGGCGCCGAAGCGCCGGTGCAAAGCGGCCCCTCACACAACAACCGCACCGAACGCGCCAGCAGCCGTCGCCGTGGCAACAGCATTGGTCCTCGTCCTGCCACACCGCGCGCGCCCGAAGAGCGCAACAGCGGCCCCGAACGTTTGGTGCGCACCGAACGACGCCGGGGTGGCAAGCTGCCCGAACGCGCCCCGCAACCTGACCCCATGCAAACCTCGGTGGCCTACATCGGTGCAGACAGCTACGCAGTTGAGCGTCAACGTAAAAAGGATGGCCAAAAAGCCTTCAAAGCGGGCTTGGTCGGTGGCCCACGTCCTACCAGCAGCGGCCCGCGTCGCGGTGGTTCGGCCGGGGGCGGCTTTGGGGGTGGCCGCTCGGGCGGTGGGACAGCAGGCGGCAATGGCGGTGGTTCGGGTGGCAGTCGTGGCCAAGGTGGGCGAGGCGGGCGCTAAATCAGACGCAAGATGCACCAAAAATGCTTGGTCTTTCGAGGGAAATCCCTCGAAACGGTTAAAATACAAGGCTTCGCACATCGCGGTTAAAAAGTTTCAATCACAGTCAATACAGGGAAAATCCAAATGACCGAACGTACTCTCTCCATCATCAAGCCAGACGCAGTTGCCAAGAACGTCATCGGCCAAATCTACGCGCGTTTTGAAGCGGCTGGCTTGAAAGTTGTGGCTGCTCGCATGGCTCACCTGTCACGTGGCGAAGCAGAAGCGTTCTATGCTGTGCACAAAGCGCGTCCTTTCTTCAAAGATTTGGTTGACTTCATGGTCTCTGGCCCTGTCATGATTCAGGTGCTCGAAGGTGAAGGCGCAATTTTGAAAAACCGTGATTTGATGGGTGCTACCAACCCCAAAGACGCAGCGCCTGGCACCATCCGCGCTGATTTTGCTGACAGCATCGATGCCAACGCTGTGCACGGTTCTGATGCTGCTGAGACTGCCGCGGTTGAAATTGGCTTTTTCTTCGCCGGCATGAACGTTTACGGTCACTAAGAGGCATTTGGCGTTGCTGCTGACAGCTGCGCCTTTGCAAAAAAATGACGGCCAACCTGCTTGATTTTGATCTCGACGGTTTGGCCGTTTTTTGTGAGCGCTTGGGCGAGAAACGCTTTCGCGCCACACAGTTGTTTCGGTGGATACACCAAAAAGGCGCACAAGACTTTGATCAGATGTCTGATCTCGCCAAGTCGCTGCGCGAGAAGCTCAAAACCTGCGCCCAGGTTCAGCCACTCACCCCCATGTCTAGGCACGACTCTGCAGACGGCACCATCAAGTGGTTGTTCGACGTGGGCGACGGCAACGCCGTTGAAACCGTGTTCATTCCCGAAGACGACCGAGGCACCTTGTGCATCTCGTCGCAAGCCGGTTGTGCTGTGGGCTGCCGCTTTTGCTCCACAGGGCACCAAGGCTTTAGCCGCAACCTCACCACGGGTGAAATCTTGTCGCAGCTCTGGTTTGCCGAGCACACGCTGCGCAAGCAGCTCAACACCAGCGAGCGCGTGATCTCCAACGTGGTGATGATGGGCATGGGTGAGCCACTGCAAAACTACAGCGCTTTGGTGCCAGCTTTGCATGCGATGTTGGACGATCATGGCTATGGTCTGTCGCGCCGACGCGTGACGGTGTCCACCTCGGGCGTGGTGCCGATGATGGACCGTTTGGGCCTCGATGCACCCGTGGCTTTGGCTGTGTCATTGCATGCGCCCACCGATGCCTTGCGTGACAACCTGGTGCCGCTGAATCGCAAATACCCTTTGCATGAATTGATGGATGCATGTCGCCGCTACTTGGCCCACGCGCCACGCGACTTCATCACCTTCGAATATTGCATGTTGGACGGTGTCAACGACCAACCCGAACACGCACAAGCGTTGATTGATTTGGTCAAGCCAAAGCGAGGTTTGGCTGAGTCTGTACCTTGCAAGTTCAACCTGATTCCGTTCAACCCATTTCCCGCCTCAGGCCTCACGCGCTCAAGTGCAGCCACCGTCAAAACCTTTGCCGCGCTGCTCAGTGAAGCGGGCATCATCACCACGGTGCGCAAAACCCGCGGCGACGACATTGACGCTGCCTGTGGCCAGCTGGCGGGTGACGTGAAAGACCGCACCAAGGTGGATGAGCGCATGGCCAAACAGCGAGTGATTGCGCTCATGCAGGTGCCGTCATGAGTGTGTGGCGTTGGGTAGCCTGCGCCAGCACGGTGCTTGTTGGGGGATGGGGTCTGAGCGCGTGCAGCTCAGGGTCGCCACAACTTGACGCACTCACACAAGCTCAACCCGACAACACCCGCCAGCGCGCCATGCGCCGTTTGAGTTTGGCCAGTGCCTATTTCGAGCAAAACCAAACCGAGGTGGCCCACCAAGAAGTGCGGGCTGCCTTGCAAATTGATCCGCATTTCCCCGAAGCCTACAGTTTGCTCGGCCTCATTCACCAGCGCGAGAAATCCCCCGCGTTGGCTCAGGCAAGTTTTGAACAAGCGATGTTGCTGGCCTCAAAGCCTCCTGTGCGTTCGGCCGAATTGGCTGCCATTCAACACAACTACGGTTGGTTTTTGTGCGAGCAAAACCGATTTAACGAAGCACAAACGCAGTTTGACCTCGCCTTGACTCCGACCAGCTATCGCCAAGCAGACAAAACACGCCTGGCCATTGCGTTTTGCAAATCACGCGCCACCCACACCAACGACCCCCAACAGCGCCCGACAGGGCAATAATCAAGCATCCCATTTCCACTTGGCGTGATCACCACGCATGCGCAAAAAACTGAAGCTAGATGACCGAAGACACACCCACATTCACAACTCCCAGCACCACCGCGGGAGACTTGCTAAGGCAATACCGCGAAGCCCATGGCGCTCAGTTGGATGTCTTGGCGCAGACCCTGCGTGTAGCCCCCGCCAAGCTTGAAGCATTAGAGGCTGACCGCTTGGATGAGTTGCCCGATGCCATGTTTGCCCGTGCACTGGCATTGGCCGTGTGTCGTCAGCTCAAGGTGGATGCTGCAACTGTGTTGGCCTTGTTGCCCAACCAAGATGTGTCGCGTTTAGCGCCAAAAAACGAGCGCGGTTTGGACTTTCCCTTAGACCGCCCGTCTTTTTTGCCACAGTCCAACTTTTTGGCCGTGACCCGAATTTTGACACCCATGCGTTGGGCGGCTTTGGTGGTTTTGGCATTGGCATTGATGATTGGCCTATGGCCTGAAATTCATGGCTTGTTGGTCTTCAAAGACCAAGCTGCTGCGGCGACGTTGGTGGAGCCAGTGGCTCGTCCAACATTAGCCTTGCCTTCTTCTCAAGAGTTGCCACCTGTGTTGGATCTCAAGTCTGGCCAGATGGTGTTGACCACGGTCCATTCCGCAGCAGTTACTGCACAAGCTGCCAGCGCGGCCATACCCGCAAGTGCATCAGGAGTTTCTTATGGCAAATAACGAACAGACGCATGGCATTGACCTGTCGCAGCCCAAAGCACGTCGCAGCCTTCAAGCCCGTGTGGCGTGGGGCGACCATGTGGTGACCGTCGGTGGCGACGCGCCAGTGCGTGTGCAGTCCATGACCAACACCGACACGGTAGACGTGATTGGGACCGCGATTCAAGTCAAAGAACTGGCCCTGGCAGGTTCCGAACTGGTGCGCATCACGGTCAACACGCCTGAAGCTGCAGCAGCCGTGCCCCATGTGCGCGAGCAACTCGACCGCATGGGCGTCAACGTTCCCTTGGTCGGTGACTTTCATTACAACGGCCACCGCTTGCTGACTGATTTTCCCGACTGCGCGCAGGCGCTGTCCAAGTACCGTATCAACCCAGGCAACGTGGGCAAAGGCGACAAACACGACAAACAGTTTGGCCAAATGATTGAGGCAGCCATGCGCTACGACAAGCCGGTGCGCATTGGTGTGAACTGGGGCAGCCTGGACCAAGAGTTGTTGGCTAAATTGATGGACGAAAACGCCCAGCGTGCCCAACCCTTCGAGGCCAAGCAAGTGATGTACGAGGCTTTGATTACCTCCGCCATCGACTCAGCGACCTTGGCTCAGCACATGGGCATGTCGGCAAGCCAAATTTTGCTCAGTTGCAAAGTCAGTGGTGTGCAAGACCTCATTGCTGTCTATCGCGAACTGGCTAAGCGCTGCAACTATGCGTTGCATTTGGGCCTGACCGAAGCGGGCATGGGCACAAAGGGCACAGTGGCTTCGGCCACGGCCTTGTCCATCTTGTTGCAAGAGGGTATTGGCGACACCATCCGTGTGTCGCTCACACCGCAACCGGGCGAAGCTCGCACGCAAGAGGTGGTGATTGCCTCTGAAATTTTGCAAGCCTTGGGTCTTCGTACCTTTGTGCCAAGCGTGACCGCATGCCCCGGCTGTGGTCGCACCACCAGCACCACCTTTCAAGAAATGGCCAAGTCGATTGACGACTTCTTGCGCGCCCAAATGCCCGTGTGGCGTACCCAATACCCCGGGGTCGAAAGCCTCAAGGTGGCGGTCATGGGCTGCATCGTCAATGGCCCAGGCGAGAGCAAGCATGCCGACATCGGCATCAGCCTGCCCGGCAGTGGTGAAGCGCCAGCTGCGCCTGTGTTTATTGACGGCGAAAAAGCCATGACCTTGCGCGGCGACAACATTGCGCAAGAATTTCACCAAATCGTTGAAACCTACATTGAAAAACGCTTTGGTTAAGCCCCTAGCGAAGACCTCTGGATCGAAAAGTGACCTCTGAAATCTCCCACAAGCACAGCGCCGAGTCCTTGAACTCAAGTAAGCCTGGCAAGGCCCAAGCCCTCACCGCGGTCAAAGGCATGAACGACTTGCTTCCCCCAGTCTCTGCGCACTGGGAATGGTTGGAAGATAAAGTGCGCAGCCTGATGGCGCGTCACGCCTACTTGAACTTGCGCACGCCCATTGTTGAGCACACCGCTTTGTTTGTGCGGGGTTTGGGAGAGGTGACCGACATTGTGGAAAAGGAGATGTACTCTTTTGAAGACCGTCTCAACGGCGAGCAACTCACCTTGCGACCAGAAGCCACTGCAGGCGTTGTGCGTGCGGTGGTCGAGCACAACATGCTCTACGACGGTGGCAAACGCCTGTACTACATGGGTCCGATGTTTCGCCACGAGCGACCACAGCGTGGTCGCTACCGACAGTTTCATCAAATCGGGGCAGAGGCCTTGGGTTTCCCCGGCGCTGAGGTGGATGCCGAACTTATTTTATTGGCAGCCACGCTGTGGCAAGAACTGGGTTTGCACGATGTGCGCCTAGAGCTCAACAGCTTGGGCCAACCCGATGAGCGGGCGGCCCATCGCACAGCCTTGATTGCGCATCTCCAAGCCCATGTCGATGTCATGGACGAAGAGGCCAAACGTCGTTTGCACAGCAACCCCCTGCGCATCCTCGACACCAAAAACCCAGCCATGCAAGTGGTGGTGGAGGCGGCGCCGAAATTGATTGATTTCTTGGGCGAAACATCGCTGGCTCACTTCAACGCTGTCAAAGCCATTTTGGATGCGAACGGGATCACTTACCGCATCAACCCACGTTTGGTGCGTGGCATGGACTACTACAACCTCACGGTATTTGAGTTCGTGACCGACCGCTTGGGCTCGCAAGGCACCATTTGCGGTGGCGGCCGTTACGACTACCTCATTGAGCAAGTGGGCGGTAAACCCGCACCTGCTGTGGGCTGGGCTTTGGGCGTGGAGCGTGTGCTGGAGTTGCTCAAAGAGCAGGGCAAGTTGCCCGAGCCTGTGGGCCCTGATGTCTACGCCATCGTGCCCGACGAAACTGCCTTGCCTGTGGTGTTCAAAATCCTCCACCTCTTGCGCGCCCAAGGCATGTCTGCCCAAATGCATGCAGGGCTGACCCAGGGCATGGGCAGCATGAAATCGCAGTTTAAAAAAGCCGATGCCAGCGGTGCGCGTTTCGCCCTGATTTTTGGTGGCGATGAGTTGGCGCGTGGCGAGCTCACCGTCAAATCCCTGCGCGATGGTGCAGGTGCGCAAGAGGCTTGGCCTCTCGCTGATGTGGCTGCCAAACTGGCTGCCAAACTGGCGCAGGGCGTGACGCCGACGCAATCCTAGGCACCAAGAGACCTCAACCTACAATTCGCTTCATTTTTAGTCAATCCTTTATCACCATGGCATCACCTCTCGACCTTGAAGAACAAGAACAACTGGATGAACTCAAGCATTTTTGGAAGCGCTGGGGCGATCTCATCACTTGGGCACTGATCATCGTATTGGGCGGCTATGCCGCTTGGATGGGGTGGCAGTCGTATTCAGCCAAGCAGGCGACGCAAGCTGCTGCCTTGTACGACATGGTGGAGCGCTCTGCCATGGGCGGCGACCTTGCCTTGTTTGAGCGTTCGGTGACGGATATCAAAGATAAATTTGCCAGCACCACCTACGCCCAACAGGCTGCTTTGCTGGCTGCGCGTGTTTACAACGACAAAGACCGCAAAGCCGATGCCAAAGCGCAGCTCTCGTGGGTGATCGACAAATCCAGCGATGAGGGCTATCAAGCTTTGGCTCGCCTGCGCTTGGCTGCATTGTTGGTGCAAGACAAAGCCTATGACGAAGCCCGCCAATTGCTCAGCGCCAAAACCGCCGAAGCCTTTGCCCCGTTGATGGCGGACCGATTGGGAGATTTGGCCATGTTGCAAGCCCAACCTGCTGAAGCGGCCCAGCACTATAAAAATGCGTGGAAGGGCTTCGAGCCAAACGCAGAGTACCGCCGTTTGGTGGCAGTCAAGTTGGCGTCATTGGGCTCTGACCCTGAAGATGCACCTGCTGTGGAGAGCAAAAAGTGAATACAACATCGTCTCGCTGGCTATTGCTGATGCGCTTATGTCTCGCAGGTGTTTGCCTGGCCTTGACCGCATGCGCAGGTTCTTCGCGTCCTAAACCTACGGACATACAAGGCGTGCCCGTGCTGCAAGACATACGCAGCAACTGGACCACCAACGTGGGCAAGATCGACTTTCCTTTGGTGGTGTCAGCTCGCGAAGAGCGCATTGCCTTGGCCAACAGCCAAGGCGAAGTGATTGTGTTGGATGCCAACACAGGCAAAGACATTTGGCGTGTGAAGCTAGGCCAAGCGATCTCTGCAGGCGTTGGTAGCGATGGCCAGCAACTGGCTGTGGTGACCCGCAACAACGAATTGGTGGCGATGCAAGACGGCAAAGTGCAGTGGCGCAAAAACATGCCTGCCCAGTCGTTCACTGCCCCCTTGGTCGCAGGCGCTCGCGTGTTTGTGCTGACGGCTGATCGTTCGGTCATCGCGTTTGATGGCGCGACTGGTCGCCAACTGTGGACGCAACAGCGGCCCGGCGAGCCTTTGGTGTTGAAACAGGCTGGTGTGTTGTTGGCATTCAAAAACACCTTGGTGGTGGGCTTGTCGGGTCGATTGGTGGGCCTTGACCCCAACACCGGCGTGATTCGTTGGGAATCCGCCATTGCCACACCCCGTGGCACCAACGACATTGAGCGTTTGGTTGACTTGGTTGGCCCCTTTGACCGCGTGGGCGATGTGGTGTGCGTGCGCGCCTTCCAATCCGCGGTCGGTTGTGTCAATGCCGAACTTGGCCAAGGCCTATGGAGCCGCCCCTCTTTAGGTGAAATGGGGGTGAGCGGCAATGCCACTCAGCTCATTTCGCCTTTGTCCAATGGCGTGGTGCAAGCATGGAGTCGCAGCACCGGCGAGCGTCTGTGGGACACCGAGCGTTTGAAATACCGCATCTTGAGCGCACCGTTGGTTACACCGCGTGGTGTTTTGGTGGCTGACAACGGTGGCTGGCTGTATTTGCTTTCGCTGGCAGATGGTGCTTTGCTCAACCGAATCAAGCTTGACTCTGATGCGTTGGCAACCGCCCCTGTCTTGGCAGCTGGGCGGTATGTGGTGGTCACACGCGAAGGTCGCGTGACAGGCCTCCAAATCCCTTAATTGGGAACGTTAAAGGAATATTTTTTGAAACCCGTATTGGCCCTGGTGGGCCGCCCCAACGTTGGCAAGTCCACGTTGTTCAACCGTTTGACCAAATCTCGTGACGCCATCGTGGCCGACTTTGCCGGCCTGACGCGGGACCGTCACTACGGCAACGCGTGTTTTGACAAACACGAATTCATCGTCATCGACACGGGCGGCTTCGAGCCTACCGCTGACCAAGGCATCTACAAAGAGATGGCCCGTCAAACGCAGCAAGCCGTGGCCGAAGCTGATGTGGTCGTGTTTGTGGTGGATGCCCGTGGCGGCATTTCGGCCCAAGACCACGACATTGCCAATTACCTGCGACGTTTAGGTAAACCCACAATTCTTGTCGCCAACAAAGCCGAAGGCATGAAAGAGGGCGCTCAGTTGGTCGAGTTCTATGAGCTGGGCTTGGGCGAAGTGTTGCCAGTGTCCGCATCGCACGGCCAAGGCATTCGGGACATGATGGCCAGCGCCTTAGCGCCCTTGAACTTGGCAGACCCCACACAGGAAGATGAGGCGCTTGACAACGGCATCATCAAACTCGCGGTGGCGGGTCGTCCCAATGTGGGTAAATCCACCCTCATCAACACCTGGTTGGGCGAAGAGCGTTTGGTGGCCTTTGACATGCCTGGCACCACGCGGGACGCCATCAGCGTGCCTTTTGAGCGCAATGGCCAAATGTTTGAGCTCATCGACACGGCGGGTTTGCGCCGCAAGGGCAAAGTGTTTGAGGCCATTGAGAAGTTCTCGGTGGTCAAAACCCTGCAAGCCATTGAGTCAGCCAATGTGGTGCTGCTGTTGCTTGACGCGACGCAAGGTGTGACCGATCAAGACGCCCACATCGCGGGCTATATCTTGGAAAGCGGCCGTGCCGTGGTGGTGGCGGTGAACAAGTGGGATGCGGTGGACGCTTACCAGCGCGAATTGCTGATGCGCTCCATTGAGACCCGTTTGCCCTTTCTGAAGTTTGCTGCCATGCACTTCATCTCGGCCAAAAAGCGCCAAGGTTTGGGCCCGTTGTGGGGCGCCATTGCCCAAGCCCACAAGGCCGCCATGTGCAAAATGCCAACGCCATTGCTCACCCGTTTGTTGCTGGAAGCCGTGCAGTTTCAATCGCCTCAGCGCGGCGGTATGTACCGCCCCAAGTTGCGCTATGCGCACCAAGGTGGCATGAATCCGCCCATCATCGTGATTCATGGCAACTCGCTCGAGCACGTCACAGAAACCTACAAACGCTTTTTGGAAGGGCGCTTTCGCAAAGCCTTTAATCTAGAAGGGACTCCCCTGCGCATTGAGATGAAGACCTCCAGTAATCCCTACGCAGGCAAAGACGATTGATGTGATGAGCCTTTTAGCTCTGTGGTAACGTGGGATTTCTTTTAATCCATCAGACACGGAGCATATCGTGAACACCGACAACTCAAAGAACAAAGGCCTACTGTTGCAAGACCCATTTTTGAACATCCTGCGCCGCGAGCACGTGCCCGTGTCCATTTATTTGGTCAACGGCATCAAGCTTCAAGGCCAAATCGAATCGTTTGACCAATATGTGGTGTTGCTGCGCAACACCGTGACGCAAATGGTTTACAAACACGCCATTTCCACCATCGTGCCCGGCCGCGCTGTCAACTTCAACCCCACCGACGGCACTGGCAGTTCGCCTGAAGTCTGAGCTTGAACGCTCTGCAAAAAGGGCTGTTTCAGCCCTTTTTTTACGCCTCTCCTTGACCGTCTCTTTTTTTGACTGAACGCTTGAACGACACCACACCAACGACCCCCGGCCTGACTATTTTGGTAGGCGTCGATTTCGGCTTGCCGCATTTCGATGGTGAGCTCGAAGAGCTGGGCCTTTTGGCCGAAACCGCAGGCTTGACGCCAGTCGCTCGCATCACTTGCAAACGCAAAGCCCCCGATGCCGCGCTGTTTGTGGGCAGCGGCAAAGCCGATGAAATCAAAGAGCTGGCCCTCATGCATGGGGCCTCCGAGATTTTGTTTGACCAGTCGCTCAGCCCCGCGCAGCAACGCAATCTGGAGCGCCACATGGGCGTGGCGGTGAACGACCGCACCTTGTTGATTTTGGAAATTTTTGCTCAACGCGCACGCAGCCACGAGGGCAAGTTGCAAGTGGAGTTGGCCAAGCTGCACTACCTCAGCACACGCTTGGTGCGCCGTTGGTCGCACTTGGAGCGTCAAAGCGGCGGCATTGGCATGCGTGGTGGCCCCGGTGAGACCCAGATTGAGCTGGACCGCCGCATGATCAACGATTCCATCAAGCGTACCCGCGAGCGACTTGAAAAAGTCAAAAAGCAACGCAACACCCAACGCCGCCAACGCAACCGACGCGATGCCTTCACCATTTCTTTGGTGGGCTACACCAACGCCGGCAAGTCCACCTTGTTCAACGCACTGGTCAAAGCACGTGCATATGCAGCTGACCAACTGTTCGCCACACTTGATACCACCACGCGCCAGTTGTATTTGGGTAACGCAGACGGCACAGGCCGTTCGGTGTCGCTGTCAGACACGGTGGGCTTCATTCGCGATTTGCCGCACGGCTTGATCGATGCCTTTCAAGCCACTTTGCAAGAAGCTGCCGATGCCACGCTGCTCATGCATGTGGTGGATGCCTCCAACATCAACTATCCCGAACAAATGGACGAGGTTCACAAGGTTTTGGTCGAGATTGGTGCTGCAGATGTGCCGCAGGTGCTGGTTTTTAACAAGCTCGATGCCATGAGCCCTGAGATCCGTCCTTTTCAGTTACTTGACCATTTCAACGTGGATGGCCTGAGCGTTCCTCGGTTTTTTGTGAGTGCTCAGACGGGGGAGGGGTTGGCGGCTTTGCGTGATTTTTTGGCACAAAAAGCCATGTCCAGCATGCCCGATGACCATGTTAATTCGTAGGGATTGGGATAAGGCTCGAAACCTTAGGCACAATCTCATACTTCTTAGAAATAACAACCATGCGCATGAATTCCAACACCCACACGGTCAGCCCCCAATCTTGGCGTGCGCGACTGCTCGGCATGTTCAACCTCAACGATGGCCGCTGGGGCCGCGACAAAGATGGCAATCCCACATTTGACCCCAAAGGCACGCATCCCATCCCGCCTTCCAGCGACGGTCAAAAGCCCCAAGAAGAGCCCAAGCGCCCCACCCATGGCGCGGGCGGTCCACCCGATTTGGATGAGCTGTGGCGCGATTTCAACGCCAAGCTGGCTGGCCTATTCGGCAACAAAAAAAGCGGCTTTGAGCCTCCCAACAACAACGGCGGTCCTACAGGGCCCAATTTCAAATTCCCTCGTTTGGGACTGGGCGTAATTGGCGCAGTGGTTTTGGCCATTTGGTTGAGCACTGGATTTTTCATCGTGCAAGAAGGCCAGCAAGCCGTGATCACGCAGTTTGGCCGATATCACTCCACCGTGGGAGCCGGTTTCAACTGGCGCCTGCCTTATCCGTTTCAGCGACAAGAGTTGGTGTTTGTGACGCAAATTCGCTCGGTCGATGTCGGCCGTGACACCATTGTCAAATCGACGGGCTTGCGCGAATCGGCCATGCTCACCGAAGACGAAAATATTCTCGAAATCAAGTTTGCGGTTCAATACCGCCTCACTGATGCACGGGCCTATTTGTTTGAAACCAAAAACCCCACCGACACCGTGGTGCAAGCGGCCGAAACAGCGGTGCGCGAAGTGGTGGGCAAGATGAAGATGGATGCGGCCATGTCTGACGAGCGTGACCAAATTGGTCCACGCATCCGCACCATCATGCAAGCCATCTTGGATCAATACAAAGTGGGCGTTGAAGTGGTGGGCATCAACTTGCAGCAGGGCGGTGTGCGCCCTCCAGAACAAGTGCAAGCTGCCTTTGACGACGTGCTCAAAGCTGGCCAAGAACGCGAACGCGCCAAAAATGAAGCGGAAGCCTATGCCAATGATGTGGTGCCTCGTGCCGTGGGTGCTGCTTCACGTCTGAAGCAAGAAGCCGATGGCTACAAAGCCCGTATCGTGGCGCAAGCCGAGGGTGATGCGCAACGCTTCAAGTCTTTGGTGGGTGAATACCAAAAAGCCCCACAAGTCATGCGTGACCGTATGTACATCGACGCCATGCAACAAATTTACACCAACACCACCAAGATTTTGGTGGATACCAAGCAAGGTTCAAACTTGTTGTATCTGCCTTTGGACAAAATCATCCAACAAGCGGGCCAAACAAGTGTCGCACCGGCTGTTGCCGTTGACGCTGCTCAAAACAATGCCGCGAACAACCCCAGCGCGCCTGCTGGCGATGTTCGCGCACGTGATGGCCGCTCTCGCGACCGTGATGGCCGTTGATAGGGGATAAGAACATGCAACAAAATAAAATTGGTCTCTACATTTCCTCTGGTTTCGTGGCTTTGGCCTTGTTGAGCTCCACGCTGTTTGTGGTGGATCAACGTCAATTTGGCGTGGTGTATTCCTTTGGCCAAATTAAAAACGTCATCACCGAGCCTGGCTTGAACTTCAAGTTGCCGCCGCCTTTCCAAAATGTCAGCTACATCGATAAGCGTTTGCTCACGCTTGACAACGCCGACACCGAGCCCATGCTGACTGCTGAAAAGCAACGTGTGGTGATCGACTGGTATGCCCGTTGGCGCATCACAGACCCATCGCAGTACATCCGAAACGTGGGATTAGACGAAAACGCAGGCGCTGTTCAATTGGCACGCGTGGTGCGCAACGCGTTCCAAGAAGAAATCAACAAACGTACCGTCAAAGAGCTGCTCTCGCTCAAGCGCGATGAGTTGTTGGCCGATGTCAAGCGTGAAGTCTTGGCTGCAGTCAAAGGCGCCAAGCCCTGGGGCGTGGACGTGATTGACGTGCGTATCACGCGCGCTGACTATGTGGATGCCATCACAGAATCGGTTTACCGCCGCATGGAAGCTGAGCGCAAGCGCGTGGCCAACGAGTTGCGTTCTACTGGTGCTGCTGAGGGTGAAAAAATCCGTGCGGATGCCGATCGCCAGCGCGAAGTGACTGTGGCCAATGCCTACCGTGAAGCGCAAAAAATCAAAGGTGAGGGCGATGCCGAAGCCGCCCGTTTGTATGCTGATTCGTTTGGCCGTGATGCCAACTTTGCGCAGTTCTATCGCAGCTTAGAGGCCTACAAAACCACGTTTAGCAAAAAGAGCGACGTGATGGTGGTGGACCCATCGAGCGACTTCTTCAAAGCCCTGCGCGGCAGCGGCAGTGGCAGCGCACCAGCGCCTAGAAAGTAACAGGCCCTGGGTATGAGCTTTGACAGCGACACGCTGTGGGTCGCGTTCGGGATGCTGCTGATTTTTGAAGGCATCTTTCCGTTCATGTCGCCTCAAGGTTGGCGAGACAAAATGGCGCAACTCATGATGCTGCAAGACGGGCAGATTCGTTTTTTTGGCTTGGCATGCATCGTCGCGGGTCTTTTGATGCTCGGATGGCTGGGTTGAGCGCGATAAGCCCTGTAAAATCTCGGTTTTAACAGCCCCCCTCAATTACATGTCTGCTTGGGTTCTGCCGGATCACATCGCCGATGTTCTGCCTTCTGAGGCCCGGCACATCGAAGAGCTGCGTCGTTTGTATCTTGACACCGCGAGGTCCTATGGCTACGAGCTGGTCATGCCGCCGCTGCTTGAACACCTCGAATCTTTGCTGTCTGGCACAGGCCGCGCCCTTGACTTACAAACCTTCAAGCTGGTCGATCAACTCTCTGGCCGCACTTTGGGTTTGCGCGCGGACACCACACCTCAAGTTGCCCGCATTGATGCCCACCTACTCAATCGTGTGGGGATAACACGCCTGTGCTATTGCGGCCCCGTGCTTCACACGCGCCCCAACCGGCCGTTTGCCACCCGCGAGCCTTTGCAGTTTGGGGCTGAAATTTATGGTCATGTAGGCATTGAAGCAGATCTCGAGGTGTTGCATTTGGGGCTCGACAGCTTGAGGGCTGTGGGCCTGCATCAATTCTCGGTCGACTTGAGCGATGCCCGCATCGTGCCTGCTTTGTTGGCTGGCGTGCGCTTGAGCTCACAAGAGCGTGATGCCTTGCACAGTGCTTTGGCGGCCAAAGACGCCTCAGCCATTCAAACCCTCGCCAAAGATTTGCCAGCAAACCTGCGTGAGGCTCTTGTAACCTTGGTTGGTATGTACGGGGACGCTGAGGTGTTGAACCAAGCTGAAAACGCCTTTGCCGCATGGCCCGTGGTTTTGCAAGCCTTGGCAGAGATGCGCCAAATTGCAGCCCACTTGCGCAACGAGGTCATCACGTTTGACTTGGCTGAGTTACGCGGCTATGCCTATTACAGCGGTGTGCGTTTTGCCATTTATGTACAAGGGGCCAGCGACGCATTGGTGCGCGGTGGACGCTACGACGAAGTGGGTGCCGTGTTTGGCCGTAAACGTCCGGCCGTGGGTTTCAGTTTGGACCTCAAAGAATTGGTCAGCGTGGTGCCCGTGCGCACCCTCAAAGCCGCCATTCGTGCGCCTTGGGGCACTGCCCCCGGTTTGCTAGAGGCCATTGTCACCTTGCGTGCCAGGGGCGAAACCGTGGTCTGTGTGTTGCCAGGACATGAGAGTGAAGTTGATGAATTCAACTGCGATCGTGAACTGATCGAAGTTGCAGATCAGTGGACAGTTCAAGCTGTTCCCGCTGTTCAAGCCCTTTAATTTATAAGTAATCGAGTAGAAATGAGCACTACCCAAGGACAAACTGTGGCCGCAACCAAAGGCCGTCATGTCGTGGTCGTCGGCACCCAATGGGGTGACGAGGGCAAAGGCAAATTGGTCGATTGGTTGACCGAGACCGCCACGGGCGTGGTGCGCTTTCAAGGCGGCCACAACGCGGGCCACACCCTGGTCATCAACGGTGTGAAAACTGCCCTCCATTTGATCCCCAGTGGCATCATGCGCCCTGGCGTCAAGTGCTACATCGGCAACGGTGTGGTGTTGTCAGCCCCTAAGCTGCTCGAAGAAATTGCAGGCCTTGAAAAAGCAGGTGTTGAAGTCCGCTCACGCCTGCGCATCAGTGAAGCCTGTCCCTTGATCTTGCCCTACCATGCTGCGATTGACATCGCGCGTGAAGCCGCCAAAGAAAAAGCAGGCACAGCCAAGATTGGCACCACAGGCCGCGGCATTGGTCCCGCTTACGAAGACAAAATTGCACGCCGCGCCTTGCGTGTGCAAGACTTGAAGCACCCCGAGCGCTTCGCCACCAAACTGCGCGAAAACCTCGATCTGCACAACCATGTGTTGACCGACATCTTGCACGCCCCTGCAGTGGACTTTGATGTCGTCTACAACGAAGCCATGGCCTATGCCAAAGACATCTTGCCCATGGTGGCCGACGTCTCGCGTGAGTTGAACGAAGCCCACCAAGCAGGTGCCAACCTGCTGTTTGAGGGCGCACAAGGCACCTTGCTTGACGTGGACCACGGCACTTACCCGTTTGTCACCTCTAGCAACTGCGTGGCGGGCAACGCATCTGCCGGCGCGGGCGTGGGTCCTGGCATGCTGCACTACATCTTGGGCATCACCAAGGCGTATTGCACCCGCGTGGGCGGCGGTCCGTTTCCCACCGAACTCGATTGGGAAGTCGAGGGCACGCCCGGCTACCACATGGCCACGGTTGGCGCAGAAAAGGGCACGACCACGGGTCGTGCACGCCGCTGCGGTTGGTTTGATGCAGCCTTGCTCAAGCGCAGCGCGCAAGTCAACGGCCTCACAGGCTTGTGCATCACCAAGCTCGACGTGCTCGATGGTTTGACTGAGCTGCGCTTGTGTGTGGGCTACGAACTGGATGGTCAAACCATCGACATCTTGCCCATGGGTGCAGACGAGATCTCGCGTTGCAAGCCCATCTACGAAACCATTCCCGGCTGGAGCGATACCACCGTGGGCGTGACCGACTACAACCAGCTGCCCAAGGCCGCTCAACATTACCTCAACCGCATTGCCCAAACCACAGGCGTGCCCATCCACATGGTGTCTACCAGCCCAGACCGCGATCACACGATCTTGCTGACCCACCCCTACATCGCTTAATTTTTAAAGGATCCAACCATGTTGACTGAAGACGGCAAACACTTGTACGTGTCCTACGACGAGTACCACAACCTGATTGAAAAACTCGCCATCAAAGTTCACCAATCAGGCTGGGAATTTGACACCATCTTGTGCTTGGCGCGAGGTGGCATGCGCCCAGGTGATATTTTGTCGCGCATTTTCGACAAGCCCTTGGCCATCATGTCCACCAGTTCATACCGCGCTGATGCAGGTACGGTGCAAGGCCACTTGGACATTGCCCGCTTCATCACCACACCCAAAGGCGAAATTGCAGGACGTGTGTTGTTGGTGGATGACTTGGCTGACACTGGCCACACCTTGAAGGCCGTGGTGGACCAACTCAAAAACAACTACGCGCCCATCACCGAGATGCGCACTGCTGTGATTTGGACCAAAGGTGTGTCTGCCTTCGCTCCAGACTTTTCGGTGGATTATTTGCCCACCAACCCATGGATTCACCAACCGTTTGAGCCGTATGACAACATGCGCCCCGCGGCTTTGTTGGAGAAGTGGAAGGTTTAATATCGGCGCATGACCCGCAGCACCGACCTCATTCATCACCCTTACACACCGCCTGCCGAATTTGAGTCGCCTCAGGTGGGGGTCTTCAAAGCCTCGACAGTCATCTTTCCTAACGTGGCGGCCATGCGTTCGCGCGAGTGGATCGACAAGTCGGCCTACACCTACGGCTTGCACGGCACGCCCACCACCTTCACGCTTGAAGAGCGCTTGGCCACGCTAGAGGGCGGCACCCATTGCATTCTCACGCCCAGCGGTTTGGCGGCGATTGCGCATGTGGATTTGGCTTTGCTCAAAACCGGCGATGAGGTGTTGATCCCCGACAACGCCTATGCGCCCAACAAGGCTTTGGCCGAGGGTGAGTTGGCGCAGTTTGGCATCGCACATCAGGTGTACAACCCGCTGGATGTGAACGACTTGGCTGATCGCATCACACCGCGCACGCGTTTGGTGTGGCTTGAAGCGGCGGGCTCGGTGACGATGGAGTTTCCCGACTTGGTGGCCATGGTCCAGTTGTGCAAAGCAAGGGGTGTTTTGTGCGCGCTCGACAACACCTGGGGCGCTGGTCTGGCGTTCAACGCCTTTGACCTGACGCCTGGGCGCGGTGAGCTGGGGGTGAACTTGACCATCCATGCGCTCACCAAATACCCCAGCGGCGGAGGGGATGTGTTGATGGGTAGCATCGTCACCCGCAACGATGACTTGGCCCGTGTGCTCAAGCTCAGTCACATGCGTTTGGGCACGGGCGTGGGCGCCAATGATGCGGAGTTGGTGCTGCGATCGTTAGCGAGTATGCCGTTGCGCTACCAAGCCCAAGACAATGCAGCGCGTCTTTTGGCCGCGTGGTGTGCATCGCAACCCGCATTCAGCCAAGTGCTTCACCCGGCGCTCATCAACTCACCCGGTCATGTGCATTGGCAACAGTTGTGCGTCACGCCCCATGAGCCCACAGGCTTGGCGGCTGGCATTTTCAGCGTGGTGATGGATGAACGTTTTTCAGCCACCCAAGTGGATGAGTTTTGCGATGCTTTGCAGCTGTTCAAAATTGGCTACAGCTGGGGTGGCCCCATGAGCTTGGTGATGCCCTACCACATGGCATCTAGCCGAGCCATTTCTACCGCTCATCTGCAACGCGGGTGTGTGGTGCGTTTTTGCATGGGCTTAGAAGCAGTGAGCGATTTGCAAGCGGATATCTTGCAAGCCTTGCAGGCCGCGCAACTGCAAAGCTAAGCTTTGGTGCCAGCCAGTCGCTGCACACGCTGAGTTAGCTTTGGTTTTTGACCAGCAACTTGGCCAGCTTGCGCAAACTGTCGGGGTGTCGGTCTTGAGCCAAGCATGCCGTGGCTTGGCCAGTTTGAGTGAAATTGCGCACCATGGAGGAAGCATAAGTGGGGTCGTAGTGCAACACCAGCAGGTCACGCACCACCGACTCGATATGACCCGATGCCACTTGCATTTTCCATGCATCCACTGTCACCTTGCCGCGAATGGCCACCAATGCATCCAAGCGGCTGCAAAAAGCGTCTTGGTCATCTACAAAGAATTTGTAGTCTTCCATCAACAGCGCCACGCGTTCCTCAAGGCTGAGTTGCAACTCAAAACAAGGGCTCTCACGCATGGCCAACATCAGTGATTCGGGGATGGACAGATTGCCCACCTTGCGGCTTTCAGACTCCACAAACACAGCTCGCGTCGGGTCAAAGCTGCGCAGGGCTTGCCAGACGAGTGTGTCAAATCGCTTTTGACTGGGCTGTGGTCGCCCCGGAATATGGCCCAGCACCGAGCTGCGGTGACAGGCCAACTCCTCTAAGTCCAGCACCTGGGCGCCCTCAGCTGCCAAAGCATAGAGCAGCCGCGTTTTGCCCGAGCCTGTTGGGCCAGAGATGACTTTGAATTGCAGCGGTGCCACACGCTGGGGTATGTCCTCGACCATGGCTGCGCGAAACGCTTTGTAGCCTCCTTCAATCAAGTTCACCTTGAAGCCAATTTGGCCCAGCACCATCGACAACGAGCCGCTGCGTTTGCCGCCGCGCCAGCAATAAATCAGGGGCTGCCAGTTCTTGGGCAGCGCTAGCACTTCGCGTTGAATGTGGCGTGCAATGTTGGCCGCTACCAAGGCTGCGCCGTGCTTTTGTGCCTCGAACGCACCCACTTGCTTGTACATGGTGCCCACGAAGATGCGCTCTTCGTTGTTGAGCGAAGGCCAGTTGACAGCGTTTGGCAAATGATCAAGCGTGTATTCGTCTTCGCTGCGTGCGTCGATGATGGTGCTGAAGCCGCCGGCTGTGCCAAGGTTCATGGCCATGCGGGCCAAGGCGTCTTGCGCCGAAATAAAGTTCACACTCACGTTTTATAAATTCTTTTTGATTTCGGGCCACACGTTGGCCAACATGCGCGGGTGCGCTTGTTCCTTGGGGTGAATGCGATCGGGTTGAAACAGGGTGTTAGCTTCGGGGACATCGGCCACACCTTTGAGAAAAAACGGCACAAAACCGGTGCGATGCTTTTTAGCCAGGGTGGCAAACATCTCTGCAAACCGCGCACTGTAGTCAGGTCCGTAGTTGGGCGGTATTTGCATGCCCACCAGCACCACACGCGCGTTGACTGCGCGGCAGGCTTGAATCATGGCTTCCAGGTTGTTGTAGGTGCTGTTGAGGTCGAGGCCGCGCAGTGCGTCGTTGCCACCGAGTTCGATCACCACTTGTACAGGTCGCACTTGGTCTAGCATGGCAGGCAGGCGAGAGCGGCCACCCGCAGTAGTGTCGCCGCTGATGCTGGCGTTGACCACGCCCACATCGGGCCGCTCGGTTTGCAGCTTTTCAGCCAACAAAGCGACCCAACCTTTGCCGCGAGGAATGCCGTATTCGGCACTCAGCGAATCGCCCAACACCAAGATGGTGGCAGCAGCAACAGTGCCTGGGGCGGGGGCAGAGCCAGGCGGCGGCACATTGTTTTGTGCAGACTGAGGGCGGCGGCGGTTGGGGGCGGTGGAGGTGATGTCACCCTCCATGCCTTGACCTGTTGAGGTGATGACGCTTTTTTGGGCCGATGCTGTTCCTAGGCTCAAAGTCCCCAGCAAAGTAGCGCCCAGTGCGCCCAAGTTAAAGTCACGTCTCAACAAACCATTGCGCTTCATGACCACGCCCTCAATTGAAAAATCATTCACATCACCGTCGCCATTGATGGCTGTCTCGCATTTGTCCAAATCGGTGCAAGACGCCAGCGGCACACTGCACATTCTCCGCGATATCGACTTCACCCTCGCGCCTCAGCAATCCTTGGCCATTGTGGGCGCTTCGGGCTCGGGCAAAAGCACCTTGCTATCCATCATGGCAGGGCTGGACACCCCTACGCAGGGCACTGTGTGGCTTGGCGGTGTGGACATGTTTGCGATGAATGAAGACGCTCGCGCAG
The DNA here is from genome assembly GCF_036804465.1 of Limnohabitans sp. Lineage (GTDB taxonomy): Bacteria > Pseudomonadota > Gammaproteobacteria > Burkholderiales > Burkholderiaceae_C > Limnohabitans. Next base: position 124,262 of record NZ_DAIRSK010000005.1, read on the forward strand.
CACTGCGAGCGCGCCAAGTGGGCTTTGTGTTTCAAAGCTTTCAACTCTTGGGCAATATGACGGCACTAGAAAACGTCATGTTGCCACTGGAGCTGGCGGGCTTGCCCAACCCTCGTGCAGTGGCCAAAGACATCTTGGTGCGCGTGGGCTTGGGCGAGCGATTAGGCCACTACCCCAAAGTGCTGTCAGGCGGAGAACAACAGCGCGTGGCCTTGGCCCGTGCTTTTGTGGTCAAGCCCACCTTGTTGTTGGCCGATGAGCCCACGGGCAGCCTAGATCACGCGAGTGGCGAGCGCATCATGGATTTGATGTTCGAGTTAAACCAAGAATTGGGCACCACACTGGTGTTGGTGACCCATGATTTAAAGCTGGCTGCGCGTTGCGACCAGGCCATCACGATAGAGGCGGGGCAGGTCAAGGGATAATCACGCCCTATGTCCTCAGCCCCCAAAGTTCTCTTCGGCTTTCACGCCGTTGGTGTGCGCGTCAAAACAGCGCCGCAATCCGTTATTGAAATTTATTTCGATCCCACGCGTCGCGATGCGCGCATGCGTCAATTTGTGGATCGTGCCAACGAAGCGGGCATTCGCTTGATCGAAGCCGATGGCCCACGTTTGGCCAAGCTCTCTGGCGGCCATGGCCACCAAGGTGTTGCTGCGCGCGTGAGCGAAATCAAAATGGTTCACTCGTTGGACGAGTTGCTCGAGGGTATCGAAAAAATCGAATCGCCTTTGATCTTGGTGCTCGACGGGGTGACCGATCCGCACAACCTGGGCGCGTGTCTGCGTGTGGCCGATGGCGCGGGTGCCCATGCGGTGATTGCGCCCAAAGACCATGCCGTAGGCATCAACGCCACGGTGGCCAAGGTGGCCAGCGGCGCAGCCGAGACGGTGCCTTATTTCATGGTGACCAATTTGGCGCGTACCTTGAATGAGTTGAAAGAACGCAACATTTGGATCATCGGCACCAGCGACGATGCGACCAAAACTTTGTACCAAGTCGACCTGAAGGGCCCCACGGCATTAGTGCTGGGCGCTGAAGGGGACGGCATGCGTCAGCTCACACGCAAGACGTGTGACGAGCTCATCAGCATTCCGATGTGTGGTGGGGTGGAGAGCTTGAACGTGTCAGTGGCCAGTGGCGTGTGTTTGTATGAGGCACGTCGTCAGAGGACGGTTGCTTAGTTTTGCTGGGCTCGCTTTGGCTGCACGGTATGGGCCGAGCCCTCATGCTGGGGTACCAGAAATCGGCCTCGACCCATACCGTGCAGCCCAAGACTGCGGCCTGCACTTTTTAGATCCAGCCTAGGGCACCTAACAGTGCGCCTATGGCCAGTAGCACCAACATATGTGTTTTGGTTTTCCACACAATGAGCGTTGTGGCCGCGGCGACCAGCCACATCGGCCAATCTTTTGCAGGGTTGTCGTGGCTGCCGGTCAGCAACCAACCGGTGGCAATGAGCAGGGCGATGACGATGGGGGCCATGCCTGCTTTGAAGGCTTTGACAGCCAGCATGTCGCGGTTGCGGTGTGCCCATTGCGTGGCGAGGAAGGTGAGGGTGCATGAGGGAATGAGCATGCCAGCCATGGTGATGAAGACACCCCACAAGGCCATGCTGATTGCAGGCCAACCGGCAGCTATGCCGCCACCCGCATTCAACCCCACGTTCCAGCCCATCAAGGCAACAAACAGCACGTTGGGGCCAGGCGCGCCCTGTGCCAAGGCAATCGACGCGGTGAACTGCGTCTCGCTGAGCCAATGGGTTTCATCCACCAAATAGCGGTGAATGTCTGGCGCAGTTGTGATGGCTCCCCCGACCGACAAAAGCGAGAGCGAAATGAAGTGCAAAAACAGTGAGCCCCAATCGGCTAGGGTGAGGGTGATGCTCATGCGTCACCTCGTTGTTGTTTGATGCAATGCGCTGCCCACACGCTGGCCATGGGTCCTAAGGTGAGCAACACCCAAGCCAAGGGCAGGCGAAGCAGCCCAATCGCGACAAAGCTCAGGATCCCCAACGCACCACAAGCAAGCCGTCCCATGGGGTTGTTAGTCAAGGCCATGACCAGCTTGATACCAACCGCCGCAATCAGTCCCGCGGCTACGGCACCTAGGCCGCGCAGCATGCCTTGCGCAACAGGAGTTTCAGCAAAACCCGCCACAGCGGCAGCCAGCAACAAAACCAAAATAGTGGGTGCCAGCAACAAGCCTGCCATGGCAGACAAGGCCCCTGGTAATCCAAAAAATCGACCACCCAGCATCAGAGCCACGTTGACCACATTGGGGCCCGGCAATATTTGTGCAACTGCCCAGTCCTCCACGAATTGTTCTTGCGTGAGCCATTTTTTTTCTTCCACCAGCACGCGTTGCACCACGGTCAGGACGCCGCCAAAGCCTTGCAAGGCCAGCCAAGTGAATGAGAAAAATAAATCAGCTTTGTTGCGCGGCGCGTGCATGTTGACGTCGTGTGTGTCTGCTGGGAATCGGCTCATAGGGTGAGGCCACCGGCGACTTCAATCACCGTGCCGTTGATGTAAGCCGCTTCGTCGCTGGCCAAGAAAGCATAAACATTGGCAATGTCTTCGGGCTGTCCCAAGCGTTTCAAAGGCACGCGTTCTTTCATGTCGTGAATCACCTTGTCGGGAATCGTTGCCAAAATAGGTGTTTCGATAAAGCCAGGTGCCACAGCATTGACGCGAATGCCTTTGGGCCCCAATTCGCGGCTCCAAGTTTTGGTAAAACCAATCACACCAAATTTGGTGGCGGCATAGTTGGTTTGGCCAAAATTGCCATAGATTCCCACCACGGAAGAAGCATTCAAAATCACGCCACTGCCCTGTGCCACCATCGCATCTGTCACGGCTTGTGCGCAATGGAACACGCCGCGCAAGTTGACGTCAATCACGCGGTCAAACTGCTCAAGCGTCATTTTTTGCAAGCGTGCATCTTGGGTGATGCCTGCGTTGTTCACCAACACATCGATGCGGCCGAATTGCTCGAGCACAGATTTGACGGTGGCATCCACCATCTCACGTTGTGTCACATCGACTACAAAACCTTGGGCCTGAGCGCCGAGTGCCATGCATTGTTTGACGGCTTCGTTGACCGCGGCTTGCTTCAGATCGCACACGATGACGATGGCGCCTTCTTTGGCGAATTTCAGAGCGGTGGCTAAGCCAATGCCTTGGGCTGCGCCCGTGATAAGACTGACTTTGCCAGCCAAACGTGGCGAGAGAGTAGGTGCGGTGTGTTGCATGCCTGAAGTTTAATGGCTTCGCAGCATAGAGCTAGCCATGGGTTTTTCTTGCAAGCGCCACAGGATCCCGCACCCACATTGATCGAAGAGCTTAGCCAGTGTTTCGCAAACCCGCCGATATCCCATTGATCGAGATGTGAATGCCGCGCTGGGCTTTCTCATCACGGTCTTGCGGACGCTTTCCTTCTCGGTAGCGACGAATCAACTCTACTTGCAAGTGATGCAATGGGTCGATGTAGGGGAAGCGGTGACGCATGGATCGCTCCAGGGCTGCATTGTTGACCAAGCGTTGTTTGTCGCCAGTGATGAGCTTGAGCGCGTCAGAGGTGAGATGCCATTCGTCTTCGATCAAACCAAATATCTTTTTGCGCAAACGTGCGTCGTTTACCAACTCTGCATAACGTGAGGCCAAGCCTAAATCGCTCTTGGACAACACCATGTCCAGGTTTGACAAGAGTGAGCGAAAGAAGGGCCACTGGCGTTGCATTTTTTGCAACAAGGCCAAAGCATCTTTGGGTTTGCGTGTGGGATGGTGGTGGATGAACTGATCCACCGCTGAGCCAAAGCCCAACCAACCGGGCAAGGTCAAGCGGCATTGGCCCCAGCTGAAGCCCCATGGAATCGCGCGCAAATCTTCAATGCGCGGTGATGCGTTGCCACTCTTAGGACGCGCCGCAGGACGCGAACCAATGTTGAGCTCTGCAATTTCACGCAAGGGCGTGGACGCAAAGAAGTATTCGGAAAAGCCCGGTGTCTCGTAGACAAGGCCACGGTACGCGGCCATGCTGGCGTGTGAGAGCCACTGAGCAGCATCCAAGAACGCTTGCGGTGCGGGCTTGGAGGTTTGTAACATCGTGGCCTCCAAAGTGGCGGCTACGAGTGTTTCTAAATTGCGACGGCCAATTTCAGGATTGGCATATTTGGAGCCAATCACTTCGCCTTGCTCAGTGAGGCGAATTTGTCCGCGTACGGTGCCTGGGGGCTGCGCCAAAATCGCTTGATAGCTCGGACCACCACCGCGTCCCACTGTGCCGCCACGGCCGTGGAACATGCGCAGGGTGATGGGGTGTTGTTTGAATAAGCCGTCAAACAAACTGACCAAGGCAATCTCTGCGCGGTAGAGCTCCCAGTTGCTGGTGAAGATGCCGCCGTCTTTGTTGCTGTCCGAGTAGCCGAGCATGATGTCTTGTTCACCGCCGCTGCGTTTGACCAAATCGCCCACACCCTCTATGGCATAAAAACCGCCCATGATGTCCGCGGCGCTACGCAAGTCTTCAATGGTTTCAAACAAAGGCACGACGATCAAATCGCAGACCGATGTTTGGCTGCCCAATGTGCCGCGCATCAAGCCGGTTTCTTTTTGCAGCAACAAAACCTCGAGTAAGTCACTCACGGTTTCGGTGTGGCTGATGATGTAGTGGCGAATCGCATCTTTGCCATAGATTTCTAGCATGTGCCGTGCGGTTTCAAAAATCGCCAGCTCTTTGAGGGCAAGTTCTGAGTAGCTTGCACCCATCACGCGCAAGCGACGTGCATCATGGAGCAATTTGGTGAGCACCTCAACGCGTTGGGCTTCGTTGAGCTTGTCATAGTGCTTTTCGATACCCGCTGTCGCCATCAACTCGGCGATGACCAACTCATGTTGGTCAGAGCTTTGGCGCAAGTCCACTGTGGCGAGATGAAAGCCAAACACGTCCACCGCACGCATCAAGGGCGTGAGACGCTGGGTCATCAAAGCGCTGCCGTGTTGGGCGACCAATGAGGCAGCGATCACGCGTAAATCGGCTAGCAGCTCTTGCGCAGACAAGTAGGGGTTTTGTGGCGCAATGGCATGTCGCGCTGCGTCACCCCCTGTGAGGTCTTTGAGCGAAGCGGCCAAGCGGGCATACATGCCTGTTAAGGCGCGGCGATAGGGCTCGTCTTGGCGGTGTGCGTTGGTGTCGGGTGAGCGCTCAGCCAAGGCATGCATCTCAGGCGTGACATCGACCAACATGGCCGACATCGACAATTCGGTGCCGAGGTAATGCAACTCGGTCAAATAATGACGCAAGGCCACTTCGCATTGACGGCGCAAAGCAAAGCGCAGTGTTTCGGCGTTGACGTTGGGATTGCCATCGCGGTCGCCACCAATCCATTGGCCCATTCGCAAAAAGCTATGCACCTGGGCTTGGCCCCCATGGATCGACAAAGCGGTTTCGAGGTCGGCGTAGAGCTTTGGAATTTCGCTGAGGAAGGTGGATTCGTAATAGCTCAGTGCGTTTTCAATTTCGTCAGACACGGTGAGCTTGGTGAAGCGCAACAAGCGCGTTTGCCACAGCTGCAGCACGCGTGCACGCAGTTGCATTTCGTTTGCTGAGAGCTCTCGTTGTGCCAGCGCATCGGGTGATTTCGAAGCGCTGTGCATGTCGGAGCGTGATTTGATATCGTCGCGCAGACCTAAAAGCTGGGCAATGCCGCGCTCAGCATCCAAGATGCTTTTGCGCTGCACTTCGGTGGGATGGGCTGTGAGCACGGGCGACAGATGGCTGTGTGCAAGAGTTTGCACAATGCTCTTGGGTGCAATGCCTGCAGCCTTGAGTCTGCTCAATGCCACCGTGAGACTGCCCTCTTGTGTGTGGCCCGCACGTTCATGGATGGCCCGACGACGAATATGGTGACGGTCTTCCGCAAGGTTGGCCAAGTGGCTGAAATAGGTGAATGCACGAATCACACGAACGGTGGCTTCTGCGCTGAGCGCGGTCAAGAGTTTTTTCAGGGCTTTGTCTGCGTTGGCATCTGAGTCGCGGCGAAACGCCACCGAGAGCTTGCGCACTTGCTCGACCAACTCATAGGCTTCTTTGCCTTCTTGTTCTCGGATCACGTCGCCCAGGATGCGGCCCAAGAGTCGGATGTCTTCCACTAACGGGCGTTCGTTTTCTTTGGCTTGGGCTGAAGTTTTGTCAGGCATGTGGTGCTTAGGTTTGTGATGTTTGAATTTGGTTGTTGCTGTGCTCGCTTGGCTACAGGAGAATGCGCAGGTTCCTCATGCTGGAGTACCAGAAATCGTCACCTGCGCATTCCCCTGCAGCCAAGCTACGAAGTGGCGAGTCTGAATGCGGAAGTTCGCGAGTACACGAAGCTGACTGAAGAAGCTGCTTAACCACTGCAGTGAGGTTTTTTGAACACCCAAAGTGACGTAGCTGGCGGAGCGGCAGTTGACGATTTCTGGAACTCCAGCATGAGGAAACTGCCGCTCCGTCAGCTGCGTCAGCTGCGTCAGCTGCGTCAGCTGCGTCACCGCAGCAGGAGAAAGCGCAACATCCGCAGTCGGAGAAAACAAAACTATTGCCATTGCGTCAAAGATAAGGCCTGCGATGCCCCTTGCAATGCCGGCGACACAGGGCTGTGAATCACCCATGTCGGTACCTCTTGCAAATACTTTTGAAAACGACCTTTGGCCTCAAAGCGCTCACGAAATGGAGACGCATCAAAGCGCTCACTCAAACGCGGCACGATGCCCCCGCCAATGTAGATGCCGCCACGTGCACCCAGCGTCAAAGCCAAGTCACCAGCGACCGAGCCCAAGAAGCCGCAAAACATATCCAGCGCTTGATGGGCTGTGGACGTGGCCACTTCATCTGCGCGTTCAATCACTTCAGCAGGTGTCGTGATTTCGCGCCCTTGGCCGTCTTTCAAATCACACAAGGCGTGATACAGGTCGACCAGGCCTGCACCAGAAATCACACGCTCCGCAGACACATGGCCATACCGTTTTTGCAATTGCTGTATCGCGGCAAACTCAAGCTCAGTGGTCGCGGCCAAACTCACGTGGCCGCCTTCACCCGCGATAGGAATCCACTTGTTTTGATAGCCCACAGGAAACAAACCCGACACGCCTAATCCTGTGCCTGGGCCAATCAAACCAATGGCTGCATCGGGTGCGGCTGTGCCGCTGCCAACTTGTCGCTTTTGCTCGTCGGACAACAGCGTGATTGACAAAGCGAGTGCTGTGAAATCGTTCAGCAACAAAAAGCGCGACACGCCCAAGCCTTGACGCAAGGCGTTCACTGAAAATTTCCAGTGATGGTTGGTCATGGACACCAGGTCACCCGTGACGGGGTTGGCAATGCCAAACGCTGCGCAGGGTGGGGTGCTCAATCGTTGAGTGGTGAGATATGTTTGTGCGGCCAACAGCAGCGATTCGTGCTCGGCACATGGCAGGACTTGCACGTGGGTAATGGGTGCATCACTTGCTGCTTGCCAACCAAAGCGTGCATTGGTGCCACCGATGTCGCCCAGCATGCGTGGGTAAGCCGGTGCGTTTGCAATGGCTGGGTCACGAGACTCAAACATGCATCAGCCTTTCAGGCGTGCCGCTTCGGTAGTTTCGATGTCCTTGGCCATTTTTTTGCCCAGCTCGACGCCCCATTGGTCGTAAGCATGAATGCCCCAGATCGCGGCTTGGCAGAACACTTTGTGCTCGTACAAGGCCATCAGCGCACCCATGCTGCGCGGCGTGAGGGCATCTACCCAAATGGTGGTGCTGGGCACGTTGCCAGGGTAGCTGCGGTGTGGGGCCAAGCGTTGCACGTCAGACTCGTCCATACCGCTGTCGCGCAACTCTTGCATGGTTTCTTCGGGTGTGCGTCCAATCGCCAAGGCTTGGGCTTGGGCTTGCATGTTGAGCAAGACCACGCGGTGGTGCTCAGCAGCGAATGGCAACGGGCTGCGCTCGGTGCGCAAACCAATGAAGTCCATGGGCACCAAGTGCTTGCCTTGGTGGATGAGCTGGAAGTAAGCGTGTTGGCCGTCAATTCCCAAACCACCCCACAGCACTGGCGCGGTAGCCACTTCAACGGGGCTGCCATCTAGATGTGTGCCTTTGCCGTTGGACTCCATGTCCATTTGTTGCAAGAACGAGGCAAATTTTCCCAAGGGTGATGCATAGGGCGCAATGTTGTGCGTGGTCGCACCCAAGAAGTTGCGGTTCCACACGCCAAACAAAGCCATGAGCAAAGGCAAGTTTTGGTCAGACGGCGCGGTCAAGAAATGCTCGTCCATGGCGCGTGCGCCCAAGAGCATGTCTTGAAAGGCAAAGGCACCGATAGAGATGGCCAAAGGCAAACCAATGGCAGACCACACCGAGTAGCGGCCACCGACCCAATCCCAAAAGCCAAAGGTGTGTTCGGGGGTGAAGCCTTGGGCCGCAGAAATCTGTGGGTTGGCTGTCACGGCAATCAAGTGCTTGCCCAGTTGTTCCTCGGGGCAGCCACCGTCTGTCAGCCAACGCTTGGCTGAGGCAGCCAAGGTCATGGTTTCTTGCGTGGTGAAAGTTTTGCTTTGCACCACAAACGCGGTGCGTGCTGGGTTGAGGTGGGCCAAGGTGGTGTAGAGGCTCCATGCGTCCACGTTGGACACATAGTGCACGCGCACTTTGTTTTTAAAGCTGTCGCGTGTCAAGTGGCTCAGTGCCTCGGTGGTCATGCGGGGCCCGAGGTCGGAGCCACCAATGCCGAGGTTGACCACATCGGTGATGGATTCGCCGCTATGGCCTTTCATTTGTCCTTCACGTACTTTTTCGGCAAAGGTGCACACGCGGTGTAACTCGTGGGCGACTTGTTTTGAAATGTCACGCCCCCAAGGTGGGTTGGGCACATGACTGCCCCGCAGTGCCACGTGCAAGACAGCGCGTCGTTCAGTGGTGTTGATGGGTTCACCTTTGAACATCGCTTGCGCTTGGGGCATGACGTTTGACTCGTGCGCCAATGCCAAGAGTTGCTGCATGACTTCGCGCGTGACGCGTTGGCGTTCGTAGTCGATGCTGATGCCTGCGCCGCTCGCGTGCAAGGCCGCATTGCGCTCAGGGCTTTTTAGCAATTCACGCAAATGGGGTTGAGGACCTAGGGCCAAGGCTTGCAGGGCTTGCCACGCTTGGCGTTTTTGTGGGGGGACGAATGATGTCATGTTTGGATTTTCGTCAAATTCAGAGCGTTTCTAGAGCTGATCGAATGAATCTTTTGATGCGGGTGTGAATTAAGTTTATTGCGCTGCATCCGTAGCCTCACGCGCTAGGCGCGTGATTTCGGCCCAATCGCCGCGCTCAACCACATCCAAAGGTGTGAGCCATGAGCCACCGACCATGGAGACATTGGCTTGTTTCAAAAATTCGCCCATGTTGGCCAGCGACACCCCACCCGTGGGGCAAAAGCGCATATCGCCCAAGGGGCCGCCCATGGCTTTGAGCATGGCCATGCCACCGGCTTGCGCGGCGGGAAAGAGTTTGAGCAAGCCAAAGCCGTGGTCGCGTGCAGCCATGACCTCACTGGGTGTCATCACGCCGGGTATGAAGGGCAGTTGGCAGTCCATGGCAGCTTGCACCAGCGCATCGGTCATGCCGGGCGAGAGCGCAAAGCTGGCACCTGCGGCTTGCACACGCGCCATTTCTTCAGCGCGTGTGACCGTGCCTGCGCCCACATGCATGTGCGGCACGTGCTTGGCGACTTGTTCAATGGCGGGCAAACCTGCTGAGTGGCGCAAGGTGATTTCCATCACATCGACACCACCTTTGAGCAGTGCGTGGGCCATGGGGACCGCTTGGTCTGGATGGGTGATGACGATGACAGGTACCACGCGTGATGTGAAGGCGGGGCGAGTGAAAGCAAGGTTGTGTGATGACATAGAAGCTCGGCTTTAAGGGGGAGGAAACAAAGGCGATGCGCCTTCTTCAGCCAGCGCGGCATTGGTGCGGAACATGGCAAAAATGTCACGTCCTGTGCCGTGTTGGTTACCCGTCAAATCTGGGGTGGGGGCTGTGCGCGCCGCGAGTTCGGTCTCGCTGACTTCGAGCTGCAAGGTTTGTGTGTCGCAATCGAGGGCAATCATGTCGCCGTCTTGTACTTTGCCAATCCAGCCGCCATTGACTGATTCGGGGCTGAGGTGAATCGCAGCAGGCACTTTGCCTGAGGCGCCCGACATGCGACCATCGGTGACCAAAGCCACCTTGAAGCCTTTGTCTTGCAACAGGCCCAAAACAGGGGTGAGGCGGTGCAACTCGGGCATGCCGTTGGCTTGTGGACCTTGGTTGCGCACCACGGCCACAAAATCGCGTTCGAGAAGGCCTTCTTTGAACAACACACCGAGTTGCTTTTGGTCGGTCAACACGATGGCGGGTGCGCGCACTTGGCGGTGCTCAGGCTTGACGGCAGATACCTTGACCACGGCACGGCCCAAGTTGCCTTTGAGCAAACGCAAGCCACCATCGTTGCTGAAGGGATGCGACACAGGGCGCAACACGGCTTCATCTGCAGATTGTGTTGGCACATCGCGCCAATCGAGTGGCTCGTCCAGCGAGGGGTTGAGCCAAGGCTCTACGGTATAGCGGTGCAGACCTGGGCCCATGATGGTCTGGACATCGTCGTGCAACAAACCAGCGCTCAGCAACTGGGCAATCAGAAAACCCATGCCGCCTGCGGCTTGGAAGTGGTTCACATCTGCACTGCCATTGGGGTAGACGCGAGCCAGCAAGGGCACACACGCTGACAAGTCAGAGAAGTCATCCCAGTTCACGATCAGGCCGGCCGCACGCGCCATGGCCACGATGTGCAGGGTGTGGTTGGTCGAGCCCCCCGTGGCCAGCAAACCGACGATGCCGTTGACGATGGCCTTGGCGTTGATTTGGTAGCCCATGCCCGTTTGCTGGTCTTGCGACAACGCCACGGCACGTTGAACAGCTTCTGTTGTGAGGGCCTCACGCAGGGGTGTGCCCGGGTTGACAAACGACCCGCCGGGCAAGTGCAGCCCCATGATTTCCATGAGCATTTGGTTGGAATTGGCCGTGCCGTAAAAGGTGCAGGTGCCCGCGCTGTGGTAGGCAGCTTGTTCGGCCTCTAGCAACACCTCGCGGCTGACCAAACCTTGTGCGTATTGCTGGCGTACTTTGGCTTTGTCATCGTTAGACAGGCCCGAAGTCATGGGGCCTGCGGGGACGAACACCGCGGGCAAATGCCCAAACTGCAAAGCGCCGATGAAGAGGCCAGGCACGATCTTGTCGCACACGCCTAAGAAAAGTGCGGCATCAAACACGTTGTGTGACAAACCGACTGCGGTGGCCAGCGCAATCACATCACGCGAGAACAGCGACAACTCCATGCCGTCTTCGCCTTGGGTCACGCCATCGCACATGGCAGGCACGCCGCCAGCGACTTGCGCGGTGGCACCCGCAGCACGCGCCGCCACACGAATTTTTTCGGGGTAGTTCTCGTAGGGCTGATGGGCCGAGAGCATGTCGTTGTAAGCCGTGATGATGCCCACGTTGGGTGCTCGCTCTTGTCGAAGCACCAGCTTGTCGTTGGCTGGCATGGCCGCATAAGCGTGAGCTGCATTGGCGCAGCCCATACCACCGCGGTAGGGGCCAGGCTTTTTGGCTTTGGCCAAAACGTCGAGATAAGCTTGACGTGTTTGGGCACTGCGTTGATCAATGCGTGCGGTGACTGCCGCGAGGGTGGGGTGTAGAGGTGTTGTCATCTCAGTGAGGTCTGTGAATGGAGGCCTGAGTTGGCCAGCCAAAGCGCCACCGGCGTTTGGGTTTGTTGCAGCACAAAAGAAATGGGTAGCGCAGGGGTGGCTTGTTGCCATGCCTGTTGCAAGGTGTTGAGCTTGTCAGTGCCAGTCAGCGGTAGCACGATGTGTCGCGATGACAGGATTTGCGGCAAGGTTTGCGTGATGCGTGCGTAGGGCGCATGGACGGGTGGATTTTTCAGCTCGATGGCCACGCAACTGCGCGTGTTGCGCATGTCCAGTGCATCCGCCAAATTGGGGGCATCAGGAAACAAAGAGGCCGTGTGGCCGTCAGCACCCATGCCCAACACCAGCACATCGGCGCTGCCAGCCTGGGTCAGTGCAAGGCCTGCCACCTCGGCTTGCACGGATGGCGGCGCTAAAGGCAGCGTCATACTGTCCACCATGAACACCAGTTGAGCTTTGGCCGCGCGGTCTTGCAACAAATGCGTTTGCACCAACAGCGCATTGCTGTCGGGGTGGCTGCATGGCACGCAACGCTCGTCCACCAGGGTCACGCGCACCCGCGACCAATCGATGTCCATCACGCGCAGGGCCGCAAACAAGGCCACGGGCGATTTGCCGCCAGACACGCTCAGCACCGCAAAGCCGCGCGCCACAATGGCGGCGGTCAAGCGTTGGGCAATGTCTTGGGCCAATCGCACATCGAGCTCGTTTTGGCTGACGGTGTGCACCGTCAACATGTCTCGTGGTTCGGGGCGCCATGCGAGGGTCATCAGGCTTCCTCAAACCACGACAACTCCTCGCGTGCCATCAAGGCCGATGACGCGGCAGGGCCCCAACTGCCTGCGGAGTAAGCGCGCGGCTTATCGTCCAATTCGGCCCAACCATGGATGATGGGCTCGACCCACATCCATGCCGCTTCCAATTCGTCGCGGCGCATGAAGTGGGTCAGGCGGCCTTTGATGACGTCCATCAACAAGCGTTCATACGCTTCGGCACGCCGTTTGTCGGATGACTGTTGCAAGTCAAGTCCAAGTTTGACGGGGTTCAGTGTCATGCCCGACCCAGGCTCTTTGACCATCATCTCTAGCTGAATCGACTCTTCAGGCTGCAAGGTGATGATGAGTCGATTGGGTTCGTGCTGGGGTGTGTTGCCAAAGATGGAGAAAGGCTGGTCTGCAAACTCAATGATGATTTGCGACTCACGGCGCTGCATGCGTTTGCCTGTGCGCAAAAAGAAAGGCACATTGGCCCAGCGTGCATTGTTGATGTGCGCGCGTAAGGCCACGAAAGTTTCGGTGCGACTGCTGGCAGGCACGTTGTCTTCTTCTAAATAGCCTTTGACGGCTGCGCCCTCTGATGCGCCCGCGGTGTATTGACCGCGCACGGTGTCGCGCTTGATATCGGCCAAATTCATCTTGCGCAATGAGCGTAAAACCTTGAGTTTTTCATCACGCACATCGTCTGCGCTCAAAGAAATAGGAGGCTCCATCGCCACGATGCACAACAGTTGCAGCAAGTGGTTTTGAACCATGTCACGCATGGCGCCTGCGCCATCGTAGAAACCTGCGCGGCTGCCCACGCCCACACTCTCAGCCACAGTGATTTGCACGCTCTTGATGTAAGGCGCACGCCACAGCGGTTCAAAAATGGCATTGCCAAAGCGCAACACCATGAGGTTTTGTACCGTCTCTTTGCCGAGGTAATGATCGATGCGGTAAATCTGTTGCTCGTCAAAGTAACGCGCCACTTGGGTGTTGATGTCGCGTGCGGATGCGAGATCGGTACCCAGTGGTTTTTCAAGAACCACGCGTGACTGTGTATCGACCAAGCCTGCAGCCGATAAGTGAGCGCAAATTTGTGTGAACAAGCTCGGTGCTGTGGCAAGGTAGTACACGCGCAAAGCCGATGTGGCACACAAGTCTTTGAGTTTATGGAAGTCCTTGGCGCTGGTGACGTTCATGCTCACATAGGCCAAGCGGTTCAAAAAGCGTTGCCAGTCGTCAGGGGTGATGGCGTCTTTTTCGATGAACGCGGGAGAGTTTTTGTCGATGAAATCCAAATACGCTTGGCGTGTCCAGTCTTGTCGTCCCACGGCAATGATGCGTGCGGAGGCATCGAGCTTGTCATGCAAATGCGCCATGTAGAGCGCAGGCAAGAGTTTGCGGAATGACAAATCGCCAGCGCCGCCAAAAATAACGATGTCCAGCGGTCCTGCTGGTGGATGGTTATGTGTCATGAGTAACGTTTGTTGAGGAGGTTTTGTTTCATGTTGCGCAGCATGGGTTGCAACTGCGTGCTGCCAATGCGCAGAGCCACGGCAGTAGCCAACACGTCGACAATCATCAGGTGCAGCAAGCGCGACACCATGGGGCTAAATTTTTCGTAACTCTCGGGGTGATCAGCTGAGAGGTGGACTTTTCCCACATGGGCCAGGGGGGAGCCAGAGGCTGTCACCACGATGGTGGTGGCGCCGTTCTTTTTGGCAATTTCACACGAGTCGAGCAAATCGCGCGTGCGGCCTGAGTTGGAGAACACCACCAAGCAGTCGCCAGGGCCCAGCAAAGAAGCACTCATGATTTGCATGTGACCATCGCTGTGGGCGATGGTGTGAAAACCAAGACGAAAAAACTTGTGTTGTGCATCTTGCGCCACGATGCCCGAGTTGCCTACACCAAAAAACTCAAGCCGTTTGCCCTTTTTGTGAGCGAGTGCGATGGCCTCTGCGGCTTTGTCGATTTGGGCAGACGAGGCATCATTGCGGTATTTCAAAAACGCGGTCACTGTGTTGTCAATGACTTTGACCAACACATCGCTGCTGCTGTCTTGCGCACCCACGTTGCGGTGGATAAAGGGCACACCTTCACTCAGACTGCCTGCGAGCTTGAGCTTGAGGTCGCTCAGGCCTTTGTACCCCATGCTTCTGCAAAATCGCACGACTGTGGGTTTGCTCACCTGGGCCTTGTTAGCCAAATCTACAACTGGTGAATTTGCAAATCCTCGTGGATCGCTCAATAGCAACTTGCCAACTCGTTGCTCGGCGGGTGCGAGCGACTGCAGAGCTGATTGAATCCGATCAAGCATGGCGTGTAACCTATTTGAATTTTTCGTTATTTTATTGTAATTTAGTTACATGTTCAATACTTTTTTTGCAGTGGATTAAGCGAGCTTAAAAAATGATTGGGTGTTGAGCAGCCCATGCTTGTGCTTGATCCCAAGATGGAGGTACACAACCATGCTCTTGCACACATAAGCTCGCGCTGGCGATGGCATGACGCAGAAGCTGCTGAGCGGCAGGGGCATCCGCAATATCGAACTTTTGGTACAAGAGAGCTGCCAGTAAACCAGCTAAAAAACTATCACCAGCGCCTACCGTATCTGCAATGTTTAATTCGACAGTTTCCTGACCGAAGCAAGCAGTGCCAGCGTTTGTCAGCAGCCAAGCCCCATTGGCACCCAAAGTCAAAGCGATGAGTTTTGCATGGGAGACTTGCAGCAAATGCTGGGCACATTCAAGGGGTGTGTTGCCTGGAATCTGGAGATGAGCCAAGTCCTCATCGCTGACCTTGATGATGTCAGCCAATAAGAGTGCTTCGTGAATGTTGTCGCGGTAAGTCGTCATGTCGGGCATGACCGAAGGCCGAAGGTTGGCATCGACCACCACCCAGTGACCTGCATCTTTTTGCGACTTCAGCCATGGTAAATAATGCCTCTTATCACGCGGATCTAGTGCTAATGCGCCCGTACAGACAATTTCAAGTGAACTGATGTCACGGCAAGCATTGACCAAAAAGTCAGACGTGATGGCTCTGTCTGCTACGCCTTCGCGGTAGAAGGCGTAATCAGGATGTCCTTTATCAGTCAAATTCACCACTGCCAAAGAGGTGACCTCTTGTGTGGGAATAGGTTGCGCAAGGTAAACACCATCCTCAAGAAGCTGATGCGCCAACTGACGACCAAAGCGGTCCGATGACAAGGGGTTCAGATAGATAGAGCCAATACCTTGTCGCGATAAAGCGCGGGCCAAGTTGTAAACCGCACCACCTAAACAGGGAGTTAACTTGCCATTTTGGCTGGCAATTAAATCAATCAGTGCTTCACCAGCAAGTGCAACACGTACAGGTTTAGTCATTGGTTTTCACACGAAGGGTGAGCAATGCTGCGATACCTAAGAAGCACCCCGCCAATTGAATGACATGACGTGGATCACCTCCCAATAAGCTGTCGAAATACAAAGGCAGCGTGAGCATTTGCACAATCATGGGCAACACAATAAACATATTAAAGATGCCCATGTAGACACCAGCACGCTCAGGAGGAATGCTGCGTGCAAGCATAATGTATGGGTTACCCATGATGCTGGCCCAAGCCAAACCAATGCCAACCATTGGAATAAACAACAAGGCTTTATCTTGCAGCGTCGGTAGGAACCACATACCCAAACCGGCGAGCATGAGACAAATGGCGTGAACAATTTTTGGTCCAAAACGTCGCGTAAGTGGAATCAATGCAAAGGCAGCCATGAAGGCGATAAAGTTGTAGAAGCCGCCAATTTGTCCGTTCAGAAGGCTTGCATCACGAAAGCCTTGTGATGTCGCATCGGTAGTGTCAAACATAGACTTGGCCAATGAGGGAACGATGTAAATCCAATAGCACATCATGCCGTACCACTGAAACAACTTCATCCACCACAATTGACGCATGGCGGGTGGCATCTCGCGTAAGGCTTGCACAATTTCTGTAAAGGTAGCTTTGATGCCCGTGGGTTTTGCCGAGATGGCATCGCGTTCTTGATTCGTCAATGGCAGCTCTGGCGTCGAGTGGATTGACCACCATACAGTGGTGAGTGACAACACAGAGCCAATTAAAAATGCGATGACGGTGATGTTTGGAATATTGCTTTCATTCACAGCGTCTTTGTTCACACCAAACCAAAATAGCAGTGATGGGGTGAGGTAGGCCAGTGTTTGCGCCAAGCCCGTGAAGGCACTTTGGGTTAAAAAGCCAAGCGAATGTTGGTTTCTGTTGAGTCGGTCGCTCACGTAGGCGCGATAGGGCTCCATCGTCACGTTGTTGGCCGCATCCAAAATCCATAACAAACTTGCGGCAAACCACAAGGTGGGGCTATAAGGCATGAACAGCAAACAGATGCTGCACAAAATCGCACCAATCATGAAGTAAGGCGTGCGACGCCCCCACCTGCTGATGGTGCGGTCACTCATTGCGCCAATGATGGGTTGAACCAACAAGCCTGTGATGGGCCCAGCCAGCCAGAGCAGCGGCAGACTGGCCTCATCCGCTCCCAAGTACTTATAGATCGGACTCATATTGGCTTGCTGCAAGCCAAAGCTGTATTGGATACCGAAGAATCCAAAGTTCATGCTCAAAATTTGCAAAAACGACAAATGCGGTTTGAGGGGTGTGCTCATTTTTTAAGCCAGATGGCTGAGTAGGGGGCGAGCTGCAAACCGTTTAGATCTATGGCTTTGCCTGAGATTAAATCAGTCCAGTGCGTCATGCAATTTTGTGTCATTGCAGGTGCGGGTGACAAGGTTTTCGTTTCGCTTGAAAAGTTAAACAAACTCAGCATGTGTGTGCCACGTTTCAAGCCAAGAACCGAGCTTGTACCCGTGTTCCAAATACTCAGTGGTTGGGTTGCGTGCAAGCTGTTGTGTGTTTTTTTGGCTTGCACAAAGGCACGCAGTGCCGCATAAATTTGACCTTGTGTGCTGAGTGCATCATGGCGCTTGGCAAAGCCAAGCTCATCAAACATCGGGCGATGCAATTCTCGGCCATCCGGCCCCTGGCGCTGAGCAATTTCATCGGCCGAGGTATTGCCTTGGCCCCATTCGTCGCCCATGTAAATCAGTGGCAAGCCGCCTACAAAAATTGACAAGGACTGCATCATCACCAAGCGTGAAGTGGCCGCCTTTAGCTCGGCAGGGGTTTGCGCTGAGGTGATGCCCACCAGCGCCGCGGCCATGCCGTTGGTGCCATGCACCACCGATGGGTCGCTTGTCTGAAATGCCGCGCCTTGTGCGTAACTTGCTGGCACTTGACCGGCGAAGAAGTTTGATGCGTGCAACAAACGCGCACGTTGATCAATGCCGCGTGCATCTATTTCAGGGCACAAAATATTCCAGCCAATGTCGTCATGGCAACGCACGTAGGTCATCCACGCACACCCCTGCGGCAGCGCAGGTGTGTGCGATAGCACGTCTTGAATGATTTGTGTATCTTGTTCTGCCAGGGCCACCCAACTGGCAGACATGAGGCTGGAGTGATAGGCCACATGACATTCTTGGCCTTTTGTATCACCCAAGCCAAAGTAAGGCGGCAGCTCTTGCGTGGGCATGATGGCCTCTGCCTTGAGTAAGACGCCAGGTGCCGCAATGTTGGTCAGGCAGCGCAGGGCTTGCAAAATCCAATGCACTTCGGGTTGGTTCATGCAGTTGGTATCAGGCCGTTTCCACAAAAAACCCGTGGAATCCAATCGAAAGGCTTCCACACCTAAGTTGGCCAGTTGCAAAAGCGACTGTGCCATCTCTGCAAATACCTCAGGCTGGGTGTAATTCAAATCCCACTGATATGGGTAGAAGGTGGTCCATGCCCAAGCCTTCAAATCTGGAATAAAAGTGAAGTTTCCAGGGGCTGTGTTGGGAAAAATTTGAATCAGTTTTTTTTCGTGCGCAGCCACTTCCTCAGGCGTATGTGCCCAATGGAAAAACGACTGAAAGTGCGCGTCGCCCTCACGGGCTTTGATGGCCCACCTGTGTTCGTGTGAGACGTGGTTCAATACAAAGTCACTGCACAAGCTAATGCCTGCGGCACGCAGTTCTTTGGTCAGTGCTTGCAAATCATGGTTGTTGCCCAGCGTAGGATCAACCTCGTCATAGTTGGCTACTGCAAAGCCTCCATCGTTGGGTGGTGTGCCAGGCTTGAGGAACGGCAACAGGTGCAAGTAGGTCACGCCCAGCTCTTGCAAATGAGGAATGCGCTTACGCACGCCAGACAAGTTACCCGCAAACTTGTCGGCGTAAGCGCAATAGCCCAATGAACCATTCAAAAGCCAATTGGGCTGACTGGTGCGCTGCAAATCTAGAGTCCACAAATCATCGGGGCGAGCAAGCGCGAGTTGAACCGCCTGAGCCACTACTTGGCTCAGCCAGTTAGAAAAATTGTCGTGGCAGCCGTACAGACGTGCGAGCCTGTCCTGCAATATGGGAAATTCGGTGTTCAAGCGTTCGCGCAGCACGGCAGCGCGAGCAGCAGGGGCTTGGTCAAGCAGCTCAGAGACACGAGCTGGAAGATGAGCCTGTCCTGAACTGACGGGACGATCTTCGATAAAAGACATGGTGTTCACAATTCGGTAAGAGATGCGCTGAACTTTGTGGGTTCAGCGCAATGGATTCCCTAGTTAAAACACCCAAGACATGTGCACGTCTTGGGTGTGAGAGTAGCACTTAGAACTCGTACTTCAAAGTTGCTTTTGCGCTGCGACCTGCCAGCGCGCGCGCCGCATGACCGTCACCTTCAACTTCAGTGAATGCTAACTTGTTGAATGTGTTGTTGACACTCAAGATGGCAGAAGCCTGCTTGTTGATGCGATAGTTTGCGAACAAATTCGTGATCATGTAGCCATCCATCGTGATGGTATTGGCATCATCACCATACGACTTGCCAGAGCCAATGAAGGCAGCCCCAAACTCGAGGTCACCCGTGCGGTATGAGGGCGACAGCGCATACACCAGGTCGGCTTGGCGACGAGGCTTTTTGCCCACTTCCGCTGCAGTCAAAGAACTCTTGATCTTTGCGTCTGTGATGGTTGCACCAGCGCTCAAACGGAATGCACCAGAGCGATAACCTGCTTCAAGTTCGAAACCTTTGGCCTCATAGCCGTTGGTTGTGAACTTTTGCGTTGTCGCTTCATAGTTAGATTCGTCGGTTTGAGCCATGAAGAAAGTACCAAACAAGCTCAAGTTGCCTTCACGATGCTTCACACCGAATTCTTGCTGTTGCAAGCGGTTGAAAGACACGGGTTTACCGCCGTTCAATGCGCCTGATGTGCCGTAAAGCAAACGATCAGCTGCAAAGTTGTAACCATCGCTGATACGACCATACAAAGCAGTATCTTTTGTCATGGCGTAGTTTGCGCCAGCAGAATAAGACATCTTGTTTTGCTTGTAGTTCACAGTATCTGCTGAGCCTGCACTCCATGAAGCCGCTGACAGTGCTGTTGCGTTGGTCGGTGTGCTGCCTTTGAAGGTTTGACCAGTTGCAGACATGTTGTTTTGACGGACGCTACCTTCAATTGTCAGCTTATCTTTTTCCCAGTTCAATGCTGCGTATGGCGCAGTCACGTTGTATTTCATGTCGTACGTGCGTGAGCAACAGCCGCCCCATGTGTTCCAACCGCTAGAGACTGGCGCTGACCAAGTACCATTTGTTCCAACCGTGTATTGGTTCCAGAACCAAGTTTGTCCAAGGTTTTGTGAGCCTGTGAACAAGCCCCCTGTAAAGACAGACTTGCCACCGTTCATGTCAAAGGACTTGGATGCCTTCAAGTCGTTGAACAAGTTGTCCATGTTGTCCAATGATGTGTTGAACATCGTGCCTGTGAATGGACCGCCAGCACCGTTGCCGTTGTCTGCTGGAAACATGCCAATAAAGCGACCTCCGTTGGAGCTTCTACGCATTTTTTCTTCCACAGTCCAGCCGTTGTCCAGATTTAGCTTCGCTTCCAAGCCAATTGAACGGCTGGTCACGTGCAAACCATTTGCAGGGTTGCTCGTGACTTGATTGCCATGACGGTCAATGGTTGTGTCGCGGGTGATGTTGGGATTGATAAAGAACGCATTGCGTGGATCAACGCCGGCAATTGTTTGTATTTTTCCGTTTGACAGCCTTGTAGGCACAGGCAAGATGGTGGGAGTCTTGTCGTCCAAGTTTTTGAAGTTCACGCGGACATAGCTGCCTTTATCAAACTCTTTGGTGACACTGGCTTTTAGCTGTCCGCCATCTTGTGAGTTAAAGCCTGTGTTGTAGGGAGCGCCTTCGCCTTGACGCATGAAGCCACCCATATTGAAGTAAGTGTCGCTGCCCATTACGCTACCGAAGTTAAAGTCGTAGCGGTTAAGACGCGAACCTAAACCAGTCGTGACTCCCACAGCGTTGCCAACATCACGGCCCCTTTTGCTGACGAAGTTAATGATCGCACCAGGTGCATTGCTGGCTAATGTGGATGCGCTACCGCCTCGCACCACTTCGACACGGTCTGTGGTGAAGTCTGTACGTAAGAACTGGTCAGGCGTACCAAATGCGATATCGCCAAACAGCAAGACTGGCAGGCCGTCTTCTTGCATTTGCACATAACGGCTACCACCTGCAGAGACTGGCGCGCCACGAACTGTGATGTTTGCATTTCCCTCGCCGCCTGATGATTCAGCGCGAATGCCTGGCACTGAACGCAAGATTTCAGCTGCGCTAGTAGCACCGCTGCGCATGATGGCTTCTTCGCCAACTGAAGTGACTGAGTCGCTTGATTTCATTTTGGTACGACCCGTCGGTGAGGCCGTCACAACGACTTCATCGAGGTTCAAGTTTTGGGCATAAACAGCACCAATTTGCAAAGCTGCCAATGAGGCTGCAACTGCAATCGTTTTAGGACTGATTTTTTTGTTGTTTGTTTTCACAAACGTCTCCTTTACAAGTTGATAAAACCCCAGTTTTGCTCATCATTATTAGCTGACTGGAGAGGTGACTCTTTGTTGTGCCTGGGATGCATTGCAATGAGTGAAACGAATTTTGATTTGAATTGCAAACGTTTGCAATTTTATTTGATGTTTAATTCTCATTTATTTAAAAGTGCAATCTCTAAAGAACTCATAACTTGTTGATTTTTTTAAAAAATATACTTAAATTAGTATTTTCCCTAGTGTCATAAGGCTGCAACAAAATAGATTTGAAAGCGAGGGTTTGCACCAGTGTGATTCAAATTCTCTTGAAATTAGAATTGCAAACGATTGCAAAAGAATATTTGCTTTGATGCAGCAATAAACAACCAGGAGCCACACTCACATGAAAGACTACGCCAGTCAACAACGCAATCAAGGCAAGCATGTTGTCGGATTGAGTCTGGTGGTTTTGTTACACATCATCTTGTTTTGGGCGATCAGCTCTGGCTTAGCCAAGAAGTTCGTCAAAGTGGTCAAGGGCCCGGTTGAGGCGCAGTTGATTGAAGATGCCAAGCCCGACATTCCCCCGCCGCCCCCGCCGCCG
>NZ_DAIRSK010000006.1:0-137926 GCF_036804465.1 Limnohabitans sp.
ATCTTATTACAGGAGTTTCAAATGCCAACAATTGAGCAAAACCAACAGGCACTTTCATCGTTGCTGGACATCTTAAAGTGGTTTAAAGAAGCGGACGCTGAAAAACTAAAAAGGTCAGACCTAGGGCCACTTTCTTTTGATGCCTTTAGTGACACGGTTACTAGAACCCTCGGTCTGTACCGTTCGCTTCTTGATTGCGATCTTTTAAATGTTTCATACGCAAAACTATCAGAGATAACTTCAGCAGGTAATGCCGCGAAGACAATTCTAGAAAACATACGGTTGTTTGAGGTCACTCAGCAAAATCCAGCAGGAGAGAGACAGTCCATCATTCAACGGCTGGTAGATCAATGGGAAGTTGACTTTGCAGCTGTAACACCCGTGCTGGCATATGCGACGAAAAGCAGTGCTGATTTTCAAAGGCTTGAACGAGAAGCACGTGGGGCGCTAAGTGAATTAAACGCATCAAAGGGCACATTCCAAAATCAAACGAATGGAATTCTTGGCCAAATGAACACAGCATTGGTGCAGGTTCAAGACGCTGCAAAAAAAGCAGGAGTTTCAAAACATACCGTGCACTTTAAAGAGGAAGCAAACACTGCAAAATTGGTAGCTCTAGCTTGGTTATCAGTTGCCGTATTACTTGCGACTGCAATTGTGTGCTACGTGATATTACATGTTGAGCCAAGATTAGTCACTTTAGTTAACCCTACTGCGATAGAACTGGTTAAGGAATCACTCCCGCGATTACTGGTTGTCTTTGTACTCAGTTTTGGAATGATTTGGGCAGCCAGGAACGTTTCCGCAAGCACTCATAACTTTGTAGTAAATCGCCATCGCCAAAACGCCCTTGCATCTTTCGAGACATTTGTGGAAGGTGCATCAGGAAAAGAAGTGAAGGATGCAGTCCTAATTCAAGCAACCAGCGCTATTTTTTCTCCGCAAGATACAGGCTATGCGAAGGGCGAACTTCCGCATCCGGTTAGTCAAGTATTTGAGGTGTTGAAGTCAGGCGCAAAAGATTCATAACTCGCAACTAATGCAAGCAGCTGTGGGAGAGGGACAGGGACAGGCAAATGCGACACCTTTATACAGCCGTCAAAGGCTCCATGCGCACCATGGCACGCACTCCCACGGCACTGGCAAAGCGTTGGACTGTTCGCATGGAAGGCATGCCCCTGGCACTTTCGATGCGTGCCACCACGCTTTGGGTCGTGCCCATGCTTGCAGCCACAACGCCCTGAGTTAGGCCTGCTTGGGTGCGTGCTGCAATCAGTTCACGGGTCAGCTCAAACTTCGTCCATACGAACGTATGGCTTTTTATATGGTTAAATGCTACGAAAAGCCATGACCGCAGCGCAATTCGAATGGGATGACAACAAGGATGCTGAAAACCAGGCCAAGCATCACGTGTCATTCATGGACGCTCAGGCGGCATTCGCTGATCCGCACCGCGTGATCGCGAAAGACTTGGCGCACAGTGAATCCGAAGAGCGCTTTTACTGCATTGGCAAAGCGGGTGGCGGCATCTTGACGGTGCGCTTTACCTTCAGGCGCAAGGTCATTCGAATCATTGGGGCAGGCTATTGGGGCAAAGGAAAGGCAATTTATGAAAAAGAAGATCGTTTACACGGATGAGCCCATGGGCGATGTTGAGGTGGTCGCAGATTTTCTGCCGTCACCTGCCGAGCTGGCGTTCCGCGAGGATGGCGTGAAGGTCACACTGTCCTTGAGCAAAAGCAGCGTGGCGTTTTTCAAGTCCGAGGCATCGAAGCACCAGACCCAGTACCAGCGCATGATCCGCCGCTTGCTGGATTCATACGTTGAAGCGCAGGGAACCGCTGCGAGCAAACCAAAACCCACCGTGCGCAAGCGCGCACCGATTTAGGTCTAATTCGGCTACTGAGGCGCGAAATTCTCGAATACCTACTTTGGTAGCTCCATTTTTTTACTTTGCAGCCAAAGCCATATTGCGTATCTAGGTGTACACAATATTTGAGTTGATGTTTCAGACTTGATGCGATGGCCTGTTTCATTACCCCATCACGGATACAGCGCTACTTGCCCTTCTTTTGCGGCGTGCGTTAGCCCTGCCACTCCCTTTACACAAGCCAACATATCCACAAAATACTTGCTGAGTGATAAGGTAGCTACGTTTTAAAAGATACAAACCAAGGAGCCCGCCATGCTCGCTACCGCCAAAGTTTTTACCCACGGCAACAGCCAGGCTATTCGCTTGCCCATGGCATTTCGCGTGGATGTCGATGAAATGTGGATTGTCCGCAACGAGGTGACGGGGGAGATCACGCTCAAGCCCAAGGACACGAAAACCTTGGGTCAGCAGCGGTTGGATGCGCTGATGGCTGCCATTACCGAAAACCCATTGCCCGACCACTTTTTGTCGGATGCCAGCCGGCAAAAAGTTGGACTATTCGCATAGATGGCGACAATCGAAGCACAAAGCCTCACCCACGGCCCCATCCACAATTTATCCTTCACTTGGCCCGCAGGGGTGAGCTGGGTGTGTGGCGACGAGGGCACGGGCAAAACCTTGCTGCTGCGCTTGCTGGCGGGCGATGTGCAGCCCACGGCGGGCCAGGTGGTGGTACCCAAAGGCGGTGTGTTTTGGGTAGACCTGCAAGACGCCGCGCACGACAACAGCACGGTGCAAGCTTGCTGGGATGCGCTGCGCGCACGCTGGCCCCACTGGAACGATGCGTTGCTGCAAGATTTAGCGCACGCACTGGATATGAATCAACACCGTGAGAAGCGCCTCAACATGCTGTCCACAGGCAGTCGCCGCAAGGTGATGGTGCTGGCGGCCCTGGCATCAGGTGCTGCGGTGACGCTGCTCGACCAACCGTTTGCCGCGCTCGACTGGGTGTCAATTCGCCAGATCAAAGATTTTTTGCAAGAGGCGGCCGAGCACCCCTCACGCGCATGGATCGTGGCTGATTTTGAAGTGCCGCACGACTTGCCGTTGGCAAGCGTGCTGAACTTAGATTAGGCCTTGACCGCGTCCACGTTGCGCAAGCGGATGTGCAGCTCGCGCAACTGCTTTTCGTCCACAGGACTTGGCGCGTGTGTGAGCAAGCACTGGGCGCGTTGGGTCTTGGGAAAGGCAATCACGTCGCGGATGGATTCGGCACCGGTCATGAGGGTGACGATGCGGTCCAAACCAAAGGCCAAGCCGCCGTGGGGCGGTGCGCCGTATTGCAGGGCGTCGAGCAAGAAGCCAAACTTGAGTTGCGCTTCTTCGGGCGTGATCTTGAGTGCATCAAACACTTTTTGCTGCACGTCGGCGCGGTGGATACGCACCGAGCCGCCGCCCATTTCCCAGCCGTTCAACACCATGTCGTAGCCCTTGGAGATGCACTTCTCGGGCGCGGTGACCATCCAGTCTTCGTGGCCGTCTTTGGGCGCGGTGAAGGGGTGGTGCACCGCGGTGTAGCGCTGGTTCTCGTCGTCGTACTCGAACATTGGGAAGTCGACCACCCACATCGGCGCCCAACGGTCTTCAAACAAGCCGTTTTTCTTGCCAAACTCGCTGTGGCCGATCTTGATGCGCAAGGCGCCAATGGCGTCGTTGACAATTTTTGCCTTGTCTGCACCAAAGAAAATCAAGTCGCCGTCTTGTGCGCCTGTGCGCTCGAGCACCGCAGCCAAAGCGGCGTCGTGGATGTTTTTGACGATGGGGCTTTGCAAACCATCACGGCCTTTGGCCAACTCATTGACGCGGATATAAGCCAAGCCTTTGGCGCCGTAGATCTTGACGAACTCGGTATAAGCGTCAATCTCGCCACGGCTGATGCCGCCGCCTTCGACCGAGCCATGGGGCACGCGCAAGGCCACCACGCGGCCGCCCAACATGTTGGCCGCGCCTGAGAACACCTTGAAGTCCACATCGCCCATCACGTCGGTCAGCTCAGTGAACTGCAGTTTCACGCGCAGGTCTGGCTTGTCTGAGCCGTAGATGTGCATGGCGTCTTGGTAGGTCATGACGGGGAACTCGCCCAAGTCCACGCCGATGGTGTGGGCAAAGACGCGCTTGATCATGCCTTGGAACATGTCGCGAATTTCTTCCTCGCTCAAGAACGAGGTTTCAATATCAATCTGGGTGAATTCAGGTTGACGGTCTGCACGCAAGTCTTCATCGCGAAAGCACTTGGTGATTTGGTAGTAACGGTCATAGCCTGCCACCATCAACAGTTGTTTGAACAACTGAGGCGATTGAGGCAAGGCAAAAAACTGCCCTTCGTGAACGCGGCTGGGCACCAAATAGTCGCGCGCGCCTTCGGGCGTGCTTTTGGTGAGCATGGGGGTTTCGATGTCAACGAAACCATTTTCATCCAAGTACTTGCGCACTTCCATGGACACTTTGTAGCGCAGCATCAGGTTGTTTTGCATGTAGGGTCGGCGCAGATCCAGCACGCGGTGGGTGAGACGGGTGGTCTCGGACAAGTTGTCATCGTCAATCTGGAACGGGGGCGTGACCGACTCGTTCAACACGATGAGCTCGTGGCACAGCACTTCAATCTTGCCGCTCTTGAGGCCCTCGTTGGTGGTGCCCTCAGGACGGGCGCGCACCAAGCCTTTGACTTGGATACAAAACTCGTTGCGCACGTTCTCAGCCACTTGGAACATCTCAGGACGGTCTGGGTCGCACACCACTTGCACGTAGCCTTCGCGGTCACGCAGATCAATGAAGATCACGCCGCCGTGGTCACGGCGACGGTTGACCCAGCCGCACAGGCTGACAGATTCGCCGATCAAGGATTCGGTCACCAGACCGCAGTAGTGGGAACGCATGGCCATTTTTTAGATTCTCTTTTCGTTGAGTGCTGGAGCGCTAGGAGACACGGCGCCCATGGAGATAACATACGTGAGCGCTTCGTCGACGCTCAAATCGAGCTCGATCACCTCGCTGCGTGGCACCAGCAAGAAAAATCCGCTGGTGGGGTTGGGGGTGGTGGGGACATAGACGCTGAGGTGTTCGCCGCTTAATTTGCTGGCCACTTCTCCGACAGGGGTACCGGTTTGAAACGCAATGGTCCACATGCCGGCATGGGGGTATTGCACCAGAAGAGCTTGGCGAAAGGCATTGCCGTTGCTGGAGAACAAGGTGTCCGATACTTTTTTGACGCTGGCGTAAATCGACTTGACGATGGGAATGTTGGTGAACAACTTGTCCCATTGACGCACCAACCATTTGCCCAGCACGTTAGAAGCCAAAGCGCCCGTGACCAGCAACACCAGCAACACCAAGATCACGCCCAAGCCTGTCATGTCACGCATCGATGTGACTGTGTCTTGTGACACCAAGGGACGGAACTTGGAAAGGGTGTCGATGAAGATGCCGTCCATGATGCCGACCAACCAAGTCAGCACCCAGACGGTGATGGCCAAGGGCGTCCAGACCAAGAGGCCTGCGAGCAGGTATTTTTTAATCGGCATGAGAGACCTTTGGGTTTTGATTTGAAGAATCAGTGGCAAGCACAACCGGTGGCACAACCGCTTGAGGCGGTCGACGAAGCGGGGCTGCTGGTGGCGCTCACAGCGTTGCTGCCAGCGCTGTCACTCGTTGTTTGAGCGGGCGATGGGCCATCGCTGCCGGTGGCTGGGGCGCTTGCGCCGGCTGCAGCGGGCTGGTCTGGGGTGCTGCTCGTGCCACCTTTGAAGTCGGTGGCGTACCAGCCAGAGCCTTTGAGCTGAAAGCCCGCGGCGGTGAGTTGCTTGGAAAACGTGGGTTTGCCGCATTCGGGGCAGTCGGTCAGTGGCGCATCTGCAATTTTCTGCAAGACGTCCTTGGCATGGCCGCAGGAACCACATTTGTAGGCGTAAATTGGCATGACGAGGAGGGTTCGGTAAAACCCTGAATTATAGGCGCGTGGGCCCTATTTCAAGGGCGCCGCGTGACCCTCGGCCGTGCCCACCAACTTGTGATGCGCGCTATGAACGTTGCGAATGACTTGCGGACCCAGGGAGCCCAGCACCATGCCTGCCAAACTGGCCAACACACCCGCCAATTGCGCTGGAAACTCGAGGCCGGCAGGGGTGAACAAAAACAGGACCCATGTGAGTAAGCCAAAAGCCAAGGCAAAGAGCGCTCCTTGGGTGGTGGCACGCTTCCAATACAGGCCGAAGGTAAGCGGTACAAAGGCGCCCACCAGCGGCACCTGATAGGCGCCCGAGACCATTTCGTAAATCGAGGTGCCTTGCATGCGAATGGCATAGCCCAACACCAAGAGGCTAAACACCAAGACGGTCACGCGCATGGCGCGCAGCTCTTGTTGGTCGGTTTGATGCGGGTGAAATTGACGCCAAATGTTTTCAGTGAAGGTCACACTGGGTGCCAACAAGGTGGCTGAAGCGCAGGACTTGATGGCCGACAGCAAGGCGCCAAAGAACAGCACCTGCATGACAAACGGCATTTGCGTCATCACCAAGGTGGGCAGCACTTTTTGTGGGTCGTCTGCGATGAGTGCCGCCGCTTGCTCGGGCATGATGATCATGGCGCTGACCACCAAAAACATGGGCACAAACGCAAACAAGATGTAGCAAATGCCGCCTATCACCGGGCCATGCGTGGCAGCTTTGAGGCTGTTGGCCGACATGACGCGTTGAAACACGTCTTGCTGCGGAATAGAGCCCAACATGATGGTGATGGCCGAGGCAAAGAAAAACAAAATGTCTTTCATGTGGGGCTCGGGCCAAAATTTGAACATGTCTTGGCTGATGGCCAAATCCAACACTTTGTCTGCCCCGCCAGCTTGATCAGAGGCAAAGACGGCAAGCACCGACAAGCCCACCACCAACACAATCATTTGAATGAAGTCGGTGATCGCGACCGACCACATGCCGCCATACAAGGTGTAGGCCAAGATGGACGCCACACCAATGACCATGCCAAGCTCCATGCTGATCACGCCATTGGACAACACATTAAACACAAGGCCCAAGGCCGTGACTTGCGCAGACACCCAACCCAAATAGCTGACCATGATGATGAGCGAACACAGCACTTCCACCACGCGGCCATAGCGCTCACGAAAGTAGTCGCTGATGGTGAGCAGGGTCATTCGGTAGAGCTTGGCGGCAAAGAACAAGCCTACAAAGATGAGGCAAAAACCTGCACCAAACGGATCCTCGACCACGCCGTTCAATCCGCTGTTCACAAACTTGGCGGGAATGCCCAGCACCGTCTCAGAACCAAACCAAGTGGCAAAGGTGGTGGTGACGATCATGGCCATCGGCAGGTGGCGGCCTGCGATGGCAAAGTCAGCTGAGTTGTGAACACGCCTGGCCGCCATTAAACCAATGGCGATGGTGACCAGTAAATAGATGAAGACGAGTGTGAGCAGCACGGGTCAACTCCGTAAAGTGGTTAAAAGAAATGATGCAGACGCACGAACACCTGCATGGCAAGTAGCCCCAATAAAAACCCAGCGCCCGTCCACATCAAGCGTTGCAACAAGCGGTTGGTACGGCGCTGCTCTTCGATGAGCAATTGCAACTCTGGGTTGGAGTTGCCTTGGCGATCCTTCAAATAATCATGCATCAAGCGGGGCAACTCGGGCAGCAGCTTGGCATAACGCGGGGCTTCGGCCAGCAGTTGTTGCCACAGCTTTTTGGGGCCCACTTGATCGATCATCCATTTTTCCAAAAAGGGTTTGGCCGTGTTCCAAAGGTCCAAATCGGGGTCCAGCTGTCGTCCCAGCCCTTCAATGTTGAGCAGCGTTTTTTGCAGCAGCACGAGCTGCGGCTGAATTTCGACATTGAAGCGGCGTGAGGTTTGAAACAAGCGCATGAGCACCAAGCCGAGAGAAATTTCTTTCAGCGGGCGGTCAAAGTAGGGTTCACACACGGCTCGCACGGCAGATTCAAGCTCATCCACCCGCGTGTCAGCAGGCACCCAGCCAGACTCCACATGCAGCTCAGCCACGCGTTTGTAGTCGCGGCGAAAGAAGGCTGTGAAGTTTTGCGCCAAATACTCTTTGTCATGCTCAGTGAGCGTGCCCACGATGCCAAAGTCCAGCGAGATGTAGCGGCCAAAAGTGGCTGGGTCCAAGCTCACTTGGATGTTGCCAGGGTGCATGTCCGCATGAAAAAAACCATCGCGAAACACTTGCGTAAAGAAAATGGTCACCCCGTCACGGGCCAGCTTGGGGATGTCCACGCCCTGCGCACGCAACAAGTCGATTTGACTGATAGGCACGCCCTTCATGCGTTCCATCACGATCACTTCCGTGTGGCAAAAGTCCCAAATCATTTCGGGAATCAACACCAGGTTGAGGCCTTCCATGTTGCGACGCAGCTGCGCAGCGTTTGCGGCTTCTCGAACGAAGTCAAGTTCGTCGTGCAGGTATTTGTCAAACTCGGCCACCACTTCGCGGGGCTTCAGACGCTTGCCATCGGCGCTGAGGCGCTCTACCCAACCCGCGAGCATGCGCATCAAGCTCAGGTCTTTGTCGATCACGTTCAACATGCCTGGTCGCAGCACCTTGACGGCCACTTCGCGCGTCAGCCCGTTGCGGTCACGGATGACAGCAAAGTGCACTTGCGCGATAGAGGCGCTGGCAACGGGCTTGTGGGTGAAGTCGACAAACACGTCTTGCAAGGGGCGGCCAAAAACCCGCTCGATGATGGCCACGGCCGCATCCGACGAAAACGGTGGTACACGCTCTTGCAGATGTGCCAACTCATCGGCGATATCGGCCGGTAGCAAATCGCGGCGGGTGGACAGCACTTGGCCGAACTTCACAAAAATGGGGCCCAGGTGCTCCAACGCTTCACGCAAACGCTGGCCGCGCGGTGCCGACAAGTCGCGCCCAATCGACACGATGCGCGCCAACAAACGCAGGCCTGGCTTTTGGAAACTGGTGAGCACCAGCTCGTCCAAGCCATAACGCAAAACGATAAAGACGATGTAGATACCCCGCATCAAACGGGTCATGATGGGGAGACTTTCGAGGCTTGTTGCTTCACAAAGCTGCGCAGCGCGTCGACCGCACGCTTGGCGTTTTGCATCAGGGTGTGGGCGGGCACGTCGCCAATGAGGCGGGCTAAGTCTTCTTCGGGATCCCATCGCACATGGTCGATGAGCCAATTGACTTCGGCAGCCAGTTGCACATCGCCTTCGATCCGAATGGTGGGTTTGTCACCTTGCAGAACAGTTTTGGCCAGCGCGAATGGCGAAGACTCATTCACACGCAAAACAAGGTCTGCAGCCTTGGTGCTGGCATCGGGGGTGATGAACTCAATCAAGCCAGCAGGGGTAAAGGCGCAGCGAAAGACTTGATCACGCCAGCACACTTGTAATTGACGGCCACGTTGGCGTTGCAAGCGATCGCGCGCAGCCGGCTCTTGCATGAGCACATGGTTGAAGAAGAGGACCGCGCGCTGCTGCACCTCGGTCACCGCCCAAGGGGGCGGGGTGAGTGACTGCGGGAAATCTGCGGGAAGTTTGGCGCGCAGCATGTTTGCTGCGTCGGCCAACCAAGAAAAAGGGGACTGTGTTGCCATAGTCCCCAATTATTCCTTGTTTGGAAGCTCCACTTAAAGCGTCCTGATTTTTTAGCAGGTTTATTGCAGGGCTTGCACCCCTGCCACCAACCAGCCCAAGCTGCCATCTTTGGGCTTGGTCATGTTCCATACTTCGCGGAAAGGTGTAGGACCAGAAGATGGCTCTTCACGGATCAAGCCTGAGAACTCCACGCTGGCCATGTAAGTGCTGCCTACATCTTCGATGCCCAACAGGTGTGCATCCAGCATGACGACTTCGGTGTGGTTGAGTTGGCCGTTGGAGGTGGCTTCGCGTTCGGCCAATTGGGTTTTGATTTCGTTCAGCATGCTGTCGGTCATCATGACACGCAAGGCGCTGATGTCAGAACGGTCCCAAGCGTTTTGCAAAGTCATGAAGTTTTGCTTGGCTGCGTTGACAAAGCCCACGGTGTCAAAGTCAGCAGGCACATCCCAAGTGGGGTTGGCACCCAAAGCAGCGCCAATCATGGAGCCGCCCGCCGCAGGCGTGAAGTTGGTTTGGGTGTCCACCGGTCTGGCTGACGAATCATTGCCCACATTTTTGGGGTTGTATTGCGGCAAGTTGGTGGGGTTAGCAGGTGCGCCCGCGCCTTCAAAGGCGAAGGGGCTGGGGTTGGCCGCTGCAGGCTGCTGGCGGCGACGCATGATCATGCCGATCACCACCATGACCACCAAGGCCAACAAGCCAAACATCATGAATTGACCAAATTCAGCGCCAAATCCCATCGAGTTGGCCAACCAAGCCAGGCCCAAACCGGCGGCCAAGCCACCGAGCATGCCGCCCATGCCACCAAAACGGCTGGGTGCAGCAGCGGGAGCTGCAGGTGCAGCGTTGGGTGTGGCGGCAGGAGCAGGCTTGGCAGCTTCACGCTGCGTCACGTTGCTGGACTGTTGGCCAGACGATTTGCCACCGCCCAAGCGTTTTGCCGCCTCGGCGTGCATGGTGGCCATTCCCATGGCGACCACAAAAAGAGCTGTCAAAAGTTTTTTCATCGCGTCATCTCCTGTTGTCACAATCATTCAGCACTTGATTCCAACATGAAGTGCGACCACGCCCGCGCTCATGTTGTGAAAGTCCACATGACCAAAGCCATTATTTTTCATAAGGGCTTTAAGCTCCTCTTGGCCGGGGTGCATGCGAATGGACTCGGCCAAATACTGATAACTAGAGGCGTCACCCGCAATCATCTGCCCCAACTTGGGCAAGATGTTGAAGGAATACCAGTCGTAGGCCTTCTCGAGCGGCTTGGCCACTTTGGAAAACTCAAGCACCAGCAGCTTGCCTTGGGGCTTGAGCACGCGGCACATTTCTTGGAGGGCCAGGTCTTTGTGCGTCATGTTGCGCAGACCAAAGGCCACGCTGACCACATCAAAGTGGTTGTCGGGGAAAGGCAGTTTTTCAGCATCACACACCACGGTGGGCAAAACCATGCCGTGGTCCAGCAAACGGTCGCGGCCCGTGCGCAACATGGCTTCATTGATGTCGGTGTGCACCACACAACCCGTGTGACCCACTTTCTTGGCAAAGGCCATGGCCAGATCACCCGTGCCGCCAGCAATGTCAAGCACTTGCGAACCCTCGCGCAAGTCAGCCACCATGACGGTGTAGCGCTTCCATACGCGGTGCAGACCTGCAGACATGAGGTCGTTCATCACGTCGTATTTGGATGCGACCGAGTCAAACACGCCACGCACGTGCTTGGCTTTTTCTTTTTCGTCGACGGTTTTGAAACCGAAATGGGTGCTGCTCATGTGCGTGATGGTATCAATGCGCGTGGGTGCTACAGCCTGCACCAGCTTTTTCGGGCATGGGGGCGTCGCGCTCGGTACCAGCGGCTTGCAAGCGGCGTTCGTAGTCAGCCCACAGTTGGTCTTGTTCAGAGCCTAAAAAATACAAATATTCCCATGTAAAGAGGCCGCTGTCGTGGCCATCGCTGAAGCTGGGCTTGATGGCGTAGTTGCCAATGGGCTCTAAACCTTCAAGGTCGACCAAGCGCTTGCCAGTTTGCAACACCTCTTGGCCAGGGCCATGGCCCTGCACTTCAGCCGAGGGACTGTAGACGCGCA
The DNA here is from genome assembly GCF_036804465.1 of Limnohabitans sp. Classification (GTDB taxonomy): domain Bacteria; phylum Pseudomonadota; class Gammaproteobacteria; order Burkholderiales; family Burkholderiaceae_C; genus Limnohabitans. The sequence continues at coordinate 11,608 of NZ_DAIRSK010000006.1, forward strand.
TCAACTCAAACGGAATACGAAAACTCGCGCCATCGGCAAAGCTCACTTCCAGCACGCGCGATGCGCCATGCACCGTGATGTCTTGGGGTGCAGGGGTGTTTTTTTGCAAACCAGCCATGAGATTTTCCTAGTTAGACCAACACGCGCTCAATGCCACCGTCATTGGCTTGGGCCACGTAGTTGGGCATCCACTGCTCGCCCAAAATCTTGCGCGCCATCTCGACCACGATGTAGTCGGCTTCGAGCAAACCGTTTTGCAAGTCATCCCCATAGCGCGTCAGGCCTTGCAAACAGCTGGGGCAGCTGGTGAGGATTTTCATGTCGCCCTTGGCTTCACCGGTCATGGCACGCAAAGCAGCTTCGTCTTTTTGCAACTCTTCTTCTTTGCGAAAGCGCACTTGGGTGGCAATGTCTGGGCGGGTCACGCCCAAAGTGCCAGACTCGCCGCAGCAGCGGCTGCTTTTGACCACCTGCTCGCCCACCAGTGACTTGACCGTTTTCATCGGGTCTTGTTGCTTCATGGGGCTGTGGCAAGGGTCATGGAACAAATAGCCCGCCTGTTGATCAACGCTGAGTTTGATGTCCTTTTCCAACAAGTATTCGTGGATGTCGACAATGCGGCAGCCAGGAAAAATCTTGTCAAACTCGTAGCCTTGCAACTGGTCAAAACACGTGCCACAGCTCACCACCACGGTTTTGATGTCGAGGTAGTTGAGCGTGTTGGCCACGCGGTGGAACAACACGCGGTTGTCGGTGATGATTTTGTCGGCCTTGTCGAACTGGCCCGAGCCTTTTTGCGGATAGCCGCAACACAAGTAGCCAGGGGGCAGCACGGTTTGTACGCCCGCGTGCCACAACATGGCTTGCGTGGCCAAGCCCACTTGGCTGAACAAACGTTCAGAGCCGCAACCAGGGAAATAGAACACGGCTTCCGTCTCAGACGTGGTGGTTTTGGGGTCGCGGATGATGGGCACGTAGTCGTTGTTCTCGATGTCGAGCAAGGCACGCGCCGTTTTCTTGGGCAAGTTGCCCGGCATCTTTTTGTTGATGAAGTGAATCACCTGTTCTTTGATGGGCGCCGTGCCCACAGTGGCAGGAGGTGCCTTGGTTTGTTTGCGCGCCACAACCTTGAGCACATCGTGCGCGATGCGTTGCAACTTCATGCCCACGCCGACCATGGCGCCACGGGCGAACTTGATGGTCTCGGGGTTGGTGGCGTTGAGCATGAACATCGCCGCAGCATTGCCAGGACGGAAGGATTTTTGGCCCATCTTGCGCAACAGGTTGCGCATGTTCATGGTGACGTCACCAAAGTCAATCTTGACGGGGCAAGGCGTGTAGCACTTGTGGCACACCGTACAGTGGTCAGCCACGTCTTCAAACTCTTGCCAGTGCTTGATGGACACACCACGGCGTGTTTGCTCTTCGTACAAGAAGGCTTCGACCAACAATGAGGTGGCCAATATTTTGTCGCGGGGGCTATAGAGCAAATTGGCGCGGGGCACATGGGTGGCACACACGGGTTTGCACTTGCCGCAGCGCAAACAGTCTTTCACGCTACTGGCAATTGCACCTATTTCGCTTTGTTGCATGATGAGTGATTCGTGGCTCATCAAGCCAAAGCTCGGCGTGTAGGCTTGGCTGAGGTCAGCGTGGCGCAAGGACAGGTCGGCGTCTTGGTTGCGCAACAAATGGCCTTTGTTGAAACGGCCTTGTGGGTCGACCTTGGCTTTGTAGTCTGCGAAAGGCTGCAACTCAGCATCCGTCAAAAAGCCCATTTTGGTGATGCCAATGCCGTGTTCGCCAGAGATGACACCATCGAGTGAGCGCGCCAGCACCATGATGCGCGCCACCACTTCATGCGCGGTTTGCAGCATGGCGTAGTTGTCACTGTTGACTGGAATGTTGGTGTGCACGTTGCCGTCACCGGCGTGCATGTGCAGGGCCACCCAGACGCGGCCTTTGAGCACGCGTTGGTGAATGGCGTTGCATTCGTCCAAGATGGGCGTGAGTTGCGCACCCGTGAAAATGTTTTGCAACACCGCACGAATTTGTGTTTTCCAACTTGCACGCAATGTGTGATCTTGCAACTGCGGAAACAACGCATCGCAGTCGTTGAGCCACTGTTGCCACAACCCACGCACCTCGGCCACGAGGGAGCGCGCTTGTTGCACACGGTCTTCTAGCAACTCGGGGGTGGAAATATCGGCTGCGTCGTCTGACTTGCCTAGGGGCAAATTGCCTTTGGCGAGGAAGTCGTCGAGTGCATCGCACAACGCCAATTTGTTGCGCAGGCTCAACTCAATGTTGATGCGGTCAATGCCATCGGTGTACTCGGCCATGCGGGGCAAGGGAATCACCACATCTTCGTTGATTTTGAAGGCGTTGGTGTGGCGACTGATGGCCGCGGTGCGCTTGCGGTCAAGCCAAAACTTTTTGCGCGCCTCAGGGCTGACCGCCACAAAACATTCGCCGCTGCGGGTGTTGGCCATGCGCGAGACTTCGGAGGTGACGCGAGCCACCTCGTCTGCATCGTCACCAGCAATATCGCCCACCAACAACATCTTGGGCAAGCCGCCGCGTTTGCTTTTGGTCGCGTAGCCGACAGCGCGCAAATACCGATCGTCTAGATGCTCAAGTCCCGCCAGCAAAACGCCGCTGCGTTTTTGCTCAGCAAACATGTAGTCTTTGATTTCCACAATGCTGGGCACCGCGTCTTTGGCGTTGCCAAAAAACTCCATGCACACCGTGCGCGTGTGGGCTGGCATGCGGTGCAACACCCAACGCGCGCTGGTGATCAAGCCGTCGCAACCTTCTTTTTGAATGCCGGGCAGACCGCTCAAGAACTTGTCGGTCACGTCTTTGCCCAAGCCAGCTTTGCGAAAGGATTGGCCGGGAATGTCCAAACGCTCTTGGCGGATGAAGGTTTTGCCGTCTGCTTGGTAGTAGTTCAGCTCGAAGCTGGCCACCTCGGCATCATGGATCTTGCCAAGGTTGTGGTCGACACGAATGACATCAAGCCACTCAGCATCTGGGGTGACCATGCGCCAGCTGGCTAAGTTGTCAAGGGCTGTGCCCCACAACACGGCTTTTTTGCCGCCCGCGTTCATGGCAATGTTGCCGCCAATGCAAGAGGCTTCGGCGGACGTCGGGTCCACCGCAAATACAAAACCGCCGCGCTCGGCCGCATCGGCCACGCGCTGGGTGACCACACCGGCTTCGGTGTAAATCGTGGGGACTTTGTGGGCCACGCCTGGCAAGTCGACCATTTCGACCTCGGTCAATGCTTCGAGCTTTTCGGTGTTGATGACCGCGCTCTTCCAAGTGAGCGGAATCGCACCACCTGTATAGCCCGTGCCGCCGCCGCGTGGGACGATGGTCAGGCCTAAATCGATACAGCCTTTGACCAAGCCCGCCATTTCGGCTTCGGTGTCAGGGGTCAACACGACAAAGGGGTATTCCACGCGCCAGTCGGTGGCGTCGGTGACATGGCTCACGCGTGAGAGGCCATCAAACTTGATGTTGTCTTGGGCGGTGTGCTTTTTGAGCAAACGCGCAGTTTTTTTGCGCAATGCAGCAATCGCATCAAATTGAGTGCTGAAATTTGCCACCGCATGACTGGCAGCCTCTAACAACTGACCCACCATGACATCGCGCTCGGTGTCTGTATCTGGGATGCGGCGCTGTTGCACTTCGCCTAAGCGGTGATGCAAAGCCTCGACCAACAAAAGGCGACGCTTGGGCGAGTCGAGCAAATCGTCTTGCAAATATGGGTTGCGCTGCACCACCCAGATGTCGCCCAACACCTCGTACAACATGCGCGCCGAGCGACCCGTGCGGCGCTCTTGACGCAAACGCAGCAGCAGCTCCCATGCCTCAGTGCCCAGCAAACGCAGCACGATTTCTCGGTCAGAGAATGAGGTGTAGTTGTAGGGGATTTCGCGCAGTCGCGGACTTTCTTCAGCCGTGGCGAGCAAGTGGTTGAGCGAGGTTGGAGCATTCATGGTGTGGTGTGCGCGCTGAGGCGCGTGGGGCGCGAATCGAGCAGCCGATTTTACCGCAGGGGGCTTGGGGCTTGGGTGCTAGGGGCTTAGAGCACTTACTGGGGTTGGGGGTGAACGACATCGACTTTTAAGGTTATTCGACAACCCAAAGCTCAAGGTGAGTTGCCTGTGTGCGTGTTGAGCGACATTCTGAGCGTAGCGAAGAGGAGCCAACGTGCATACAGGCAGCACGCCTTGAGCGCTTCACATCAACGCTGCCAGCCCTTACACATCAACCACTGGGCCGTGCCGCAGGCAATCACCAAGGCCGAATAGGTGGCCATTTTTCCGTCGACGCCCCACAAAATTAAGCCGCCTACTAAGACAGCTGTACCCAAAACACCGCTCACCACGGTTTGTTTCATCAGGCTCCAACTGGCCAGAGGCAGCCACCAGCGGGCGCTCAGGCGGGCCACCAGCACGCAAAACAGGGCCACAGCCCATGCGGGTGCAATGAAGTTAAAAGTATGAATGATTTGTTCTAGAGCGCCCATGTGAGTAAATTTTATAATGTGCGTTATGGCAGTCTGGGCTTTGGGCCTCAATCACACAACAGCCCCGCTTGATTTGCGGGGCCGTTTTACTTTTGCGGTCGATCACATGGGTCCGACCCTCGCGACGCTGCGCCATTCTTTTGCACCCAACAGCGAGGTGGCCATTCTCTCGACTTGCAACCGCACAGAGATTTACTGCGCGGGCAGCGAAGCCCAGATGCAGCAGACCATCACTTGGCTGGCTCAATCGGGCGGCGTGTCGCCAGAGGTCTTGAAAGATCACACCTACGCGCTGCTAGAAGCTGATGCAGCGCGTCACGCTTTTCGTGTGGCCAGCGGCCTTGATTCGATGGTGCTGGGCGAGCCCCAAATTTTGGGCCAGATGAAAGATGCGGTGCGTGCTGCCTCTGAAGCCGGCGCACTCGGCACCACGCTCAACCAACTGTTCCAACGCTCGTTTGCGGTGGCCAAAGAGGTGCGCAGCGCCACGGAGATTGGGGCCCACTCCATCAGCATGGCCGCTGCGGCTGTGCGATTGGCGGGCCAACTGTTTGAAGACTTGAGCGAAACCCGCGTGCTGTTTGTGGGTGCGGGTGAAATGATTGAGCTGTGCGCCACACACTTTGCAGCCAAGAACCCCAAAAAAATGGCGATTGCCAATCGCACGCTGGAACGGGGCGAAAAACTAGCCGCCCAATTCAGCGGCGAGGTCATGCGATTGGCCGACTTGCCGCAACGCTTGCATGGGTTTGATGTGATCATCAGTTGCACCGCCAGCACCCTGCCCTTGATTGGCTTGGGCGCAGTCAAGCAAGCACTTAAACAACGCAAACACCGCCCCATGTTCATGGTCGACTTGGCTGTGCCGCGCGACATTGAGCCCGAAGTCAAGTCGCTCCAAGACGTCTATCTCTACACCGTGGATGATTTGTCGGACGTGGTGCAAACTGGTCAAGCGCACCGCCAAGCGGCCGTGGCGCAAGCCGAGGCCATCATCGACGCGGGTGTGCAAAGCTTTGAGCATTGGATGGATCAGCGCACCAACGTGCCGTTGATTCAACAACTCAACGCGCAAGCTGAAGAATGGCGCAGCGCTGAGGTGGCCCGCGCGCGCAAGTCACTCGCCAAAGGCGACGATGTAGATGCCGTGCTAGAAACCTTGTCCCGCAGCCTGACCCAAAAAATGTTGCACGGCGCGATGGCCGAATTGCATGCGGGTGACACCGAGTCACGCGAACGCGCACGCCACGCGATTGAACATTTCTTTTTGCGCGGCAACCGTTAGGCGCTGACCCCATGAAAGACTTTCTGCGCGCTCAGCTGCAGCGCCACACCCAACGTTTGCATGAACTCGATTTCTTGCTGTCGCGTGAAGACATCATGAAAGACATGACCCAGTTCTTGGCCCTGTCACGCGAGCACACCGAGGTCACTGCCACCGCCGGCCGCTATGTTCGCTACCAACAACGAGAAGCCGATGTGCAAGCTGCTCTGCAGATGCTGCAAGACCTTGGCAACGACGCTGACATGCGCGCCATGGCCCAAGAAGAGATGGCAAGCGCCCAAGCCGAACTGCAGCAACTCGAAGCCGAGCTGCAACGCATGCTGCTGCCCAAAGACCCAGACGATGGACGCCCTGCGTTCATCGAAATTCGCGCGGGCACGGGCGGCGATGAGTCGGCGCTGTTTGCGGCCGACTTGCTGCGCATGTACATGCGCTACGCGGAGCGCCAAGGTTGGCGCACTGAAATCGTGAGCGAATCACCCAGCGAGCTGGGTGGCTACAAAGAAGTGGTGGTGCGCATGGACGGCGGCTCAAGCGGCGACGGGGTGTATGGCTGGCTCAAATTTGAGTCGGGCGGCCACCGCGTGCAGCGCGTGCCCGCCACCGAAACGCAAGGACGCATTCACACCAGCGCCTGCACCGTGGCGGTGCTGCCAGAGCCAGACGAGGCAGAGGCCATCAAAATCAACCCGTCCGACTTGCGCATCGACACCTACCGTGCCAGCGGTGCGGGTGGCCAGCACATCAATAAAACTGACTCTGCAGTGCGCATCACTCACTTGCCCACGGGCATCGTGGCGGAGTGCCAAGACGGTCGCAGCCAACACAGCAACAAAGCACAAGCACTGAAGGTGCTGACTGCCCGCATTCAAGAAAAAGACCGCTCCGAGCGTGCCGCCAAAGATGCCGCCATGCGCAAGGGCCTGATTGGCAGCGGCGACCGCAGCGACCGCATACGCACCTACAACTTTGCGCAAGGGCGCTGGAGTGACCACCGCATCAACCTCACGCTGTACAAACTCAACTTCATCATGGAAGGTGATTTGAGCGAGGCCATGCAAGCCTTGAAGCACGCCCATGAGGCCGAGCAACTGGCCGCACTTCAAGGCAACACATGAGCGCACTGACTGTCTCACGAGCCGCTGCGCAGGCACAAGCTTTGGGCCTGCCACGCCTAGAGGCGCAAATCCTGTTGTTGCACGCCATGGGTCGCTCTGGGCATGACCGCGCATGGTTACTGGCGCATGGCGATGACCCTCTAGAAGATGAGGTGCAAACCATTTTCAACAGCCATGTGCAGCGCCGCCTCGACACCGAGCCGGTGGCTTACATCACAGGTCAAAAAGAGTTTTATGGTTTGACTTTTCAGATCGACAAACGCGTGCTTGACCCACGCGCTGACACCGAGACCTTGGTGGAGTGGTCCTTATCTTGCCTGGCCGATACGCCCAAACCGCAGGTGGTAGACCTTGGCACAGGCAGCGGTGTCATTGCATTGGCACTGAAACATGCGCGACCCGATGCCGCCGTGTGGGCAGTAGATGCCAGCGCTGAGGCATTGCTTGTGGCGACTGCAAATGCCCAACACTTGGGGCTGTCTGTGGATTTTCACCACGGTTCGTGGTTTGCACCGCTGAGTGGCCGCACCTTTGACGCCATCGTGTCCAACCCGCCTTATGTGGCCAGCAGTGATGTGCACCTGCAAGCATTGAAATACGAGCCGTTATCGGCGCTAGACTCAGGCACTGACGGCTTGGACGACATTCGTCTCATCGTTCGCGAAGCCACGCACCACCTTCAACCCAATGGTTGGCTGCTGTTCGAACACGGCTACGACCAAGCCCATGCCGTGCAAACCTTGCTAGCCAACCAAGGCTTTGTGAATGTACAAAGCCGTCCTGACCTTGCGGGCATCTTGCGTTGCACAGGTGGACAATGGCCAACAGTGAAATAATTAACTTTTGATTTGGAGAGAACCCATGAGCGACACACAACAACGCATTGACGAACTCGTAAAGGGCAACGACGTGTTGCTGTTCATGAAGGGCAGTGCCAGCTTTCCCATGTGTGGCTTTTCGGGCCGTGCCATACAAGTGTTGAAGTCGTGCGGTGTAGAGCCCAAAGCCATCAAAACCGTGAATGTGCTGGATGATGCCGAGATTCGTGACGGCATCAAGGAATACAGCAACTGGCCTACCATTCCTCAGCTCTACATCAAAGGCGAGTTCATTGGCGGCTCCGACATCATGATGGAAATGTACGAGTCGGGTGAATTACAAAAAGTCATCAACGGTTGATGCCTTGCGGGCTACGTACACGCCCCATCGAATGAAGCCCGTTTTTATAGCGGGCTTTTTTATTGCACAAGCACTGGAACTGCTGTTGGCTCGGGGTTGGGCGCAGGTGCAGGTGAAGACACGGGCACGGGCACCAGCAATTGGTCGGTTGTGCATTTGGGATTGCCGTAGCGCTGCACGCACAAATTGGTCGAACACGTTGCAATCGCCATGTTGCGCACAACTTCGTTTTGATCGACCACCACCACCTCTTGATAATTGATGAATTCCGGACGTGTGATGGGATTACAAATGGTGCGCATGTGGTTGCCCTCTTGGCGGGTGAAGCAGTTGCGCATACCGGTTGCGACATGGACAACACGTTGGCGGGTTTGTAACACTTGCGCGTTTTGTACGGGATAGTCGGCCCAAGCGGCCGGTGCGCACTCTTGCTCAACCGCACGGTAAGCTTTGGTGGCACAGCCCGATAACACCAGTGCCGCCACGATCAGAATCCACTGCTTCATTGCCACCCCTTTTGCGCCGCCAACACAGCATTTGGATATTGCATCTGACCCCGGCTGCCGTTGTAGCGACCCAGTGCCAAGATCAAGTCACCATTCTCAACGTTTAAGTAGTGCCGCAAGATGACGCAACCAAAGCGTAAATTGGTTTGCGCTCCAAACAGCACACTGGCATCTCCCTCAGCCAGCACACGTGTCCAAAATGGCATGACCTGCATGAAACCGCGCGCACCCGCGCTGCTGATGGCGAATTTACGAAAACCACTCTCGACTTGAATGAGGCCCAAGACAAGAGCAGGTTCAAGGCCAGCGCGCTGGCTTTCGTACCAAACGGTTTGCAAAAATTCTCTGCGCAAATGTGCGTTGGCCAATTCATGCGCCAGCAAATCAGGGCCGGCAATGGTTTGATTTGGCGCTGAGGGGTTGGTTTTGCGGCGTTGCATGTATTTTTCTAAACGCACTTCGGTTTGTCCCAGCCATTGCTGAAAAGCGTTGCTAGCCTTTTCGTCAGCATGCACCAAAGTCGGTGGGCCCGACGGATGCACAGCGGCAGTGAGTGCGGTTCTCACGGAGTCCATCAGTGGCTCTTCGCGTTGGTTGCCTGCGTGGGTCACGGGAATGCACAAAACACACAGAAAAAATAAAGCCGCCGTTTGTCGCACATGGCGTCCAAAAAGGGGGTCTGCTTTTCGCATCAGGTACTCAACACCCACCCTGCCACTCAGGCACCAACGGGCGTAAGCACGGGGTTGCATCACAAACCGAGCTTGGCCTTCAGATGCGCCAGCACATCGGCCACTGCCACTTTGGTGGACTCGGCATCACGGCGGTGTTGGTACTCGACCACGCCGTCTTTCAAACCTTTGTCGCCAATGGTCACGCGGTGGGGCACACCGATCAGTTCCCAATCGGCAAACATTGCACCGGGGCGCTCGCCGCGGTCGTCCAAGATGACGTCCACACCTAAGCCCATCAATTCTTCGTAAAGTTTGAAAGCTGCAGCCTTGACATCATCGCTTCGGTCCATGTTGACAGGGCAAATCACAGCTGTGAATGGCGCAATCGCATCTGGCCAAATCATGCCGCGCGCGTCGTGGTTTTGTTCAATGGCAGCTGCGGGCAAGCGCGTAATGCCTATGCCGTAGCAGCCCATTTCCATGAATTGGGGTTTTCCGTTCACATCCAAGAATGTGGCGTTCATGGCTTGGCTGTATTTGGTGCCAAGGTAGAACACATGGCCCACTTCGATGCCGCGCTCGATGGCCAATACGCCTAGCCCGTCCGGTGACGCGTCACCGGCCACGACGTTGCGAATATCGGCCACCACATCGGGTTCGTCCAGATCCCGGCCAAAGTTGACGCCGCACATGTGGAAGTCCACTTCGTTGGCGCCACAAATCCAATTGCTCATGACCGCCACATCGCGGTCAGCCACGATTTTCAAAGGTCTTTTTAAGTTGACGGGACCGAGGTAACCAGGCTTGCACCCAAAGTGATCGTCGATTTCTTGCGTGGTGGCAAAGCGAAAGCCGCCTTCAAAGCCAGGCAACTTGCCCACTTTGACTTCGTTCATGTCGTGATCGCCACGCAAGAGCAGCAACCACACCTGTGACTTGACGACTTCGCCTGTGTCGTTGAGCGTGTCGGTGGCCAACACCAATGACTTGACGGTGGTGTTCAAGGGCAGCTTCAACCAAGCCGCCACGTCTTCGCAGGTGCTCTTGTCAGGCGTGGCAGTTTTGGTCATCGCCTGCGTGGCTGCAACGCGTGTTTGCGTTGGGGCCAAGGACTCGGCTTTTTCAATATTGGCAGCATAGGTGCTGCTTGGGCAATACACGATGGCGTCTTCGCCGGTGGCGGCGATGACTTGAAACTCTTCGCTCAAGTCGCCACCAATCGCGCCGCTGTCCGCGGCGACGGCTCGGTAGGTCAAACCAAAGCGATCAAAAATCCTGCGATAGGTGTCGGCCATGACTTGGTAGCTTTGCTTGGCCGAGACTTGGTCACGGTCAAAGCTGTAGGCATCCTTCATGATGAATTCGCGACCACGCATCAAACCAAAACGGGGGCGACGCTCGTCACGGAATTTGGTTTGAATTTGGTAGAAATTTTTAGGCAGCTGCTTGTAGCTGCGGATTTCTTGGCGCGCAATGTCAGTCACCACCTCTTCGCTGGTGGGCTGCACCACAAAGTCGCGGCCATGGCGGTCTTTGACACGCATGAGCTCTGGGCCCATCTTGTCGAAGCGTCCGGTCTCTTGCCACAGCTCAGCGGGTTGCACCACGGGCATGGTCAGCTCGATGGCACCCGCCTTGTTCATTTCCTCGCGAACGATGGCCTCGACTTTGCGAATCACACGCAGCCCCATAGGCATATAGTTGTAAATACCAGCGCCTAGTTTTTTGATCAAGCCGCCACGCGTCATCAATTGATGGCTCACCACCTCGGCGTCTGTTGGGGCTTCTTTGAGGGTGGAAATCAGAAATTGGGAGGCTTTCATGCGGGTAATCGAATCGTCAAATGAGTGAGGAAATTAGGGCAAGTTCTAAGTGAATTGCTGCAGCTCTGTGCATAATCGACTCAGTTTAAAAAATTTGAGGTTTGATTATGCTTGACCGAGAAGGGTTCAGACCCAACGTCGGCATCATCTTGCTCAACCAGAAAAATCAGGTTTTTTGGGGTAAACGCATACGCACCCACAGCTGGCAGTTTCCACAAGGCGGCATTGACCGTGGCGAAACGCCAGAGCAGGCCATGATTCGTGAATTGCACGAAGAAGTGGGGCTCAAACAAGAGCATGTGCGCATCGTTGCCCGTACCCGTGATTGGTTGCGCTATGAGGTGCCAGACCGGTTCATCCGCCGAGATGCGCGCGGTTTTTACAAAGGCCAAAAGCAAATTTGGTTTTTGCTGCAAATGGCGGCTCCCGACCACCATTTGAATTTACGCGCCACCGACCATCCAGAGTTTGACGCTTGGCGTTGGAACGATTACTGGGTGCCACTGGATGCGGTGGTGGAATTCAAACGCGGTGTCTACGAAATGGCGTTGACAGAGCTGTCACGTTTTTTACCGCGCAAAGACATGCGTGGGCGCTTTTCGCGTGGCGGCCCCTTCCACACTGGGGCTGAGAGCGCAGCCATGCCCAAGCAATTTGGTGCGGTCATGCAAATGGAGTTGCCGCCCGGCGCTACGTTTGATCCGGACCCACAGGCGGGATTGCGCTGAGGTCCACGCACACATGCAAACGCCCACCAAGGTGGGCGTTTTTTATTTGCTCAGCACCATGTTGTCGCGGTGCACCATTTCTGGCTCAGCCGCGTAGCCAAGCAATTGAGTCATTTGAGCTGAAGGTTTTCGACACAGCAACCGCGCTTCAGCGGCGGCATAGTTGGCCAAACCACGGGCTACTTCTTGGCCTTGCTCATCCAAAATAGCAATCACCTCGCCACGTGAAAAATCGCCGTCCACGGTCGTCATGCCGATGGGCAAAAGACTGGAGCCATCGCCCTTGAGCTTGTTGGCCGCACCTTCGTCGATGGTGACTGAGCCCCGCAATTGGAGGTGATCAGCCATCCACTGTTTGCGGGCTTGCTGCTTTTGCGTTTGTGCCACCAGCAGGGTGCCAATGGCCTCACCTTGGGTCAGTCGTACCAAAGCATCGGGCTCACGCCCCCAAGCGATGACGGTCGATGCGCCAGAACCTGCGGCACGTTTAGCGGCCAAGATTTTGGTGATCATGCCGCCTTTGCCCAGGCTAGATCCTGCGCCTGTGGCCATGTCTTCGAGCTTGGCGTCACCCGCACGCGCCTCATGCACCAGGGTAGCCGTCGGGTCGCGGCGCGGGTCAGCGGTATACAAACCTTTTTGGTCAGTCAAGATGATGAGGGCATCCGCCTCCACCAAATTGGCGACCAAAGCACCCAAGGTGTCGTTGTCGCCAAACTTGATTTCGTCGTTGACAACGGTGTCGTTTTCATTGATGACAGGCAACACGCCATGCGAGAGCAGGGTCAACAAGGTAGAACGGGCATTCAAATACCGCTCACGGTCTGCGAGGTCAGCATGTGTGAGCAAGACTTGGGCCGAACCTAAACCGTTTTCGCGCAACTTGGTTTCATACATTTGTGCCAAGCCCATTTGTCCTACTGCGGCTGCGGCTTGCAACTCGTGCAACTCATGGGGGCGCGTGGTCCAGCCCAAGCGCTTCATGCCTTCGGCAATCGCACCGCTGGACACCATGATGACCTCACGGCCATCGCGCACCAAAGCGCTGAGCTGACGGCACCACTCGCCAATGGCTTGTTCATCCAAGCCGCGGCCTTCGTTGGTGACCAAACTCGAGCCGACCTTGACAACGATGCGGCGTGCATCGCGCAACACGGTGGAGGTGGAGTGATTCATGGCTGCTTATTCGGCTGAAGGCTCAACAAAGCGTGGGTCAATGTATTCTGGCGGCTGCTCAGCCACTTGTTGTGCTTTGATGTGTTTGTAAATGTCTTTGATCAAGTGTTCGCAACCCTCGCGGGTCAGCGCGGAGATTTGGAACACAGGGCCTTTGTATTTCATGCGCTTGACAAAGTCAGCCACCAGAGCTTCTCGATCAGCGGCAGCAACCATGTCAAGCTTGTTGAGCACGATCCAACGAGGCTTGTCGAACAAAGCTTTGTCGTATTTTTTCAGTTCGTTGACGATTGCCTTGGCTTGCGCCACAGGGTCCACCCCTTCATCGAACGGTGCAATGTCGACAAGATGCAGCAGCAAACGCGTGCGTTGCAAGTGCCGCAAGAACTGATGGCCCAAGCCTGCACCCTCAGAAGCGCCCTCGATCAAACCAGGCACATCGGCCACCACAAAGCTTTGCTCTGCGGCCACACGCACCACGCCTAAGTTTGGGTGCAAGGTGGTGAAGGGGTAGTCGGCAATCTTGGGGCGGGCGTTAGAAATGGCAGAGATCAAGGTTGACTTACCTGCGTTGGGCATGCCAAGCAAGCCAACGTCAGCCAAAACTTTTAACTCGAGCTTGAGTTCGCGTTTTTCACCAAGCCACCCTGGTGTTTTTTGACGAGGCGCACGGTTGATCGCGCTCTTGAAGCGCATGTTGCCAAAGCCACCGTCACCGCCTTTGGCAATGGTGATGACTTCACCCGGCACCAGCAGCTCAAACAAAACGTCACCCGTTTCAACGTCGGTGATGATGGTGCCCACGGGCATTTTCAAGGTGATGTCTTCGCCTGCATGGCCGAACATGTCGGAGCCCATACCGTGTTGGCCACGTTTGGCCTCGTGGCGACGTGCATAGCGAAAGTCGACCAAGGTGTTGAGGTTGGGATCAGCCACCGCAAACACATGGCCGCCGCGTCCACCATCGCCTCCGTTGGGGCCGCCAAACTCTTTGTATTTTTCATGACGGAACGAGACGCAGCCGTTCCCCCCATCACCAGCGGCGATGTCGATATAGGCTTCGTCTACGAATTTCATGGGTGTCTTAAAGTAGTAAAGCCCCGACAAGTCGGGGCTTTGTCACACATCAGTTTGAAAAAATCAAACCGGTGTGATGTTGACCATGTGCTTGTTCAAAGCGCCTTTAACGCCGAACGACACGTGGCCGTCAACCAAGGCAAACAATGTGTGGTCTTTGCCCACGCCGACGTTGACGCCAGGGTGGAACTTGGTGCCACGTTGACGCACGATGATCGCGCCAGCAGAGATCAACTCCCCGCCGAAAGCTTTCACACCGAGCATTTTGGGGTTGGAATCGCGCCCGTTTCGCGTAGAGCCGCCGCCTTTTTTCTGTGCCATGTCAAATGCTCCTTAGCCGTTGATGGAAGCAATCTGCAATTCTGTGAATTGCTGACGGTGCCCTTGGCGTTTTTGGTAATGCTTGCGACGACGCATTTTGAAAATGCGCACTTTGTCGTGCTTACCGTGAGACAAAACTGTCACTGTGACAGTTGCACCGGACACCAAGGGTGTGCCGACCTTGAGTTCAGCGCCGTTACCGACTGCCAACACTTGGTCGAACACAATCTCTTGGCCTACGTCCGCAGCAATCTGTTCTACTTTAATTTTTTCGCCAGCAGCAACACGATACTGTTTGCCACCGGTTTTTATGACCGCGTACATGTGAGACCTCTAGATAAGAATCTATTTGGATATCTACGGACGAATTTCCGCAGAGCCAAAAATTATAGCAGCGATCGCGCCAAGGCGCTCATCCCTATAATCTGGCCACGTTTCAACGCTTTTCCCTTCTCTTATATAGCCGCACCTTGCTCACCCAAGCCTCTAACCCACTAGCACTCATCGCTGCCGATATGGCAGAGGTTGACCGTGTGATCGCACAACGCTTGGACTCAGGTGTGCCTTTGGTGGGCACTGTGTCGCAGTACATCATCTCAGCGGGTGGCAAGCGCATTCGACCTGCTTTGCTCTTACTCATGGCGGGCGCATTGGGTTACACCCTTCCCCAGCGCCACAACCTCGCTGCGGTGGTGGAGTTCATCCACACCGCCACTTTGTTGCACGACGATGTGGTGGACGAATCCACCTTGCGCCGTGGTCGCCCAACCGCCAACGAGTCGTTTGGCAACCCTGCGAGCGTATTGGTGGGCGATTTTTTGTACTCACGCGCCTTCCAAATGATGGTGGATTCGGGTGAGATGCGCGTCATGGAAGTGCTGGCCGAAGCCACCAACGTCATTGCCGAAGGCGAAGTGCTGCAGCTGATGAACATGCATGACGCCTCGCTGGACGAAGCTGGCTATTTGCGCGTCATTCGCTCCAAAACCGCCAAACTCTTCGAAGCCAGCACTCGCTTGGCCGCCATATTGTCCAAATCCTCGCCACAAGTCGAAGCCGCTTGCGCTGACTATGGCCAAGCGCTTGGCACAGCCTTTCAAGTGATTGACGATGTGCTCGACTATGACGGCGATGCCAAAGAACTCGGCAAAAACCTCGGTGATGATTTGCGCGAAGGCAAAAGTACCTTGCCACTCATCATTGCCATGCAAAGAGGCACGCCCGCACAACGCCAAACCATCCAAAGCGCCATTGAAAACGGGGAAATGCTGGCCTTGACCGAAATCATTGGAATTGTGCGCAGCACAGGCGCATTGGATGCCACTCGCGCCGCAGCCAACGCAGAAGCCAAAAGAGCAATCGCCGCACTTAGTGCCTTGCCAGACAGCCCTTACCGCGATGCCATGCATGCCCTGGCTGCGCAATTGTTGGACCGACGCAATTAATCTTTTAAAGCCATCGCATGCACGATCTTGATAAACCTTATACCGACAGCAGTCAACAATGGGATATTGCTTGTGAGTGCTTCAAAGCGGAATTTAAATTTGATCCGAGCGAGATTGTCACCATTGACACCATCCGTGAGATGTTTGCCGAAATCGTAGACGATCATGCGCTGTCGCAAAACGCTGCCATCTCGCTGATGTTTGCTCTGTATTTCTTAGGCTACCTCACGCTGCTTGAAATCATGAAAGCAAAAGACGAGACCTTTGAAATTGGCGACATGAGCGATTTCTATTTAATTCTAGACCGGGCAGACCAATGGGCACACCAAGCGGCAGATGCCGCTAAATTAGCAGATGCTGCCGCGCCAATTATTCAAGCCACGCAGCAAATCATGCATACATTACAGCTGTCACGTTAAGAAATATCCCAACGGATATTATTCTTCAACCAATTTACATGGCATGCGAATCCGCTTTTCGGCACGTCTTTCTTCGCAATAGCGCATGGCGCGGCGCTCTCCCTCTGCCGACATTTTGATATGAATAGAGCATCTAAACGCCATCTTTTCGCCATCAGAATGGCTGTCAAAAGCAGCAGCGCAGTGGCTGTTTTGATTCATTTCCGGTTTGAGCTCTTTCCATACTGAACGAAGTGGGTCGGGTAACTCACTGAGAGGGATTGTGGGGTAGTTGCCAATCGGTTTGGCCATTGCAGCAAAACCAATGAATGCCAAGGCACAAAACAAGTATCTGAAGGAATGCATGATTGAGCCTCAGCAACACCTAAATTAAGCAGCGTCCATCGCGGGCGCAATCAAAGCCGTGTCAAGCGTGCCTGCAGCCTTCAGAGCTTGCACCCAGGTTGGAGAAACACCACGGCCAGTCCATGTCTGTTCTGGGTTGGCTGGGTTGCTGTATTTGGGCGCTACTTTCTTGCCAGCCAATGCACCTTTTTTAGCAGCCTTAGGGGTCTTGGCCAGTTTAGTAGGCTTGCCCGAGTTCATGGCTTTGGCAATGTCAGCAGCTGACAAGCCCGATTCTTTAGCCATAGCGACAATTTGAGCCAATACTTTTTCATGTGACTTTGATTTCAAAGCCTGCTCTTTTTTGTCTAAAAGCTCGCGCTGTTTACGAATAGAAGCGAGTTGATTTGCAACAGTGGTACGTGCCATAAGAAATATTCCTTGTTCATATTTTTCGATAGACCCGTATTTTAAACACACTCGAGGTGAATAAGGTGTTTGGTGCAGGCTTTTATTGATTTGATCTGAATTTAATATTCAATAAAAGCATTGGCAAGGGTTAAAGCCAGTGCGTCCATCACGCTTTCTAGCAGTGAAAGTTACAGCGACGCCTTGTTTCATAGGGCTACTTTGGTTATTCCCTTGGTGGATTTATTGTAATTTTTGATATTTAAAGCTCTGATTTATGTTTTTTTATTGGTTTTATAGTTTTAGAGAATATATAGGTGACGAATAAAAGACCCTTTGTTTTGTAACACCCACTCTCACCTAAACAGCACAGAGCATCCAAGAATCCGCCATCCATCCTCATAGGAATTTGCATGGCGACGTCTCCTGATTCAGCCGTTAAAACACTTGACGACTTGTTGCACCAAGCCTTGGCACAAGGCGCTTCAGATGTGCACTTTGAAAGCGGGGAAGATTTCTTTCGCACACGGTTTCGTATCGACGGTTTGCTTCGCGTGGCAGCTACACCGGCACTGACACTCAAAGATGCTGTCTTGTCGCGGCTCAAAGTCTTGGCACGCATGGACATTGCCGAAAAGCGTGTGCCACAAGACGGGCGAATTCAATATCCCTATCTTCACCAACTGATTGATTTACGGGTGAGCTCATTGCCCACGCTGCATGGTGAAAAAATTGTGGTGCGTATTTTAAATTTCAGCCGCGAGCGCCCAGGCTTGGCTGCTCTTGGCTACGAACCCGACGACCGCGCCAAGCTGGTTCAAGCATTGGGGCAACCGCACGGCTTGATTCTCATGACAGGACCTACGGGGTCAGGCAAAACTTTGTCTCTTTATAGCTGCCTTGAACTACTCAATCGCGCTGAGGTGAATATTTCAACTGTAGAAGACCCGTCTGAAATTCACTTACCTGGCGCAAATCAAGTCAACATCAATGAACGTGCAGGCTTGACATTTGCAACCACGCTGCGCGCACTGTTGCGACAAGACCCTGACGTGATCATGGTGGGTGAAATTCGCGACTTGGAGACTGCAGAGATCGCCATTCAGGCTGCCCAAACTGGTCACTTGGTTTTATCGACGCTCCACACCAATGATGCACCGGGCACCTTGGCACGCCTTCGTCACATGGGGGTGGCGGCTTTCAATGTGGCGGCGAGCGTGAGTTTGATTACCGCCCAGCGCTTGGTTCGCCGCTTGTGCGAGCTGTGCAAACAGCCCATGAATGCGACAGAAATTGACTTTTTTTTCAGCCAACTGAACTTGCAAGATCAACACGTCATTCCATCCCACATACACGCGCATGCAACGCCTCACAAAGCGATTGGCTGCGAGGCGTGCGACAAAGGCTACAAGGGTCGCATCGGGCTGTACCAGGTGATGCCTATCAGCGACGCTATGCAAACCCTCATCATGCGCGACAGCGATACGCAAGCGCTTGCCAATCAAGCTGCATTGGATGGCGTACGCACCCTTCGCCAAGCGGGCTGGCTCAAAGCGCTTCAAGGCATCACATCGCTTGAAGAAGTGATGGCGTTGACTCACCGTGGCTAAGCGCCGCTTTGCCTGGCGTGGGGTTGACCGCCAAGGTGCGATTCAGCAAGGTGTGCTTGAGGCGCACACCCAAGAAAGCGTGATCGCCCAACTGAAACAACAACGTATTCGTGTCACACGAATTCAGCGTCAATTTGATCCACCAAGTTGGCTTCAGTTCAACAAACCAGCCCGCTTGACTGCGCGAAACATCACTGAATTCACACGCCAACTTGCCACGCTGTTGCAAGCCGGCGTGCCCTTGTTGCAATCCTTTGACATTTTGGATCGCGGCCAGAGCAACGCCGCATTGAAACCCCTCATCCGCGACCTTCGCAGCCAAGTTGAAGGCGGGGCTGCGTTGAACCAAGCCTTGCGACAACATGGCGCATTTGATTCACTTTATTGCAACCTTGTCGCTGTGGGGGAGCTGGCAGGGATGCTCGACATCATGCTGGAGCGCTTGGCACACCACCTAGAAAAGTCAGAGGCCTTGCGCGCCACCATCCGCTCCGCTCTGATTTATCCCAGCGCTGTGCTGAGCATCGCCGTCCTTGTATTGGTGCTGATCTTGGTGTTTGTGGTGCCCGCCTTTCAAAACATCTTTGCTTCTTTTGGTGCTGAGCTGCCCTGGCTGACACGGGGTGTGATCGCACTCAGTGAAGGCATTGCGCACGATGGATTGTGGATTTTGGCGCTGATCGTTTTTGCGGTTTGGTGGCTGAGGCGACAAGTGCAGCAGCGTATCCGCTGGCGGCGAACCTTGCACCGACAGCTGCTTCGCCTTCCACTTGCTGGTCCGCTCACGCGTCATGCATGTACGGCCAGATGGACACGCACGCTGGCCACCCTGTTTGCCGCTGGTGTGCCGTTGACCGAAGCGCTCGACGCGGTAGAAGGTGTGACTGATCATTTACTTTTTCAAGCAGCCACGCAAAACATTCAAGCGCAACTCATCCAAGGCCAGGCCTTGTCTCGCGCACTTGACCATACCGAGGGTTTATTTCCGCCCATGGTGGTGCAAATGTGCGCGATTGGCGAGGAATCAGGTGCACTCGACCACATGCTGGAGAAAACGGCTGAGCATTACGAGCAAGAAGTTCACAACACAGTCGCCCGACTGTCTACACTCTTAGAACCTTTCATCATGGTGGTGTTAGGTGTTCTGATTGGCGGCTTGGTGATGGCTTTGTATCTTCCAATTTTTCAACTAGGTCAAGTGATATGACTTGGCACATGGCCCTTGTTTTCGGCTTGGGTTTGCTGATTGGCAGTTGTGTGAATGTATTGATCCACCGTTTGCCGCGCATGATCATGGCCGAACCCACAACGCCAGAACATGCCCAGCGCTACAACCTGTGCTGGCCCGCCTCGCACTGCCCGCACTGCCATACCCCACTCAAGGTGTGGCACAACATTCCCTTGCTCAGCTTTGCTTGGCTCAAGGGGCGCTGCAATTTCTGTCAACATGAGATCAGTGCGCAATACCCTTTGGTCGAGTTCACCACTGGCCTGATTTGGTTGCTCAGTGTTTGGCATTGGGGCTTGAATGTCACCGGTTTTTGTTGGGCTGGCTTTACTACCGTGTTGCTGGCTTTGTCTGTGATCGACTACCAAACCACCCTGCTCCCCGATGACCTGACACTTGGCTTGTTGTGGGGCGGCCTCCTGGCCAGCACCTTGGGTTGGCTGCCATTGCCTTTGCATCAAGCTGTTTGGGGGGCTGTCATTGGCTACACCTTCCTGTGGACGGTGGCTGCGGCTTTTGAACGCGTCACGGGCAAACAAGGGATGGGCGCGGGCGACTTCAAACTGCTCGCAGCCCTTGGTGCTTGGCTGGGGCCATTGGCCTTGTTGCCTGTGATCATGCTGGCCAGCCTGAGCGGTGCAGCTGTTGGACTGATTCTCAAGTGCTCACATCGATTACGTGACGATGGTTACCTGCCTTTTGGTCCATTCCTAGCCATTGCGGGTCATTTGGTTGCAGTGATCGGAATCAACGACATTTCGCTGTGGTTAGGCTGGTCATTTTTTGAATAGACTCAGTTTCATGACCATCAGGCATACCCCACTTCGCATTGGTTTGACAGGCGGCATTGGCAGCGGCAAAAGCACCGTCAGCCAAATGCTCCAGGACCGAGGCGCGGCGGTGATGGATGCTGACGCCATTTCTTTGAGCTTAACTGCACCGCATGGTGCCGCCATGGCAACGATCGCGCGCACCTTTGGCGCTGCTTTTGTCAACGCCGACGGGGCCCTCAACCGCGAACACATGCGGGCCCATGTGTTTAGCCAACCCAAGGCCAAAAAAACCTTGGAGGCCATCATCCATCCCTTGGTGGCTCAAGAAACCGAGCGGCAAGCCCAAGCCGCGCTCCATGCTGGCTACCGCACCTTGGTTTTTGATATTCCGCTACTCGTTGAGGCGGGTACGCGCTGGAGAACTCAGGTTGATCGCATTTTGGTAATTGATTGCTTGGTAGAAACCCAAATTCAACGCGTGATGGCACGCAGTGGGTTAAGCGCAGAGGCTGTTCAAAAAATCATCGCGGCACAATCGACCCGTCCCAACAAATTAGCGGCGGCAGATTGGGTAATTTTCAACGACGGGATCCCAATAGAAACCTTGCGCGAAGCAGTCGCCCAACTGCCTATTTGACGGCGCCAGCCAGATGAAAACCTATGCTGGTGGAGGTATGATCACTCATAATTATTGTCCCCTTCCACAACTGATCAGTCTTTCGCGTGATTCTTTACGAACATCCCTTCAACGAACGTGTGCGGACATATCTGCGTTTGGAGCATTTGTTTCAGCGGTTCGAAGAGCTCACCACACGTGATCATCCTGTGGACAACCATTTCGCGCTGACAACCTTGTTTGAATTGGTAGACGCTGGTGGGCGCACCGACCTGAAGTCAGATGTGCTCAAAGATTTAGAGCGTCACAAGCAACAGTTCAATTCATTGCGTGGCAACCCTTCAGTGTCAGAAACTGCATTGCAACAGTTGCTGGACAATATTGATGGATGTCAGAGTGGGCTCAGCGGTCCAATGGGGAAAATTGGCCAAAATATCTCGGACAACGAATGGCTGTCAGCCTTGCGCAACCGCGTGGCAATTCCTGGCGGCACTTGTTGTTTTGACTTACCTGCTTACCACGCATGGCAAAAACAAAGCCCAGATCTTCGCCGTGCAGACATCTTGCGTTGGTTTGAGGTTTTCCTACCCATGAAAGCCTCCGTCAACCTGCTGCTATCGCTCATGCGCGACACAGGTACCTCACAAAAAATGATGGCCATAGGCGGTCAGTTCCAACAATCACTGGCTCAAGGCAAGTTTCAGCTGATGCGCGTGGCAATGGACCCCGCTTTGGGCTTTATCCCAGAAACCAGCGGCAATCGCTTGATGATTTGGGTACGCATGATGCGCCAAGACGGCGATGGGCGTTTGCAGCACAGCACCGACGATGTGCCTTTTGAAATGGCTCTCTGCGTCTAGACCATGGCTGACTCTGCGGTTCGGATTGTTGTTTGCCCGCATTGCGCAGGTCCTAGCCGCTACGAAACGGCCAATGTGTACCGGCCGTTTTGCAGCGAGCGCTGTCGCAACTTTGACTTAGGCGCTTGGGCCAATGAAGAACATCGACTGCCTGATCAAACCCCGCAAGACGACGCTGACTTCGAGAACTCGCCGTTGCAGTAAATGGTTTTACTCAGTTGAAGCGCTGTGGGTGTGACCTTCAAAACCGCGCTCCTTTGCAAACCACTGCAGCACGGGTATTGTTCCTGGCAGCACGGGTTGCACCGTCACGGGTAACTGCTGCCATGCGAACATTTGCGACTCCATCATTGTCAACTCACCTGTCCAATGCGTGACCTTGCAAAAGTTCAGTTGGACCAAGGCATGCGGGTAGTCAATGCGTTCAACTTTCCATAATGTGCAGTCTTGGAAGGCAATGCCAATTTCCTCTTGCAACTCACGACGTAAGGCCTCTTCAACCGTTTCGCCCGGCTCAAGCTTGCCGCCTGGAAATTCCCAATATCCTGCGTAGGCTTTGCCTGCGGGGCGGCTGGTGAGCAAAAAAGAACCGTCGTCACGCACCAAGACCCCGACCGCCACTTGCACCAAACTGCGGTCCAGTGAACGTGCTTGGTCGGCATCGACCACGCGCACATCCATCTTGGTCATCGTCTCACGCGGCGTGTTTGCCCGCAAAGTCGCGAGCAAACTGATAAGCGACACGACCACTGCGCGAAGCGCGCTCCAAGGCCCACACCAGGGCTTGTGGTCTGGCAGCTTCAATCTCCTGAGGCTTAAAACCAAACGATGAAAGCCACTGCGCCACAATGACCAAGTACTCGTCCTGACTGAACGGGTAAAAACTCACCCACAAACCAAAGCGCTCGGACAACGAAATTTTCTCTTCCACCCCTTCACCCGGATGCACTTCGCCATCGTCGGTGTGCGTGTAAGTCAGATTTTCCTTCATGTACTCGGGCAGTAAATGGCGTCTGTTGCTGGTGGCGTAGATCAGCACATTAGGTGTTGCTGCCGCAATCGAACCATCCAAGGTGGACTTGAGCGCTTTGTAGCCAGACTCACCGTCTTCAAAACTCAAGTCATCACAAAAGATCATGAACTTTTCAGGGCGTTCTGAGACCAACTCGATGATGTCAGGCAAATCCACCAAGTCGTCTTTGTCTACCTCAATCAAACGCAAACCTTTCGAGCTGTACTCGTTCAAACATGCTTTGATGAGTGACGACTTGCCTGTGCCACGCGCCCCTGTCAGCAACACGTTGTTGGCAGGCAAGCCATTGACAAACTGCTCGGTGTTGCGTTGGATCTTTTCTTTCTGACCATCGATTTCTTGCAAGTCAGCCAAGCCCAGTTTGGCCACATGACGCACAGGCTCTAAGCCGCCGCGCCCACTGCTTCGTTTGCGGTAACGAAAGGCGACGCTGGCAGACCAGTCAGGTTCGACCATGGGTTGAGGCAGCACCAGTTCAATTCGTGCAAGCAAAGCCTCGGCGCGTTGCACCAAGCGTTCAAGCGAGTGAAGAGCGTCTGTCATCAGCTGCGGTAGTCGGCGTTGATGCTGACGTAGTCATGGCTGAGATCACAGGTCCAGACGGTGTCTCTGGCAGTGCCGCGGCCTAAGACCACGCGGACGGTGATTTCTGATTGCTTCATCACGCGTTGACCTTCCTCTTCACTGTAGGCGGGGTGACGGCCACCTTGAATAGCCACATGCACATCGTCCAAATACAAATCAATACCCGTTTGGTCTAGGTCAGCAATGCCCGCATAACCAACCGCAGCCAATATTCGACCTAAATTGGGATCGCTGGCAAAGAAAGCAGTTTTCACCAAGGGCGAATGCGCAATGGCGTAGGCCACTTGACGACACTCAGCACTGTTTTTTCCACCCTCCACTTGGATGGTGATGAACTTTGTGGCGCCTTCGCCATCGCGCACGATGGCTTGCGCCAATTGACGCGCCACTTGCAACATCGCTTGCAACAAGGCTTGGCCATCCACACTTTGCAAGCTGGTGATGGCTGCATGCTGCGCCTTGTTTGTGGCGATGACCACAAACGAATCATTGGTCGAAGTGTCCCCATCCACAGTCACTCGGTTGAACGACCCCTCGGCCAAGGCCATGGAGAGTTCTTTCATCAACTCAGGAGCAACGCATGCGTCGGTTGCTACATAGCCCAACATCGTGGCCATGTTGGGACGAATCATGCCTGCGCCTTTGCTGATCCCCGTCACGCTGACCGTGGCGCTGCCAATCTGCACTTGCGCACTTGCTGCCTTGGGCACGGTGTCAGTGGTCATGATGCCTTCAGCTGCATCCACCCACTGTTGGGCACTGCCCACATGACCCGCTGCCGCAATGGCCGATGGCAAGCCCGCAATGATGCGCTCATGCGGCAGTGGCTCCATGATGACGCCTGTAGAAAACGGCAACACCTGGTGGGGCGAAATATGCAAGGCATCAGCCAAAGCCACGCAGGTTTGTTGCGCACGTTTGAGACCTTCTTCGCCCGTGCCCGCATTGGCGTTACCCGTATTGATGACCATGGCGCGAATGCCTGGGCCCGCATTTAAATGCGCGCGGCAAATCTGAACAGGCGCAGCACAAAAACGGTTTTGCGTGAACACGCCGCTCACTGATGCGCCCTCGTCAATCAAGACAACGGTCAAGTCTTTGCGCCCCGCCTTGCGAATGCCCGCTTGGGTGACACCGATGCGCACGCCAGCAATGGGATGCAAGTCTGCAAGGCTTGGTGGGTTCAGGTGGACAGCCATTTTTTTAAGCCAACTTTCCGTGACAAAACTTGTATTTTTTTCCGCTACCGCAAGGGCAGGGCTCATTGCGGCCCACAGCGGCTATTGCTGAAGCTACCGTGGCTTGGTCTGCCGTGGTCACGGCTTGACCGGACTCGTCAGGAGCGGTGTAGGTGACGTTGAGCAAGTTTTCTGCGCGATCTTCTAACTCGGATGCGGCTTGAGAGATTTGCTCGGTGGATTCAATCTTTACCGTCATCAACACGCGGGTGACTTCGTGCTTGACCAAGTCAAGCAATTGACCAAACAACTCAAAAGCTTCGCGCTTGTATTCTTGCTTGGGTTGCTTTTGCGCATAGCCGCGCAAATGAATACCTTGGCGTAAATAATCCAAGGCGGACAAATGCTCACGCCAATGGCTGTCAATGTTTTGCAACAAAACCACGCGCATGAACGGTGTGAATTGCTCTGTGCCCACGCGGTCCAATTTCATTTGGAATGTCGCATGTGCAGCCGCCACCACTTGCTCTACGATTTCATCATCGGTGATGGCTGTCGCTTGCTCAACTGTTGCTTGCAATGGCAATTCAATCAGCCACTCTTGCAGCAAGGCGCGCTCCAAGCCCGCAATATCCCATTGCTCTTCCACCGACTCTTGGGGCACGTATTGACGGACCAAATCGGTGAAGCTGCCTTCACGTAAATTGGAGATTTGGGCAGTCAAATCAGTCGCATCAAGGATGTCGTTGCGCTGTTGATAAATCACACGGCGTTGGTCGTTAGACACATCGTCGTATTCCAAAAGTTGTTTGCGAATGTCAAAGTTTCGTGCTTCAACTTTGCGCTGAGCACTTTCAATGCTGCGCGTAACAATGCCCGCTTCAATGGCTTCGCCCTCTGGCATCTTCAAACGGTCCATGATGGACTTGACGCGCTCGCCTGCAAAGATGCGCATCAGCGAGTCATCCAAGCTCAAATAAAAGCGTGAGGAACCTGGGTCACCTTGACGGCCTGATCGGCCACGCAGCTGGTTATCAATGCGCCGTGATTCGTGACGCTCTGTGGCGATGATGCGCAAGCCACCTAAAGACTTCACTTGCTCATGGTCTTTGGTCCATTGCACCCGCAAAGCATCAATTTGTTTTTGCTTTGCCGCCGCATCTAACAACTCGTTGGCCTCCACCAGCGCAATGTCTTTTTCAACATTACCGCCCAGCACGATGTCGGTCCCACGACCGGCCATGTTGGTGGCGATGGTGATCATCTTGGCGCGACCTGCTTGCGCAATGATGGTGGCCTCACTGGCATGTTGCTTGGCGTTGAGTACTTGGTGCGGCAACTTGGCCTTTTCCAACATCTCGGCAATCAACTCAGAGTTTTCAATCGACGTGGTGCCCACCAACACGGGTTGGCCGCGCTCGTAACAGGCACGAATGTCATCAATGGCCGCCACATACTTTTCAGCGGTGGTTTTGTAAACGCGGTCCAACTGGTCATCGCGCTTGCTGACGCGGTTAGGTGGAATGACCACCGTTTCCAAGCCGTAAATTTCTTGGAACTCGTAGGCTTCGGTGTCGGCTGTACCCGTCATGCCACCCAGCTTGGCATATAAGCGGAAATAATTTTGAAAAGTGATGGAGGCAAGCGTTTGGTTTTCAGCTTGAATCTCCACACCCTCCTTGGCTTCCACGGCTTGGTGAAGACCGTCGCTCCAACGACGTCCAGACATCAGTCGTCCAGTGAACTCATCCACAATCACAATTTCACCGTTTTGAACCACATAGTGCTGGTCACGGTGATAGAGATGGCTGGCCCTTAAGGCAGCATACAAGTGATGCATCAGGCTGATATTGGAAGGGTCGTAGAGCGAGGCGCCTTCGGCCAGCAAACCATTGGCGCTCAAGAGCCGCTCTGCATTTTCATGGCCTTGCTCCGTCATGAACACTTGGTGTGATTTCTCGTCCACAGTGAAGTCGCCTGGGGTGATGATGCCCTCACCCGTGCGTGGGTCCTCTTCACCGACTTGGCGCGTGAGTGCAGGCACGATCCGGTTGATCGCCACATACAACTGGGTGAAGTCTTCAGCTTGGCCACTGATGATCAGGGGTGTTCGCGCCTCGTCGATCAAAATGGAGTCCACTTCGTCCACGATGGCGAAGTTGAGTTTGCGCTGAACTCGGTCTGCAGCTTCATAGACCATGTTGTCGCGCAAATAGTCAAAGCCATACTCGTTGTTGGTGCCGTAGGTGATGTCAGCGCGGTAAGCCGCTTGCTTTTCCTCGCGCGTCATCTGTGGCAAGTTAACGCCGACAGACAAACCCAACCAGTTGTAGAGGCGTGACATCCACTGGGCATCTCGACTCGCCAAGTAGTCATTGACGGTGACCACATGGACACCTTGCCCTGTGAGCGCATTGAGGTACACGGGCAGTGTGGCTGTCAACGTCTTGCCTTCACCCGTGCCCATTTCTGAAATCTTGCCTTGGTGCAAAGAGATGCCACCTAACAACTGCACATCAAAGTGACGCATTTTCATGACGCGTTTAGAAGCCTCACGCACCACGGCATAGGCCTCAGGCAGCAATGTTTCTAAGGATTCGCCTTGAGCGACTCTTAACTTGAATTCTTCGGTCTTGCGCTGCAAGACCTCATCGCTGAGCTTTTCCAAAGAAAGCTCCAACGCATTGATTTGTGCAACAGTTTTGCGGTATTGCTTGAGTAGGCGCTCATTGCGGCTACCGAAAATTTGAGTCAGGAAAGATAGAGCCATGCGAGCACTGCGGGGGTCTTGTTTTCACTTGAACACAAGGGTCGCAAAATCCTTTTTGAAAGGCTGGTTAGAAGCTGCTGATTTTAACCGTCAGCCGCCCCATAATTGAGAGATGGCCACACCTTCTAAGCCTCATCCAAGTACCCTTGCCGCTTACCGCGCACTGGGCTACAGCACACCGCCCAAAGCCAAGGTCTTTGGCCGTGGCAAATCGCAATCCTTAGAACAAATTGTTGATTCAGCGCCAACTTTGGCCCATTTTTCCGCCATCGCACGCGACACACAAAAACGACTCCAAGCCATCGCCCCCTTGCTGCCTGTGTCACTGCGGTCGCTCATTCAATCGGGGGGTGTCGACGGCGATGCGTGGTGCTTGCTGGTCCCCAACAGCGCTGTGGCCGCCAAATTGCGGCAAACACTGCCAGCTTTGTGCGCCCATTTACGTAGCAAAGGTTGGGATGTGAACACGATCCGTGTGAAAGTGAAATCACCCAGCTGAATGAGAAAAACCCGCCAGACCAAGGTCATAACGGGTTTTAATTTTGGTGCCGCTTGTCGGAATCGAACTGACGACCTACCGCTTACAAGGCGGGTGCTCTACCAACTGAGCTAAAGCGGCGCAGGCAAAATTCTAACCCAACTTTACACGCTACTTGACGCGTTTGAGTGCTGGACGGCCACTGGGCGTCGTCGGTGTGGGCGGGTCTGCCTCTGGTCCATCTTTGGTGTGCAATGTTTCTACCGCACTCAATGCTGGACGAACAGGCGGCATTTTTTTAGGTGCCGTCATCGCCTCAGAAGAGGTACCCATGGGGAACGACATACCCTGCCCATTTTCTTTTGCATAAATCGCCATCACACGGTTGATCGGGATGATGATTTCGCGCGGAACACCACCAAAGCGCGCTTTGAATTCAATGAACTCATTGCCCAGCGTCAGCCCAGCAGTAGCGTCGTAACCCAAATTCAACACAATCTCGTTGTTCTTGACGTACTCCATTGGCACTTGTACTGTCTCGTCCACGAAGATGGCTGCGTAAGGCGTGAAGCCGCTGTCTGTGCACCACTCGTGCATGGCACGCAGCAGGTATGGCCTAGTGGAGGATGCATCAGGTGAGTTCAACATAAAAGTTACTTGCGCATGACCTTTTCAGATGGCGTCAATGCTTCGATGTAAGCAGGACGTGAAAAGATACGTTCAGCATATTTGAGCAAAGGTGCTGCATTTTTTGACAAGTCAATGCCGTAGTGATCCAAGCGCCACAAGAGCGGTGCGATGGCGACATCAAGCATCGAAAAGTTATCACCCAACATGTATTTGTTTTTCAAAAACACGGGCGCCAATTGCGTCAAACGGTCACGGATGTGAGCGCGTGATTTCTCCAAGGCTTTGTCGTTGGCTTTAGCAGCACGTGACTCCAGAGTGGTCACGTGTGTGAACAATTCTTTTTCAAAGTTCAACAAGAACAACCGCACGCGCGCACGCTCCACAGGATCACCGGGCATCAACTGTGGATGCGGGAAACGTTCATCGATGTATTCGTTGATGATGTTTGACTCATACAAAATCAAATCGCGCTCAACCAAAATGGGCACTTGGCCATAAGGGTTCATCACGTTGATGTCTTCTGGCTTGTTGTAAAGATCAACATCGCGAATTTCAAAATCCATGCCTTTTTCAAACAAGACAAAACGGCAGCGATGTGAGTAGGGACACGTAGTTCCCGAATAAAGCACCATCATGATGGGCGGCTCCTAAAAATCAAAAAGAGTGGCAGGCTAGCCTGTCACTCCGTGAGGTAGCAACAGGCACAGGGCCTGCTGCCGAATTGACGCAGATTATTTGATGTCTTTCCAGAAAGCCGCATTCAAGCGCCATGCAATGACTGTGAAAATAACCAAGAAAAGCATCACCCACACACCGATGCGCACCCGTGTGTTTTGTGATGGTTCAGCCATCCATTGCAGATAACCAACGAGGTCGCCTATTGCCTGGTCATATTCCAACGAAGACATCTTGCCTGGCTTGATCTGTTCCCAGCCTTTGAAAACATCCACTTGGTGGCCATGCTCTTCATGCGAGACAAACACAGGACGGCGATCGCCTTGCATCTCCCACAAGACATGAGGCATGCCCACATTTGGGAACGCCAAGTTGTTCCAACCTGTCGCTTTGGTTTCGTCGCGGTAGAAGGTGCGCATGTAGGTGTAGAGGTAATCTGCACCAGTTCCGTTGTGGCCAGCACGCGAGCGTGCGATCAAAGTCAAGTCAGGTGGCGTTGCCCCAAACCATTCTTTGGCCTGCTTGGGATCAATGTTGGACTTCATGGTGTCACCAACTTTTTCAGTTGTGAACAACAAATTGTCTTTGATCTGTTGCTCAGTCAAACCAATGTCTTGCAAACGGTTGTAGCGCATGAATGCGGCAGAGTGGCAGTTCAAACAATGGTTGACGAAAATTTTGGCGCCATTTTGCAAAGCCGCCAGATCGTTGGTTTTATTGGGTGCTTTGTCCCAAGCAATGCCGTCGCCAGCTGCTTGAATGCCAGTGACAACACCGAGGGCCAATGCCAAGCTGAGAATAATTTTTTTCATTGTGATGTTTCCCGCAAATCTCAGTGAGGCTTGAAAATGATGCGATCAGGCAATGGCTTGGTTTGCCCCATACGACTCCAAATTGGCATCAACAAGAAGAAACCGAAATAAAACAAGGTGCCCACTTGAGAAACCCGCTCGCCAATAGCCGATGGTGGTTGAACACCCAAATAAGCCAACACGATGAAGTTCACCACAAACACGCCGTACATATAAACGTGCCAATCAGGACGGTAGCGGATCGACTTGACCTCGCAATTGTCCAACCATGGCAAGAAGAACAAGATGATCACTGCACCACCCATGACCAACACGCCCCAGAATTTGGCATCGATGGTCAGCATGCTCAATGACACCAACACTGCCGCACCGACCACGCCAGCTTTGACTAACTTAGGCAATTGGGTTCGCACCGCGCCAAAGTAAGCGCCAGCCAAAACGCAAGCGATCAGGACGTAAATCATTTCAGGCGTGACAGCACGCAACATCGAATAAAACGGCGTGAAGTACCACACAGGGGCAATGTGCAGCGGCGTCTTCAGCGGATCTGCAGGGATGAAGTTGTTGTATTCGAGAAAGTAGCCACCGAACTCAGGTGCAAAGAAGATGATGGCGCTGAACACCAACAAGAAGCCGCTCACACCCAAGATGTCATGAACGGTGTAGTAAGGATGGAAAGGAATGCCATCCAAAGGGTTGCCATTGGCATCTTTGGGCGCGTTCGGACCTTTGATCTCCACCCCGTCTGGGTTGTTGGAGCCCACTTCGTGCAAGGCAATGATGTGCGCCACCACCAAGCCCAACAGGACCAATGGCACAGCAATCACATGAAAGCTGAAAAAGCGGTTCAAGGTTGCGTCGCCCACCACATAGTCACCACGAATCAGCAAAGCAAGGTCGGGGCCGACGAATGGCACAGCAGCAAACAAATTCACAATCACTTGGGCGCCCCAGTAGGACATTTGGCCCCAAGGCAACAAATAACCCATGAAGGCTTCTGCCATCAAACACAAGAAAATGGCGCAACCAAATACCCAAACCAACTCGCGAGGCTTGCGGTAAGACCCGTAAATCAAACCACGGTACATGTGCAAGTAAACCACGACGAAGAAGGCTGATGCGCCCGTGGAATGCATGTAGCGAATCAACCAACCCCAGGGCACATCACGCATGATGTACTCCACAGACGCAAATGCCAAATTGGCATCTGGCTTGTAATGCATGACGAGGAAGATCCCCGTCACGATTTGTATGACCAGCACCAACAGAGACAAAGCACCGAAGAAATAAAAGAAGTTGAAGTTCTTGGGTGCGTAGTACTCAGAGAGGTGCTCTTTGTACAACTTGGAAGCTGGGAAACGGTTGTCAACCCAGTTCAGTAGTTTTTCGCCAGCGCTGGCGTTAGGGGAAACTTCTTTAAATTCAGCCATGGTGTGTCCTATCAGGCTTTCTTGTCTTCACCGATCAACAACTTGGTGTCGGAGAGGTACATGTGTGGCGGGATTTCTAGGTTGTCTGGGGCAGGCTTGTTTTTGAACACGCGGCCGGCAACATCAAACGTGGAACCGTGACATGGGCACAAAAAGCCTCCATGCCAATCGTCGGGCAATGAGGGTTGAGCGCCAGTTTGGAACTTGTCAGAAGGTGAGCAACCCAAGTGGGTGCAAATACCGACTGCGACAAACACCTCAGGCTTGATGGAGCGCGCCTGGTTGCGGGCGTAGGCGGGGGTGAATTCGTCGGGCTTGCGCTCTGACTTGGGGTCAGCCAACTGGGATTCGGTGAGGTTCAGAGATTCAAGCTGTTCAGGCGTGCGCTTGACGATCCAAACCGGCTTGCCGCGCCACTCAACCGTTAACTTTTCACCAGGCTTCAAGCCTGAAATGTCAACTTCAACGGCAGCACCTGCGGCCTTGGCGCGCTCGGAGGGCTGAAAAGTACTCACAAAAGGCACAGCGACTGCTATGCCACCGACTGCACCGGCGCATGTGGAAGCAATTAGCCACGTGCGTTTACTGGTGTCTACTGGGGTGTCACTCATGGATTTCCTCAAACAATCATCACTGGTTTGGCTAACCACGCATTGTAGCTGACCGCTAAGTCCCCAGACTTATTTGACCTTCTTTCGAATTCAACCTCCGCACACAGGACCTTAGTTAGAATACTTTATATTTAATAAGGAGACAGAGATGTTGAAGGAATTCACAGGGTTTGCATTACGCGGCAATGTCATTGACTTGGCAGTTGGCGTCATCATTGGCGCCGCATTTGGAAAAATCGTCGATTCGGCTGTGGGCGACCTGATCATGCCAATCGTGGCAGCTTTTATCGGCCACATGGACTTTTCAAACCTGTTCATCGCTCTAGGCCCTACCCCTGCAGGGATGACCATGACACTGGACGCTATGAAAAAAGCAGGGATTCCTGTGTTTGCCTATGGCAACTTCATCACCGTGGCGGTGAATTTTTTAATTCTGGCTTTCGTGATTTTCTTATTGATCAAGCAGATCAGCAAACTCAAAGCCAATGAGGCACCCAAGGTGGAAGCACCAAAAGAAGAAATCTTGTTGTTGCGCGATATCCGTGACAGTCTTAAAAAGTAAGCTGTTTCTTCAGTTCACCGGCGCATGGATCGCGCCATGGCCACAGACGCGATCAAACTAGAGGCATTGGCCTTTGCCGTGCCCGCTAAATCGAAAGCAGTGCCATGGTCTGGGCTGGTGCGCACAAAAGGCAGACCCAGCGTGACGTTGACGCCCTGCTCTACGCCAAGGTACTTGACTGGGATCAGGCCTTGGTCGTGGTACATCGCAATCACCACATCAAACTCGCCCGGCTTGCCGTTTGCCGCACGTGCGCGCATGAACACCGTGTCTGGCGCAAATGGACCGCTCACCTGCAGACCTTCAGCTCGCGCTTGTTGCAAGGCTGGAATGATGACGTCTAGCTCTTCGCGCCCCATCAAACCGCCCTCGCCTGCATGCGGGTTTAGCCCAGCCACGGCCATGTGTGGCTGACGGCCTGTAGCGGCAAGCTCAGCGGCATGGGTGATGCGCAGAGTTTGCAAAATGTTGGCCACGGTCACCGCCTCAATGGCATGGCGCAATGAGACATGAATGCTGACCAGCACCGTTTTTAGTTCGGGACTGACCAGCATCATGCGCACAGGCAGGTCTTGCACTGCCACACCCGTATAGGCCGCAGCACACGCTTGCAGCATTTCTGTGTGCCCTGGAAAAGGCACATTCGCGGCCGAGAGCGCTTCTTTGTGCAAGGGTGCTGTCACCAAAGCGGACACTTCGCCACGCAAAGCAGCATGAGCTGCCCACACCACACAGTCAGCCGCTTGCTTGCCTGCATTGGCGCTGATCTGGCCCCATGCAGGCAGTTGATCGGCCGTCATGGGCTGATCAACTTGCAATACGGGAATGGTCCATGGTGCTTTGACCAGGGCAGCTTGCTGCACATCGCGCACAAGTTGCATGCGCATCTGGGGTTCGTGGTATTCACACTGGGCTACCAGCAATGCCGCGCGTTGCATCACCGCCAAGTCACCCACCACCACACAAGCTTGCAGCTGCTCGGGCGCGTCGCGAAAGGCTTTGACGATTATTTCTGGGCCAATCCCTGCAGCATCGCCCTGCGTCAAGGCAACAGGTTTGAAATCATTAGCCATGCTCACGTCACTATCATGCGGGATTGTCAATCTCAATGAACTGATGCGTGATGCCCAATTGCGTTGCCACATAAGCCGCAGCAGCTGGCGCGCCATAGCGCTCGGTGGCGTGATGACCGCACGCCAAAAAAGCCACGCCAGTTTCGCGGGCCAAATGCGCTTGAGGCTCAGAAATTTCGCCAGTGATAAAGGCATCCACACCTGCAGCAACGGCCGCTTCAAAATAGCTTTGTGCACCACCCGTGCACCATGCCACTTGGCGAATTTCGCGAGCCGGCGTTTGCACCACCAAGGGCTCACGATGCAAAACTTGTGACACCGCCGCTGCCAACGCCTGGGCATTGTCAAAAGCTTGACCATCGGCACGCGTGCCCCATAAGCCTAAATTTTGCTCGCCAAACGTACCTTGAACTTGCAAACCCAAACGCCTGCCCAGCTGGGCGTTGTTGCCCACTTCAGGGTGCGCATCCAGCGGCAAGTGGTAGGCCAACACATTGATGTTGTGGGCTAGTAGCAATTGCAAGCGCTGTTTCATCCAACCCGTGACCGTGCCGTCTTGACCGCGCCAAAACAATCCGTGATGCACAAAAATCGCATCGGCTTTGGCGTCAATCGCAGCCTCAATCAGTGCACGGCTCGCGGTCACGCCCGACACAATATGGCCAATGCTGTCTGTGCCCTCCACTTGCAAGCCATTGGGCCCGTAGTCTTTGAAGCGGGAGGGCTGCAACAAATCATTGCAAGCTAGCAACAAGGCTTGGCGCGAGACGTTTTGACTCATCGATGGGTCCTCATTTTTGCAACTTTGGCTTGGGCCGTTGGGAGGGGGTGACATCGAGGATGAGGTTTTGGTTGCGGCGGACCACTTCCAATTTGGCACTCTTGCCGGGCGTGAGCGAAGCAATTTGGGTCAACAAATCGCCCACATTTTTCACAGGCTGACCCGACACTTTCCACAGCAAGTCACCTGGGCGCAAACCCGCATTGGCCGCTGGCCCGTTTTGCAACACGCCTGTGACGATGACGCCTTCGGTTTGCTTCAAGCCAAATGTCTCGGCCAGTTCAGGGGTGAGTTCCATCGGCTCAATGCCCACCCAACCGCGCACCACTTGGCCATCGCGCACGATGCCTTCCAACACCTGGCGCGCCGTGGACACCGGAATGGCAAAGCCTATGCCCATGTTGCCGCCCGAGCGCGAGTAGATGGCGGTGTTGATGCCAATCAGGTGGCCATTCACATCCACCAAAGCACCGCCCGAGTTGCCGGGGTTGATGGCCGCATCGGTTTGGATGAAGTTCTCAAAGGTGTTGATGCCCAGTTGGTTGCGACCCAAGGCAGACACAATGCCGCTGGTCACGGTTTGGCCCACGCCAAATGGGTTACCAATGGCCAGCACACGGTCGCCCACTTGCGCGGCATCTGAATTGCCCAAGGTGATGACTGGCAAACGCTCCAGCTTGATGCGCAAAATGGCCAGGTCAGTATCGGGGTCAGTGCCAATGACTTGCGCCACGACACGACGGCTGTCGCTGAGCGTGACCTCAATTTCTTTCGCACCTTCAATCACATGGTTGTTCGTGAGCACGTAGCCCTCGGGGCTCACGATGACGCCACTGCCCAAGCCTTGCTGAGGCGCATCATCTTCGCGGTCACCGTAAAAAAAACGAAACCACGGATCGTTTTGAAAGGGATGTGCAGGTGCGTTGGCTTGTGTGGTGGCAATGCTCACCACAGCAGGTGACGCCACCTTGGCGGCAGAACTCAGGCTGCCGGGCATGGGCACGCCCACAGGGTGGGGCGCAGCCTCGAGCAAGGTCACCCCACTGATGTGAGATGTGCGAAGTTTGAGCCACTCGGGCTTTAAGGTGGTCAGCACAAACCAAATGGCCACCAACACGGTGACCACTTGGGAGAACAACAACCATTGACGTTTCATGGTGTGTTTGCGCAGCGCCTACTCGGCGTCCGGCGCTTTGGTGTGTTTAAGAAACAGTTGCGCAGCCCAAATGCCTATCTCGTACAAGATGCACATGGGAATAGCCAACGCCAGCTGCGACACCACATCGGGCGGTGTCACGATGGCCGCAATGATGAAGGCCAACACAATAAAGTAGGAGCGAAACTCTTTGAGCTTTTCGATGGTCACCACATTCATGCGGGCCAACACAATCACCACAATGGGCACCTCAAACGCCAAACCAAAGGCGATGAACATGCTGATGACAAAGCTCAGATACGCTTCAATGTCTGGTGCAGCGGTGATGCTTTTGGGCGCAAAGCTTTGGATAAATTTGAACACTTGTCCAAACACAAAGAAATAGCAAAACGCCACGCCAATCATGAACAGCAAGGTGCTAGACACCACCAGGGGCATGACCAACTTCTTCTCATGCGAATACAAGCCAGGCGCAATGAATGCCCATGCTTGGTACAACACCACGGGCAACGCCAGCAAGAATGCAGTCATCAACATGATCTTGAGGGGCACCAAGAACGGCGAGATCACCGATGTGGCAATCAGCGTGGCACCTGCTGGAAGCTGGGCCACCAACGGCGCTGCAAGCAAGTCATACAGCTCTGCAGGGCCAGGGTAGAGGGCCAGCGCAGCACCAGCCACCATCACCGCAATTGTGGCCTTGACCAAGCGGTCACGCAGCTCAATCAAGTGCTGCACAAACGGCTGCTCGGTGCCCGCCAGCTCGTCTTTGGGGGTGGTGTCAGACATGTTCAGAACGCTTCACAGGACGAAAACGCGCCACGCGGGCAGCGCCAGATTGCGCTTTGGTGCGCACACCTTGACGCGCTTTGTACCAATGCGGTGTTGAGCCGCGTTTGAGACGCCATTTTTTGCCTGGATTTTCATACGTCGGCGGCGGCGGGGCCAGCGGTACATAAGGCTCAGACGAGAAGCCCGCCGTGGTTTCGGCCCAGTCTTTCTCAAAGTCTGCGCTCGCGGTGTGCACCGATTGCTCCACATCGCGGGCGGCCGTCTCCATCGACTCTTTCATCTTCTTGAGCTCGTCGAGCTCCATCGTGCGATTGACCTCGGCTTTGACGTCAGAGACATAACGCTTGGCTTTGCCAAGCATCGAGCCAAGTGTGCGCGCCACGCCGGGCAGCTTTTCGGGCCCGATGACGACCAGCGCCACCGCACTGACTACCGCAATTTTGG
Organism: Limnohabitans sp.; assembly: GCF_036804465.1. Lineage (GTDB taxonomy): Bacteria > Pseudomonadota > Gammaproteobacteria > Burkholderiales > Burkholderiaceae_C > Limnohabitans. The sequence continues at coordinate 48,725 of NZ_DAIRSK010000006.1, forward strand.
AAAAATCAAGATCAAACAAAACAGGCGATCATCAGCAATTAAGACTTGTTTTTGACTTCAACGTCAATGGTGTTTTTGTCAGCAGTCACAGCGGCAGCGGGTGCAGCTGGCTTGTCTTCGGCAGGTGCTGTGCCGTCTTTCATGCCGTCTTTGAAGCCTTTGACAGCGCCGCCCAAATCACCGCCTAAGTTGCGCAGCTTCTTCGTTCCGAACACCATGATGACGATGACCAACACGATCAACCAATGCCAAATTGAAAACGAACCCATGAGTAACTCCTAAATGATTGTGTGAATTCTAATCAGCCGCGTAGCCACGGGCGCGGACCACCCATGACATGCCAGTGCATGTGGTGCACCTCTTGCCCGCCCTCAGTGCCTGTGTTGGTCACGAGGCGAAATCCCCCTTCGGGGTAAGGTCTTGCACCTTCTTGCAACGCCAGCTTGGGGGCCAACAACATCATGCGACCCAGCAAGCCCTCGTGCTCGGGCGTGGTGTGCGCCACCGACGGAATGTGCAACTTGGGGATGATCAAAAAGTGCACAGGCGCCCAGGGATTGATGTCGTGGAACGCGAAAATTTCGTCGTCCTCGTACACCTTGCGCGAGGGAATTTGGCCCGCGATGATTTTGCAAAAAATGCAGTTGTCGTCTGTCATGTCCATCACTCCCCTGCTGCTTCTCGGTCTTGCGCTTTGCGCAAGGCTTTCTCTTCTAGCCCGCTCAAACCTTCACGGCGCGCCAACTCGTCCACCACATCGGAGGGCTTTAGGCCATAGTGCGCCAGGGCAATCATGCTGTGAAACCACAGATCAGCCACTTCGTACACCAGCTTGGCTGGGTCACCGCCGTGGTCCACATCTTTGGCGGCCATCACGGTCTCAGTGGCTTCTTCGCCGATCTTTTTTAAGAAAGCATCCGGTCCTTTGTGCAGCAAGCGCGAGACGTAGCTCTTCTCGGGGTCGCCACCATTGGCGGGCTTGCGGCTTTCAATCACATCGGCCAGACGTTGTAAGGTGTCTAAATTATGGGTGGAACGCATGGTGTTCACTTGTAAATGGATTCGGGGTCTTTCAGCACAGGCTCGCAAGCGTGCCACGCTTGCCCTTCAAGGCGCTGGTAGAAGCAACTATGGCGGCCAGTATGGCAGGCAATGCCGGGCTCGTGCCCTTCTTGCGTCACCTTGAGCAACACCACGTCGTTGTCGCAGTCGATGCGAATGTCGTGCACCGTTTGCACATGGCCCGACTCCTCGCCCTTGAACCACAGCTTGTTGCGAGAGCGGCTGAAATACACCGCCCGCTTGAGCTCAGCCGTTTTTTGCAAAGCCTCGCGGTTCATCCAGGCGAACATCAGCACGTCGCCGCTGTCTTTTTCTTGGGCGATGACGGGCACCAGGCCTTTGTCGTCCCATTTGATTTGATCGAGCCAGTTCATAGTAGGGTGATCTTACCCAGTAGGGCAAGTCCAGCTAGGTAACTACTGATGCAAACATAAAACCTGCCTTCATGGGATATACTTTGGTATCTACCATTTTCAATGGAGGCCCTTCATGTCTCAAACCGCCAAACTGTTCGTGAATGGCCGCAGTCAAGCGGTCAGGCTGCCAGCTGCATACCGATTTGACACCCACGAAGTCTTCATCCGCAAAGACCCCGTGACAGGTGATGTCATCCTCTCGCGCCGCCCCGATGACTGGAATGGGTTCTTAGCGGCCACAAAAAACGCACAAGTACCAGATGACTTTTTAAGCCCCGCCGAACGACTGACGCAAGGCCACACTCACACCCAAGAGCGCGACCCATTTGAATCGGTGTCAGCACCCATCGGAGACTGAGCCTGCACATGACACCGCTCTACCTGCTGGACACCAACACGGTCAGCTACCTCATCAAACGCCACCCACAAGTGACTCAGCACTTGCTGGCTGTGCCCATGCACAGCGTTTGCATATCAGCCATCACTGCGGGTGAGCTGGCATTTGGGCTTGCCAAACGCCCTGAAGCCGCCGCACTCAAAACTGCAGTGGACGAGTTTTTGCGCCGAGTACAAGTACTTGCTTGGGACGCTGCTGTGGCTCAAACTTACGGCACACTTCGCGCACAGTTACAAAGTCAGGGCACATCTTTGGCTGCGCTGGATATGCAAATTGCTGCGCATGCGGTGCACATGAATGCCACGCTGATCAGCAGTGACAAGGCTTTCTCTAAAGTAGCGCATTTACAAACGGAAGACTGGTCTTTGCTTGCAAGTGATCTCACTCAGTAGTGAAACCTCAGTTGGGCGATTTCCAACTGATCACCCGTCACGCGGTACACCATGCGGTGTTCATCATTGATTCGGCGTGACCAAAAGCCTGAGAACGCATGTTTTAAGGGCTCGGGCTTGCCGATGCCCGTGAACGGGTCTCGCGCTGTGGCCTCAATCAGCTTGTTGATCCGGTCCACCATCTTGCGATCTTGCTTTTGCCAGTGGAGGTCATCCTCCCAGGCCAACTCCGCAAAAACCAGCTTCACTTGATCAACTCGCGCTCAACAGCCTGCCCCGCATTGAGCTGAGCAATAGACGCCAGCAAGCGTCGAGCATTGGCGGGTGTGCGCAGCAAATAGGCGGTTTCTTCTAGTGCTTTGTAATCGTCGAGTGAGAGCATCACCACCGATTGATCGCCATTGCGGGTGATGATCAACGGCTCGTGATCCTCACACACACGGTCCATCACACCTGCCAAATTGGCGCGTGCAGTGCTGTAAGTCATGGCGTCCATGGCGACCTCAATATGTACAAAAATTGGTACGCCTATAACGATTCATGAACCAAAACGCAACGCAAGCCACATCAAACCTGAACCTGATTCATCTTCACCACCACCGATGGTTTGGCGCGAAAGATTGGATTTAATCGATCCGCCTCGACCATATGAGGCGCTAGATCGTGCGCATCTAGCGCGGCCTGTGAGGCCCAATGCTCAACCAGCACAAACTTGTTCTCATCGCTGGCATCGGCAAACAAGTCGTATTGCAAACATCCTGGTTCAGCGAGGACCAGCGGCTTGAGTCTTTGATAGGCATCTAGTTGTTGTTGTCGCTTGCCGGGTTGTACCTCGATCAGAACGAGAAGATGGACGGCTGGCATAGTAGGTTTCTTTTCTCCAAGAGGAGTAAAGAATAATCTAATAGTTTTAATAAATACGTTTTCTAACTATCTATTTCAAGCGTATATCAAAGCCGAACAGGAATCCCCCGCTCCCGCATCCGCTCTTTAGCCTGCTGGACGGTGTACTCACCATAGTGAAAGATGCTCGCCGCCAACACCGCATCTGCGCCGCCTATGCTCACGCCGTCGGCCAAGTGGTCCAGGTTGCCCACACCGCCAGAGGCAATCACGGGCACGGGCACGGCGTCGCTGACGGCTCGGGTGAGCGCCAAGTCAAAGCCGCTCTTGGTGCCGTCGCGGTCCATGCTGGTAAGCAAGATTTCACCTGCGCCGAAGTCGGCCATCTGCTTGGCCCAAGCCACAGCGTCCAGGCCAACATTTTTGCGGCCACCGTGGCTGAACACATCCCAGCCGGGGCCGACAGGCAAGCCGTTTGCACCCATGCGTTGTTCGTCTTCCGCCGTGCGGCGTTTGGCGTCGATGGCCACCACGATGCACTGTGCGCCGTATTTGGCCGAGGCATCGCGAATGACTTGAGGGTTGGCAATGGCCGCAGAGTTAAAGCTCACTTTGTCAGCGCCAGCGTTGAGCATGCGGCGCACGTCGTCAACGGTGCGCACACCGCCGCCCACGGTGAGGGGGATGAACACTTGGCTGGCTACGGCTTCGATGATGTGCAGGATCACGTCGCGCCCGTCGCTGGTGGCGGTGATATCAAGGAAGGTGAGCTCGTCCGCGCCTTGGTCGTTGTAGCGTGCCGCGATTTCCACAGGGTCGCCTGCGTCGCGCAGCTCAACAAAGTTGACGCCTTTGACGACGCGGCCGCCGGTCACGTCGAGGCAAGGAATGATGCGCTTAGCCAGCATAGAGGTCCAAAAAGTTCTTCAAGAAACGGTCAACCGCTGCCAGCCCACCCATTGGCCGCCCGCGGGAATCGAGACGGGGTCAAACACCTGCGCGGCTTCCACGCACAACATGCGCGCAAAGCCGTGAGGGGGCATGTCGGCCAGTGCGGCGCATTTGCCCTCGCCTGGGTTCCACACCACTGAGTTGGCCCATGAGGGGCTTTGTTCAATTTGCACGGTGCCAGTGCCGTCTTGCAAGTGCAGCGGGTGTGGCGCTGCTTCGTACACGCGGTCAAACTCACCATCAAAGTACAGCACCTCGTCGGCCACGCCATGCACATCGGCCACGGCGTTCCACTCGGGGCGGCCGCCTAGGCCACGCAACTCGGTCAGGTCGATGTCGTCCACCGCGAGATAGGTGTGCAGTGCGCCGGTGAAGTGCAGTTCATTTTGCGCTTCGGTGTTGTTGACGGTGAGCGTGAGGCTCAGCTGACCCGGCGTCAACGCGACGCGCAGCACAGCCACAAAGGCTTGTTGCCAAATAGCCAAGGTGTCGGGGTTGGCGCTGAGGGTGAAGGCGATGTGGGCGGCTTCACCGCTAACCACTGCCGCAACCCCCAGCGCTGCATCGTCAACTTGCCAAACCATGTTGCGGGCAAAACCATGCTTGGGCAAGGTGCCGCGTTGGTTGAACTGGGGAAAGCACACGGGCACACCGCCGCGGATGGCGGATGTGCCATCCCACAGGTTGTTGGGGCTGAGATACAAACGCTCGCGGCCTTGGCTGACCCAAGACAACACATGCGCGCCTTGCAGGGCCACCAACACGGTGTCGCCGCAAGGCAAGGTCAGGCGCTGGCAGGCTTGACCGCGGTAAAGCTCGCCGCAGGCAGCGCTGCTGGCGGCTGAGGCATTAGCCATTGAGCTCGTCAGCACGGGCTTGGGCTTTTTCAAAGTCCAAATCGCCGCTGTAGATGGCGCGCCCGCAAATCACACCTTCCACGCCCTCGCCTTCCACAGCGCAGAGTTGCTCAATGTCGGCCATGTTGGACAAACCGCCCGAGGCGATGATGGGAATGCTCACGGCTTGCGCGAGTTTGACGGTGGCTTCGATGTTGATGCCGCTCAGCATGCCGTCGCGGCCAATGTCGGTGTAGATGATGGACTCAACCCCATAGTCTTCAAACTTTTTGCCGAGATCAGCGACGTCGTGACCTGTGAGCTTGCTCCAACCATCCGTCGCCACTTTGCCGTCTTTGGCGTCTAGTCCGACGATGATGTGGCCGCCAAACGCGCTGCAGGCGTCGCGCAAGAAGCCAGGGTTCTTCACGGCCGCCGTGCCAATGATGACGTAGCTCAGGCCTGCATCGATGTATTTTTCAATTGTGTCGAGGTCGCGAATGCCGCCACCCAACTGCACTGGAATGTCGTGACCCACGGCTTGCAAGATGGCTTTGATGGCGGCTTTGTTTTGTGGCGTGCCAGCGAAAGCGCCGTTCAAATCCACCAAGTGCAGACGACGAGCGCCCTTGGCCACCCAGTCGAGGGCCATTTGCGCGGGGTCTTCGCCGAAGGTGGTGGATTGCGCCATGTCACCTTGTTTGAGGCGCACGCAATGTCCGTCTTTGAGATCGATGGCAGGTATTAAATACATGATGGCGTTAAGTGTTCAAGGGTTCCAGTGCAGAAAATTGCGAAACAGGGCCAAGCCATGTGCCGCGCTTTTTTCTGGGTGAAATTGTGTCGCAAAAAGGTTGTCACGGGCCACGGCACAGGTAAAAAGGCTGCCGTAGTCAGTTTGGGCTGCGCTGTGTGCTGAGTTTTGAGGGCGCGCATAAAAGCTGTGCACGAAGTAGAAAAAGCTGGCATCTGGAATACCTTGCCACAAAACATGCGGCTGGGTTTGCAAGACTTGGTTCCACCCCATTTGCGGCACCTTGAAGCGGCTGCCATCGGCTTGTGTGCGGCCCGTCAAATCAAACTTGATCACTTCGCCTGAAATCAAACCCAAGCCAGCCGTGTCGCCCTCGGCGCTGTGGTCGAGCATCATTTGCATGCCCACGCACACGCCAAACAAGGGCTTTTTATTGGCGGCGTCGAGCACCGCCTCGAGCAAGCCCGACTCGCGCAACTCGCGCATGCAGTCAGGCATGGCGCCTTGGCCCGGCAAAACCACGCGGTGCGCGTCGCGCACCACTTGTGGCTCAGAAGTGACGATCACCTCGGCATGGTCCACGTCCGAGGCAGCGTGCATGACCGCTTGCGCCACAGAGCGCAAGTTGCCCATGCCGTAATCGACCACAGCGACTTTGTTATGCATAAACGCGAAGGATCACAAGCTTCCCTTGGTGGAGGGGATCATGCCGACAGAGCGGGGGTCCAATTCCAAGGCAGCGCGCAGAGCGCGGGCAAACGCTTTGAACACGGTCTCAGCTTGGTGGTGCGCGTTTTCACCGCGCAGGTTGTCGATGTGCAAGGTCACGAAGGCGTGGTTCACAAAACCTTGGAAAAACTCATACGCCAACTGGCTGTCGAATTCGCCAATCATGCCGCTCTTGAACGGCACATGCATGATGAGACCAGGGCGGCCCGAAAAGTCCACCACCACGCGACTGAGCGCTTCGTCCAGCGGCACGTAGGCGTGGCCATAGCGGCGAATGCCTTTTTTGTCACCCACGGCTTTGGCAAAGGCTTGGCCCAGGGTGATGCCCACGTCTTCCACGGTGTGGTGGCCGTCGATGTGCAGGTCGCCTTTGGCTTGGATGTCGAGGTCAATCAAGCCATGACGCGCGATTTGGTCGAGCATGTGGTCAAAAAAACCAATGCCCGTGGAGAGATTGGATTGGCCTGTGCCGTCGAGGTTGACCTTGACGGTGATTTGGGTCTCGGCCGTGTTGCGGCTGACTTCGGCCGTGCGCGCGGATGCTTGGGATGTCATGTCTAGGCTTTCGATGAAGAGAGAGCGGCTTGCAAGGCTGCCAAGAGTTGTTGGTTCTCATCGGGCGTGCCGATGGTCAAGCGCAAACAGTTGGCGAGCAATGGGTGCATTTTAGAAACGTTCTTCACCAGCACGTGGTGGGACTTCAAGACCTCAAAAGCGCGGTTGGCGGCATCCGTGTCGGCAGGGGAGTTGCCATTGAAACGCACCACCATCATGTTGGCTTCGCTGGTGTAGGCCGTGACGCCTGACATGTGCTGCAAAGCTTTGAACAAAGCGTCCCGCTCGCTACGAACGACCGCAGCTTGCTGCGCAAACACCTCGGCATGCGCCAAGGCAAACAGGGCGCATTCGGCGTTGAGCACGCTCACGTTGTAGGGCGGGCGCAATTTGTCGATCTCGTTGATGAGCGCTTCAGGGGCAATCATGTAGCCCAAGCGAATGCCAGCCAAGCCAAACTTGGACAAGGTGCGCATCAGCAGCACGTTGGCGTTGGCCGCTGGGTATTGGCGAATTTCATCGAGCCAGCTTTTGCTAGAGAACGGTTGATACGCCTCGTCCATCACCACCAAGCCGCCATAAACGCTGACTTGTGTGATGAGGCGGCGAATGGCGTCGGCGTCCCACAAATTGGCGGTGGGGTTGTTGGGGTAGGCGATGTAGACAATGGCGGGTTCGTGCAAGGCGATGGCCACAGACATGGCGGCTTCGTCCAACTCAAAGTCGGCCCTCAAAGGCACGCCGATGTAGGGCAAACCATGCAGCTTGGCGCTCATGCCGTACATCACAAAGCCTGGCTCGGGGGCCAGTACTTTGGCACCGGGCTGAGCACAGGCCATCGACAACAAAGCAATCAACTCGTCCGAGCCGTTGCCCAGCATCAACGCCATGCCCGCAGGCAAATCGACGTAGCGCGCCAACGCGTTTTTGAGGTCGTCAATGCGTGCGCCGGGGTAGCGGTTGACCTCCACGGCACCCAAGCGTGCGCCCAGCTGGGCCTGCAATTCGGGCGAGAGGGTGAATGGGTTTTCCATCGCGTCGAGCTTGACCATGCCCACCGAGTGCTGCACAGCATAGGCGTGCATGGCTAGAACATCAGGGCGAATGAAACGCAGGGCTTTGTTCGTTTGATTCGTCATCTCAGTCTTTCTTCAAACGAAACTCAGCCGCCATCGCATGGGCCTGCAAGCCTTCGCCATAGGCCAACACGGCGGCAATCTTGCCCAGCGTTTGCGCGCCCTGCTCGCTCACCTCGATCAAGCTGCTGCGCTTTTGAAAGTCGTACACGCCCAAGGGCGAGCTGAAACGCGCGGTGCCACTGGTGGGCAGCACGTGGTTGGGGCCAGCGCAGTAGTCACCCAAGCTTTCACTGGTGTAAGCGCCCAAAAAGATCGCGCCTGCGTGCTTGAGCAGCGGCTCCCACTTGTGAGGTTCGTGGCTCGACACCTCTAAGTGTTCGGGTGCAATGCGGTTGCTGATGGCGCAGGCCTCTTCCATGCTGCGGGTGTGGATGAGCACGCCACGGCCATTGAGCGATTTTTCGATGATGTCTTTGCGCGGCATTTGGGGCAGCAAGCGTTCGATCTCGGCTTGCACGCGGTCGATGTACGCGGCATCGGGGCACAGCAACACGCTTTGTGCCAACTCGTCATGCTCGGCTTGGCTGAACAAATCCATCGCCACCCAATCGGCGGGCGTGGAGCCATCGGCCAACACCAAAATTTCGCTGGGGCCCGCAATCATGTCGATGCCCACCGTGCCAAACACGCGGCGTTTGGCAGCGGCCACATAGGCGTTACCGGGGCCGGTGATTTTGTCCACCGCGGGCACCGTGGCGGTGCCATAGGCCAAAGCAGCCACAGCTTGCGCGCCGCCGATGGTGAACACTCGGCTCACACCGGCCACATAGGCAGCAGCCAGCACCAAGGGATTTTTTTCACCACGCGAGGCATTGGCCGAGCTTCTGTCTCTTGCTGGCGTGGGCACCACCATGATGATTTCTTCCACACCTGCCACATGCGCAGGAATGGCGTTCATCAACACGCTGGAGGGGTAAGCGGCTTTGCCACCAGGCACGTAGATGCCCACGCGGTCGAGGGGCGTGACTTTTTGGCCCAACAGCGTGCCGTCCGCATCGCGGTAGGTCCAGCTCTCGCCGCTGGCTTTCTTTTGCGCCTCGTGGTAGCTGCGCACGCGTGCGGCTGCGGCTTGCAAGGCCTCGCGCTGCTCGGCGGGTAAGCCGTCAAAAGCAGCTTTGAGTTCGTCTTGCGTCAGCTCCAACGCGGCCATGGTGTCGGCCTTCAGGCCGTCAAAGCGCTCGGTGTACTCCAGCACTGCGGCATCGCCACGCTTTTGCACGTCGGCCAAGATGTCGGCCACGCGTTGTTCGATGGCCGCGTCGGTGTCGGCAGACCAATGCAGACGCGCTTTGAAATCAGCTTCAAAGGTGGGGCTGGTGGTCGAGAGACGAAGCGGTTTGGCCATCTTGTGTACGGGTGTGATGAGAGTTTATTTGCCTGCGGACAAAGCTGCAGCAAAGGCATCGATGATGCGGCGAATGTCAGCCTGCTTCATCTTTAAAGCAGCTTGGTTGACCACCAAGCGCGAGCTGATGTCCATGATGCGCTCGACTTCCACCAAGTGGTTGGCTTTGAGCGTGTTGCCCGTCGACACCAAGTCCACGATGGCATCGGCCAAACCGGTAAGCGGGGCCAATTCCATGGAGCCATAGAGTTTGACCAAATCAATATGCACGCCTTTGCTGGCGAAGAAGTCACGCGCGATGGTGGTGTACTTGGTCGCCACTTTTAAGCGCGCGCCTTGTTTGACCATTGCGGCGTAGTCAAAGTCTGAACGCACGGCCACGCTCATGCGGCATTTGGCGATTTGCAAATCAAGCGGCTGGTACAAGCCCGCAGTGGCCACACCACCTGCCACGCCGCCGCCGTGTTCGATCAAGGTGTCGAGTCCCGTCACGCCCAGATCAGCGCCACCGTATTGCACATAGGTGGGCACATCCGACGCACGCACCAACACCACGCGCACGCTGGCATGGTTGGTGGGCAAGATGAGCTTGCGAGATTTTTCTGGGTCTTCGAGCACCTCAATGCCCGCGGCTTTGAGCAGCGGCAATGTTTCATCAAAGATGCGGCCTTTGGAAAGCGCGAGCGTGATCATGATTTGACCCTTTCAATGTCCGCACCCAGGGCGCGCAACTTGGCTTCCATCTTGTCGTAACCGCGGTCCAAGTGGTAGATACGGTCCACCCAAGTTTCGCCGTCCGCCACCAAGCCAGCAATGACCAATGAGGCAGAGGCTCGCAAATCTGTGGCCATCACATTGGCACCAGAGAGCTTGGGCACGCCTTCAAGTACCGCCACTTTGCCATCAATTTGGATGTGTGCGCCCAAGCGCACCAACTCATTGACATGCATGAAACGGTTTTCAAAAATGGTTTCGGTCACCTTGGACGTGCCCTTGGCAATCGCGTTCAACACCATGAACTGCGCTTGCATGTCGGTGGGAAAGCCTGGGTATTCGGTGGTGCGAAAGTTTTGCGCCTTGAGGTGCGCGTGGGCAGGGCCTGCGCCTTGAATGCGAATGCCTTGTTCGTTGCTGGTCACCGTGACACCCGCATCACGCAACTTGTCGATGACGGCATCCAAATGGTCGGCACGGGCATGGCGCAAAAACACATCACCACCCGTGGCGGCCACCGCACACAAAAAAGTCCCGGCTTCAATGCGGTCGGCCACCACTTGGTGGCTACACCCGTGTAAACGCTCCACCCCTTGGATGCGAATGCGGCTGGTGCCGTGCCCCTCAATTTTGGCGCCCATGGCAATGAGCATGTTAGCCAAGTCGGGAATCTCAGGCTCTTGCGCGGCGTTTTCGAGCACGGTTTCGCCCTCGGCCAAAGCGGCCGCCATGAGGAAGTTTTCTGTCCCCGTGACCGTCACCATGTCGGTGGCAATACGCGCGCCTTTGAGACGCGTGCGACCGCCGCCCAACTTGGCCAACATGTAGCCGTGCTCGACATCAATCTGAGCACCCATGGCTTGCAAGCCTTTGATGTGCTGATCAACGGGCCGCGAGCCAATGGCACAACCACCAGGCAGCGACACCTTGGCATGGCCAAAGCGGGCCAACAAAGGGCCAAGTGCCAACACCGAGGCGCGCATGGTTTTGACCAGCTCATAAGGGGCTTCGGGGTTATTCAAGGTGCCCGCATCCAAGCTGACCGTACCGTCGTCCGTGCGCTCAGCCTTCACGCCCATGTTGCGAATGAGCTTGAGCATGGTGGACACATCTTGCAAATGCGGCACGTTGTGCAGCGTCACAGCCTGATCCGTCAACAAGGCGGCGCACAGTTCGGGCAGGGCCGCGTTTTTAGCGCCAGAAATCAGCACCTCGCCATTGAGGGTACGGCCGCCGCGAACGAGTAATTTATCCATAGGGTGTCTTAGGCTTTGGCGGCAGCTTGCCACTCGGCAGGCGTGTAGGTTTTCATGGACAACGCGTGCACTTCGTCGGTTCGTATTTTTTGACCTAAGGTGGCGTACACCTGCTGGTGGCGCTGAATGAGGCGCTTGCCCTCAAACTCAGCCGACACCAAGGTGGCATACCAATGACGGCCATCCCCCTCGACCTGCAAATGCTCGCAGGGCAGACCTGCGGCAATCAGCGTTTGTAGTTCTTGTGCAGTCATCTATTCACCCTCATCCTCTAATCTTGTAACCCGTGCGCAGCAGGTGCAGCGCGGTGGTCGACACCAGCGCCAAGCACACGCCCACCACACCCAAACTCAACCAAGGCGACACATCGCTCTGACCAAAAAACCCAAAACGAAAACCGTCAATCATGTAGAAGAACGGATTGAGGTGACTCACACCTTGCCAAAAGCTAGGAAGTGAATGGATGGAATAAAAAACGCCGCTCAAAAACGTCATTGGCATGATGATGAAGTTTTGAAAGGCTGCCATTTGGTCAAACTTGTCAGCCCACAAGCCGGCAATCAAACCCATCGCACCCAGCATCAGTGCGCCCAACACCGCAAAGGTGACGACCCACACGGGCTGGGAGGGCATCAGCGAGAAACTGAGCGCCGACGATTGCCAAACAAACAGCACGCCCGCGAGCAACACGCCCGCACCCACCAGCAAACCACGCACCACAGCCGACAACACATAAGCAAAAAACCAGCCCCAGTGCGACAAAGGCGTGAGGAGCAAGAAAACCAAGTTGCCCATGATTTTGCTTTGCACCATCGACGACGAACTGTTGGCAAACGCGTTTTGCAGCACACTCATCATCACGAGGCCGGGAATTAAAAACGCGGTGTAGCTCACGCTGTCGTAGACCTGCACATGCGCTTCAAGCACATGACCAAAGATCATCAAGTACATCACAGCGGTCAGCACGGGCGCTGCTACCGTTTGGAAACCAACCTTCCAAAAACGCAGCACCTCTTTGTAAAACAGCATGGTCCAACCGTTCATCATGCTGGGCTTTCCGTATGTTGGTGCATCACGCCGAGGAACACATCTTCCAAATCAGCTTTGCGGATTTCCACATCTTGCGCATGTAAACCTGCCTCGCGGACTGCAGTGAGGTAGTGCTCGATTTCCAAGGCATCATGGGCTGGGAACTGCACGATGCGGCCCGTGACACGCGCTTTTGCGGCCAGCAGGGGCGGCAACTCGGCGTCGAGCTTGAAGCGCAGCACATTGCTTGAGGCGGCTTTGAGTAACTCGCAGGTGCTGTCCAGGGCCACCACATTGCCATTTTTCAACATGGCGATGCGACCGCACAAGGCTTCGGCTTCTTCGAGGTAATGGGTGGTCAGCAAGACCGTACAACCTTCGCGGTTGAGTTTGGCAATGAACTGCCACAGAGTTTGGCGGAGCTCGACATCCACACCTGCAGTGGGCTCATCGAGCACGATGATCGGCGGCTTGTGCACCAATGCCTGGGCGACCAACATACGACGCTTCATGCCGCCTGAGAGTTGACGCATGTTGTGGTTGGCCTTGTCCGCCAGTCCAAGGCAGTGCAGCAGTTCATCAATCCAAGCATCATTGCCTGTTACCCCAAAGTAGCCCGACTGAAATTTCAAGGCTTCACGCACATTGAAGAAGGGGTCGAAGACCAACTCTTGTGGCACCACACCCAACATGCGGCGAGCTTTGGCAGATTGGGTGGCCACATCCACACCATGCACCAACACCGAACCCGCGGTGGGTTTGGCCAAACCGGCCAAGATGCTAATGAGTGTGGTTTTACCTGCACCGTTGGGGCCTAGGAGCCCAAAGAACTCGCCCTTTTGGACATCAAAGCTCACGCCATTGAGCGCCTGAAAGGGGCCTCGGGCGGTGAGAAAGGTTTTGGAGACGGATTGGAAAGAAATAGCGGGCATGAGTAGCCAATGATTTTAAGGCTTTACCAATGCCCTCAGACTTGGGGGCGCCTAAACGACGCCTAAAACCCGTTTTAGTGCAGCAATGCGCTCAGGCCATAGACCTGAGCCAAGGCTTTGGCTCGCTCGGGCAAGCCTGTGACGCGTAATTGCGCACCTTTGGCCAACACCGCACGATGACAAGCCAAAATAACAGCCAAAGCGGATGAGTCAAACTGACTCAAAGCCTTGGCATCCAACAGCGCCTCGCCCCCTTGGGACAGCTGCTCGGTCAAAGATTTGACCAAGGCGTTGGCCACTGATTGGGCTTGCGCTTGCAGCAAAACAGCGGGCAAGGCAATGGAAGAGGTCAAGTTGCTCATGGCTTATTTGGCGGCGCGGGCATTTGCTTTGTTGCGTTCGGCCAAGCTGGCGATCAAGCCATCAATGCCTTTGGCGTTGATTTCTTGGGAGAACTGGCTTCGGTAGTTTTCAACCAACCAAATACCCATCACATTGAGGTTGTAAATGCGCCAACCCGATGGCGCATCACTTGATTTTTCAACGCGGTAGTCGAGCTGAATGGGTTCGCCTTTGCCGCGAATCTCAGTGCGCACCACCACCTCTTTGTCGTCTGCTGCAGCTCGCACAGGTTTGACCACGATGGTTTGATCATTCAACTGGCTGACCGCGCCTGAGTAGGTACGAATCAGCAGAGTTTTGAATTCTTCCTGTAAGCGTTTTTGCTGCTCTGGCGTAGCTTGACGCCAGCCTGGACCGACCGCCGAAGAAGTCATGCGCTGAAAATTCACATGTGGCATCACGCGCTGGTCTACCAAAACAGAAATCTTGGTGACATCGCCAGACAAAATGGATTTGTCCGCTTTGACAATGTCCATCAACTCAGAGGTCAGGCGCTTGATAAAAGCATCCGGTTCTTCGAGCGCCGCATGCGCAAACTGCCCCGAGAGAGTCAAAACCAAACCCAACCCAAGCGCAAAAAGGTGACTCAGCCAAGCGCGTCGGCTAGCGGGCAATGCTGAAAATCGAATACGAGCCATACAAACCTATTCCTTACCGTAGAAGAATGAAACGTTTCAAGCAGTTATTTAGACGACTGAGAGGGCGCCTGGCTTTGATCGGGCAAGTCTTGGTCAGGGGGATTTCCATCAAAGATTTGTGAACGCCTGCGCTGCAAATAGGCATCGCGCAAGAAGGCGTATTTATCAATCGAGGCCTCATTCAACAGATTGCCAGCCGCCAGATACCCAGCACGCCTGTCGACGATGCGCAGAATCTGAGTTTCTGGGCTAAAGCTTGCAATGCGAGCGTTGCTCACTGGATCGACATGCCAGTCCACAGGAAGGCCGGCTGTGTCTCGCACCGTCGAAGGGCCAAGTAAAGGCAAAACAAGGTAAGGACCACTTCGAACCCCCCAATACCCCAATGTCTGCCCAAAGTCTTCTGGGTAACGCTCTAGCTTGATGGCAGTGGCCACATCAAACAGACCGTAAACGCCGACCGTGGTGTTCACCACCACGCGCATCAATGACGACGCGGCTTGACGCCCCTTGAGCTGCAGGCCATTGTTCAGGACGGCAGACACATCAGAAAAATTATTGAACACATTGCGCACACCCGTCTGCACCAGCGTTGGCGTGTAATCACGGTAGCCCGTGGCAACAGGCTTGAGCACGTTTTCGTCCAAGCTGTCGTTGAAACGAAACACGCTGCGGTTGAGGGGCTCAAGCGGGTCTGTTGGATTGGTTTGAGGGCCCGTGGCGCAGCCTGCCAAGAACAAAACTGATGCAGCGACAAGCAGCCCATGCGCTGAACGAGAGAAGAGCTGAGCGATCATTTGTCACTCCCTTTCGAAGCGGGCTTGGCCGCAGAGTTGTATAAAAATTGACTGATTAAATTCTCCAACACCACCGCTGATTGGGTGGACTGAATCCGATCACCATGGGCTAAGTTGTCAGCCTCTGACCCCGCTTCGATGCCAATGTATTGCTCACCCAACAAACCGCTGGTGAGAATTTTCAAAGAGCTGTCCTTGGGGAATTGGTAGCGGGTGTTGATGCCCATGGTGACGGTGGCTTGGAAGGTTTTATCGTCAAACGTGACCGACTCGACCCGTCCTACCACCACCCCTGCGCTCTTGACAGCGGCTTGGCGCTTCAAGCCGCCAATATTGTCAAAGCGACCCGTGACGGTGTAGTTGGATTGGAAATTTAAGCTCAGCAAATTAGCGGCCTTCAAAGCCAAGAACAAAATAGCTGCAGCGCCCAAGAGCACAAACAAGCCGACCCACACATCATTTTTGGAGCGTTGCATTGCTTTCTCGATTCATCAAATACTGAACATCATGGCAGTGAGGACAAAGTCCAATCCCAACACCGCCAAAGAAGCGACCACCACTGTTTTGGTCGTCGCACGCGAAACACCTTCTGGCGTGGGTTGGGCTTCATAGCCTTGCAGCAACGCCACAAACGTGACGGTCACACCAAAAACAAAGCTTTTGATCACGCCATTGCCCACGTCTTTCCACACATCGACGCCGCCTTGCATTTGGCTCCAGAACGAACCAGCGTCGACGCCAATCATCAGCACACCCACCATCCAGCCGCCCAAAATGCCAACCGCACTGAACACAGCCGAGAGCAAAGGCAAAGCAATGATGCCGCCCCAAAAGCGCGGACCCAAAATGCGGCGCACCGGATCAACCGCCATCATGTCCATCGCGCTGAGTTGCTCGCCCGCTTTCATCAAACCAATTTCTGCGGTGAGCGAGGTACCTGCACGGCCTGCAAACAACAAGGCACTGACCACGGGGCCAAGTTCGCGCACCAAGCTCAAGGCCACCAACAAGCCCAAAGCCTCTGACGAACCGTAACGCTGCAAGGTGTAGTAGCCCTGCAAGCTCAAGACAAAGCCCACAAACAGACCAGACACCGCGATGATGGCCAGCGAGTAGTTGCCCAAGAAATGCACTTGGTCACGCACCAAGCCAAAGCGTCGCATATTGCTGCCAAACTCTGCCACAAGACGCACAAACAAACGTGCGCCCAAGCCCAATCCAGCCAAAAAGCTGCGCACGGCAAAGCCTAAATTGGCGATGAATTTCATGCTTTGTCCCCCATGCCAAAGTCTTGCACCACACTGGGGCCTGGGTAATGAAATTGAACAGGGCCATCAGGCGCAGCAGTGACAAACTGCTTGACCAAAGGGTCTGTGCTGTGGCGCACTTCCTCGGGTGTGCCTTGCGCAGCAATCTTGCCATTGGCCAACACGATCACTTGATCGGCGATGTGGAAGGTTTCATCCAAATCGTGCGACACGATGATGCTGGTCAGACCCAGCGTGTCGTTGAGTTGGCGAATCAAACGCGCAGCGGTGCCGAGCGAAATCGGGTCCAAGCCCGCAAAAGGCTCGTCGTACATGATTAGCTGAGGGTCCAACGCCATAGCGCGGGCCAAGGCAATACGGCGGGCCATGCCACCAGAGACTTCGCTGGGCATCAAATCGCGGGCGCCGCGCAGACCAACGGCTTCGAGTTTCATGAGCACGATGTCACGAATCATGGATTCGCTCAAGTCGGTGTGCTCTCGCAGCGGAAAGGCCACATTGTCAAACACACTCAAGTCGGTGAACAAGGCACCAAACTGAAACAACATGCCCATGCGACGACGCACAGCATACAAATCGGCGGCATTGAGGACTGCCACTTCTTGGCCATCAAACGTGAGGCTACCGGATTGGGCGCGGTACTGGCCACCAATCAAACGCAGCACGGTGGTTTTACCGCCGCCCGACGCGCCCATGAGCGCCGTGACTTTGCCACGCGGCACAGTCAGCGTGATGCCATCGAGGATCACCCGTTCGCCGTAGCCAAAGCGTATGTCACGCAATTCGACCAGCGCATCAGGGTTTGTGTTTAATGGGGAAGTGGTAGTCATAAAAACAAAAGCTGGCCCATTGAGAGAACAGGCCAGCTTTGTCTATTTTAGAGCCAAGCCGTGAATGGCTTGTAAAGATGAGAAATTAACGCGGCAAATCGCTCGCGCCCATCAAGAACTCATCCACCGAACGCGCGGCCTGGCGGCCTTCGCGGATGGCCCAGACCACCAAAGATTGACCGCGGCGAATATCGCCAGCCGCAAAGACCTTAGGCACGTTGGTGGCATAGCCGCCCGTAAAGTCTGTGGTGGCCTTGGCATTGCCGCGTGCATCTTTCTCAACGCCGAAGCCCTCTAGAACTGTCGCCACGGGGTTGACAAAGCCCATCGCCAGCAACACGAGGTCGGCTTTGATGATTTCTTCACTGCCTGCGACTTCCACCATCTTGCCGTCTTTCCACTCGACGCGAACGGTTTTGACGCCTGTGACTTTGCCGTTTTCACCGACAAACTCTTTGGTCGAGATGGCAAATTCGCGCTTGAGCAAGCCTTTTTCAGCGCTCTCGTCGTGGCTAGAGCTGGTGCGCAGCTTCAGCGGCCAGTAAGGCCACACCATGGGTTTGTTCTCGTGCTCGGGTGGCATGGGCATGACCTCAAACTGCACCACGCCGGCAGCGCCGTGGCGGGTGCTGGTGCCCACGCAGTCAGAGCCTGTGTCGCCACCGCCAATCACCACCACGTGCTTGCCGTCGGCGCGTAATTGGTCTTTGACCTTGTCGCCACCATTGACCTTGTTTTGTTGTGGCAAAAACTCCATCGCGAAGTGAATGCCCGTCAAGTCGCGGCCAGGTGCTGGCAAATCGCGTGACTGCTCTGAACCACCCGTCAACAGCACAGCATCAAACTCTTTTTGCAGCTGAGCGGGGCTGATGGTCTCCACGGCCCAATTGGTGACCTTCGAACCCTTAGGCAACTCGCCCACCATCACATTGGTTCGGAGGGTCACGCCCTCGGCTTGCAGTTGTTTGACGCGGCGGTCGATGTGCGATTTTTCCATCTTGAAGTCTGGAATACCGTAGCGCAGCAAGCCACCGATGCGGTCGTTCTTTTCAAACAAAGTCACGTCGTGGCCGACACGTGCCAACTGCTGTGCAGCAGCCATGCCGGCGGGGCCAGAACCTACGACCGCCACTTTTTTGCCCGTCTTGTGTTTGGCTGGCTTGGCAACCACCCAGCCTTCAGACCAAGCTTTGTCGATGATGGCGTGCTCGATGGACTTGATGCCCACCGCGTCGCCATTGAGGTTCACCACGCAGGCGGCTTCGCAAGGTGCGGGGCAAATACGGCCCGTGAACTCAGGGAAGTTGTTGGTGCTGTGCAGCACGTCAATCGCGTTCTTCCAATCGTCTTGATAGACCAATTCATTGAAGTCCGGAATGATGTTGTTGACGGGGCAGCCGTTGTTACAAAACGGTGTGCCGCAGTCCATGCATCGCGCTGCTTGTTGTTTGGCCTGGCCATCGTCCAAGGCGATGACAAATTCGTCGTAGTTTTTCAAGCGTTCTTTGACGGGCTTGTAGCCCTCTTCGATGCGCTCAATTTCCATGAAGCCAGTGACTTTTCCCATGATTCAAATCCTTTTACTCGGGTCTTTGCATTACTTGACGGCGACAGCTTTTGGCGCCGCTGGAGCAGTGGCTTTGGCCGTCTTGGCGGCGTTTAACTCGCCCAATGCGCGCTTGTATTCGTTGGGAAACACTTTGACAAATTTGGCACGTGCGGTGTCCCAGTTGTCCAACAAGTCACGGGCGCGTTTGGAGCCCGTCCAGCGGTGGTGGTCTTCGAGCAACTTCTTGAGTTGCGCTTCGTCGGTTTGGTCACGGTGCCAAATGGCGCGTGGCAAGGTGTCTTCTTGCTGTGCAGCCGTCAACACTTTTTCCATGGAGACCATGGCAGTGTTGCACTTTTTGTGGAACTGACCGTCTTCGTCGTACACATACGCCACGCCGCCGCTCATACCTGCAGCAAAGTTGCGGCCGGTTTTACCCAACACCGCCACCGTACCGCCTGTCATGTATTCGCAACCGTGGTCGCCTGTGCCTTCGACCACAGCAGTCGCGCCTGACAAACGCACAGCAAAGCGCTCGCCAGCCACGCCGCAGAAGAACGCTTCACCACGTGTCGCACCAATCATCACGGTGTTGCCCACGATGATGTTGTTCACCGCGTCGCCACGGAAGTCAATGCTGGGGCGCACCACCACGCGTCCGCCTGAGAGGCCTTTGCCGGTGTAGTCGTTGGCGTCACCAATGAGGTAGAGCGTGATGCCATTGCACAAGAACGCGCCGAACGACTGACCGCCCGTGCCCTCTAATTGGATACGGATGGTGTCGTCAGGCAAACCCTCTGGGTGCACCTTGGTCACAGCGCCAGACAACATCGCACCGACAGAGCGGTTGACGTTGCGAGCCACTTCCATGAATTGCACTTTTTCACCGCGCTCAATGGCAGGCTTGGATTTTTCGATGAGCTTTTGGTCGAGCGCTTTTTCCAAGCCATGATCTTGCACAGCAACGTGGTAGCGAGAAATTTCTGGACCCACTTGTGGCACCGCCAACAAGCGCGTGAAGTCGAGGCCTGAGGCTTTCCAATGCTGGATACCCGCGCGCATGTCGAGCAAGTCGGCGCGTCCAATCATGTCGTCAAACTTCTTGATGCCCAGTTGCGCCATGATCTGGCGCACTTCTTCAGCGATGAAGAAGAAGTAGTTGACAACGTGCTCAGGCTTGCCTGTGAACTTTTTGCGCAACTCGGGGTCTTGAGTAGCCACACCCACGGGGCAGGTGTTTAAGTGGCATTTGCGCATCATGATGCAGCCCTCCACCACCAACGGGGCAGTCGCAAAACCAAACTCGTCAGCGCCGAGCAAAGCACCCACCGCCACGTCGCGACCCGTTTTCATTTGGCCGTCAGCTTGCACACGGATACGGCCGCGCAAGCCGTTCAACACCAAGGTTTGTTGGGTTTCTGCCAAACCGATTTCCCACGGCGAACCTGCATGCTTGATCGATGACCAAGGCGATGCGCCTGTCCCGCCGTCGTGTCCTGCAATCACCACGTGATCGGCCTTGCACTTGGCCACACCTGCGGCAATCGTGCCCACGCCGATTTCGGCCACCAGCTTCACGCTGATGTCCGCATGAGGGGCCACGTTTTTCAAATCATGGATCAGCTGCGCCAAGTCTTCGATGGAATAAATATCGTGGTGAGGCGGAGGAGA
This sequence comes from Limnohabitans sp., assembly GCF_036804465.1. Taxonomy (GTDB): domain Bacteria; phylum Pseudomonadota; class Gammaproteobacteria; order Burkholderiales; family Burkholderiaceae_C; genus Limnohabitans. The sequence goes on from NZ_DAIRSK010000006.1 coordinate 69,230, forward strand.
AATCAAGCCCACACCAGGCACGCTGTAGCGCAGTTTGCCGATGTACTCCGACACTTTGGAGCCTGGCAACTGGCCGCCTTCACCTGGCTTGGCGCCTTGCGCCATCTTGATCTGAATTTGGTCAGACGATGACAAATATTCGGCCGTGACACCAAAGCGGCCTGAAGCCACTTGCTTGATGCGTGAACGCAAACTGTCGCCTGCATTCAAAGGCATGTCCACTTCCACCACATCGTTGCCGATGATGGATTTGAGAGTGTCGCCTTGCTTGATGGGGATGCCCTTGAGTTCGTTGCGGTAACGTGCGGGGTCTTCACCACCCTCACCCGTGTTGGACTTGCCGCCAATGCGGTTCATTGCCACGGCCAGCGTGGCGTGCGCTTCTGTGGAGATCGAACCAAGCGACATCGCACCTGTGGCAAAGCGTTTGACGATTTCTGTAGCAGGCTCCACCTCGTCCACCGAGATCGCTTTGCTGGGATCAATCTTGAAATCAAACAAACCGCGCAAGGTCAGGTGACGCTTGTTTTGGTCGTTGACGATTTGTGCGTACTCTTTGTAGGTACTGAAGTTGTTCGAACGTGTGCTGTGTTGCAACTTGGCAATCGCATCTGGCGTCCACATGTGCTCTTCGCCACGGGCGCGCCAAGCGTATTCACCGCCAGCATCAAGCATATTGGCCAACACGGGTTTGTCACCAAACGCATCATGGTGCATGCGAATGCCTTCTTCGGCCATCTCGAAAATGCCAATGCCTTCCACGCGGCTCGGTGTGCCAGTGAAATACTTTTGCACGGTTTCGGTGTTGATGCCGATGGCTTCAAACAACTGCGCGCCGCAATAAGACATGTAGGTCGACACGCCCATCTTGGACATGATTTTTGATAGGCCTTTGCCGATGGCTTTGATGTAGTTGTAAGTGGCCTTGTCGGTCGACAAATCTGCTGGCAGATCTTTGTGCAAGTTGGCCAGTGTTTCGAGCGCGAGGTAGGGGTGCACGGCTTCTGCGCCGTAGCCTGCCAGCACGGCAAAGTGGTGCACTTCGCGCGCACTGCCCGTCTCCACCACCAAACCCGCGGTGGTGCGCAAACCTTCGCGCACCAAATGTTGATGAATCGCCGACAAGGCCAACACAGCCGGAATCGCCACTTGGGTGGCGCCTATTGCGCGGTCGCTGATGATGAGGATGTTGTGGCCACCTTTGATGGCGTCCACCGCTTCAGCACACAACGAAGCCAATTTGGCCTCGACGCCTTCGTGGCCCCATGCCAAAGGGTAAGTCATGTCGAGCGTGGCGCTCTTGAACTTGCCATGGGTGTAGAGCTCGATGTCACGCAACTTGGCCATATCGGTGAAGTCCAACACAGGCTGGCTGACTTCCAAACGCATGGGTGGGTTGACTTGGTTGATGTCGAGCAAGTTGGGCTTGGGACCCACGAACGACACCAGCGACATGACAATGGCTTCACGGATCGGGTCGATCGGTGGGTTGGTCACTTGCGCAAACAACTGCTTGAAGTAGTTGTAGAGCGGTTTGTTTTTGCCAGACAGCACGGCCAAGGGGCTGTCATTGCCCATGGAGCCAATGCCTTCTTCGCCGTTGATGGCCATCGGGGCCATCAAGAACTTGATGTCTTCTTGGCTGTAACCAAAGGCTTGTTGACGGTCGAGCAAAGACACATCGCTGGCTTGGGCGGTTTCGCCTTCATGGCGTTTGACATCGTCAAGTTTGATGCGGACGTTTTCAATCCATTGCTTGTAAGGCTTGGTATTGGTGAGGCCTGCTTTGAGCTCTTCATCATCAATCATGCGACCTTGTTCGAGGTCGATCAAGAACATCTTGCCGGGCTGCAAACGCCACTTGCGCACGATCTTGCTCTCTGGCACTGGCAGCACGCCTGACTCCGATGCCATGATGACCATGTCATCGTCGGTGATGCAGTAGCGTGAAGGACGCAAGCCGTTGCGGTCCAAGGTCGCGCCAATTTGGCGACCATCGGTGAACACGATTGAAGCGGGGCCGTCCCACGGCTCCAACATCGCGGCGTGGTATTCGTAAAAGGCCTTGCGGCGCTCGTCCATGGTGCTGTGGTTTTCCCATGGCTCGGGAATCATCATCATCACAGCTTGGCTGATGGGATAGCCTGCCATCGTCATCAATTCGAGGCAGTTGTCGAAGGTAGCGGTGTCTGACTGATCAGCAAAGCTGATGGGGTAGAGCTTTTTGAGGTCGTCACCCAAGACGGGGGAGGACATCACGCCTTCGCGCGCCTTCATCCAGTTGTAGTTGCCTTTGACGGTGTTGATCTCACCGTTGTGCGCCACATAGCGGTAAGGGTGAGCCAGCGGCCATTCTGGGAAGGTGTTGGTCGAGAAGCGTTGGTGCACCAAACCCAGTGCTGACACGCAGCGCTCATCGGTCAAATCGCGGTAATAAGTGCCCACCTGGTCGGCCAGCAACAAGCCTTTGTAAATGATGGTGCGGCTAGACATGCTGGGCACGTAATACTCTTTGCCGTGCTTCAGGTTGAGGTGCTGAATCGCGGCGCTGGCTGTTTTACGGATGACGTAGAGCTTGCGCTCGAGCGCATCCTGCACGATCACGTCGTTACCGCGGCCGATGAAGATTTGGCGGATCACGGGCTCTTTTTCGCGCACACGTGGCGACATGGGCATGTCCAGGTTGACCGGTACATCGCGCCAGCCCAGCAACACTTGGCCTTCGGCTTTGACCGCGCGGTCAAGCTCTTGCTCGCAAGCCAAGCGCGACGCGCTTTCTTTGGGCAAAAACACCATGCCGACGCCGTACTCGCCCATCGGGGGCAAGTGGACCCCTTGTTTGGCCATCTCTTCGCGGTACAAAGCGTCGGGCAATTGAATCAAGATACCTGCCCCGTCGCCCATGAGCGCGTCAGCACCCACGGCACCCCGGTGGTCGAGGTTTTCCAAAATTTTGAGCGCTTGACCCACGATGGCGTGGCTCTTTTGACCCTTGACGTGAGCCACAAAGCCCACGCCACAGGCGTCATGTTCGTTAGAGGGGTCGTACAAACCCTGAGCTTGCAGGTGTGCTTTGTTGGCAGCCGTGGTCATCGCGCATTCCTCAAAAAAATCAGCGGGACAAGAAGAATACTGCATTGCAGCATCCATGCCAAGAAAATTAATTGGGGTCAGAACCCAATTAATTGCTTGTTAATTCTGGGGATTATTTAATGGGGGACGGATCAAAACCCTTGCCAAACGGCCGTCCCGCCTTGGTTTTTACCAAGCGTCGTGCGGTTTGGGCTTGCAAATCGGCCACAAAACGCTCGTCGCCTAGCGCCCAACCGCTGAGCGTGGCGTTGGTCAGTGCACCGAGCTGTTCCGCACTGATGCCCGCCCGCACCAATTCGGCGTATGCCGCCTCACGGGCGAACGGCGTGTTACCCAAGGACCAGCAGAGGGCATGCGGCGTGATAAGCCGATCCGTGCGAAGCCCCGCATAGTGGCCGTAGCTCGACCATGCGTAATCTTCAGGTTGCGCCACCATGTGCGCACGCACGGGGTTGAGGTCGATGTAGGCCATGCATGCCAAAAGATAGCGGTCGGTCTGTATGAGTGTGCAGCGGTAGCGCCCCTCCCATAGCGTGCCAGTGCGCGCATGCATTTTGTTGAATACCTGCACATAGCTTCGGCCCACGGCCTGCATCATTTTGGGCAGGCACTGGTCTTGTTGTGGCGTGAGCAACAAATGCAGATGGTTGCCCATCAACACATAGGCATGAATATCCACCTTGTGCGCGCGGCTGTGCTCGAAAAGCAAATCAAGCATGCGCTGGTAGTCAACGGTGCTGCGAAAAATGTCTTGGCGGTTGTTGCCCCGCAAGATGACGTGATGCGGGTAGCCGGTGACGGTGAGACGAGGGAGGCGGGCCATCTGCTGATGTTAATTGGGATCTGACCCTAATTAATTCCAATTAATTAGGCGGCAATTTTGAATCGCGTCTCGGCCAGCTCTTCCACACCAAACTCCGTCAGCAACGCCTGCAAGCGCTCCGCTGCAGCGCGCTTTTTCTGCCCCGTGTACTTGGCCAAGATGAGCTCGTTTTTCATGCTGTGCTCCCAGCCCACCAGCTCGGTCACGGTCACTTGGTAGCCCATCGCTTCGAGGTACAAACAGCGCAGCACGTTGGTGAGCTGGCTGCCCATCTCGCGCGTGTGCAGCGGGTGACGCCAAAGCTCGGCCAGCGGGGTGCGCTGCAAGTTGAGGGCTTTGTTTTTGTTGAGCGCACGTGCCAGCTCGGCTTGGCAACACGGCACCAGCACCATGTAGTTGGCTTTCTTTTGCAGACCAAACGCCATCGCGTCGTCGGTGGCGGTGTCGCACGCGTGCAGCGCGGTGACCACATCAATCTGGTCAGGCAACGCATCGGTATGCGTGGACTCGGCCACGCTGAGGTTGAGAAACTTCATGCGTTCGAACCCCAAGCGTTGCGCCAGTGCTTGGGAAGACGCGACCAACTCGCTGCGCGTCTCGATGCCGTAAATACTGCCCTTGCCTAGCCCCTTGAAAAACAAGTCGTAAATGATGAAACCCAAATACGACTTACCCGCACCGTGGTCTGCCAAAGTGGGACCTTGCTCGCTGGCAGGGAGTTCTTTCAAGAGCTTGTCGATGAACTGAAACAGGTGATACACCTGCTTGAGCTTGCGACGCGAATCAAGGTTGAGCTTGCCGTCGCGGGTGAGAATGTGCAGCTCTTTGAGCAACTCGATGGACTGTCCGGGGCGCAGGTCAAGTTGCGAACTTGGGTCTTGAGGCTTGGGTGCGACGGCGAGTTTGTGTTTGGACATAGGCTCATTGTGCCGTGGGAGCTCATTACTTCGCAGCCAATCGGCATAGCCGGTGCGCGAAGCAAACGCAAACACGCCTACCGCCAATTAATCCTGAAGACGCGCACGAATCCCCAAAGCCTTCCACCCCGCATGCCCCAACTGATTCAACACCTCAATGTTGCGCTCAAAGATGAGCGACGCATCGGGATAGGCCTCCACCGCTTTGTCAAGGCTGGCTTCGCGCAGCAAGTGCAGTGTGGGGTACGGCGTGCGGTTGGTGAAGTTTTCGATGTCGTCCACCTCCGTGCCGCCAAATTGGTAGTGCGGATGAAAGTCGGCCACTTGCAGCACGCCGTCTAGTGCTAGGTCTAACAGCACGTCGTCGCAGTCGGCCAAGAAATCGTTGAAGTCCAAAAAGTCGGGCAAGGCCTTGGGCGCAATCAGCAGCGTGGTGTCTAGCTTGTCTGGGTCGGCCTCAGCCAAGTGCTGCAACTCTTCGCGCAGCATGGCCAGCACATCGGTAGGTTCGGCTGATGTGCACACGCGGTAGCGCACCATGTCTTTGACCACCACTGCCTTGGCGAAGGGGCACAGGTTGAGGCCCACCACGGCGTCTAGCAGCCACTTTTGGGTGTCTTCGATGGCGGTTGTTTCGAAGTCAGTCATTCGTTCAGTCATGCGGTCAGTCTGGCGTGTTCACGCGTGGCGAAACGGTCGGTCATGCCGGACAAATAGTCGGCCACGGCACGCGGCACGTCGCTGCGCTGGGCATAAGCCGCAGGCATTTCTTGGGGCTTGCCCAAGTAGACGGCAAACAGTTCTTGCACCATGGCGCGAGCGCCGTCGGTGTTTTGCATGACCTGCGGGTGACGGTACAAATTACGAAACAAAAACGACTGAAGCGCTTTCGACTCTTGGTGCATTGCCACGCTGAACTGCACCAGTGCGGGGCACTGACGCGCTTCGTCGACGCTGGTGGGGGCGTGCTGGTCGAGCGCTGCTCGCGTGGCATTGATCACGTCGTACACCTGGTCGCTCAACATGCGGCGAATGGTTTCATAAAGCAAGCGACGGCCTTGCGCATTGGGGTGCTGCGTTTGCAGGTGCGGGTAATCCAACAGCGTTTGTGCTTGGTAGCGCGCAAACAGTGACACGTCTTGTAACTGGTCGAGCGCGAGCAAACCAGAGCGCACGCCGTCATCAATGTCGTGCGCGTTGTAGGCAATGGCATCGGCCAGATTGCACAGCTGCGCTTCTAAGCTCGGCTGCGTGCCGTTTAAAAACCGAGCGGCAACGCCGTTTGGTTCTTGTGCGTTGATGAGTTCGGCATTGCGGCGCGCGCAATGTTTCAAGATGCCCTCGCGGGTTTCGAAGCTCAAGTTGAGTCCGTTGAAGGCGGGGTAGCGCTCTTCCAACTCATCCACCACGCGCAGGCTTTGCAGGTTGTGTTCGAAGCCTCCGTAGGGGGCCATGCATTCGTTGAGCGCGTCTTGGCCAGCATGACCAAAAGGCGTGTGGCCGAGGTCATGCGCCAAGGCAATGGCTTCGACCAAGTCTTCATTCAAATTCAATGCTCGCGCGATGGAGCGTCCCAGCTGCGCCACCTCAAGCGAGTGCGTCATGCGCGTGCGAAACAAGTCGCCTTCGTGGTTCAAGAAAACTTGGGTTTTGTAGACCAAGCGCCTAAAGGCCGTGGAATGAACGATGCGGTCGCGGTCGCGCTGGTGCGGGTTGCGCACGCTGGAGGCGTGAGCTGGCACAGAGGGTTCTGCGTGGCGGCGACCACGAGACTGTTCAGGCTGGCAGGCGTAGGGGGCGAGTTGGATCATTGCTTTTTTTTCTGTGCTCGCTGGCGATATGGGGGATGTGCCGCTTCTTCATGCTGGTCCAGAAATCATCAGCGGCACATCCCCCATACCGCCAGACTGCGAACGGCGTTGTTTCACTCGCCTAGCTTGGCCACTCTTATTTTTCACAGCAGTCGTCGATGACTTGGGCCACCAAGGCATCGGGTGCGCCACGCACGATGGCCGTGCCCGGCTTGTCGATGAGCACGAATTTGATTTCACCGGCTTCGGCTTTTTTGTCCACGCGCATGTGGTGCAGGTAAACATCTGCGCCAAGTTGGGGGCCGACGATGGGCAAGCCAGCGCGCGCAATGAGGGCGGTCAAGCGCGAGACAAACGCTTCGTCCACCAAACCCAAACGTTGCGAGAGATGCGAGGCCATGACCATGCCGCAGCCCACAGCTTCGCCGTGCAGCCACTCGCCAAAGCCCAAACCCGCCTCAATGGCGTGACCAAAGGTGTGGCCGAAATTCAAGATGGCGCGAATCCCGCCTTCGCGTTCGTCTTGGCCCACCACCCACGCTTTGATTTCGCAACTGCGCTTCACAGCGTGCGCCAACGCTTGCGGGTCACGCGCCAGCAGCGCGTCGAGGTGGCTGTCGATCCAATCCAAAAACTGCATGTCGGCGATGGGGCCGTATTTGATGACTTCGGCCAAGCCCGCGCTCATCTCGCGCTGAGGCAAGGTTTGCAGCGTATCTAAGTCGCACACCACGCGGTGCGGCTGGTAGAAGGCGCCAATCATGTTTTTACCAATGGGATGGTTGATAGCCGTTTTGCCGCCAACCGATGAATCGACTTGCGCGAGCAATGTGGTGGGCACTTGCACAAAAGGCACACCCCGCATGTAGCACGCGGCGGCAAAACCAGTCATATCGCCCACCACGCCGCCGCCCAAAGCGAACAGCACGGTTTTGCGGTCTGCACCTTGACCCAACAGCGTGTCAAAAATCAGGTTGAGGGTTTGCCAATCTTTGTGGCTCTCGCCATCAGGCAAGGCCACCGTGTGCACATGCGGGTAAAGCGGCGCGAGGGCGGCTTGCAAACGCTGGGCATAAAGGGGGCCCACGGTGTCGTTGGTCACGATGAGGGCGGCGGAGGCTTTGGGCAAATCGGCCCAGGTGCTGGCGTGACTGAGCAACTGCGCGCCAATCAAAATTGGATAGCTGCGCTCGCCCAATTCAATGGCAACGCGGTCGAGGTGTGGTGTGTGGGACATGGCTCAGGTTCAGTGAGGAGGCGACACGCGTGGACGGTCGGTGGGCGCGGGAGGCGAGACGGGCTTGATGTGCCCAGCGAGTTCAAGCTGCGACACGATCATGTTGACCAAGCCTGCCACATTCGGGCGGCCTGTTTCGATGACGTAATGCGCGGCTGCGCGGTACATGGGGTCACGCGCCTCAAGCAGCTCACGCAGACGGGCTTGGGGGTCGGCCACTTGCAGCAAAGGACGGTTTTGGTCGTTGCGCAAACGACGAAACACCTCTTCGGGGCTGGAGCGCAAATAAAACACATGACCATGTTGGCGCAGGCGTTCACGGTTGATGGGGCGCAGCACCGAGCCGCCGCCAGTGGACAACACGCCTTGGTGGTGGTGGCACAAATCGGCGATCACTTCAGATTCGAGGTCACGAAAGCGGTCTTCCCCTTCGCGTTCGAAATATTCGCGGACCGAACAACCTAAGCGGTTCTCAATCGCGTGATCCGAATCAACAAAGGGGAGGTGAAGTCGTCGCGCCAATTGACGCCCAACGGTCGTTTTGCCAGAACCCGGCAGACCCACCAAAACCAACAACATAGGCTTTCTCAACGTGCAACGGCACTGTGATCTAGCATTTTAGGGGTTATGAAGACCAGCAACTCTTGCTTGGCTTGGGCGGTGCGGCGGTTTTTGAACAAAAAGCCCAGCACGGGAATGTCGCCCAAGAGCGGCACTTTGTACACGTCCTCTTGTTCGCTGGTTTCGTAAATGCCGCCAATCATGACCGTGCCGCCGTTTTCAACCAGCACTTGGGTTTTGATGTGTTTGGTGTCGATGGCAAAACCCGCGGGGGTGATTTGGCCCACGTTGTCCTTTGAAATATCCAAGTCCAATACAATGCCGCCTTCGGGCGTGATTTGCGGGGTAACTTCGAGCTTGAGGTTGGCCTTGCGAAATGCCAAGGTGGATGCGCCGCTGGCCGCCGCCACTTGATAAGGCAATTCAGTGCCTTGCTCAATCACGGCTTTGGCTTGATCGGCCGTGACCACGCGTGGGCTGGACACGACCTTGCCTTTGCCATCGGCCTCAAGTGCTGACAACTCCAGGTTCAGAAAACGGTTCTTGGCCGAATTAAAAATTGACACCGCAAAACTGGCTGAGGCAAAACCATTGAGGCTGGGAGCGGGCAAATTAACAAAGCTGCCTGAGGTGTCTAGCGTTTTGTCGGCCATGTTGAAGCTCGTGGCTTGCTGCGCCGTGGGGTTGGCATTGGCGACAACGTTGACATTCGTCGGGCCCCACACACTTTGAGAGCCACCCTGCCCCATGCCACCCAGACGAACCCCCAACGTTTGGCCAAAGGTGTCGCTGGCTTGCACGATGCGCGCTTCGATCATGACTTGGCGCAGAGGAATGTCGATTTTGGCAATCATTTGCGCCACCTGCTCGATGCGTTCGGCAACGTCTGTGACAAACAGCTGATTGGTTCGCGACTCGGCCATGGCGCTGCCGCGTGCGCTGAGAATGCGCGAACCACCGCCCATGGATGACAGGCCAAAAGGTGCAGAGCCTAAAGGCGGCACGGCGCCTAGGCCCGCGCCACCCATGCCAGCGAAGCCGCCAACACCTCCGTAGCTGCCCATGGCAGGTAAGGCTGGCATCACCGTGCCGCCTTGAATTTGCGTCAATACATCCACCGCCTTGGCGTAATTGAGGAGAAAGCCACGCGTTTGCATGGGTGCTAGATTTTGCGCGGCAAGTTTGCTTTCATACTCCAGCTTTTCACGCGCAGCCACTTCGGCACGTGGGGCGACCCACACCACATTGCCTTGCTGGCGCACACTCAAGCCCTTCGCTTGGGCCATGATGTCCAACACTTGGTCCCAAGGCACTTTGTGCAACTTCAAGGTGAGTGATCCTGTGACGCTGTCTGAGGTGATGATGTTGAGCCCTGTGAAATCAGCCAAGATCTGCAGCGCCGTGCGTACCTCGATGTTTTGAAAATTCATCGACATGGGTGCGCCGATAAATGGGGGCTTGCTCTCTTGGCCTTGCAATGGGGCTGCAAAAGCGCAACAGCAAATCATGAAGCCCCCCTCAACAGCACGGCGCACTGCATTTACCAATGCACCCGTCACCCGCAAGCCATAGAAAAACTGAACACTCATGGAGACGCCTCCTGCAATGGCAAACGTACTTCGCGTGTTTGCCATTGGCCAGCGGCAGTCAAGGCCAACTCTTGCAGCATCAAGTGTTCAGGGCGAACGGCCAACACTTTGCCAAAATCTTGCCCTAGGCGCTGCCCCAACCGCACGCGGTACACACTCATCATGGCGGCTTCTTTCTTGGCGCCCTCAGGCGGCACAACCCGGATCAGCCCTTCCAACTCAGCGCCAGAGGCGATGTGGCCCACGTATTGCAACCGCTCGCGCGGAAAAGCCTCGAGCACATCACGCGCACGCAACAACTCGGGGGCAACCAAACGCAAGTAACTGGGCTGCTGCGCAGCATATGCTCGCTGCGCACTGACCCAAGCTTGTGCATTGAATGGGTCATTTGAATGTGCATTTGCATTTGCATTTGCACTTTCCAAGTTGACCTTGGACAGCTCAAAGGTCGATTCGGTCGACGTCGATTGAGGCGCCACCGCAAGCACTTGTGCCGCGATGCTGCCAGATGCATCAGCCTTGATCTCTAGCGAAGCCACCGTCATGCCTGGCGCAGCAACTGGCCATTGCGCAAGCCAATGGCGCCAGCTATCCCAAGCGCCATGCACTTTGAAGTGCATAGGCAGCTGCTGTATTTGCAACGCATTCAGGGCTGCACTTTGCAGCGGTTTGTCCACACCCTGCTCAGAAAACTGCAGGCCTTGCTGTTGAGCCAACTGGGTAAGCACAGCCGCATCTGCCAGTGGGACGGCAAATGGCTGTTGCTCTTGCAGCAGTTGCGCAGTTTGTGCGTGCAGCGCTTGTATGGCGTCTTGCTGGGCCTGCAACTTTGCTTGCGCTGCATTCGCTTCATCCAACGCTTGCCAGTTGTGCAGCCACCAAGGACTGAGGAGCAACACACCACACACGCCTGCGCCCACAAACAACAGGTTTTGAACCGCACGAGGCCAACACCAAGGCTGATGCCAATCCACATGTTGCACAGACAACTTAAAAATGCTGAGCCACGCCATCACATTCCTCCTTTCAGATCAGCTTCAATGCGGAACTGCCAGACAGGCAAGCCAGTGGTTGAAACCGCGGACGTCAGTTGCGGCAGCTCGGGGGCTTGCACCCAAATGTCTAGCGCCTTGAGTTGCTGCACCAAGTGCTGCGCATGGCCGGGTGTCAAGGCTTCGCCCTGCATCGTCCAACGCGTCCCTTGCTGTTTGACGGTAGACACCCACACACCTTGGGCGCCATGGCTAAGCACTCGGCTCCATTGCAGACTCTGCAACTGCAGGTCTTGACGAACCTTGAGCCAACTTGCTTGCGCTGCACGCCGCTCATCGATGGTTTTGGCGTGGGCATGTGCGCGTTGTGCCTGCGACCATGCACGAGAAGACGATGCGGCATCGGCCAAGTGAGCTTGCTTGGCTTGAGTGGCAGACGCCATCACCACGGCAAAACCTGCGGCCAACACCGCGCCACCCAGGGCACTCAAGGCCACGCCCCAGAAGCATCTGCGGCGCAACACATCCTGAGATGCATCGCGGCGTGGTAAAAAATTGATTCCGTCATCATGCCATGCACGTAAGGCCAAACCCAAGGCCACCTCGCATTGCATGGTCAAAGCCAAACTGGCGATGGGTAAGCCTGCCAAGGCTTGGCATTGCTCTGCTTGGCATTGCTCTTTACGGCGAACAGCATCTTGTCTAGGTTCAATCACCCGCACTTTGAAGCCCGCCGTGTGTGCCACCCGCTGCAAGGCATCGACTTGCGCACGCGGGACAGCTTGCACACAATAGGTTGATTCGTTCATGGTGGCGGTTGTGGTGTCGACGGCGTAATCGATGCACACCTCTGGGGCATGTGGAGGCAACACCGCCTGCACCTCCGCTTGCAGCTGAAACCTCACATCTGCGGGCGACAGGCCAGCCGCCAAAGTGACCATGTGATGCGACACCTGTGCACTGTCTAACCCGATGAAGACCTCGCTAGGCTCGTAGCCACCCGCGTCCAATTGAGAACGCAGCCATTGCCCCAAGGCCACCGACTGCACCACCTCACCCTGCGCCACCAAACCATGAGGAAGTTGCAGCCGCTCAGCGCAGCAAACCCTGTCGGGCTGGCTCTGAGAACCGCTGAGCACCACCCAACTGCATGCCTGTGGACCAATATCAAGCCCAACCACACAAAGACGGTGCGGGCGTGAGCGTGGCAACCATGAAGTCCAGCGCATCAGAGCATCCTTTGATCAAGCTAAAAATGCTTTGAATTTCAACGTTAAAAAAGCGGATTGCGGCGGTGTTTGACTTGACACTTTTGTGATGCAGGCGTGTTTTTATAATCCTTGTTACTTATGGCCAAAAACCACACCCCCGAAGGTTCGAAAGAACACGCCGCCGCACCTGCAGCGCCCAGCTCTTTACTGGGCTATGTCTTGCTATGGGCCTTTGGACTGGCGGCAGCAGGCGCAGTGATCATTGGCCTCCTGGTCGCCGTGGCGCTGGCCATGGCCTACCCCCAATTGCCCGACATTTCCGACTTGGCTGATTACCGACCCAAGTTGTCGATGCGCGTGTATTCGGTAGAGGGCACCCAAATTGGCGAATTCGGCGAAGAGCGACGCAACCTCACACCCTTCAAAGACATCCCAAAGGTCATGAAAGACGCGGTGCTGGCCATTGAAGACGCGCGCTTTTACCAACATGGCGGGGTGGACTACATCGGCCTGATGCGTGCGGCATTGGCCAACTTAGGACGGGCCAAAAGCCAGGGTGCTTCTACCATCACCATGCAGGTGGCGCGCAATGTGTACCTCACGTCTGAAAAAACCTTTACCCGCAAGATTTACGAAATTTTGCTCACCAGCAAACTTGAACACTTGCTCAGCAAAGACCAGATTTTTGAGATCTATCTGAACCAAATTTATTTGGGCAACCGGGCTTACGGCTTTGCCGCAGCGTCTGAGGCTTACTTTGGCAAACCCCTCAAAAATATCAGCATTGCCGAAGCGGCCATGTTGGCGGGCTTGCCCAAAGCGCCCTCGGCCTACAACCCCATCGTCAACCCCAAACGTGCCCGCTCACGCCAGCTCTACATCATTGAGCGCATGGAGGAAAACGGCTTCATCACCAAAGAACAAGCCATTGCCGCCAAGCAAGAGGAGTTGAAGATTCGCACTGCCACCAGCAGCCTCAACACACACGCTGACTTCGTGGCTGAGATGGCCCGTCAGCTCATGTTTGCGCAGTACGGCCCCGAGATCTATACACGCGGCTTGAACGTCTACACCACGATTCGCGCCAGCGACCAACAAGCGGCCTACTTTGCGCTGCGTCGCGGCATCATGGACTTTGAGCGCCGCCAACACTACCGCGGCCCTGAGCGTTTCATCACCTTGCCTGAAAAAGCAGCTGAGCTAGAAGACGCGATTGACGACGCCTTGATTGAGCAGGGCGACAAAGGCGATTTGCTGGCAGCCGTGGTGCTAGACGCCACCCCCAAAAAAGTGCGCGTGATGCGCCAAAACAGCGAAGTTCTGGAAATCACGGGCGAAGGTTTGCAGCCTGTGCAATCGGGCTTGTCAGACAAAGCCGCGCCCAACATCAAGCTACGCCCAGGCGCGCTGGTGCGCATCACCAAGACCGCCAAAGGCGGCTGGGAAATCACCCAACTGCCCGAAGTGGAAGGCGCGTTTGTATCCATCGACCCACGCGACGGTGCGATTCATGCGCTGGTGGGCGGCTTTGACTTCAACAAAAACAAATTCAACCACGTGACCCAAGCTTGGCGCCAACCGGGGTCAAGCTTCAAACCTTTCATTTATTCAGCCGCGCTAGAAAAAGGCTTCACGCCCATGACGGTGGTGAACGATGCGCCGCTGTTCTTTGATGCCAGCGTCACGGGTGGCCAACCGTGGGAGCCCAAAAACTACGACGGCACGTTTGAAGGTCCCATGAGCTTGCGCAAAGGTTTGGCCAAGTCGAAAAACATGGTGTCGATTCGCGTGTTGCAAGCGGTGGGCGCACAAAACGCGCAAGACTGGATTGCCCAGTTTGGCTTTGATGCTGAAAAACATCCGCCCTACCTGACCATGGCTTTGGGTGCTGGCTCGGTCACGCCACTGCAAATGGCGTCAGGCTATTCGGTGTTTGCCAATGGTGGCTACCGCGTGAACCCCTACCTCGTGACCAAGGTGACCGATCAAATGGGCAAGGTTTTGTCTGAGTTCACACCGCCCCCGCTGGAAGAATCAGCCCGCGCCATCGACGCACGCAACGCATTTGTGATGACCAGTTTGCTTCAAGAGGTCACCCGTTCAGGCACCGCTGCGCGCGCACAAGCCACCTTGAAGCGCAACGACATTTACGGCAAAACAGGTACCACCAACGATTCAATGGACGCTTGGTTTGCAGGCTATCACCCCACACTCACCGCCGTCACATGGATCGGCTACGACACACCGCGCAAGCTGGGCGACCGCGAAACGGGTGGCGGCTTGAGTCTGCCCGTGTGGATCAGCTACATGCAACACGCCTTGCAAAACGTGCCCGTGTCTGAGCCAGTACCGCCCGCAGGCCTGAGCCATGAAGGGGGCGATTGGGCGTATTCCGAATTCAGCCGTGGCGCAGGCGTGGGGAGTTTGGGGCTCGAGAGCCGATCAGGCAACGGCAGCGAACCACTGCCCGCCAACGACGAGAAGAAAAAGATTCTCGATTTATTTAGGAACTAGCATGAAAGCCCAACGCTAGCCCAGTTTGGGTGCTGGCGTCTTGGGACAGGCGTTCAAAAAATTCACCTTGGCCTTTGGTGTCGACCCATTGCAAGCCGTCAAACTTGAAGTGATAGCCCCCAGAGCGTGCCGCCAACCAGACCTCATGCAAGGGCTTTTGCAAGTTGATGATGATCTGGCTTTTGTTCTCAAATGTCAGCGTGATCATGCCACCCACGCGCTGGTTGTCGATGTCGGCCTCACCGTCGTCGTTGATGCGGTCGCAAGCCAACTCAACGGCTTTGAGCAGAAGTTCTGCATGGTCTAAGAATTCGAGATCGGTCATACAATTTGTGCCATGGGTATTGATAAAAAGATTCTAGTCAGAGGCTCGCACCTTGGTGCGACTGCGGCCTCTGCATTGAGCTTGGTGCTTGCTTTGTCAGCCTGCGGCCAAAAGGGCGCACTCTATATGCCCAACGACCCCGAGTTCAAACAACGCGCCACCTTGCCCGACATTGTGCGCCGTCAATTGCCTGGCACCGCAGCACCTCCTGCCTCACCTCCTGCCAATGCTGCGTCTGCTGCGACTGGCCGTTAATTCTTCAAGAACCGTCCAATGACACACACCACGCTTGCCGGCGCGCCCTTTGTGGCCACACAGAACAATGATTTGTATTTAGAAAACGTCAAGCTCGCCGACCTCGCCCATGTGCATGGCACGCCTTTGTTTGTGTACTCCAAAGCCGCCATGCTCAACGCCCTGGCCGCTTATCAACGCGGTTTCGCAGGCCGCAACGCCCGTATTTGCTACGCCATGAAAGCCAACTCGTCCTTGGCCGTGCTGCAAGTGTTTGCGCAAGCGGGTTGTGGTTTTGACATCGTCTCGGGTGGGGAGCTAGACCGCGTGATCGCTGCAGGTGGCGACGTCTCTCAAGTCATCTTCTCCGGTGTAGGTAAAACACGCGCCGAAATGCGCAAAGCTTTGGATGCGGGCATTGCCTGTTTCAACGTCGAGAGCGAAGCCGAACTCGAAGTGCTCAGCGATGTGGCACAAAGCATGGGCAAGCGCGCACCCATCAGCATCCGCGTCAACCCCAACGTAGATGCCAAAACCCATCCCTACATTTCCACGGGTCTCAAAGGCAACAAATTTGGCGTGGCACACGAGCGCGCTTTGGCCACCTACCAACGCGCTGCCAGCCTGCCGGGCTTGCAAGTCAAAGGCATTGACTGCCACATCGGTTCGCAAATTACTGACGCCACGCCCTACTTAGACGCGATGGACCGCGTGCTTGATTTGGTCGATGCCATTGAGGCCGCAGGCATTGCCATTCAACACATTGATTTTGGCGGCGGCCTAGGCATCAACTACAACGGCGACACGCCACCTGCTGCAGACGCGCTATGGGCACAACTCTTGGCCAAGCTCGATGCACGTGGCTACGGCCAGCGTCAGCTGATGATTGAACCCGGTCGCTCTCTTGTTGGCAATGCGGGCGTGTGCTTGACAGAGGTGCTTTATTTGAAGCCCGGCGAGCAAAAGAACTTTTGCATCGTCGACGCGGCCATGAATGACTTGCCGCGTCCTGCGATGTACGAAGCCTTCCACCAAATCGTGCCCTTGACGCCGCGTGCGGGTGAGGCGGTGGCGTACGACGTGGTGGGCCCTGTGTGCGAAAGCGGTGACTGGCTGGGTCGTGACCGCCAGCTCGCAGTGCAGACGGGCGATTTGTTGGCCGTGCTGTCGACCGGTGCGTATTGCGTGGCCATGTCTAGCAACTACAACACGCGCGGGCGGGCGGCTGAGGTTTTGGTGGACGGGGACAAGGCGCATGTGATTCGACGCCGTGAGACGGTGGCGGATCTGATGGCGTGTGAGTCTTTGGTTTCTTAAGCTTTTGCTTTCGTGGCGCTTTGCTTTCGCTGCGCTTTGCTTTCGCTGCGCCGCGGCGATTAGCCAGCCCCTGACGATTTCTGGTACCCCAGCATGAGAAAGGGGCCGCACACCCGTAGCCGCATCAGCGAGTGAAACCAACCGAGCGCAACAAACGACGCCACAAAGAAGAGTGGAAAACCCGCCAAGCCAGCAAAACAAACAAAACAGCGGCATAAACAAACACCTCTGCAAAGTCACTCTTGCCCGCCCGCATCCAAAAAAAGTGCAACACCGCTAGCAAAGCCACCGCATACACCAGCCGGTGCAACGCCTGCCAACGCTTGGCCCCTAGCCAACGAATCGCGCGGTGAAATGAAGTCAAGGCCAAAGGCGTGAGCAACACACACGCAGTGAAACCCACCAAGATAAACGGGCGCTTCGCAATATCCGTCGCAATGTCGCCCCACTCAAACCCCATATCCAACCAGCTGTAACAAAGCAAATGCAGCACCACATAAAAGTAGGTGAACAAGCCCAGCATGCGCCGAAAGCGAAGCAGCTCTGGCAACCCCAACATCACACGCAACGGCGTCACCGCCAAGGTGATGCACAACAGGCGCAGCGTCCAATCGCCGCTGGCGCGAATCAAATACTCCGCGGGGTTCGCACCCAAGGCATCATTGGCAGCGCCCCACACCAACCAAACAAAAGGCGCAAGAGCCAACAGCCACAGCGCAAGCTTGGCACCGCCATGTTGCAAAGCATTGCGCAGGGCGGCATTCACCTCAATAAAACTTACTCAGGTCCATGCCTGCATACAGCTGACCTACTTGGGCCTCATAGCCATTGAACATCAAGGTCTTGCGCTTTTTGGCGAACAAGCCATCTTCGCCAATGCGCCGCTCCGTGGCTTGGCTCCATCGCGGGTGGCTGACGTTTGGGTTGACGTTGGAGAAAAAGCCATACTCTTGAGGCGCTGAGCGACCCCACGAGTTAACAGGTTGCTTTTCGACAAAGCGAATCTTCACCAAGCTCTTGGCGCTTTTGAACCCGTATTTCCACGGCACGACCAAGCGCACAGGCGCGCCGTTTTGATTGGGCAGCACTTCGCCATACATGCCAAAGCTCAAAAGCGTGAGCGGGTGCATGGCCTCGTCCATGCGCAGGCCCTCGACATAAGGCCAATCGAGCACCCGCGAGCGCACGCCGGGCATGGTTTTGGGGTCCGCCAACGTGTAGAACTCCACAAACTTCGCACTGCCCAAAGGCTCCACGCGTTTGATGAGTTCAGCCAAGGAATAGCCCACCCAAGGAATCACCATCGACCAGCCCTCCACACAACGCATGCGGTAGATGCGCTCTTCCATCGGGCTGAGTTTGAGCAAGGCATCGAGATCCAAACGGCCTGGTTTATTCACAAGGCCTTCGATGTCCACCGTCCAGGGTTTGATCGGCAAGGTGTGTGCGTATTTGGCGGGGTCTGATTTGTCGGTGCCAAATTCGTAAAAATTGTTGTAGGTGCTGGCGTCGGTGTAGCTGGTGATTTTTTCCATGGTGTTGGAGCCGCTCACACGGCTCACCGCACCCGTCAAAAGGGCCAACTTGCCTGGACGCACCACGGCTTCGCTGGCTGTTTGAGCCCAAGCCCCACGTGAAGCCCAAGCAGCCATTGACAAGCCCGCTGCACCAGCGGCCATGTGCTTGAGCCAGTCGCGGCGCTGGGCGTAGGCCACTGGCGGCGTGATCTCGCTGCTCACAGGGTGAACAAAGCCCGAGTCATGGTTGTTCGAAAATTGCGGGGATGGCACAACGACTCTCCTTGAACGACGAAGTTTGCTGATTGTGAGGCAAAGTCAATTCCCCCCGCCCATTGGCCCAAACCCATGCAGCAGACAACAAAAAAGCTGGCACATGGCCAGCTTTGGATCATCAAGTGTGGGGCTGGGATTAACGCAAGCCAGCGATGTAGTCAGACACAGCTTTGATTTCGCGGTCATTCAATTTGGAAGCCACACCGCTCATCTGAGCATTGTTGCCACGGCCCACGTTTTGACCCGCGCCTTTGTTGGCGTGCTCACGGAAAGCACTCAACTGAGCCATGGTGTAGTCGGCATGTTGGCCAGACAAACGTGGGTACTGAGAGGGAATACCAGCGCCTGTTGGGCTGTGGCAGCCAGCACAAGCCGCTATTTGACGCTCGGCCACGCCACCGCGGTAAATGCGCTCACCCAATGCCACCAAATCTTTTTCTTTGGCAAAGTTGGGCTTGGCCTCTTTGGTGGCCAACCAAGCGGCGACGTTCTTCATGTCTGCCTCAGACAAACCTGCAGCCATGCCGCTCATGATGGCGTTGGCGCGTTTGCCTGATTTGTACTCTTGCAACTGCTTGACCAAATATTCGGGATGCTGTTGTGCCAGCTTAGGGTTGGCAGGTGAGCCAGAGTTGCCGTCTGCACCATGGCAAGACGCGCAAATCGCTGTGAAAGTGGCTTCACCTTTTGCCAAATCGGCCTTGGCAGCAGGTGCTGGAGGCTGAGCGGCGGTTGACAAGACGGGGGCTACCAAGGCGGCAGCAATGAGCAAAGAGGCAATCAGCTTCATAAGTGTTCTTTGGTTAAAAAGGTCTCAAAGACGGCGAAAAACTTGGCTGATTCTACAATGCCGCATGAATCAGCCCCACCCACACGACACACATCCCCCTATAGACAACCCTGAGACGCCCGAAATCAAGGTCTTGAATGCTGAATTTCAAGCCCAACGCGAAGCCGAGCTGGCAGCTGCCAAAGAGGCCTTTGACCTGCTAAGCCCATCCGAACAAGCCAAATACGCCATGGGTTGGCTTCATACCGCGCGCTTTTTGACCACCGCCGCCCAGCTCCACCACTTGCCCACCTACGATCTGCCCGAAATTGCGTTTGTGGGACGCTCGAATGCGGGCAAATCCACTTGCATCAACGTGTTGACCCAGCAAAAACGCTTGGCCTACGCCTCTAAAACACCCGGCCGCACGCAGCACATCAACTTGTTTGCCATGGGCAGGCATGGCAAGACAGACGCGGTACTGGCCGACTTACCGGGCTACGGCTACGCCGCTGTGCCCAAACAAGACAAGATTCGTTGGCAACAAGTGATGGCCAACTATTTGCTCACCCGCCCCAACCTTCGCGCAGTGGTGCTGATGTGCGACCCCCGTCACGGACTCACCGAATTGGACGAAATTTTGTTGGACGTGATTCGCCCGCGCGTGGCAGAAGGCATGAAGTTTTTGGTGCTACTGACCAAGGCTGACAAGCTCAACAAAACAGATGGTGCGAAAGCTCTGCAAATCACCAAACTGCAAGCCGGCGGTGGTGAAGTACGCTTGTTCTCGGCGCTCAAAAAGCAGGGCGTGGATGAAGTGGCTGCCACCTTGTATCAATGGATGCACCCTTGAATTGCAGCGGGGTTTTGGCTTGACGCGTTAGTAAATTTCAGCCGCACCCACTGGACGTGTTTTGAAGCGCTTGTGCACCCAAAAATACTGAGCTGGCATGGTGTTGATGAACACCTCTAAGCGCTGGTTCATGGTGGCAGTATCGGCCAGGGCATCGTCCGTTGGGAAGTCATGCCAAGCGGGATGCACCACCACCTCGTAGCCTGTATCGGTCATGCGTGTGATGACGGGCACCACGCGGGCTCGACCTAGCTTGGCAAAGCGCGACAACGACGGCACAGTGGCCGCTGGCTCGCCAAAGAACGGCACAAAAATAGACTCGTTCGCGCCAAAATTCATATCGGGCAACAAATACAGCAGTTGGTTCTGACGCAAGGCGGCAAGAATGGGTTTGACCCCATCCTCGCGACGAAACAAACGCACCTGACCAAAGCGCTCCCGGCCTTTGGCCACCCACGCATCCACGGCGGCATTTGACTGCGGTGTGAAGATGGTGGTGAAGTGCAAGGGCAGACGCATGGTGAGCGCAGTCCAGCCTACATCCAAGCCCATGAAATGCGGTGCAAACAGCACGGTGGGTGTCGCCTCTGACAAAGCGCTCACCTCGCCAGAGATCTGTATGCGCGACCGAATGCACGCCGCGCTGCGATGCCAAAGCCAACTGCGGTCCAACCAAGCTTGCGCGAAATACACAAAGGTTTGGCGCATCAAAGCGTCGCGCTCGGCATCACTCCAACCAGAAAAGCAAACGCGAAGATTGGCTTGCACCACGCGGCGGCGTGAAGGAATCGCAAACACCAACAATGCGCCCAAGCCAGCCCCCAAAGCGCGCAACCATGACAAGGGCAAATAACCCAAACCACGCAGCAAAAACAAGCCCCACTTGCTGAACATGGCTAGCTCTCCGCCCGCGGCTGCTTGTCGCGGGCGTAGCCCCACAGGTATTGGCCAGGCGCCTCGCGCACCATGGCTTCCACACCGCGGTTCACGGCAGCGGCGGCATCTAGGGGCGACACCGTGGCGTCTTTCATCTCAGGCGCATCAAAGGGGCGCATGTGCATGCAAAAACCTTGGCCCGAGGGCAAGCGTTCGCACCACGTCATGATGACTTGCGCACCGGTTTGTTGCGCCAACTTGGCGAGCAAGGTCATGGTGTAGACATCTCGCCCAAAAAACGGCGCCCACACACCTTGACCCAGCGGCGGCACTTGGTCGGGCAAGATGGCCGTGTAGCCACCGCTGCGAAGCGTGCGAATAAGCGTTCGCACCCCTGCCAGCGAAGTGGGCGCTGAATCAAGATAAGGTCGGGTGCGTGCATTGGCCACCAAGGGCTCTAGCCACGCTTGGCGAGCAGGACGAAAGAGCGCAACCATCGCGCCATGCTTGGGGCCAAACTTTTCGGCAATGGCTTGTGCGCCTATCTCCCACGCCCCCAAATGCGGCGACATGATGATGGCACCCTTGCCCACTTGCATGGCGGCTTCAAAGTGCTCGGCGCCGTCCCATCTCACCAAACCATCCAACTTGGTGCGGTGAGGACGCATCCACACCCAAGGCAGCTCGGCCACCATCGCGCCAATGGCGGCCACTGCAGGTCGGGCATCAGACCACGCCACGCCTGCAGCTTGCACATTGGCTTTGAAATGACGTCTATAACTGGGCGACAACCACCACACACACCAACCTAGCCCAGCGCCAAGCCGCTGCATCCAAGGCAGAGGGATGCGGGCAAGCAACTGAAAGAGGGGGGGGACGAAAGACATGAACTTTTTACTAACTTTGATAACTCCACTAGAATCACGATTGTCGCCGAGTTAAAGAACTACTTGCAGGGCGACAACACACTGCGGTGTGTGGGCTCGGAGCAATCTGGCCACTCTGCTAAAGCGTTCGCTGGGCTCCAAGTTTTCAGGGTCGGCAACGCCGAACACCCTATCGAAAACAAGGAGCTTTTTTATGTCCAGCAATTACCTCTTCACCTCTGAATCCGTCTCAGAAGGCCACCCTGACAAGGTGGCTGACCAAATCTCTGACGCGATCTTGGACGCCATCTTCGCGCAAGACCCACGTTCACGCGTGGCGGCCGAAACCCTGACCAATACTGGTCTGGTGGTGTTGGCCGGTGAGATCACCACCAACGCGCATGTGGACTACATCCAAGTCGCACGTGACACCATCAAGCGCATCGGTTATGACAACACCGAGTACGGCATCGACTACAAAGGTTGTGCAGTCATGGTTTGTTACGACAAGCAATCCAACGACATTGCCCAAGGCGTTGACCATGCATCTGACGACCATCTCAACATCGGCGCGGGTGACCAGGGCCTGATGTTTGGCTACGCTTGCAGCGAAACACCAGAGCTCATGCCAGCCCCCATCTATTACGCCCACCGTTTGGTCGAGCGCCAAGCCCAGTTGCGCAAAGACGGCCGCCTGCCCTTCTTGCGTCCTGACGCCAAGAGCCAAGTGACCATGCGCTATGTGGACGGCAAGCCGCACAGCATTGACACCGTGGTGTTGTCCACCCAACACAGCCCTGACCAAAGCGAATCCGCCACCAAGATGAAGGCCAGCTTCAACGAAGCCATCATTGAAGAACTCATCAAGCCGGTGTTGCCCAAAGCGTGGTTGCAAGACACCACGTATTTGATCAACCCCACTGGCCGTTTCGTCATCGGCGGCCCACAAGGCGACTGCGGTTTGACGGGTCGCAAAATCATTGTGGACACGTACGGCGGCGCATGCCCCCACGGTGGTGGCGCGTTCTCTGGCAAAGACCCCTCCAAGGTAGACCGCTCAGCGGCTTATGCGGCTCGCTACGTGGCCAAAAACATCGTGGCTGCAGGCTTGGCCACGAAGTGCCAAATTCAAGTGGCGTACGCCATCGGCGTGGCACGCCCCATGAACATCACCGTGAACACCGAAGGCACGGGCGTGATTGCTGACGACAAAATCGCCGCGTTGGTCGCCGAGCACTTTGACCTGCGCCCCAAGGGCATCATCCAAATGCTCGACTTGCTGCGCCCCATCTACAGCAAAACCGCGGCCTATGGTCACTTTGGTCGTGAAGAGCCAGAGTTCACGTGGGAGCGTACCGATAAGGCTGCTGCATTGAAGGCGGCTGCTGGTGTGAAGTAAACGCTTTTTTGCTTTTTTAGCTTAAAGGGCCTCTTGTTTTGACGAGAGGCCCTTTTTGTTTGCGTCTTTGTCTTCGGTCCTCGGGGATGCGAGTTGTTGTTCAAAAAACTTCACGCAAGAAGTGATTGCGTTTAGCCGCGCACGCCTTTAGAAGCTTGGGTGGCGTAGCCCAATAAGGCGCCATTCGTCGCGTAGCGATGTAAGCCGTTTGGGGTGCGCCACCCAAGCTTCGCCGCAACGACGACGAAGCAAAAAGACGAAAGAAACGTCAACCCTCCGAAGACTGCTGCAACGCCCACATCTGCGCATACCGACCATTCATCGCTAACAGCGCCACATGTGAACCCCGCTCCACAATGCGCCCCGCATCGAGCACCAAAATCTCATGCGCATCCACCACCGTCGACAAACGGTGTGCAATCACCAAGGTGGTCTTGTTCTGCGCAGCGCTTTGCAACTCCGCTTGAATCGCTCGCTCATTCGCGCTGTCGAGCGCCGAGGTGGCCTCGTCAAAAATCACAATCGGCGGGTTTTTCAACAAGGTGCGTGCAATCGCCACGCGCTGTTTTTCGCCGCCCGACAACTTCAAGCCACGCTCGCCCACCATGGTGTCGTAGCCCTTGGGTGTGGAAGAGATGAAATCGTGAATGTGCGCAGCGCGTGCCGCTTGCTCCACCTCGGCTTCGGTCGCGTCGGTGCGACCGTAGGCAATGTTGTAGCGCACGGTGTCGTTGAACAGCACGGTATCTTGCGGCACGATGCCCATGGCACGGCGCACGCTGCTTTGGGTCACTTGGCGAATGTCTTGTCCATCGATGGTGATCGCGCCACTGCCCACGTCGTAGAAGCGAAACAGCAAACGTGCCAAGGTGGATTTGCCAGACCCCGAAGGCCCCACCACCGCCACGGTTTTGCCCGCTGGAATTTCAAAGCTGATGCCATGCAAGATGGGTCGTGCGGCTTCATAGGCAAACACCACGGATTCAAACTTCACCGTCGGTGGCCCGCTCAATTGAAGGACAGATGCATTGTCCGCATCAGCCACTTCACGTTCTTTTTCAAGCAAGGTGAACATGCGGTCTAAGTCCGTCAGGCTTTGCTTGATTTCGCGGTACAGCACACCCAAAAAGTTGAGCGGAATGTAGAGCTGAATCATGAAGGCGTTGATCATCACCAAGTCACCTAAGGTCATGCGCCCATCCACCACGCCTTGTGTGGCGCGCCACAGCATACCCACCAAGGCCACAGCGATGATGAGCTGCTGACCCGTGTTGAGCAAGGACAACGAGGTTTGCGCTTTCAAGCGTGCCCGGCGCAAGGCTTCCAGGCTTTTGTCGTAGCGCGCAGCTTCAAAGGCCTCGTTGTTGAAGTACTTCACCGTTTCATAGTTGAGCAAAGAATCTACAGCTTTGGTGTGGGCGGCTGAATCAAATTCATTGGCTTGACGGCGGTACTGCGTGCGCCACTCTGTCACGCTGATCGTGAAGATGATGTACAGCGCCAGCGCGACCAGGGTAATGCCAGCAAACCACACATCAAACTTCACCGCCAAAATACTCAACACCAAGGCCACCTCAATGAGGGTAGGCACCACGCTGTAGAGCGAATAAGAAATGAGCGACTCAATGCCTCGCACGCCCCGCTCAATGTCGCGGGTCATGCCACCGGTTTGACGCTCTAAGTGAAAACGCAGGCTTAGACCATGCAAGTGCTGAAATGTTTCCAAGGCAATTTGCCTAGCAGCTCCCTGTGTGGCTTTGGCAAACACCAATTCGCGCAACTCGGTAAACGCAGACACAGACAAACGAAGCACGCCATAGACAAACAACAAAGACACGGGCACCACGATGACCGCCATTGGGTCGTTGGGCTTGAACGACATGGCATCAATCAACTCTTTGAGTAACAAAGGCACACTCACGTTCGCCACCTTCGCGCCCACCATGAAAGTCAATGCAGCCAACACCCGCCATTTGTATTGCCACAAATACGGCAAGAGACGTTGAATGGTTTCACTGTCGGGGCGTTGTTGCGGAGGCTGCCCAGCAGGCATGGGCTCAGAAGTATGGGCGTGATGACGCATGTTGCACAATGCCAAATAGTAATTCTTCGATTGTGCCTATGTCCAACCCCCAGAAATCTCCCCCAGTCACCCTGCCAGTCGATCAAGAGTTGGTGTTGAAAGTGATCCCCATGCCTGGCGATTGCAACCAAAACGGGGATATTTTTGGGGGCTGGGTCATGGCACAGGTGGACTTGGCCGGTGCGGTGCTGCCGGCGCGTTATGTGCGAGGCCGCATGGCCACGGTGGCAGCCAATGAATTTGTCTTCAAACACCCCGTCAAAGTGGGAGATGTCTTGAGTTTTTTCTCGCGTGTACAGCGCATTGGCAACACCTCCATCAGCGTGAAGGTGGAAGTGTTTGCCGAGCGATTGATCGCACAAGGGCAATACATCAAAGTGACCGAAGCCACCCTGACCTACGTGGCCATTGATGAAGCGGGCAAGCCCCGCGCCATCCCAAAAGACTGAACCTCAAGAGACGATATAGGCGCCCGTGCCGGTGGACATCAGCGTGCCATCTGGACCGCGAAACTCCATGCGCGAAGTACCCACGCGCGTTCCCACACGCAAAGCGTTGGCATGGATGGTGAAGTACTCCCCAATGCCGGGGCGCAAATAGTCCACTCGCAAGTCAATCGTGCCCAGCTTGGCAAAGCGTTCTAAACGTAGTGCAGGGGGCTCTTTCATGTGCTTGGCAGCCAAGCAGGCCATCACGGCCGCACTGCCAATGGCATCCAGCACCGCACTGATGACGCCGCCATGAATGCGGTTGTAAGCGTAGTGCCCAACGAGCTCTGGGCGCATGTCGATGCGTGCCACCACTTCGTCAGGCGTGACGCGCACGAGCTTCAAGCCCAGTGTCTGGTTGAACACCACTTTCTCTTCGTAGATTTCCCGAAAGCCTTCAAGATACTCAGGCTCAAACACGACAAGGCTTGGGTTGGGTTGGGTCATGCCTTGTCGCTCTCAGAGCTGAGAGAAATCAGGCTTGCGCTTTTCCATGAACGCGCCAAACGCTTCTTTGGCGGCGGGCTCGTTCAGCATGCGGCCAAACGATGCGGCCTCTTCGTTCATTTGTTGTTGCACCAGCGCAGCCTGACCGGCTTTCATCAAACGCTTGGTTTCCAGCAGCGACGACAACGGTTTGGCCGCCAACTTACGAGCTTGCACTTGCACGTAGCTGTTCACCTCCGTGGGCGGCAACACGCGGTTGACCAAGCCAATTTCCAAAGCAGCTTCGGCCATGAAGGGCTCGCCCAACAACAAGGCTTCTGCAGCGCGGTGGTAGCCCATCATTTGCGGGGCCAACAAACTCGATGCGGCTTCGGGGCACACACCCAGGTTGACAAACGGCATGGCAAACGCCGCGTTGTCGCCCGCATAAACCAAGTCGCAATGAAACAGCAGCGTGGTGCCAATACCCACGGCAGGCCCCGCCACTGCAGCCAACACGGGCTTGGGAAACGCCGCAATGCTGCGCAGCAAACGAAACACGGGCGCGTCTGCTGATGAGGGCGGATTGCTCAAAAAATCTGCAATGTCGTTGCCCGCACAAAACACGGTTTCGTGACCTTGGAACACCAGCACACGCACCTCTGGGTTGCGCTCAGCTTGCGCCACAGCATCGGCCAAGGCGTTGTACATCGCCGCGGTTAAAGCGTTCTTTTTGTCGACGCGGTTGAACGTCAAGGTCATCACACCCGAGTCGATGTGGCTCAAAATTTCTGTCATAACTTTCCTAATTACTGCGCACGCAGCCAAGTTTGGGTGCGGTAAAACGGTCCGATGTAGCCGCGCACTTGCAGCTTTTTACCGCCCTCTTGCGGCACCAGTTTGACGGTGTATTCCTTGCCGTTTTCTGGGTCCAAGATTTTGCCGCCACTGGCCCACAGGTTCTCACCCGATGCATCAGGTTTGACGCCACGCACAATTTCCATACCGATGATGGCTTGACCCTTGCGGTCGTCTTTGCATTCGTCGCAGGTTTTCTTGGCATTGGGGTCGTTGCGCAGCGACTTGACGACGCGCCCGCTGAGCGCACCGTCTTTGTCGATGATTTGAATTTCGGCTTTGGCCTCGCCTGTTTTATCGTCAATCGAATGCCAAGTGCCCACAGGCGTCATTTGCGCAAAGCTGCTGCCTGCAGACAACAGGGCCAAGCCCACGAGGATTTTGAAAAAGTGTGTGTGTGTCATGGTTTGAATTTACTCGAATTAAATGACGATGCAACTCATGCAAACACCGCCTCTGTCTCCATCAGCACAGCCGCACCGGCGCGAGCGGTGATCATGAGCGAGGCGGTTTCTGGAAACAGCTTGGCAAAGTAAAAACGTGCGGTCTGCAGCTTGGCTTGGTAGAAGGGGTCACGGTCCCCTTGTGCCATCTTTTGCAACGCCACTTTGGCCATGCGCGCCCAAAAGTAGCCAAACACCAAATGGCCCGCCACGCGCAAATAGTCCACCGCAGCAGCCCCCACCTCGTCTGCGTTTTCTAGGGCTTTGTAGCCGATCTCGCCAGTGAACTGCGTCATTTGCTGGCCCAACTTGGCCAAGGGGTTGATGAATTCGGCCATGTCCTCATCGCCCTGGGCATCGGCCACCAGCTCGGCAATGAGCTTGCCAAACTTCTTCAGTGACGCGCCTTGGTTACCCAGCACCTTTCGTCCCAGCAAGTCCAAGCTTTGGATGGTGTTGGTGCCTTCGTAAATCATGTTGATGCGCGCATCGCGCACATATTGCTCCATGCCCCATTCGCGAATAAAGCCATGACCGCCAAACACCTGCATACACGACGACGTAGCCGTCCATGCGTTGTCGGTGATAAAGGCTTTCACGATGGGCGTGAGCAAGGCCACTTGTTCAGCCGATTCGGCACGCACCGCTTCGTCGGGGTGACTGAGCTCGCGGTCAATCAGCACAGCACAATGCAAAGCCAGCGCGCGACCGCCCTCTGCGTAGGCCTTGGCTGTGAGCAGCATCTTGCGCACATCGGGGTGCACCAAAATGCTGTCAGCAGCTTGACTGGGGTCTTTGACGCCCGTCAGGCTGCGCGACTGGATGCGATCTTTGGCATAGGCCACTGCGTTTTGGTACGCCACTTCGGTCAGGCCCAACGATTGCATGCCCACGCCCACGCGGGCGGCGTTCATCATCACAAACATGGCCGCCAAACCTTTGTTGGCTTGACCCACCATCGTGGCCACTGCGCCGTCCAACACCATTTGGCAGGTGGCGTTGCCGTGAATGCCCATCTTGTGCTCTAAGCCGCCACAAAAAATACCGTTGCGCTCGCCAAGGCTGCCGTCGGCGTTGACATGAAACTTGGGCACCACAAACAAGCTGATGCCTTTGCTGCCCGCAGGCGCATCGGGCAAACGCGCCAACACCAAGTGCACGATGTTGCTGACCAGGTCGTGCTCGCCCGCACTGATGAAGATTTTGTTGCCCGTGATGCGGTAAGTGCCATCGGCTTGAGGCTCGGCCTTGGTGCGCAACAGGCCCAGATCGGTGCCGCAATGCGGCTCGGTCAAACACATGGTGCCCGTCCACTCGCCGCTGGTGAGCTTGGGCAAGTACAACGCTTTTTGCGCGTCGCTGCCGTGTGCGTGCAAGGCCTCATAAGCGCCGTGGGTGAGGCCGGGGTACATGGTCCACGCTTGGTTGGCGCTGTTGAGCATTTCATAAAAACACTGGTTCACCACCACGGGCAAGCCTTGACCACCATAAGCAGGATCTGCACTCAAGGCGGGCCAGCCGCCTTGGACGTATTGCGCATAGGCGGCCTTGAAGCCATCTGGCGTTTTGACCTCGTGCGTGTCGCGGTTGAGCGTGCAGCCTTGTTCGTCTCCCACTTGGTTGAGCGGGAAGATCACCTCCGTCGCAAACTTGCCGCCCTCTTCTAGCACCGCCGACATCGTGTCAGCATCCAGGTCCGCGTGCTTGGGCATTTGCTTGAAGTCATCGGTGACGTGCATCACTTCGTGCAGCACAAATTGCATATCGCGCAGAGGTGGGGTGTAGCTAGGCATGTCTGTAACTCCTTACTTTTTGGCTGAATTGGTGCGCTTAAGGCTTGCTGCAATGGCGGGTACAACATCGCTTGCGCCATAGCGCAGCAAGATGTTTTCAAAACCTTGGGTGGTGCGTGACAGCGATTTGGACGAACGCAAAAACCGTGCTTCGTACTGCAAAGCCAAAATGAGGCCGTGCAACTCAAACACCATTTGCTCCGCGTCTGTGCCTGCGGCCAAATGGCCCTCTTCGCACGCTTGCACCACGGTGCGATGCACAGCAGCCAACCAAGTTTTGACCGAGCTCGACAGTGCATCACGCACAGGGCCGGGACGGTCATCAAACTCGGCGGCACCGCTGATGTACAGACACCCTGAATCAATCTCAGCAGAGGTGCGCTTGGTCCAGTTGGCAAACAACTGGCGCAAACGTGGCAAGCCACGCTGGGCTTGCAAAATGGGCAAAAACACCTCGGCTTCAAAGCGCGCGTGGTATTCGCGCACCACCGATATTTGCAGCTCTTCACGTGAACCAAAGTGCGCAAACACACCCGACTTGCTCATGCGCGCCACTTCGGCCAAGGCGCCAATGCTCAAGCCTTCCAAGCCAATTTGTGTGGCCAAGCCCAAAGCGGCGTCCACAATGGCGGCTTTGGTTTGCTGGCCTTTTTGCAGAGCCTTGTGTTCGGGGGCTTCGGTTTTGCGCGTGGCGGTCATGCGAAATTTCAAAGAAGTATTTATAAAAAGAACGATCGTGCTATTTTGCATGATTTTTCAATCTTTAAACTTAACCCTTATGCAAGCCACCCGAATTCTCGCCATCCGCCACGGAGAAACCCCATGGAATGTGGACACCCGCATCCAAGGGCACATCAACATTGACCTGAACGAAACAGGCCGCTGGCAAGCCGAGCGCGTGGGCCATGCCTTGGCAGAAGAGCCAATTCACGCCATTTACAGCAGCGACTTGCAGCGCGCATTCGACACCGCACAAGCCATTGCCAACGCCCCCGCACGGCTGGCCGCACGCACACCCACACCCGCGCACATCACCCCGCACCTGCAATTGCGCGAGCGCCACTTTGGCCACTTACAAGGCAAAACATGGGCAGAAATAGAAACTGACCACGCCCAAGACTGCAAGCTGTGGCGCGATCGCGACCCGCACTGGGCCCCATCGGGCGGCGAGTCACTGACAGTTGTGCGCGAACGCATCCGCCAATGCGTGAATGAATTGGCCAGCCAGCACTTGGGCGAACAAATTGTGCTGGTGGCACACGGCGGTGTGATGGATGCGCTGTATCGCTTGGCCACCAATCAATCGGTGCAAGCGCCGCGCACCTGGCACTTGGGCAACGCCGCCATCAACCGTTTGCTGTGGACACCTCAGGGCTTGAGCCTCGTGGGCTGGGGCGATGTGTCGCACTTTGAGGAGGCGAATACAGGGCCTCGCGATGAGACCACCACTTAGTCTGTGGTGACGTCGCCAATCGCCTTTGGCGGCGTCACCCCCAAGTGCCGATACGCCGCCAAGGTGGCGATGCGGCCACGGGGCGTGCGTTGCAAGAAGCCTTGCTGAATCAAATACGGCTCAATCACGTCTTCAATCGTGTCGCGCTCTTCGCCGATGCTGGCGGCAATGTTGTCTAGGCCCACAGGGCCGCCGTCAAAGCGGTGAATGACCGCTTCGAGTAATTTGCGGTCCATCAAGTCAAAGCCTTGTGGGTCGACATCCAACATCGCCAGTGCTTTGTTGGCCATGTCTAAGGTGATGCGGCCATTGCCCTTGACATCCGCATAGTCGCGCACGCGGCGCAGCAAGCGGTTGGCAATGCGTGGCGTGCCGCGCGAGCGACGCGCAATCTCAAAACCGCCCTCCACATCCATGGGTGTGTTCAACAAACCTGCGCTGCGCACCACGATGCGCTGCAACTCTTGTGCGGTATAAAACTCTAGGCGCGACACAATGCCAAAACGGTCACGCAAAGGGTTGGTCAACATGCCTGCGCGGGTGGTGGCGCCCACCAAGGTGAAGGGTTGAAGATCGAGCTTGATGCTGCGCGCCGCTGGGCCTTCCCCAATCATGATGTCGATTTGGTAGTCCTCGAGGGCGGGGTACAAAATTTCTTCCACCACGGGTGACAAGCGGTGAATCTCGTCGATGAAGAGCACATCGTTTTTCTCAAGGCCCGTCAGCAACGCAGCCAAGTCTTTGGGTTTTTCCAGCACAGGGCCACTGGTAGAACGCAGGTTCACGCCCAGCTCTTGCGCAATGATGTGGCTGAGTGTGGTTTTGCCCAAACCGGGCGGGCCAAACAGCAACACATGGTCAAGCGCTTCGTTGCGCATCTTGGCGGCGCCAATAAAGATTTCTAACTGCTCGCGTACCTTCAACTGGCCCACGTACTCTTGCAGCAGTTTGGGGCGCAAGGCGCGTTCAATGGCTTCTTCGTTGGGCGACACGGGCGCAGCAGACACCACGCGGGGCGCGGGGGCGAAGTCGTCAGTTTGGATGCTCATGCTTTATTTGGCCAATGACTTCAAAGCCAGCTTGATGCCGTCGCTCACACCCACCTCAGCGGGCAAGGCTTTGAGCGCGGCAGCGGCTTCTTTGTCGTTGTAGCCCAGCGCCAGCAGCGCTTGCAAGATGTCGGTTTGGTGGTCGGGCGAGCTCGACCTATTGGGCCCCAAGTCTGCACCCAATTTACCCTTGAGTTCTAAGAGCAAACGCTCAGCTGTTTTCTTGCCAATGCCCGGCACCTTGGTGAGACGGCCTGCGTCTTGATCTGACACCGCACGTGCCAACTCGTCAGCGCTCAAGCCGCTCAAAATGCCAAGCGCCATACGGGGGCCCACGCCAGAGATTTTGATGAGCAAGCGAAAGGTGGCTCGCTCAGATGCAGTGCCAAAGCCAAACAAAATTTGCGCATCTTCGCGCACCACAAAATGCGTCAGCAACGACACTTTTTCGCCAGTGGCGGGCAAGTTGTAGAACGTGCTCATGGGCACGTCGACTTCGTAGCCCACCCCGTGACAGTCCACCAACACTTGGGGTGGATTTTTCTCGCTGAGAATGCCGCTTAATTTGCCAATCACATCTTGCCTATCATTGGGGGTACTTTTGAGAGATTATCGACTTGATTCTTCGCCACACCTTCACCCCGCATAACAACACCCGTTTGTCGCATTTGTGCGGCCCCACCGACGAACACCTGCGCACCATCGAGCTGGCGCTGGACGTGAAAATCGCCCACCGCCACGAGCAGTTCAAAGTGGACGGTCACAAGGCCAAGGCCACCCGCGCCATGGAGGTGTTGCAAGCTTTGTATGAGCGGGCGGCCAAAGCCATTCCCCCAGAGCAAGTCCAGCTCATGCTGGCAGGCGACAGCGCAGACGAAGACGGCGCGCATGTGCTGCAAACCCGCCGCACCGACCTGCGGCCTCGCACCCCCACCCAAGCGGCCTACCTCGACAACATTGCGGCGCACGACATCAGCTTTGGCATTGGCCCCGCGGGCACGGGCAAAACTTATTTGGCTGTGGCTTGTGCGGTGGATTCGCTCGAGCGCAGCGCCGTGCAACGCATTGTGCTGACGCGCCCAGCGGTGGAGGCTGGTGAAAAACTGGGCTTCTTGCCCGGCGATTTGAGCCAAAAAGTAGACCCGTATTTGCGTCCTTTGTACGACGCGCTGTATGACCTGATGGGCTACGACCGCGTGCAAAAAGCGTTCGAGCGCAACGCGATTGAAATTGCGCCGCTCGCCTTCATGCGCGGGCGCACACTCAACAACGCCTTCATCATCTTGGACGAAGCACAAAACACCACACCCGAGCAAATGAAGATGTTTCTCACCCGCATTGGCTTTGGGGCCAAAGCCGTGGTGACGGGTGACGTGAGCCAAATTGACTTGCCCAAGGGCCAGCTCAGCGGCTTGATTGATGCCGAACGCGTGTTGAAACGCGTCAAAGGTATTTCAGTCACCCGCTTCACCAGCGCCGACGTGGTGCGCCACCCGCTGGTGGCCCGCATCGTCGATGCCTATGACGCCCAACGCACTGCCACGACAGGCGCAGCTTCTCGCAAACCAACTTAAAAAATGGCAGCGCCCACCCTTGACCTCTCCCTGCAATTTGGCGACTTGTCTGACGCCGCGCTTCACCGTGCCGCGTTGCCACGTGCCTTTGTGAGCCTTTGCCTTCGCAGCGCCCTAGCCCATGATGCTGAGATGACCGTGCGCATCGTCGATGCGACAGAGGGCCAAGCTTTGAACAAGGACTACCGCAAGAAAAACTACGCCACCAATGTGCTGACGTTTGACTACGCACAAGCACCCATGGTGATGGCCGACCTCGTGCTGTGTGCGCCGGTGGTGGCGGCAGAGGCCAAAGCACAAGACAAGTCGCTGCAAGCGCACTACGCACATTTATTGATTCACGGAGCGCTGCATGCCCAAGGCTATGACCACGACACCTCAGAAGCCAATGCCATCGAGATGGAGACGCTGGAGATGCTCATCATGGCCAGCCTTGGACTGCCGTGCCCGTATTGACGCCAAACCATAGGCAAGTCGATCAACGACCCAATGCGTCTTCCAACAAACGCACTTTCACCGTCTTGCCTTTGACGCGTCCTGCGCTCAAACGCTTGACCGCCTCACGCGCAATGCTTCGCTCCACCGCCACGTAGGTGGAGAACTCATTCACACTGATCTTGCCCACCTGCTCTTTGGTAAAGCCTGCGTGACCCGTGAGTGCACCCAGCACGTCACCCGCGCGAATTTTTTCTTTGCGACCTCCCACTATTTGCAGGGTTGCCATCGGTGGCTGCAAGATGCCGCCTGCGGCAGGTGTGAGGCTGCTCAGCGGGGCCCAGGTGGACTCACGGTTTTGCAAGAGTTCAATCTTGCCCACGTTGCCCATCTCGTCCATGCTGGCGAGTGACAAGGCCAAACCTTCGGCGTCACCGCGGCCCGTGCGGCCAATGCGGTGGATGTGAATCTCTGAATCGGGCGTCACGTCCACGTTGATGACAGCTTCTAAGTTGGCCACGTCCAAGCCACGCGCGGCCACATCGGTGGCCACCAACACCGAGCAACTGCGGTTGGCAAACTGCACCAGCACTTGGTCGCGCTCGCGTTGCTCGAGTTCGCCAAACAAAGCCAAAGCACTGAAGCCTTGCGCTTGCAGCACGGTGACCAAATCGCGGCATTGCTGCTTGGTATTGCAAAACGCGAGGGTGGACTCAGGTCGGAAGTGGTTGAGCAGTTGCGACACGGCATGTAAGCGTTCGTTGTTGCTGACCTCATAAAAAATCTGTTTGATTTTTTGTGCGTCGTGCTGCGCTTGCACCTTCACCGTTTGTGGCTCGCGCATGAACTGCGACGCGAGCTTGGCAATGCCTTCGGGATAGGTGGCTGAGAACAGCAAAGTTTGACGGTCTTTGGGGCACTGACGGGCCACCTTGGCGATGTCGTCAAAAAAGCCCATGTCCAACATGCGGTCGGCCTCGTCGAGCACCAACATCTTCAAGCCTTGCAGGCTGAGCGAGCCGCGCTCTAGGTGGTCCATGATGCGTCCGGGCGTGCCCACCACCACATGTGCGCCGTGCTCTAGGCTCAGAGTCTGACCACGCAAGGCCACGCCACCGCAGAGGGTGACCACTTTGATGTTGCCCACGGCGCGGGCCAAGCGACGAATTTCTTGTGTTACTTGGTCGGCCAGTTCGCGTGTGGGGCACAAGATCATGGCTTGCGCATCGAAGAGCGCGGGGTCGAGTTTTTCAACCAAGGCAATGCCAAAGGCAGCCGTCTTGCCGCTGCCAGTGCTGGCTTGGGCAATCAAGTCGCGGCCCGCCAAAGTCAGGGGCAAGCTGGCAGCTTGAATGGGCGTCATCTGGGTGTAGCCCAGTTGCGTCAGGTTGTCGAGAGAAGAGACCGCGAGGCTCAGAGAGGCAAAGGTCGTAGCGGTAATTTGTGGGTCGGTCATGCACCGATTATCGTGACAGGGATGGTCACTGGGCCATCGTTGACCAAATGCACTTTCATATCCGCACCAAAAAGCCCCGTTTGAACAACAGGGTGGCTGGCTTTGGCTTGCGCCACAAACGCGTCGTACAAGCGGCGGCCTTCTTGTGCGGGTGCAGCGCTGGTAAAGCTGGGCCGCGTCCCACTGCTGGTGTCAGCTGCTAAGGTAAATTGGCTGACGACCAACAAGCCACCTTCCACATCCACCAAGCTTCGGTTCATCTTGCCCGCGTCGTCGTAGAACACGCGCAGCTTCAAAATTTTGTCGAGCATTTTTTGGCCCGTGACTTCGGTGTCGCCTTTTTCGGCGCATAGCAACACCATCAAGCCTTGCGCAATTTCGCCCACGACTTGGCCATCCACCACCACGCGGGCTTCGCTTACCCGCTGCAAGACGGCCTTCATGCCTTCACGCAGTCAATGTGACGCGCGCAAATTTGCGTTTGCCCACTTGCACCACATAAGTGCCAACGTCTAACTTCAAGCCTTTGTCGCTGACAACGCTTGAATCCACACGCACGCCGCCGCCGTCTATCAAACGGTTGGCTTCGCTGCTAGAAGGTGCCAACCCTGTGGCTTTGAGCAAGGCACCCAAACCCATGGGGGCACCACTGAGCGAAACGTTTGAAATGTCATCGGGCACACCGCCTTTGCTGCGGTTGATGAAGTCTTGCTCTGCCGCTTCGGCTGCCGCAGCGCCGTGAAAGCGTGCGGTGATTTCTTTGGCCAACGCCACCTTGGCGTCTTTGGGGTTGCGACCGCCTTCGATTTCTTTTTTCAGTGCCTCAATATCGGCCATGGACTTGAACGAGAGCAAGGTGAACCAGCGCCACATGAGCACATCTGAGATGGAGAGCACCTTGGCAAACATGGTGTTGGGCGCTTCGCTGATGCCGATGTAGTTGTTTTTGGATTTGGACATTTTTTCAACGCCGTCCAAACCTTCGAGCAGCGGCATGGTCAAGATGCACTGCGCTTCTTGTCCGTATTCGGCTTGCAGATGGCGGCCCATGAGCAAGTTGAATTTTTGGTCGGTACCGCCCAACTCCAAATCAGACTTCAAGGCCACCGAGTCATAGCCCTGCATGAGCGGGTACAAGAACTCGTGCACGCTGATGGGCGTGTTGGCATGAAATCGGTCATGAAAGTCGTTGCGCTCCATCATGCGCGCCACGGTGTATTTGGATGCAAGCTGAATCATGCCCATGGAGCCCAACGGATTGCACCACTCGCTGTTGTAGCGAATTTCGGTTTTCGCGGGGTCCAGCACCAACGAGGCTTGCTTGTAATACGTCTCAGCATTCACCTTGATTTGCTCGGGCGTGAGCGGCGGGCGTGTGCTGTTGCGACCCGATGGGTCGCCGATCAAACTGGTGA
Organism: Limnohabitans sp.; assembly: GCF_036804465.1. Taxonomy (GTDB): domain Bacteria; phylum Pseudomonadota; class Gammaproteobacteria; order Burkholderiales; family Burkholderiaceae_C; genus Limnohabitans. Next base: position 105,883 of record NZ_DAIRSK010000006.1, read on the forward strand.
AGTCACCGATCAAGAAGATCACTTGGTGTCCCAAGTCCTGCAACTGACGCATCTTGTTGAGCACCACGGTATGGCCTATGTGAATGTCGGGCGCCGTGGGATCAAGGCCGAGCTTGATGCGCAGCGGTTGGCCCGAGGCTTCAGAGCGGGCGAGCTTTTTCACCCATGCGTCTTCGGGAATCAGCTCTTCACAGCCGCGCTTGGTGACAGCCAAAGATGCCAGAACACGGTCAGTCACTGGATGTGTCACGGGGTGGCTAAGGGGCTGAGTTTGTAGAGATGCTTGATTCATAAGGAGTTTTTACCGTCGAAGGTATAATCAACGGTTTGGTGTTTAGGCCTGATTTTAGAGGCCCAAACCTGGAGGCCTGGAGCTCTTTGCTGGCCGTCAACCAACTGCTGGAGATCACCCCTTGCAGACATCGTTTTCTTTGTGGGTCACGCGCTTGCAAAACATGCTTCACACACACCACCGCCGCGTCTTGGCGGGAGCTGCTGTGACGCTCACGGTCCTGGGTGGTGGTGCGTTTGCGGTGGCCAACTTGGACGACGGGGCATCCAAACTTCCCTTGCGCCAAGTGGTGGAAAGCGTCAACACCTTGTCGTTGCCAGACTTGTGGACGCAAAAATCTTTGCAATTGTTTCGCTCAGACGTCACCCGCTCTAGCGACTCGGCCGACAGCTTGCTGTCACGCCTGGGCTTGAGCGACCCTGAAGCCGCTGCCTATTTGCGCAGCACGCCCACAGCTCGCCAGTTTGTAGGACGCGCGGGCCGCTTGGTGAGCGTGCAAAGCGATGCCCAACACCGTCTTACGCGCCTGAGCGCCCGTTGGGCCAACGACGATGGCCAAACCTTCACCCGCTGGGTGATGGAGCGCCATGCACAAGGCTTTGTGGAACGCCAAGAAACTGCTGCCCTGACCATCAACTCACGCTTGGGCAGCGGCACCATCCAAAGTTCTCTGTTTGCGGCCACCGACGATGCCAACATTCCCGACAGCGTGGCCAGCCAATTGGCCGACATCTTTGCGGGCGACATCGACTTTCACCGCGCCCTTCGCAAAGGCGACCGCTTTGCAGTGGTGTACGAATCCCTCGAAGCAGACGGCGAGGTGCTGCGCACGGGCCGCGTGATCTCGGCCGAGTTTGTGAACAACGGCAAAACCCATCAAGCCTTCTGGTTCAAAGAAGCCAACGCCAAAGAAGGCGGCTACTTCAATGCCGATGGCATCAGCTTGCGCCGCGCCTACTTGGCATCCCCCCTCGCCTTTTCCCGCATGACCAGCGGATTCAAGATGCGCTTTCACCCTATTTTGCAAACTTGGCGAGCGCATCTGGGCGTGGACTATGCAGCCCCCACCGGCACGCCAGTGCGCAGCGTGGGCCAAGGCATCGTGGATGTGGCTGGCGCGCAAGGCGGTTTTGGCAATGTGGTGATGGTCAAGCACGCCGGCGGCCAAACCACTGTCTACGCACACTTGAGCCGCATCAACGTCAAACGCGGCCAAGCGGTCATGCAGGGCCAAACATTGGGCTTGGTCGGCTCCACCGGCTGGGCAACTGGGCCGCATTTGCACTTTGAATTCCGTGTGAACGGTCAACACAAAGACCCTCTCACCATGGCACGCCAAAGCGTGGCTGTGGAAGTGTCAGCCAGCGCGCGTGAGCAGTTCAAGCAACAGGCTTCAACCGCCAAAGTAGACCTCGCCGCAGCAGCCAGCACGCAAGTGAGTCGCGCTGAATAAATGCTGGGGTCAACGCCAAAGTCACCGGCTTGGGCGCTGACATCGCCACCACTTTTCATTGGATTGATGTCGGGCACCTCGCTTGACGGCGTAGACGGTGTGTTGGCAGATTTCAGCGGCGCTCAGCCACGCGTGTTGGCGCACCACGCCATGCCTTTTGCACCCGCTCTCAAGCAAGAGCTGCTGGCCCTCAACACGCCGTCTGACAATGAACTGCACCGTGGCGCCTTGGCAGCGCAAGCCCTGGTGCGCATCTATGCCCAAACCGTCCACGCCTTGTTGGCAGACACACACACCCGTGCCAGCGATGTTTGCGCCATCGGCGCACACGGCCAAACTGTGCGCCACCAACCCGGCGCGTGTGATGGCACTGGTTACACCCTACAAATCAACAACCCTGCTTTATTGGCCGAACTCACAGGCATCGATGTGGTCGCCGATTTCCGCAGCCGCGATGTGGCGGCTGGTGGTCAAGGCGCACCGCTTGTGCCCGTGTTTCACCAAAGCATTTTTGGCCAACCCAACAGCACAGTGGGCGTGCTGAATGTGGGTGGCATTGCCAACCTCAGTGTGTTGCATGCCAATCGCGATGTGTTGGGTTTTGACTGTGGGCCAGGCAACGCCCTGCTCGATCATTGGTGCCAAGCCCACACTGGCAACGCGTTTGACAACCACGGTGCGTGGGGCGCAAGCGGAAGGGTGATTGAACCTTTGCTTCAAACCATGTTGGCTGAGCCATATTTGCACCAAGCCCCGCCCAAAAGCACAGGCCGCGATTTGTTTCATCCCGCTTGGTTGGCCCAACAACTCCATGGCCATGCCAACGCCCATGCGGCCGACGTGCAAGCCACCCTCACCGAGTTCACCGCGTGCGCATGCGCAAACGATGTGCTGCGCCATGCAGCCGCTGCGTCTGAACTCATTGTGTGTGGCGGTGGCGCGCTCAATCGTCTCTTGATGCAGCGCTTGCAAGCCAGGCTTGACCCTGTCCGCGTGCTGTCATCTGATGTGCGTGGCATGCCGCCCCTGCAAGTCGAAGCTGCCGCCTTCGCTTGGCTAGCGCGACAAACCGTGCTGGGCCTACCGGGCAATTTACCAAAAGTAACGGGCGCTCAAGGCGCCCGCATACTGGGTGGAATTTTTAAAGCTTGATTAGGCGGAGAACGATGAGCCGCAGCCGCAAGTCGATGTCGCATTTGGGTTCTTGATGACGAACTGAGCGCCCTGCAAGTCTTCTTTGTAATCAATCTCAGCGCCCACCAAATATTGGTAGCTCATGGCATCCACCAACAAAGACACGCCGTTTTTGTTGATGGTGGTGTCATCTTCATTCACGATTTCATCGAAAGTGAAACCGTATTGAAAACCTGAACAACCGCCACCCTGCACAAACACGCGCAGCTTCAACTCTGGGTTGCCCTCTTCTGCAATCAGATCAGCCACTTTGGCAGCTGCGCTGTCGGTGAAGACGAATGGGGATGGCATTTCTGTTTGGATATTTTCTGCAACGGCGCTCATAGGAGGACTCCTGAATCTATGTGAAAAGTATATCGCTTTACTCGGGTATTGCATCCATCTCAGGCCAGAGACGCTGTTTGCAACATGGGCATTGCCCTGACGCGTTGGCCCCATGAAAAAAGCCGCAAGGGAGAACCCATGCGGCTTTTGGCAGAGAGAAGCAGATTAACGCTTGCTGAACTGCTTGCGGCGACGAGCAGAATGCAAGCCAACCTTTTTACGTTCGACTTCACGCGCATCGCGCGTCACGTAACCAGCTTGTGACAGGACGGGCTTCAAAGCTGCGTCGTAGTCGATCAAAGCGCGGGTGATGCCGTGGCGCACTGCACCCGCTTGGCCAGACTCACCACCGCCGTGCACGTTGACTTGAATGTCAAACGCTTCGCCGTTGTTGGTCAGCATCAAGGGTTGCTTTGAAATCATGATCGAGGTTTGACGGCCGAAATAGGCGGCGATGTCTTTACCGTTGATCGTGATTTTGCCGGAGCCTTTTTTGAGAAACACGCGAGCGACGCTTGATTTGCGACGGCCGGTGCCGTTGTTCCATTCACCAATCATTTCAGCTCCTTAGATGTCCAGCACTTTAGGCTGTTGTGCGGTGTGTGGGTGCTCAGCACCGCCATACACCTTGAGCTTTTTGATCATGGCGTAGCCGAGTGGGCCTTTAGGCAACATGCCCTTGACGGCCTTCTCGAATGCGCGGCCAGGGTGCTTGGCTTGCATGTCACGGAAGTTGGTCGCTGTGATACCGCCGGGGTAACCCGAGTGACGGTAGTACACCTTGTCCAAAGACTTGGTACCAGTGACCTTGAGCTTGGAAGCGTTGATGATGACGATGAAGTCACCTGTATCGACGTGGGGTGTGTAAATGGCTTTGTGTTTGCCGCGTAAACGGAGAGCAACTTCGCTGGCTACTCGTCCGAGCACCTTATCGGTGGCGTCAATCACAAACCACTCATGCACCACGTCAGCGGGTTTTGCGCTGAAAGTAGACATAGTTAAATCCTAAAAGGAGAGTTGGTTTGTAGGGTCCTTTTCCACGGTCGGCGTTCTTCTCTTGAGAACCTCTTAGGTGGGGGTGCTTTTTGCAAAGCCTCTGCCGCGGGACCACTCAAACGCTGCAGAGCCAAACATTATAAGCAAAATCAAGCGCTTAGCGCAAATATCGCCAAATCAAGGCGATTGGGCGGGTTACCATGCCCCCATGTTCAGTTATCGCCACGCTTTTCACGCCGCAAACCACGCCGACGTCCTCAAACACCTCACTTTGATCGCCACCTTGAAGCATTTGATGCAAAAAGATGCTGGCATTCAGTTTGTAGACACCCACGCAGGCGCTGGCCTGTACCGCTTGGACGGTGACTACGCCGAAAAAAGCGGCGAGGCCGCCGAAGGCGTGCTCAAGCTGCTCAATCTCAAAGGCCCCGCCGCCTTGACCGACTACCTAGAGTTGGTGGCTGGCTTCAACACCAAAGGCAGCACCAAGATTTACCCGGGCTCGCCTTTCATCATCCACAAGCTGTTGCGCCACGAAGCACGTGACCGCCTGAAGCTGTTTGAATTGCACCCCACCGACCACAAGTCCTTGGTGGGCAACGTGCAGCAGTTGGAGGCAGGCCGCACCATCAGCGTGACACGCGCAGATGGTTTTGAGTCACTCAAGGCCTTGTTGCCACCGCCGGTATCAAGCGCTGGCTCACGACGCACCTGTGTGCTGATTGACCCCAGCTACGAGCTCAAAAACGACTATTACCGCGTGCTCGATTGCATTCAAGACAGTTTGAAGCGCTTTGCCACAGGCACCTACATGGTGTGGTACCCCATCATTGCGCGCCCCGAAGCGCATGATTTGCCCCGCAAGCTCAAAGGCCTGTGCAGCCAAGTCAAAAAACCATGGCTACATGCCACGTTGGCGATTGGCCGCAAAACCGGCGGCAACGACACGGGCCTGAGCGCCAGCGGCATGTTCATCGTCAACCCGCCTTTTGCCCTCAAGCCTTTGTTGAACGAAGCATTGCCCGTGGTGGAAGAAGCCTTGGCGCGCGGCCCAGGCCGCGGCTGGACGGTGGAATCGGGCGGCTAATCTAATTGAAGCCACACCTCGTCAGCAGGAATGACCAAAAATCCACTGATGGTTGAAATTGTGTTTCCTGCAGCAGACAGAAACTGGTTATCAACAAGCAAAAAATAAGGGAAATACTCCACAGTACTTTCCCTTAATTACAGTCCAAAAAAAAATTCCGCCCGCGCCAACTTTTTGAAGTTGTTTGGCTGTAACACGCCATTCCTCCAATGAGAAACGCAAAAAAACGAACAAAAAAGCAATTTACCTGAAATAAATAAGGGCTTTTGTCTGGTTTGTAAGCGGCAAGTAATTTTGTAAGAATTTAAGCACTTAAGGATTTGGATCAAGAAAGTTCTATGTTGCTTGCTGTCGTAATTGTTAAAAGTCTGATCGAGCTTTCGCTGATGTTCATTGTTGGGCGATTTTTGCTAGGACTGTTGGCAGGACCCAATCGCGACAACAATGTTTTTTGGCAATTGCTGGATGTGGCGTCCAAACCCGCACTTTGGATCACTCGCAGAGTTAGCCCCAAACTGATACTTGACCAGCACATCCCCCTAGCCGCAAGCAGTTGGCTCACGATTGCTTGGGTTGTGGTGGTGCAAATGAAAATTGAAATGTGCCTCGAATTGGGAATTGCAGCATGTCAGTAAACACCCACATTTCACCGGCCAGCCCCAGCCCCGCTATTCGCAACAGATGCCTGTGGTTGAAATTCAAGGCCAAGGCGTTGTTGGTGGTGGGTTTGCGAGCCAAAGCCCATGGTGTTTTTCAAGAAATTCTCGCTATCAATCCGGCAGATCCTTTAGCGCTCAACAGCCTTGGGTACCAAGAGTTGAGTCTCCAACGTTTTACTCAGGCCTTGGACTACTTTGAACGCGCACTGGTTCAAACACCGCACAACGCCAATGCCCATTTCAATGTGGGATTTGTATGCGAAGAGCTAGGACGAAGCCAGCAAGCTGAACTGGCATTCAAAGCCGCCATTCAGATCGATGACAAATTTGACCGCGCCTGGTATGGCTTGGGCTTGGTGCTGGTGCGGCAGCAACGATTTGAAGAATCCTTGGCGGCCTTCAAGCGCAACACAGAACTGCAATCGATGAGCCCCTTCGCTTGGTACCAAATGGCACGCGTTCACATGGAGTTGCGCCAACCCGAAGAAGCTTTAGCGGTGATGCGACACCTGAAGGGTTTCGAGCCCAAAGTGGCCGCTCAACTGGAACGGGAAACAGGGCTGAAATTAAGCGGCTCTGCATGAGAACAAAAGTCACAAAGGGTGCCTAAAAGTCAAGTTTGTCAGTCGGTAGTTTTTTAACCAAAAGGAGATCAAGATGCAGCTCACTGCAAGGCACCAGGAATACTGGAGCAAAAACTTAAGAATTACTGGGCTTTTGCTTGCCTTGTGGTTTTTTGTGACCTTTGTACTTTTGTTTTTTGCGCGTGATTTGACGTTCACCTTTTTTGGGTGGCCTTTTTCATTTTGGGTGGCCGGACAAGGCGCCCTGATCATCTACTGCCTGATTATTTGGTACTACGCCCGCTACATGAACAACCTTGACAAGGAATATGGCGTTTCAGAAGGAGAAGAAGCATGAGTGTATTTGGAGGGGAAGGCCAAACCCAGGGCCAGTTTCAGCAATCTCTGAACAAAGTTTTTATCATGTACGGCGGGGGCTTTGCGGCCTTCGTCATTGCGCTTGCCGTGCTTGAGCAAATTGGCCTGCCTAAAGACTACATTGGCTACGCCTTCTTGGCGGCCACCGTGCTCTTGTATGCGGGCATTGGTGTTATGAGTCGCACCAACGACGCGGCCGAATACTATGTGGCCGGCCGCCGCGTGCCCGCCATCTACAACGGCATGGCCACCGGCTCTGACTGGATGTCTGCGGCGTCCTTCATCGGTATGGCCGGTACGCTGTACCTGACCGGTTACGGCGGTCTGGCCTTCATTTTGGGCTGGACTGGCGGTTACTGTTTGGTGGCCTTGTTCTTGGCGCCTTACTTGCGCAAATTTGGTCAGTTCACCATTCCCGACTTTTTGGGCGCGCGCTACGGCGGCAATATGGCACGCATCATTGGTATCTTTGCAGCCATCTTGGTGTCCTTTGTCTATGTGGTGGCGCAGATCTTTGGCGTGGGCTTGATCACAGCCCGCATGACGGGTTTGTCTTTTGATGTGGGTGTTTATGTGGGCTTGGCCGGTATCTTGGTCTGTTCATTCCTGGGCGGTATGCGCGCTGTGACGTGGACCCAGGTGGCGCAGTACCTGATCTTGATCGTCGCTTACATGATCCCCGTGGTTTGGTTGTCGGTCAAACACACCAGCAATCCAGTGCCCCAGATCTCATATGGCTACCTGCTTGAAAAAGTCTCGGCCAAAGAAGAACAACTGCTGAAAGACCCCAAAGAACTCGAAGTTCGCGGGATCTTCAAAGCACGTGCTGATGCAGCCGCTGAAAAGCTGAAAGATGTGCCTGCATCCATGGCCGCTGACAGAGAAGCCGCCACGAAAAAGCTGGATGAGCTGAAGGCCGCCAACGCACCAGCAGCTGAGATCAAGGCCGCTGAAACTGCTTTGAATGGACTACCCAAAGATGAAGCGGCTGCCAAAGCGGCTTATACCGCTGCTCGCACCACCAACACGGCACGTGCAGCCCCACCCCTGCGCCATGCTGAGCCATTCCCTGGCAAAGATGAACCCGCCCGAGATATTGCACGCAAGAATTTCTTGGCCTTGGTGTTCTGTTTGATGATTGGTACAGCCGCATTGCCGCACATTCTGATGCGCTTTTACACCGTGCCTTCGGTGCGTGAAGCGCGCGAGTCGGTGGCTTGGTCGCTGTTCTTTATCTCTTTGTTGTACTTCACAGCGCCCGCCTTGGCGGTGTTGGTCAAGTTTGACATCTACACACTGTTGGTCGGCACGCCGATGGACCAGTTGCCGGGATGGATTGCACGCTGGAACGTGGTGGATCCCACGCTGATGGCGGTGGCTGACATCAACAAAGATGGCATCTTGCAGCTCGCTGAAATCCGCTTGGGCGGTGACATTGTGGTGTTGGCTACCCCTGAAATCGGCGGCTTGCCGTTTGTGATTTCGGGTTTGGTGGCGGCGGGTGGTTTGGCTGCGGCCTTGTCCACGGCCGATGGCCTGCTGCTGACCATTGCCAACGCCATGTCGCACGACCTGTACTACAAAGTGATTGACCCCAATGCCTCGCCCAGCCGTCGGGTGGCGATCTCCAAAGTTATTTTGGTGTTCGTAGCCTTGGCCGCTGCTTATGTCGCATCTTTGCGGATGGCGGACATTTTGTTCTTGGTGTCTGCGGCTTTCTCGTTTGCAGCAGCAGCCTTCTTCCCTGCGTTGACGCTGGGCATCTTCTGGAAGCGTGCCAACAAATGGGGCGCTTCGTTGGGTATGGTGGCTGGTTTGGGCATCTCGTTCTACTACATGGTCAAGACCCATCCCTGGATGTACGGCTTGTTCCATGAGGGATCACTGACACCTGAAATCTTGAAGGCCAACACCTGGTGGGACATTGCCCCCATCTCAGCCGGTATCTTTGGTGTGCCACTGGGTTTTGCAGTGATCATCATTGTGTCTCTGCTGACCAAGGAGCCTGAGCAAGAAGTTCAGGATCTGGTGGAGAACGTCCGCTTCCCAAGCTTTGACGGTACTACTTCTCAAGGCATTAGCATGCACTAAGTAAACCGAGTTTGCAAAGTCAGTTTTGCAAACTTGCGTCTACACAGCAAAACCCCGATCGCTCTGTGCGATCGGGGTTTTTTTTAGTTCTTGCTGTTGCTTAGAAGCGATAGCCAACGCCGACACCCACCAAGACAGGGTCGAGTTTCAAAGTGCCTTGACTCACGCCGTTGGCATAAACATCACTCTTCAAATAAATCTTTTTCACATCCAGGTTAATTGACCATTGCTTGTCCAGAGGAATATCCACGCCGACTTGGTATGCAAAACCAAAACTGTGGTTGTCCAAGCTGACGCTGTTGACACCTAATGCTGTTGCTGCACGGCTCAAATCAACCGAGCTGATTTTTGTGTAGTTGATGCCCGCTCCCACATATGGCTTAAAACCTTGAAGGTCTGTGAAGTGGTATTGCATTGTCAAGGTAGGTGGCAAGTGTTTGAACATCCCCACATCTGTTGCACCCACATGCACAGTTTGCGATTGGGGAACCGTCAGAATCAATTCCGCAGCAAGGTTCTTGGTAAAGAAATAGCTGATATCCACTTCGGGAATGGTTTTGTCGTTCACGCTCAAATCTGCAACATTTGTGTTGTTGGTGTTCGCCATGTTCAAGTGGGCCGCACGAGCACGGACCAACCATGGACTTTCCTGAGCGGCGACAGAACCAGCGACCAACATACCGACAGCGGCGGCGATGAGAATTTTTTTCATTGTTTGCTTTCTTGAACTCGGGTCTATTCCCGTGCTGTTGATTTCACAGCGATCAAGCAAGCAAGACATTGACCGCGATCAAGCCTTGGCACCAAGGTGTTTGACGCAGATCAAGCCATGGGGCGTTAGGTGGTCAAGCCAAGGTTTTTACAAATCTCTAAGGTGCTGGCACTTTGGTTCATGCTGTAGAAGTGCAGCCCAGGCGCTCCGCCAGCACGCAACTGATCGCAGAGGTCGGTGACGACCTCTAAGCCAAATGCCTTGATGGACGCGATGTCGTCGCCATAGCCCTGCAAGCGCAAGCGAATCCAACGTGGGATCTCTGCGCCACACGCATCAGAAAAACGCAGCAGCTGCGACGAACTGGTGATCGGCATGATGCCGGGCACCACAGGAATGTGCACGCCCAGTTTGTCCGCATCTTCTAAAAATCGAAAATACGCATCGCTGTTGTAAAAATACTGGGTGATGGCCGAATCAGCGCCCGCCTTGACCTTGGTGGCAAAAGCTTGCAAGTCGGCCTCGGCCGATTTGGCTTGTGGGTGAATCTCTGGATAGGCCGCCACTTCGATGCCAAAGTCATCGCCCGTCTCGGCGCGAATAAACGCGACCAAATCGCTGGCGTAATGAAACTCTCCGCCCGCGCCGTAACCACTGGGCAAGTCACCCCGCAAGGCCACCAAACGCTTGACGCCCATGGCCTTGAATTCGGCCAACTGTTGACGCACGCTGTCGCGCGTGGCACCGATGCACGAAAAGTGCGAGGCGGCCGACATGCCCTCGCCCAAAATTTCTTTCAAGGTTGAGATCGTGCCGGCTTGGGTCGATCCCCCCGCACCGAAAGTGACCGAGCAAAACTGAGGCTTGAGCGGGTACAGCGCTTGGCGCACCGCGCGCAACTTGTGCGCACCCTCTGGCGTTTTGGGAGGGAAAAATTCAATGCTCAAGCTGTTGTTTGGGGTCATCTCTGTCTCACTTGTAGGCGCATCACGCGTGACGCGCACCAATCCAAAACTCGTGGTTGCCATCGCCACCGGCAATGGCGCTGGGCCAGTAGCCCAACACCTCTAAATGCAATGCTGCACAGGCCTCGCGCAAACGCGTTTGTACCTGCACATAGCTGGCTTCGTCCTTGACCAAGCCGCCTTTGCCAATGTCGCTGGGCTGCAATTCAAACTGCGGCTTGACCAACATCAGCAGCGCGCCGCCCTTTTTCATCATGGGCAACACAGCAGGTAACACCAGGGTGAGTGAGATGAACGACACATCACCCACCAACAAATCAAAGCCCATTGCAGCATCTGGCACACGCACATCGTCGGCTTGCAGTTCGCGGGCATTGATGCGTTCGACACACACCACACGCGCATCGTCGCGCAAACGCGGATGCAACTGGCCATGCCCCACATCCAAGCCCACCACTTGCGCAGCGCCTTGCTGCAACAAGCAATCGGTAAAGCCACCGGTGCTTTGCCCCACATCGAGGCAGCGCCAACCTTGCACCGAAAGTCCGCTGCAGAGCAACGCACCCTCTAACTTCAAACCGCCGCGAGACACATAACGTGTCTCGGCGGTGTCCAACAAGCGCAACTCGCTGGGCAGCGGCAACTCATCACCATTCTTGGTCACGCGTTGCCACAGCTTGGTCCCCAACCGCCACTCCACGCCCGAGGTAATCAGCCGCTGCGCTTGAGAGCGCGAAGCGGCCAACCCTCGGTCGAGAAGCAACTGATCAGCCCGCATCAATGCAATGCAATGAAATGCAAGGGCTTAGTAGCGGTAAGTGTCGGCTTTGTAGGGACCGGCCTTTGACACACCGATGTAGGCCGCTTGCTCGTCGCTCAACACCGTCAGCATGGCGCCGACTTTTTCGAGGTGCAAACGTGCCACTTTTTCATCCAGGTGCTTTGGCAGCACATAGACCTTGCCAGATTCGTACTGGTCTTGCTTGGTGAACAACTCGATCTGGGCGATCGTTTGGTTCGCAAAGCTAGCGCTCATCACAAAACTGGGGTGGCCCGTGGCACAACCCAAATTCACCAAACGGCCTTTGGCCAAGAGGGTGATCTTTTTGCCATCAGGGAAAATGACGTGGTCGACTTGCGGCTTGATCTCGTCCCACTGCAACTTTTCTAGAGAAGCGACGTCGATTTCGTTGTCGAAGTGACCGATGTTGCAGACAATGGCTTCGTCTTTCATGGCGGCCATGTGTTCATAGCGGATCACGTTTTTGTTGCCCGTGGCCGACACAAAGATGTCGCACTTGTCAGCGGCGTATTCCATGGTCACGATTTTGTAGCCTTCCATCGCGGCTTGCAGTGCGTTGATAGGGTCGATCTCGGTCACCCACACTTGGGCGCTCAAAGCGCGCAGGGCTTGGGCAGAACCTTTGCCCACATCGCCATAGCCGGCTACAACAGCCACTTTGCCAGCGATCATCACGTCGGTGGCGCGCTTGATGGAGTCCACCAACGATTCGCGGCAGCCGTACAGGTTGTCAAACTTGCTCTTGGTCACAGAGTCGTTCACGTTGATGGCGCGGAACATCAGGCTGCCCTTGGCGGCCATTTCGTTCAAGCGCAACACGCCGGTGGTGGTCTCTTCGGTCACACCAATGATGTGCGCACCTTTGCGGCTGTACCAAGTGGGGTCCACGGCCAACTTGGCTTTGATGGCGTCGAACAAACACGTTTCTTCTTCGCTGCTGGGATTGGCGATCAACGAAGCGTCGGTTTCAGCGCGTTTGCCCAAGTGCATCAACAACGTGGCGTCGCCGCCGTCGTCCAAGATCATGTTGGGGCCTTCGCCTTCGGTTCCGGCCGCGCCGAATTCGAAAATGCGGTGGGTGTAGTCCCAGTACTCGGCCAAGGTTTCGCCTTTGGTGGCGAACACAGGAATACCCGCTTCGGCAATCGCAGCAGCGGCATGGTCTTGGGTTGAGTAGATGTTGCAAGAAGCCCAGCGCACGTCAGCACCCAAAGACTTCAAGGTTTCGATCAGCACGGCCGTTTGAATGGTCATGTGCAACGAGCCCGTCACGCGTGCGCCTTTGAGGGGCTGCGCTTTGGCGAACTCTTCGCGAATGGCCATCAAGCCAGGCATTTCGGTTTCGGCGACTTTGATTTCTTTGCGCCCCCAAGCGGCCAAAGACATGTCGGCCACGATGTAATCCGCGGCGACGTTGGTTTTAAGAACAGCGTTCATGAATAAATACTCCAAACAGTGGGTCAGACCAATGTCAGGGCGCAAGAAGCATCATGAAGAATCACGAGGTGCTCACCTCACGTTGACAGTGGGTGAGCGCGGTTGGAAACCCGAGCCTCGCCTGATGAATAGACCTGTTGCAGGTCCGCAGGCTGCAGCGCTCCTCGGATAACACAGATTTTAGACGAAGTTCTAAAAACCCCGCTTTGCCACGGCCTCAGCGCTATGATTCCCCCCTTGAGTGCTGTTTTTAGGCATTCCTCCCCCCTTTTTAAAGCCCATGAGCTCTTTTTTAAACGAAGTGCGGCGCCGTCGCACCTTTGCCATCATTTCCCACCCTGACGCGGGCAAAACCACGCTGACCGAAAAGCTGTTGCTGTTTTCGGGTGCGATTCAAATCGCGGGAGCCGTGAAAGGCCGCAAAGCCAGTCGACACGCCACCTCAGACTGGATGGAGATTGAAAAGCAACGTGGCATTTCGGTGGCCTCATCGGTCATGCAAATGCTGTATCGCGACCACGTCATCAACCTGCTCGACACCCCCGGCCACAAAGACTTCAGCGAAGACACCTACCGCGTGCTCACCGCGGTGGACTCGGCCCTGATGGTGATTGATGCCGCCAACGGTGTGGAAGCGCAAACACGCCGTTTGATTGAGGTCTGCCGCCAGCGTGACACGCCTATCATCACGTTTGTCAACAAGATGGACCGCGAAGTGCGCGACCCGCTCGACATCTTGGACGAAGTGGAACGCGAACTGGGCATGCCTTGCGTGCCCATGACGTGGCCTGTGGGTCAAGGCAAGTTGTTTGGCGGCATCATCAATTTGCGCACCCAAGCCATGACCGTGTTTGACTCGGGCTCTGAACGCTTGCCGCAAGACTTTGAAACCCACCCTCTCGCACAGCAAGCACAGTTGGCAGAACGCTTTGGCGCTGAGTGGGTCACTGCCATGGAAAGCATGGAACTGGCCACCGGCGCATCGCCCAAGTTTGACAAGGAAGCCTTTTTGGCGGGTAAACAAACCCCCGTGTTCTTTGGCTCGGGCGTGAACAACTTTGGTGTGATGGAGGTGCTTGACGCTTTGGTTGACCTCGCGCCAGCACCCCGCCCTCGCTTGAGCCACTTGGTGGTGAACAAACAAGCGGTCGAGAAAACGATTCAACCTGAAGACGAAGGTTTCGCAGGCGTGGTGTTCAAAGTGCAGGCCAATATGGATGCCAACCACCGCGACCGCATTGCCTTTGTGCGCGTGGCCTCGGGCAAGTTCACGCCAGGCATGAAACTCAAGGTGCAACGCACCGCCAAAGAATTGCGCCCCACCAGCGTGGTGACCTTCATGTCGCAACGCCGCGAAGCCGTAGAAGAGGCCTATGCGGGCGACATCATCGGCTTCACCACCCACGGCGGCGTCCAGCTGGGCGACACCATCACCGACGGTCCTGCGCTGCAATTCACGGGCTTGCCCTTCTTTGCGCCTGAACTGTTTATGACGGTGATTTTGAAAAACCCTTTGCGCACCAAACAACTGCAACAAGGCCTAGACCAACTGGGCGAAGAAGGCGCGATTCAGGTGTTCAAACCCGAAGCCGGCGGCGCGATGCTGCTAGGTGCTGTGGGCCAACTGCAGTTTGAGGTGGTGCAACACCGCTTGAAAGCCGAATACGACTGTGACGTCAAGTTAGAGAGCTGTCAGTACACCGGTGCGCGTTGGATCACAGCCGATACGCCTGCCGAGTTGCGCGAGTTCAACTACGCCTATCCACAGCGCATGGCCTTGGATGCGGCCAACACCTTGGCGTATTTGTGCACCTCGCCCTATGACGTGCGACTCGCGCAAGAGCGGTTTCCAAAGATTCATTTTCATCCGCTGCGCGAGCATGCGGGGTTGGCGTTGTCGACGGCTGGGTGATGGTTTGGTTCGTCACCTCGTCAGTCCATCCACTCGGCTGCACCATCACTGCATGCGGTCTCTGCGCGCCAAGGTTGGAAACAGCTTGATCCAAGAAGCTGCGACCAGCACGGTGCCCACACCACCGCTCACCACCGACACGACGGGCCCCCACAACGCGGCCACAGCGCCCGACTCAAACTCACCGAGCTGGTTGGAAGCGCCAATGAAAATTGAATTCACGGCGGCGACGCGGCCACGAATCTCATCAGGCGTTTGCAGCTGCATCAACGTCACTCGGGTCACCACACTGATGTTGTCGGCTGCTCCCGTCACGGCCAAGGCCAACAGCGATAAACCAAAGCTTTCTGACAAACCAAACACCACGGTAGCCACACCAAATACCGCCACCGAACCCAATAGGCTGTAGCCCACATGGCGTTGCAAAGGCCAACGCAACATGACAAATGACATCACCAACGCACCCACGGCAGGGGCAGCACGCAACAACCCTAATCCTTCAGGACCTGTGTGCAAAATGTCACGCGCGTAGATGGGCAACAGGGCTGTGGCACCACCCAGCAACACTGCAAACAAATCCAAGGTGGTCGCGCCTAACAAAATCTTGTTATGCCGCACAAAGGTCACGCCCGCTAGGACAGACTCCCAAGTCACAACCTCTTGTGTTTTTTGATGCACGTAGCGAACAAGCAATGTCAGCACAACCGAGACCAACATCATGCCTACACAGGTGGCATACACGGTCAAAGCGCCATGCGCATAAAGCAAGCCCCCCAGCGCAGGTCCGCCAATGGTGCCCGCTTGCAGCGCACTCGAACTCAAAGCCGCACCGCGTTGCATCATGGATGGCGGCAGCAGGGTGGCAATCAAGGCTTGCTGCGCAGGCATCTGAAAAGCCCGCGTCGCACCCAGCACGACGGACAAGAAAAAAATCAAATCTCGGCTGACAAACTCTCCCAGCGTGGCCCAGACCAGCCAAGCTGAGACCGAGGCCTGAATCAGCACACACAGCGCAAACAAACGTGCGCGGTGCACACGGTCGGCCACATGACCCGCTGGCAGCGTCAGCAACAAGGCAGGCACAAACTGCAGCAAACCGACCAAGCCCAAGTCCCACGCACTATTGGTCAGGTCATACATGTGCCAAGCCAAGGCCACCATCAACATTTGGTTGGCCGTGACCACCAAAAAGCGAGCGCCCATGAAGCGCACAAAACTGCGTTGAGACAACAGATTTTTCAGCGATGGCATGGTCAAACTCGCGCCAACACTGACTTCAAAGCGACCCCCGTGTGCGTCCCCAAAGCCACCACTGCCTCTGGCGTATCGGCCGCCACAATCAAGCCGCCGCCGTCACCGCCTTCAGGTCCGAGGTCAATGATCCAGTCCGCTTCGGCAATCACATCCAGGTCGTGCTCAATCACCACCACGCTGTGACCGCCATCGACCAGGCGGTGCAACACGCGAATGAGTTTGTCCACATCGGCCATGTGCAAGCCCACTGTGGGCTCGTCCAAAACATACAGTGTGTGCGGTGCTTTGTTGCCTCGGCGGGTCACGTCGTCACGCACCTTGCTCAGCTCGGTGACCAGCTTGATGCGCTGCGCCTCGCCACCACTGAGCGTAGGGGAAGGCTGACCCAGCGTGAGATAGCCCAAACCCACATCCTTGAGTAGTTGCAAGGGGTGCGCGATGTTGGGCATGGTGGCGAAGAATTCCACCGCCTCGTCCACTTCCATTTGCAACACATCGCCAATGCTTTTGCCACGCCAGCTCACCGCCAAAGTTTCGGGGTTAAAGCGTGCGCCGCGACAGGTCTCGCAAGGCACTTTCACATCGGGCAAAAAGCTCATCTCAATCGTGCGCAGGCCTTGGCCCTCGCAGGTGTGGCAACGGCCCTCACCGGTGTTGAAACTAAAGCGACCCGCCCCATAGCCGCGTGCTTTGGCTTCCAGCGTTTCGGCAAACAATTTGCGAATCGTGTCCCAAAACCCAATGTAGGTCGCGGGGCATGAACGCGGTGTTTTGCCAATCGGTGTTTGGTCAACTTCCAACACGCGGTCAATGGTTTGATAACCGTCCAAGCCCGTGCAGCCCACCCATGCCGGATGCGTGCCTTCGTCGTCAAGTTTGCGACCCGCCTGAGTAGAACGCTGCGCCACCGCAGCCGCCACGTTGTGCAAAAGCACATCACGCGCCAGCGTGGACTTGCCCGAGCCCGAAACACCCGTCACCGCCACCAAACGCTTGAGTGGGATGTCCACACTCACGTCGTTCAAGTTGTGCAGAGAAGCCCCTTCGAGCGACAGCCAGTTCAGCACCAAGCCCTCGGAGGAGGATGGTGTGTTGCCGGGTGACGATTTTGGCTTGCCGCATGAGGAACCCGGCAATACACCGTCCTCCGCAGCGAAAGACGCAACCGCTCGTCGCGCTTGCAACGGATGCCGCATCGCATGCAACAAGTAGCGCCCCGTTTGCGATTCGGCTTGATCCGTGATGTCCTTCACCGAACCTTCAGCCATCAACCGCCCGCCCCGCTTGCCCGCGCTCGGCCCAATGTCGATGATGTGGTCGGCCCGTCGAATCGTGTCTTCGTCGTGCTCCACCACCACCAGGGTGTTGCCCTTGTCGCTGAGCAAATGCAAGGCATTCAACAAAATTTGGTTGTCACGCGCATGCAAACCAATGGTTGGTTCGTCCAGCACATAGCACACGCCTTGCAAGTTGCTACCCAACTGCGCCGCCAAGCGAATGCGCTGCGCCTCCCCCCCGCTGAGCGTGGGCGCGCCACGGTCGAGCGTGAGGTAGTTCAAACCGACTTGTTCCAAGAACTCCAAACGGCTTTTGATTTCTGGCAGCAGATCGCGCGCGATGTCAGCATCGCGGCCTGTCATGGCAAGCTTGTCCACCCACTTGCGAATGTCGGTCACACTCAAGCGTGCAATGTCGGTGATGCCCACGCCTGCAAACTTGACAGCACGTGCTGTCACGTTGAGTCGCGTGCCTTCGCAGGTCGGGCACGCCACATCCACCAAATCGTCAACATCAGGCTCAGCAAAGGTTTGCTCTCTGCCTTTGTCTTTGTCGTCGCGCACCGAGTCGTCCAACACTTGGCGTTGGTCTTTGTTCAGCTTCACGCCTGTGCCCACACAGTCCGGACACCAGCCGTGTTTGCTGTTGTAGGAAAACAAACGCGGGTCCAGTTCGGCATACGAGGTATCGCACACTGGGCAGGCACGTTTAGTGGAATACACATCCAAGCGGCCAATGCTGTTGGTATCAGCCTTGGCTTGCATCGCCTCACGCAAGCCGTCAAGTTGGCTCAACACATGCACCACGCCTTTGCCGTGTTCAAGCGCGGTCGCCAGCGCTTGGCGCAACGCGGCCTCGTTTTGCGCGGACACCTCAAGGCTGGCCACTGGCAGCTCGATGGTGTGTTCTTTGAAACGGTCCAAACGCGCAAAGCCGTTGGTGGGTAAAAAGTGACCATCCACACGCAAGTGCGTGTAGCCGCGTGGACGCGCCCAATCAGCCAGCTCGGTGTACACACCTTTGCGGTTCATCACCAGCGGGCTCATCAGGCCAATGTGCTGACCTTTGAACTCGCGCATCAGTTGTGCGGCAATGCGCTCGGCCGTTTGCGGCTGCACTGCTGCACCGTCGTGCGTGCAATGCTGTGTACCGAGCTTGACGTACAACAAGCGCAAAAAGTGCCAGACCTCTGTGGTCGTGCCCACGGTGGACTTTCGGCCGCCGCGGCTGAGGCGCTGCTCAATCGCCACCGTGGGAGGAATGCCGTACACCGCATCCACCTCGGGGCGGCCCGCTGGTTGCACGATGCTGCGGGCGTAGGCGTTGAGGCTTTCCAAATATCGTCGCTGGCCCTCGTTGAACAAAATGTCAAACGCGAGCGTGGACTTGCCCGAGCCCGACACGCCGGTGATAACGTTGAACTTGCCACGCGGAATGTTGACGCTCAGACTCTTGAGGTTGTGCTCTTTGGCGTTGATGATTTGAATCGCACCATCGGCCACTGAAACGCCGCGCGCGGCCTTGGCAAACAGAGCTGCACCTTCAGCGGCCAGCAGCCCTGCAGAGGCTTTTTCTCCATCAATCTCGTAGACCACGCCCATCGACGCGGCGTAGTCGCGCAGGGCCTTACCGGTGTGTGAGCTGGGGTGCAAGCGCACCTCTTCGGGCGTGCCCTCGGCCACCAACAAGCCCCCCGCCTCACCGCCTTCGGGGCCGAGGTCAATCAACCAATCGCTGGCTCGTATCACATCCAAGTTGTGCTCAATGACGATGAGTGAGTTGCCGTCTTCTAGCAAACGGCGCATGGCACGCATGAGCTTGGCAATGTCGTCAAAGTGCAGGCCCGTGGTGGGCTCGTCAAACATGAAGAGCACGCCCTTTTTGGCAAGCGATTGCCGGCTCGATGTTTTGGCCTTGGCGGCTTCAGCCAAGAAACCAGCCAGCTTCAAACGTTGGGCTTCTCCGCCGCTCAATGTCGGTACAGGTTGGCCGAGCTTCACATAGTCCAAGCCCACATCGACGATGGGCTGCAAAGTACGGACTACTTCGCGGTCGTTGGCAAAAATTTCTAACGCTTCACCGACGGTGAGTTCCAACACATCTGCTACGTTGAGGGTGATTCGTGTCGCGGCTGCGGGGGCAACGACTTGCTCCTCTTCGCTGCGCTCAGAGTGTCGCTGCGCCGCCGCCCCCGCAGCCACGCCACGAATGTCGCGCTCGATGCGGACTTCTAGGATCTCTGGGCGGTAACGTTGGCCGTTGCAGTCTTGGCAACGCAAATACACATCACTCAAGAACTGCATTTCTACGTGTTCAAAGCCTGAACCGCCGCATGTGGGGCAGCGTCCATCGCCGCTGTTGAAACTGAACTTGGAGGCGGTGTAGCCACGCTGTTTAGATAAGGGTGCCACCGCAAAAATTTCGCGCACGGCGTCCCACGCGCCTACGTAGCTGGCGGGGTTGGAGCGTGCGGTTTTGCCGATAGGGGATTGGTCCACAAACACCACATCGCTGAGGTAGTCTGCGCCCAGCAAACGGTCGTGCGCGCCTGGCGTTTCGGTGGCGCGACCGAAGTGGCGCAACAAGGCGGGCGTGAGGATGTCTTGAATCAGTGTGGACTTGCCCGAGCCGCTGACACCCGTGATGCACACCAAGCGTTGCAGCGGAAACTCGATGTTCAGGTTGTGCAGGTTGTGCTCGCGTGCGCCTTCCAAAATCAAACGCGGCGTGTTGTCAGTGACCACACGCTTGAGGCCTAAGCCAATCGTTTTGCGTGCACCCAAATAAGCACCCGTCAAGGTATCGGCCGACTTTAAGGCCTCGGTAGTGCCGTCAAACACAATTTGTCCGCCTTTGACGCCAGGGCCTGGGCCCATGTCGATGATGCGGTCAGCACACATCATCACCGCGGGGTCGTGCTCTACCACCACCAAGGTGTTGCCCGCGTTGCGCAAGCGAAGCATGGCTTCATTGATGCGGTTCATGTCGCGCGGATGCAAACCGATGCTGGGTTCGTCCAACACGAACAAGGTGTTGACCAAGGATGTACCGAGTGCTGTGGTGAGGTTGATGCGTTGCACCTCGCCGCCGCTCAGCGTGCGGCTTTGGCGGTCAAGGGTGAGGTAGCCAATGCCCACATCGCTGAGGTATTTCAAGCGGGTGCGAATTTCGTCCATCAGCAAATGCAGGGCTTGCGCATCGGGTCCAGCGACGTCGACTTCTGTGGCGTTGAAGAACTGGTGCAGCTTGTCGAGGGGCAAGAGCATCAAGTCATGCAGACACAGCCCGGGCATGGCCTCGAGTTGCGCACGCGTCCATCGCACGCCTTGGGGCATGAAACGCTTGGCAGGCAACAACACGGCATCGGCGTTGGCTTTGCTGCCGATGCGCCACAGCAAGCTGTCGGTCTTCAAACGTGCGCCAGCGCAAGTGCCGCAGGGTGTGTAACTGCGGTACTTGGACAGCAGCACACGGATGTGCATCTTGTAGGACTTGGTTTCTAAGTATTCGAAGAATCGTTTGACGCCGTACCACTGGTGGTTCCACTTGCCTTTCCACAAGGGCGAGCCGTGGATGACCCAGTCTTTGTGCTCTTGGCTCAGCTTGTACCAAGGTGTGTCACGCGGGATGCCTTCGGCTTCCGCGTGACGCATGAGGTCTTCTTGCGTCTCTACCCATGCGGGGGTTTGGATCGTTTTGATGGCGCCCGCACGCAAGGTGAGTTTGTCGTTGGGAATCACCAGTCCGTAGTCCACGCCAATGACGCGGCCAAAACCACGGCAGGTGTCGCAGGCGCCGACTGCCGAGTTGAACGAGAACATCGATGGGATGGGGTCGCTGTAACGCAAGTCGCTGTCGGGGCAATGCAGGCCCGTGGAGAAACGCCACAAGGAAAAAATGGGGTCAGACCCCGATGCCGACCCCGACTCCTCCCAATACACATTGAGTCGGCCACCGCCACGTTTGATAGCCAGCTCAATCGCTTCCAACACGCGGGCTTGTTCGGTGTTGCCGAGCTTGAAACGGTCGGCCACCACATCCAACAATTTGCGCGGACCCGTGGGCGTGGCCACTTCGCGCTCGGCGTGAATGCGGGTGAAGCCGCTGGCGCTGAGCCACTGTTCGACTTCTGCGGCCGTGGTGTTGGCGGGCAACTCCACGGGGAAGGTCATGATGAGGCGCGGGTCTTGGGGCAACGCAGCGCAGCGGCGTTGCAGTTCGGCATAAATGGTTTGCGGTGTGTCGTGCTGCACGGGTTGCGCAGTTTGGCGGTCAAACAATTGGCCAGCGCGGGCGATGAGCAGCTTCAAGTGGTCGTTGAGCTCGGTCATCGTGCCCACGGTGGAGCGCGAGCTGCGCACGGGGTTGGATTGGTCAATCGCAATCGCAGGTGGCACGCCTTCGACCTTGTCCACAGCGGGGCGGTCCATGCGGTCTAAGAACTGGCGGGCGTAAGCGCTGAAGGTTTCCACATAACGGCGCTGGCCTTCGGCGTACAGGGTGTCAAACACCAAACTCGATTTGCCAGAGCCACTGGGGCCGGTGACCACCGTCAGTTCGCCGGTGCGAATGTCGAGGTCTAGGTTTTTGAGGTTGTGCTGGCGTGCGCCACGGATGCGGATGGTGCCTGTCATGGCGGGAGCCTTTGGGAGTGTGGCAAATATTTTAGAGAGTCGCACGGGCCCACAGATGCATCGGGGCATTGCGAAACATAAGCATTCATATGCAACATGAATCTCCCGCACCAAGCAAAACGCCACGGACTAGCCGTGGCGTTTTGACTGCGCGAGGTAACTAAAAATTACTTGGCAGCAGAAGCGTCAGCCGATGCACCTGAGGCAGTGGATGCCGCAACAGAAGCAGCTTCAGCAGGCGCATGCACCGCATCCGCGCCGTGCTTTTCGCCACTCATGTCCAAGCTGTCCCCACCTTTCATGATCACAAACATGGCCAAGGCCGCAAAGATCACAAAACCCACAAAAATTTTCAACATATCAAACCTCCGATATCAGTAAAAAGCCCTCCACGAGGGAGGGCTTGAATGTAGCACCCAGGTCACCCTGGGTAGCTTACAAATTAGTCGTCAGCGTAGATGTCCACGTCTTTGGTTTCGCGAACAAAGATCATGCCGATGACGAAAGTCATACCAGCAATGATGATGGGGTACCACAAGCCGTTGTACATATTGCCGGTTTGCGCCACGATCGCAAAAGCTGTCGTGGGCATCAAGCCGCCGAACCAGCCGTTACCGATGTGATAAGGCAAAGACATGGATGTGTAACGGATACGGGTTGGGAACAACTCCACCAACATCGCGGCGATAGGGCCGTAAACCATGGTCACCAAGATCACCAAGTAGGTCAAGATAATGACCACCGTAACTTTGTCAAACTTGGTCATGTCGGCTTTGGCAGGGTAACCTGCAGTCTTCAAAGTTTCAGCCACGGCCTTGCGGAATTCGGCAGACTTGGCTTTGGCTTCGTCAGCTGGCAAGCCCTTGGCGCTGTAGCCGGTGATTTCTGTTTCGCCAATCTTGATGCTGGCAGTTGTACCAGGCGCACCCACCACGTTGTCGTAGCTCACAGAACTAGACGCCAACACTTGCTTGGCGATATCACATGAGCTGGTGAACTTCAAAGTACCTGTGGGGTTGAACTGGAATGAACATTCCGCAGGATCAGAGGTGACGATCACTTTGTTCTTTTGTTGTGCCGCATACAAGTCTGGGTTAGCAGCCTTGGTGAGAGCTTCGAACACAGGGAAGTAAGTCAGCACAGCCAACAAACAGCCCAACATGATCAGAGGTTTGCGGCCAATCTTGTCAGACAAGGTGCCGAAAATCACAAAGAACGGTGTGCCAATGATCAGTGAAATCGCAACCATGATGTTGGCTGTCGCGCCGTCCACTTTCAGCGCTTGTGTCAAGAAGAACAAAGCGTAGAACTGACCCGAGTACCAGACCACCGCTTGACCAGCGACCAAGCCGAACAAGGCCAAGATCACGATCTTCAGGTTTTTCCATTGACCAAAGGCCTCGGTCAAAGGTGCCTTGGATGTTTTACCTTCGGCCTTCATTTTCACGAAAGCAGGTGACTCGTTCATCGACAAGCGGATGTAGACAGAGATCACCAACATGATCACCGACACCAGGAACGGCACGCGCCAGCCCCAATCGGCAAAGGCCTCTTCGCCGATGGCGGTACGTGTACCCAAAATCACCATCAACGACAGGAACAAGCCCAAGGTTGCAGTGGTTTGAATCCAAGCTGTGTAGGCACCACGCTGACCAGCAGGCGAGTGTTCAGCCACGTAAGTCGCGGCACCGCCGTACTCACCGCCCAAAGCCAGACCTTGCAGCAAACGCAAGCAAATCAGGATCACGGGCGCGGCCACACCAATGCTGGCGTAGTTGGGCAAGATACCCACAATGAAGGTGGACACACCCATGATCAGGATGGTCACCAAGAAGGTGTACTTGCGGCCAATCATGTCGCCCAAACGGCCGAAGATGATCGCACCAAACGGGCGCACGATGAAGCCGGCAGCAAAGGCCAACAACGCAAAAATGAACGCAGAGCCTTCATCCAAGCCGCTGAAGAACTGCTTCGCAATAATTGCAGCGAGTGAACCATACAGGTAAAAGTCGTACCACTCGAAAACGGTACCCAGTGAAGAGGCGAAGATCACCTTCTTCTCTTCCGCCGACATTGGGCGATTTGCTTCTATCGTTGCCATGTGTGTTGTCTCCTTAGACGATTAACTTCCAATGCCCTGACTGAGCATTGCGCCGCGCAACTATCAGCGGGATAGCTGACCCAATTCTGACGTCACACAAACCATGCGAAGCGATCATCCAGACGACGGCCCCAAACACAGTAATAACCCGAACAAATAATTTCTTATGGTGATAGAACCTGGGTTCTCAGACCTCAAGCCATGGAATTCTGGCCACAAGTCACAGGGTAATTACCCATGAAAATTTTCAAGCTGATGGTTGAAATTTCAGCGCTTGATCCCAGATCGGACGCTTGCAGCGGCATCCCACGCTGAATCAAACCAAGCATCACCATCCAGGTAGGCGCGCATCATAGGCAAGGCATCTAAGCCCCAAAACACTTTGTCATCCACGCAGAAAGTTGGCACACCGAACACACCGCGTGCAATGGCCTCTTGCGTGTTGGCTTTGAGCTGGTCTTTCACTTCAGGCGCATCCACAGAGCGCTGGGGTGATAACTGCTGGGTGAGGTTTTGCAAACGTTGCGGATCATCGGCCGCGGCGCCACCCTGCCAGACATGCTTGAACAGGGTGTCGCACACATAGCGGTTGGGCTCGCCCTCAGCACTGCAGGCGATGGCCAAGCGCAGCAGCGCCAGTGGATTGAACGGATGCGCTTGCGGCATGTCCAAACGCACTCCCAGTTGCTTGGCCTGCCACACCACTTGGCGATAGGTCCACTCCCGCTTGCCTGCAACTTCAGCAGGACCCAGCTGGCCATGGTGCTTGAGCATGGCAGCAAACAACACCGGTTTGTAAACCATGCGATGGCTCAGCCCCATCAGACTGTGGGGCAAGGACTCAAAAGCCAGGTAGGCATAGGGCGAAATGAAGTCGAGGTAACAGGTGATGGTTTTCATGGTTGCCTCTTGATCGGCCATCACGCTTGCAATTTGGCTTGCAGGCGTTGTTGAATCAATCGCCACACGTCTCGCTTGGTTTCTGGGCTGCGGTGGCCCCATCCCGTGATTTCTTCAAGGGTGCGAAAACACCCTTCACACAAGCCCGTGTGATCGGACATGCGGCAGACCGACATGCAGGGCGAGATCGGTGCTTCTTCCTTTTTCAGCTCACGCGCGGCTGCCATTTGCAACCGCAGCTCAGCGGGCGACAGTTTGGGCTTGAGGAAGAGAAGACGATCCAGCATAGCCACGAATTGTCAGCGAACAGCGCCCGCCTAAGCCGCACGCTTATTCAAGACCGCGCGGGACACCAGGGAATTGGGTGACCGGCCCAAGGCCTCGCTGATGAACACGCCCGCCTCAATCAACTTGTCCAAATCAATGCCCGTGTCGATACCCATGCCGTGCATCATGTAGACCACGTCTTCGGTGGCCACATTGCCCGTAGCGCCTTTGGCATAAGGACAACCGCCCAGACCTGCCACTGACGACTGAAAATTCCAAACACCCATCTGCAAAGCGGCCAGCGTATTGGCCAGGGCTTGGCCATAGGTGTCGTGGAAATGACCGCACACATCGTTGAGCGCGAAGTGTTTGAGCGTGGCCTCCATGGCGGCTTGTACTTTGCGCGGTGTAGCCACGCCAATCGTGTCAGCCACGTCCACGCGCTGCACGCCAATGCCTTTCATCAATCCCGCCAAGTAGCTCACGCGCTCGGGTGCAATGTCACCTTCATACGGGCAACCCACGGTGCAGCTCATTGCGCCACGCACCGTGATGCCTGCTTCACGAGCGGCTTTGACCACGGGCGCGAATCGCTCCATGCTTTCAGCGATGGAGCAATTGATGTTCTTTTGGCTAAAGGCTTCGCTGGCAGCACCAAACACCACAATCTCATCAGGCTGAGTTTTCAGCGCGGCCTCAAAGCCTTGCAGATTGGGCGTGAGCACGGAATAGCGCACACCCGCTTCGCGGTGGATGCCCGCCATCACCTCGGCGTTGTCCGCCATTTGGGGCACCCATTTGGGCGAGACAAAACTGGTGACTTCAATCTCTTTGAGCCCCGCCATTTGCAGCCGATGCACCAGCTCGACCTTGATGGCGGCGGGCACAGGTTGCTTTTCGTTTTGCAGGCCGTCGCGCGGGCCCACATCCATCACACGCACACGGTGCGGCAAATTCATAGCCATGTTCACACTTTCAATTTCAAAAGCTCTTCGCCTTCGGCCACCTGGTCGCCAGGGGAAAAGAGCAGCTCTAACACTTCACCATCCGCAGGTGCGGCCATGGTGTGTTCCATTTTCATCGCTTCCATGACGGCCAGCGGCTGACCGGCCTTGACTTTGTCACCTACGGCAACCGCAAACGACACCACCTTGCCTGGCATGGGGGCGGTCAAGCGGCCGCCGGCCTCTTGCACCTCACCCGCATGGGCCAAGGCATCGACCACGGTGATGCGGGTGGCGCCATGCGGTGCAAACACATGGGCCACATCGTCATGGCCTTGAGTTTCGTGAAACACCTGCACACCGGCTTGATGGCCTGCGAAGCTGACGTGTAGCGTGTTGCCTTCTTCGCGGTAGATCAATTCACCCTGCGCTTGACCCACTTGCAAAGGCAAGCTGCCATCGCGCGCATAGGTCAACAGCGCTGTGTGCGCCTGCCCATGGAACACAAAACCAAAGTGACGCGTCGCCACGCCATAAGCGCGCCAGCCGTCACGGCTGCTGAACGGGTCGTGGTCTTTCAAGGCCGCTTCACGGTGCAGCGTGTTGGCCACCACCGATGCAGCGGTGAGCGCCAAGCCCAATGGCTCTTGCGCAAACAAGGCTTTTTCTTCGCGCTGAATCAATGCGGTATCGAGCTTGGCGGTGGCAAAGGAATCGGTGCGAATGATGTGACGCAAGAACTGCACATTGGTGGCCAAGCCCACGATGCGGGTTTGCGACAAAGCCTCATCCAAACGCGCCAGCGCTTGCTCGCGCGTGTCGCCATGCACGATGAGTTTGGCCACCATCGAGTCGTAAAACGGACTGATGCTGTCACCCTCACGCACGCCGTCGTCGATGCGCACTTCAGCGCCGATGCCGCTGGGGTTTGGAATTTCAAAGCTGCTGCACGCAGGCTTGCGGTACACCTGCAAGCTGCCTGTGGCGGGCAAAAAGTTGTTGTCGGGGTTTTCGGCGCAGATGCGGGCTTCAATCGCATGGCCGCGCATGCGCAACTCGCTTTGCTGCAAAGGCAAGGGCTCGCCACTGGCCACGCGCAACTGCCACTCTACTAAGTCAAGGCCAGTGATGGCCTCGGTCACAGGATGTTCCACCTGCAAGCGTGTGTTCATCTCCATAAAGAAAAACTTCATGGACTCGGGCTTGTCATACGCTGTTTGTTCAACGATGAACTCCACCGTGCCTGCGCCCACATAGTTCACCGCTTTGGCCGCCGCCACCGCGGCCTCGCCCATCTGCTTGCGAAGCGCTTCAGTCATGCCCGGCGCAGGCGCTTCTTCCAACACTTTTTGGTGGCGACGCTGCACCGAGCAATCGCGCTCGAACAAATACACACAGTTGCCATGCTTGTCGCCAAACACCTGGATTTCAATGTGGCGTGGACGTTGCACATATTTCTCAATCAGCACCGCATCGTCGCCAAAGCTGTTGATGGCTTCGCGTTGGCAACTGGCCAGTGCATCGGCAAACTCAGCAGGGCTGTTGACCACACGCATGCCTTTGCCGCCGCCCCCAGCACTGGCTTTGATGAGCACGGGGTAGCCCATGCGATCGGCTTCGCGTTGCAACAAGGCGGGGTCTTGGTCCGCCGCGTGGTAGCCAGGCACCAAAGGAACGCCTGCTTTTTCCATCAATTGCTTGGACGCCGCTTTGAGGCCCATGGCTTGAATGGCTGACGCAGGTGGCCCAATGAAGACCAAGCCTGCGGCGGCACAGGCGTTGGCGAAGTCTTCGTTCTCGCTCAAAAATCCGTAGCCTGGGTGCACCGCTTGCGCGCCCGTGTCTTGGGCCGCTTGCAAGATACGCTCCCAACGCAAGTAGCTGTCTTTGGGGGCACTGCCGCCAATGTGCACTGCTTCGTCACACACCTGCACATGCTTGGCGTGGGCGTCGGCATCCGAATACACAGCCACGGTTTTGATGCCCATTCGACGCGCGGTGGCTGCAACACGACAGGCGATTTCGCCACGGTTGGCGATGAGGATTTTTTTAAACATGACAGCTTGTCTTTCTGAGTTCGAGGCGAGGCGTGAAATAGCGAATGGTCAAACGTCTTAGGCCATGTCAAAGCAGCCAATGGGGTGGTCGCTTTTGCAAGAACGACTGCACGCCCTCTTTGCCTTCAGCACTCGCGCGAATGTCGGCTATGCCCGCTACGGTGTGCGCCACCAAAGCGTCGTTGATCTCGCGCTCAGCCACGTCTTGCACCAAGCGTTTGCAGGCGCGTACGGCGTTGGGGCTGGCACTGACCACGGCACGGGTTAGCTCGGCCACTTTGGCGTCCAGCGCATCCGCCGCAACCACCTCGTGCACCAAGCCAATGCGATGCGCCTCGGGTGCGCTGAAACGCTCAGCCGTTAAAAAGTAGCGGTGCGCCGCACGTGCGCCCATGGCGCGCATCACATAGGGGCTGATGGTGGCGGGGATGAGGCCCAACCTCACCTCGCTCAAGCAATAGGTGGCGGTGTCCACACTCACCGCCATATCGCATGCAGCCACCAAGCCCACACCGCCCGCAAACACATCACCCTGCACGCGGGTGATGGTGGGTTTGGGGCATTCGTAAATGGTACGGAGCATGGCCGCGAGTTGACCTGCATCGGCGAGGTTTTCGTCGCGCGTGTAGTCGGCCATGCGGCGCATCCAGTTCAGGTCAGCGCCCGCGCAAAACGCGGGGCCAACGGCTGCCAGCAAAACGCAACGCACGTCGGCGGCTTTACCCGCTTCGATGAATGCGGTTTTCAATTCAGCAATCACTTCGTCATTGAAAGCGTTGCGCACATCGGGACGGCAAAGGGTGATCGTTCGCACTGCCCCGTGATCGGCGATGGTCAGTGAGGTGTTTGAAGGTGTTGTCATGTCAGCGCTCCATCACATGCGGAACAAACCAAACTTGGTCTCAGGGATGGGCGCATTCAACGACGCACTCAAGCCCAAAGCCAGCACGCGGCGGGTGTCGGCGGGGTCAATCACACCGTCGTCCCACAAGCGGGCTGTGGCGAAGTAGGGGTGGCCTTGTTCTTCGTACTGTTGACGAATTGGGTCTTTGAAGGCTTGTTCTTCTTCGGCGCTCCATGCAGCCTCCCCCTTGAGCCCCGATTTAGCTTCGATGCCATCGCGCTTGACCGTGGCCAACACGCTGGCGGCTTGCTCGCCGCCCATGACGGAGATACGCGCGTTGGGCCACATCCACAAAAAGCGTGGCCCAAAGGCGCGGCCACACATGCCGTAGTTGCCAGCCCCAAAACTACCGCCAATGATGACGGTGAACTTCGGCACAGCCGCCGTGGCCACCGCGGTAACCATCTTGGCGCCATTGCGTGCAATGCCTTCGTTCTCGTACTTGCGTCCCACCATGAAGCCCGTGATGTTTTGCAAAAACACGAGCGGAATTTTGCGTTGGCAGCACAGCTCAATGAAGTGCGTGCCTTTCAAAGCGGACTCGCTGAACAAGATGCCGTTGTTGGCGATGAGGCCCACTGGCATGCCTTCGATGCGTGCAAAGCCGCACACCAGGGTGGTGCCAAAGCGCGCCTTGAATTCGTCGAACTCTGACGCATCCACGATGCGCGCAATGATCTCGCGCACATCAAACGGCTTTCGTGTGTCGGTGGGGATCACGCCATACAACTCTTGCGCGTCATACTTTGGTGGCACGGGCGCGTGCGTGGCAATGTTGGGCTGCTTTTGCACGTTGAGGCTTTTGACACATTGACGCGCCAGCGCCAGGGCATGGACATCGTTTTGCGCGAGGTGGTCAGCCACGCCAGACAGACGCGTGTGCACATCGCCACCGCCGAGGTCTTCTGCCGTCACCACTTCGCCGGTAGCGGCTTTGACCAAAGGCGGGCCGCCCAAAAAGATGGTGCCTTGGTTTTTCACGATGATAGTCTCATCACTCATGGCCGGCACATAAGCGCCGCCCGCGGTGCAGCTGCCCATCACCACCGCAATTTGCGCGAGGCCTTGGGCACTCATATTGGCTTGGTTGAAGAAGATGCGGCCAAAGTGATCGCGGTCGGGAAACACTTCATCTTGGTTGGGCAAATTGGCACCGCCCGAATCCACCAAGTAGATGCAAGGCAAGTTGTTTTGCTGCGCGATTTCTTGCGCGCGCAAATGCTTCTTGACTGTGAGCGGGTAATAGGTGCCGCCCTTCACCGTGGCGTCGTTGCACACGATCATGCAATCCACACCACTCACGCGGCCAATGCCCGCGATTAAGCCAGCGCAAGGCGCATCGTTGTTGTACATATTGAGGGCGGCGAGTGGGGCAATCTCAAGAAACGGCGTGCCAGGGTCGAGCAACATGTGCACACGGTCACGGGGCAGCAGCTTGCCGCGTGCGGTGTGTTTGGCACGCGCAGCTTCACCACCGCCGACTGCGATTGTCTCGAGATGGGTTTTGAGATCGTCCACCACGGTGCGCATGGCGGCGGCGTTGGCCACGAAATCTGCAGAGCGTGGGTTGAGCTGGGTGTGCAAAATAGTCATAGAGTGTGTCCTCGAACGGCATTGGAGCCTAGCTTAGGCGCTTAAGGGTTGGACGATACGTCAGATAGGTTGCAAATCCTGCCACAATTAAGCTTACGATGCTTCGCCCTAACCCCACCCCAGTTCAAGCCCCTACCCATGGTCGTGCAGAGACGCCTATTGCATTTATACAAGCGATTGCAACCGCCTATGCACAACGCGGCCTCCACATAGATGAGGCATTGAACAAGGCACAAATCGAGCCACAACTTCTCAAGAAAAATAACGCTCGCGTGACCGCCATGCAAATGGAGTTGATCTCGGGCATTGCCATGCAAGAGTTGGACGACGAAGGCCTGGGTTGGTTCAGCCGCCGCTTGCCGTGGGGCAGCTACGGCATGCTGGTTCGCGCCTCACTCACCTCCCCCACACTGGGCGTGGCACTGACTCGCTGGTGCAGGCACCACGGCTTGTTGACGGATGACATTTGTTTGAGCCTGAGCGAGTACAACGGCATCGCCAGCTTGCATTTAGAAGAGATGCAAGACCTAGGCGTCTTTCGAGAGTTCTGCGTGGTGTCGGTGCTGCGCAACGCCTTGGGCGTCGCATGCTGGCTGACCGATTCACGCATACCGCTCAGGGCCACACATTTGCGCTTTGCGCCACCCGTCCATGCCGACAGTTATCACGTATTGTTTGATGGTCCGACGCAGTTCAATGCGCCAGAAAATGCCTTGCAGTTTGATGCGGGCTACCTTGCCCTGTCGGTGCGTCGAGACGAAACTGCGCTGCAACACATGCTGCAGCGAGCTCTCTTGCTGACCGTGCGTCCCTACCGACGCGACCGATTATTGGTGGAAAAAGTGAGGCAAACCTTGGCTCAGCACCCCGAACACAGCCGCAACGCGGAAGACTTGGCCGCATGGCTGCACATGTCTGCGCGCACTTTGCACAGACAGCTCAAAGAAGAAGGCGCCTCACTGCAAGCGCTCAAGGACAGCGTTCGCGAGCAACGTGCCCGAGCGTTGCTGCTGCGCACCCAAAAACCCCTGAAGCAAATTGCCAAAGATGTTGGCTTTTCGAATGAAAAAAGCCTGATCAGAGCGTTCAAAGCCTGGACGGGACAAGCCCCTGAAACCTTCCGTCAAAACGCCTGAACGCATGTATTTGGCTGTGCATGATCGGTTGCGCATCAATCATGCTGCATGGATCAAATTGAAGACTTAAACCGAACAAATTAAAATTTAGACATTTTTGATAATTAAACA
>NZ_DAIRSK010000007.1:0-99938 GCF_036804465.1 Limnohabitans sp.
ATTCGCGAAGGCGGTAAGACCGTTGGCGCGGGTGTGGTTGCCAAGATCATTGCCTAATCGAGGAATTTAAATGTCCTCTAAGCAAAAGATCCGCATCCGCCTGAAGGCGTTTGACTACAAATTGATCGACCAGTCTGCGGCTGAGATCGTTGACACTGCCAAGCGCACCGGCGCGATTGTCAAGGGCCCTGTGCCTTTGCCGACACGCATGAAGCGTTTTGACATCTTGCGTTCACCGCACGTCAACAAGACCAGCCGTGACCAGCTCGAAATCCGTACCCACCAGCGTTTGATGGACATCGTGGACCCTACTGACAAAACAGTGGATGCCTTGATGAAACTTGACCTGCCAGCGGGCGTGGACGTCGAAATCAAGTTGCAATAAATCAAACTTTAGTGTGACTTGCGAGTAGGTTCATAGCCTATTCAACCCCCGCGCCAAAGAGTAGTTGCTCTTGGCGCGGTTTTCCGCGGTATACTTGCGGGCTCTGTGCAAATTGCATGGGGATTTATCAACCGTCTTTCACGCAAAAACGTAACTGCCAATTGAAGTGGTTGCGGTGAGAGTTTTGGAGAAAACAATGAGTCAAAGCATCCGTTTGGGATTGCTGGGACGCAAGGTGGGCATGATGCGTCTGTTCACTGATGATGGGGATTCGATCCCTGTCACGGTGGTAGATGTGTCTAACAACCGTGTGACCCAAGTCAAAACCCAGGAAAACGACGGCTATGTGGCCTTGCAGGTCACATTCGGCGCACGCAAGGCATCTCGCGTGACCAAGCCAATGGCTGGACACCTTGCGAAAGCAGGCGTCGAAGCCGGTGAAATCATCAAAGAATTCCACGTGACTGCAGAAATCGCAGCAAAGTACGCCGCAGGCGCTACTGTGCCAGTGACTGATGTGTTTGCTGTGGGCCAAAAGGTGGACGTGCAAGGCACAACCATTGGTAAAGGCTTTGCTGGCACCATCAAGCGTCACCACTTCAAGTCACAGCGCGCGTCGCACGGTAACAGCCGTTCGCACAATGTGCCTGGCTCTATCGGTATGGCACAAGACCCAGGTCGCGTGTTCCCCGGTAAGCGCATGTCCGGCCATTTGGGCGCAGACATTGTGACCACACAAAACCTCGACGTGATTCGCATCGACGAAGCTCGCCAACTGTTGTTGATCCGTGGCGCTGTGCCTGGCTCAGCTGGTGGCTTCGTGACTGTGCATCCCGCCGTCAAAGCGAAGGGAGCGATCTGATGCAAGTCGAACTCCTAAACGACCAAGGCCAGGCTGCGTCGAAGTACGACGCGCCAGAAACCGTTTTCGGTCGCGAATACAACGAAGATCTGGTTCACCAGATCGTGGTGGCTTACCAAGCTAACGCACGTCAGGGCACCCGTGCCCAAAAAGACCGTGAGCAAGTCAAGCACTCCACCAAGAAGCCGTTCAAGCAAAAAGGCACTGGCCGCGCTCGCGCGGGTATGACGTCTTCGCCTTTGTGGCGTGGCGGTGGTCGCATTTTCCCGAACATGCCCAACGAGAACTTCACACAAAAGATCAACAAAAAGATGTACCGCGCAGGTATGGCTTCGATCTTGTCCCAGTTGGCCCGCGAAGGTCGTCTGGCTGTGGTCGAGTCTCTCAAAGTTGATGCTCCTAAAACCAAGCTGTTGGCAGCTAAATTCAAGGCCATGAACCTTGAGTCGGTGTTGGTGATTTCCGAAGAAGTTGATGACAACTTGTACTTGGCTTCACGCAACTTGCCCAACGTGTTGGTGGTTGAGCCTCGCTATGCAGATCCATTGTCATTGGTGCACTACCGCAAAGTCCTCGTGACCAAGGGTGCCATGGACCAACTCAAGGAGATGTTCGCATGAGCCACGGACACAAGCAAACCAAATTCGACGAAGGTCGTTTGATGCAATTGTTGGTCTCTCCTGTCGTGTCTGAAAAAGCCACGATGGTTGCAGAAAAGCAAAACGTCGTCACCTTCAAAGTGCTGCAAAACGCTGCTAAGCCTGAGATCAAAGCCGCTGTGGAATTGATGTTCAAGGTTGAAGTGCAAAGCGTGAACGTGGTCAACACAAAAGGCAAGTCCAAGCGCTTTGGTAAGTCCATGGGCCGACGCGACAACGTTCGCAAGGCTTATGTCACCCTCAAGCCTGGTCAAGAGCTCAACATCTCTGGGGAGGCCGCTTAATCATGGCAGTCATCAAGATGAAACCGACGTCGCCCGGACAGCGTGGCGTCGTCAAAGTTACCCGTGATCACCTTCACAAAGGTGAACCTTACGCGCCGTTGTTGGAACCCCAACACCAAAAATCGGGTCGTAACAACAACGGTCACATCACCACCCGTCACAAGGGTGGTGGTCACAAGCATCACTACCGCGTGGTGGATTTCAAGCGTAACAAAGACGCAATCCCTGCAAAAGTGGAACGCATTGAATACGATCCAAACCGTACGGCACACATCGCTTTGGTGTGTTACGCAGACGGCGAGCGTCGCTACATCATTGCACCACGTGGTTTGGAAATTGGCGCATCGTTGCTCAGCGGTTCGGAAGCTCCGATTCGTGCGGGTAACACCTTGCCAATTCGCAACATTCCGGTGGGTTCGACCATTCACTGTATCGAACTCAAGCCAGGTGCTGGTGCGCAAATCGCGCGTTCAGCGGGCACATCAGCGACGCTGTTGGCTCGTGAAGGCACTTACGCTCAAGTGCGTATGCGCTCTGGTGAAGTTCGCAAGATCCATATTGAATGCCGCGCCACCATTGGTGAAGTTGCAAACGAAGAACACAGCTTGCGTCAACTGGGCAAAGCCGGTGTCAAGCGCTGGATGGGCATTCGCCCAACCGTGCGTGGCGTCGCGATGAACCCAGTAGACCACCCTCACGGTGGTGGCGAAGGCCGCACCGGTGAAGGCCGTCATGCAGTTGACCCATGGGGTAACCTGACCAAAGGCTACCGTACCCGTAACAACAAACGCACACAAGTCATGATTGTGTCGCGTCGTAAAAAGTAAGGGGTAACAAATGACTCGCTCTCTCAAAAAGGGTCCGTTTGTTGACCATCATTTGGTTGCCAAGGTCGACAAGGCCATTGCAACCAAAGATAAAAAGCCAGTGAAAACTTGGTCACGTCGTTCCATGATCTTGCCCGATTTCATCGGCTTGACCATCGCTGTGCACAACGGCAAGCAACACGTGCCCGTGTATATCACTGACCAAATGGTGGGTCACAAGTTGGGCGAATTCGCTTTGACGCGTACCTTCAAAGGTCACCCCGCGGACAAAAAAGTCCAGAAGAAATAAGGAAAGACCATGGAAACACGTGCAGTCCTTAGGGGCGTCCGTTTGTCGGTCGACAAAGGCCGTTTGGTCGCGGACATGATCCGCGGCAAAAAAGTTGACCAGGCTCTGAATATCCTGACATTCACGCAGAAAAAAGCTGCGGGTATTGTCAAGAAAGTTTTGGAATCTGCGATTGCCAACGCTGAACACAACGACGGTGCAGACATCGACGAGTTGAAGGTGAAAACCATCTACGTTGAAAAAGGTGCCACGCTCAAGCGTTTCACTGCCCGCGCCAAAGGCCGCGGTAACAGTATCAGCAAGCCTACCTGCCACGTTTACGTGACAGTCGGCAACTGAAAGGTATAGGAAGATATGGGACAAAAAATCCACCCCACTGGTTTTCGCCTTGCAGTCAGCCGCAACTGGGCTAGCCGTTGGTACGCCAGCAACAAAGACTTCGCTGGCATGCTGGCTGAAGACATCAAAGTTCGCGAGTACTTGAAGGCCAAGCTGAAAAACGCTTCCGTCTCTCGTGTGCTCATCGAGCGTCCCGCTAAAAGCGCACGCATCACCATTTTCTCGGCTCGTCCTGGAGTGGTAATCGGCAAAAAAGGCGAAGACATCGAGAACTTGAAGAAAGAACTCGCAGCGCGTTTGGGCGTGCCCGTCGCAGTCAATATCGAAGAAGTGCGCAAGCCTGAAATCGATGCGCAATTGATCGCTGACAGCATCACCCAACAGCTCGAAAAACGCATCATGTTCCGTCGCGCGATGAAACGCGCGATGCAAAACGCCATGCGTCTGGGTGCCCAAGGCATCAAGATCATGTCGGCAGGTCGTTTGAACGGCATCGAGATCGCACGTACCGAGTGGTACCGTGAAGGTCGTGTGCCACTTCACACTCTGCGTGCAGACATCGATTACGCAACATCTGAAGCTAAAACCACTTACGGCATCATTGGTGTCAAAGTGTGGGTTTACAAAGGCGACACCTTAGGTCGTAATGACCTACCGGCAGCTGCTGAGCCCCGTACTGAAGATGAGCGTCGTCCTCGCGGTCCTCGTCGAGATGCTCGCCCCACAGGCGATCGTCCCGCACGGCCAGGCGCTCGTCGCCCAGCTGGGACCAATGCCGCACCAACAGATGGCAGCGATAAACCCGCTGAAGCTGCTGGTGCCCCTACAACTGCCGTCAAGCGCGTCCGCAAGGTTGTCGCGCCCGCATCCACTGGCACGGCTGCGGACGGAACAGGAGAATAAGCATGCTGCAACCAGCACGCCGTAAATACCGCAAAGAACAAAAAGGTCGCAACACCGGCATCGCAACACGTGGCAACACGGTTGCATTCGGTGACTTCGGCCTGAAATCCACTGACCGCGGCCGTCTGACGGCCCGCCAGATCGAAGCCGCACGACGTGCGATTTCCCGTCACGTCAAACGTGGCGGTCGTATCTGGATTCGTGTGTTCCCTGACAAGCCGATCTCCCAAAAGCCTGCTGAAGTGCGTATGGGTAACGGCAAAGGTAACCCCGAGTACTACGTGGCAGAGATCCAACCCGGTAAGGTACTCTACGAAATCGTAGGCGTGCCCGAAGAGTTGGCCCGTGAAGCATTCCGTCTGGCTGCTGCAAAGCTGCCCTTGCGCACCACGTTTGTGGCTCGCATGATCGGCCAGTAATTCAGGAGAAATAAGAAATGAAAGCTGCTGAACTGCGCCAAAAAGACGTTGCCGGCTTGGAAGTGGAAGTCAAAGAGTTGCAAAAAGCTCACTTTGGCTTGCGCATGCAAAAAGGTACGCAACAACTCAACAACACGTCACAGCTGCGTTCAACACGTCGCAGCATTGCACGTGCGAAAACCATTCTTGCTGAAAAGCAAGCCGCTGCAACCCCGAAAGCTTAAGGAGCAAACATGACGGAAGCTAAAAAATCCCTCAAGCGCACCTTGGTTGGCAAGGTCGTGAGCGACAAGCGCGCTAAAACAGTGACAGTGCTCGTGGAGCGTCGTGTGAAACACGCGCTTTACGGCAAAATTGTTGCGAAGTCGAGCAAGTATCACGCACATGACGAAACAGGTGAATACCACTTGGGCGACATGATCGAGATCACTGAAAGCAAGCCAATTTCGAAAACCAAAAACTGGGTTGCGACCCGTTTGGTCGAGAAAGCTGCTGAGGTTTAAAACCCAAAGGGCTTCGGCTCTGCAAGGCTAAGGAAAACGACCCACAATGTGGGTCGTTTTTGTTTTTTTAACGTCATTTTTTTGGAGACATCATGATCAAAGTTGGAGACACCTTGCCGCACACCACCCTGATGGAATATTCAGAAGTTGAAGGTGAAGGTTGCAGCATTGGGCCAAATGCCGTTGATGTGGCCAAAGCTACTGCAGGTAAAACAATCGCGTTGTTTGCGCTCCCTGGCGCTTTCACACCCACTTGCTCTGCCAAGCATGTGCCTGGCTATGTGGAGAATTACGAACATTTCAAAGCCGCTGGCGTCGATGAAATTTGGTGTCTGAGTGTGAACGACGCCTTTGTCATGGGCGCTTGGGCTCGCGAGCAACACACGCACGGTAAGGTGCGGATGTTGGGTGACGGCAGCGGCGATTTTGCGCAAGCCACAGGTTTGACACTCGATCTCACGGCCCGTGGCATGGGTTTGCGTAGCAACCGCTACTCCATGCTCGTCAAAGACGGCAAAGTGGTTCATCTGAACGTAGAAGGCCTTGGCAAATTCGAAGTCAGCGATGCGGCCACATTGCTGGGTCAACTCAAGTCTTAATTCAAGACCAATTCACCAGCCTGAAGACCACATAAGCACAGCCCAGCCAAACGCCTAATGCACAAATGCGTGAGGTGAGGCTGTCGCGCGATGGGGGGGTGTGGATTGGTAAGTCCTTGTCGCCATTGAGCATCGGCGTCAGCAAATCCTCATGTTTCACAAACTTGTAGTACAAAACTGCAAGTAAATGCAAAATCAGCAAAGAAATCAAAGCAGGTTTTCCAATCTCGGTGTGAAAGTTGGTCGCAAACCCTACCCACTCAGACGAAACCAAACTAGACCACGGGCCCGCATTGGCTATTTCATCATCACTCATCAAACCACTGAAGACTTGAAGCAATAAAGCCAACAACATCGCGAACACGGAAAGTGCACCCAGCGGGTTGTGACCAATGATTTGCTTGTGACGGCGATGTCGTAAATCACGCAAGTGGTTGAGGATATTGGAGGGTGTTGGAAAAAAGTTGACAAATCGCGACCAACGCCCCCCAACAACACCCCAAACCAAACGAAATAAGATCAAAGACAACACACCATACCCAAACCAAAAGTGGTAACGCATGAGGTCACCACCCAATTGACCCGTGATGATCAAGCCTGAGACAGCGGCGATGAGCATGATGTGAAAAACGCGAGTGGGTAGATCCCAGACCCGTATGGGACTTCGTTGTGAATTTGATGTCATGGCAGACTGTTCAATGGGTTGCAATAATCGCGACCAGAGATCGTAAACTCATTACCACCAATGTGGAATTTTTAACTTCAAAAAGGGAAAACGGATGATGAAAAAAATCATGCTTGCTGTGTTGGCTATCAGCGCCACAACCATCAGCTTGAGTGCTTCGGCGCAATTCGCCAAGCCAGAAGATGCGATCAAATACCGCAAAGCGGCATTCACCGTAGGAGGTGCGCATTTTGGACGTTTGGGTGCGATGGCCCAAGGGCGAGTTCCATTTGACAGCAAAGTTGCGACAGACAATGCGGAAATTGTGGCGACGATGGCCAAACTCCCTTGGGCAGCGTTTGGAGAAGGGACTGACACAGGGGATACGCGGGCCAAGAGTGAAATTTGGACACAAAACGCGAAGTTCAGAGAAAACTCTGAAAAGTTTCAAGCCGAATCTGCCAAACTGGTGGCCGCAGCCAAGGGAGGCAGAGAGGACGCATTCAAGTCCGCCTTCAACGCAACAGCGGCCACTTGCAAGACTTGCCACGATGACTTCCGTGGCAAGTAACTAAATCTTGAAGATTAATTCATGGGGCACCGCACAGTGTGTGGTGCCCCTTTTCATGTGAGCGCATACTTTGACCTTGTCTCGATTGACGCAATTATTTAAATACGGGATGTGCCTGGTCGGTGTGTCCTGCTTGCTTGGATGCACGCCTACTTTGAATTGGCGTCAGGTGCAGTCAAGCCAGAACCATGTCCAAGTGTTAATGCCTTGTAAACCCGAACAGGCCACACGTTCCGTGACACTGCGCGTCAATTCAAAAGACGTCTCGACACAGTTGCATATGCAGGCGTGCGAAGCGGGCAAGATGAATTTTGCTCTGGCGGAGTTGGCTGTGCCGCCCACAGCCTCAACCAAAGAGTTGCGCGATGCATGGCGATTGGCCAGCTTGGCTTCTATCCAAGCCGATGAATCACAAGTGGTCGCTGGGGCAGGCCAGATCCAAGGTGCGCGAGCCGCTGCCACGTTGGTAACCCGTGTGATCAACAACACGCATCAAGCCCAATTCGTCTGGTTCATCACCGATCAAACGATTTACCAAGCAGCGGTGTATGCCAAACCAAATGACAAAGCCTTTGCAGAAGCGGCCGAAACATACATGTCAGGAATCCAATGGCCTTGAACCCAGACATCTTGCCCAAGCGAACCGCAGTGTGGGTATTTGCGGCCTTTGCGGTGGCCTATTTTTTGTCTACTTTGCTGCGAGCCATCACAGCCACACTCTCACCGATATTGACCGATGAGTTTGGTTTGCAGGCCAGAGATTTGGGACTGTTGGCGGGTGCCTACTTTCTAGGCTTTTCCATCACACAACTCCCAATGGGGCATTGGCTGGATCGACATGGCCCAAAGCGGGTGGTGCTGAGCTTTTTATGCGTGGCAGTGCTTGGTTGTTTTGCCTTTGCATGGGCCCATGACTTCACAGGTTTGTTGTTGGCACGTGTGTTGATAGGCGTCGGTGTCAGCGCTTGTTTGATGGCGCCACTCACAGGCTATCGCCGTTGGTTGGTCTTGGAGCAGCAGCAGCGTGCCAACTCTTGGATGTTGATGACTGGCGCTTTGGGCATGTTGATGTCAACTTTGCCCGTGCAATGGTTGTTGCCATGGGCGGGGTGGCGCTGGATATTCGTGGCGCTGGCCTTGCTCGTGGCCTTGGCCATGGGTGTGATTTATTGGAAAGTACCCGGATGGCGTTTACAAGAGGAGCTGCCGAGGGAGAAAACAAGCGTATCCCCAGCCCCAGGAATCCTGGCCAGTTACAAACAGGTGTGGACGAACCCATATTTTCGACGGCTGGCACCCATCGGGTTTTTTAACTACGGCGGCATGATTGCCATGCAAACTTTGTGGGCCGGACCGTGGATGGTCAAGGTGGCGGGATACACCCCGCTAGAGGCCGCTACAGGACTCTTTTGGCTGAATGTGTGCATGTTGTTGACCTTTTGGCTTTGGGGGCTAGTGACGCCAAGCCTGACGGCGCGCGGTTATGACGCCAATCAATTACTCACTTACGGCGTACCCTTGAGTTTGTGCGCGCAAGTGGCCATCGTTTTTGGCGGACAAGAGGCGGGGGCGCTGCATTGGGTGTTGTTTTGCGTCTTCAGCTCATTCGTCTCTTTGGCGCAACCCGCGGTTGGGATGGCATTTCCATCAGCATTGGCTGGGCGCGCATTGTCAGCATACAACTTGGTGTTGTTCTTGGGCGTCTTTGTGGTGCAGTGGGGCATGGGCTTGATGATTGACGCATTTAAAGCGATGGCATGGGCCGAGGCGCACGCTTTTCAAGGCGCAATGGCAGTGTTTTTAGTTTGCTGCATCGTCTCGTACAGCTACTTTTTGAAGCACAAGCCACAAGGCTGATAATTCACAAAACACACTTTCCTTTTTATGAGCAATCGCATCCTGATCATTGCCCACGCGCCATTGGCCCAAGCTTTGCGCGATTGCGCCATGCATGTCTATGGCGAGTGTTCGGCTGATGTCATCGCCCTTGACGTCTGTGCAGACGCAGATCCCGAGGACACCCTCGCGCAAGCCATTCACGCTGCTGGCACAGCCTTGCACGAAGGCCTGCTTGTTTTGACCGATATCTTTGGCGCGACACCTGCTAATGTGGCGCAAAAATTAGTGGCTGGCAGCAGTGCCAAACTCATTGCAGGCGTCAATTTGCCAATGCTGTATCGCAGCGTGTGTTATCGCCATGAGCCCCTAGAAGCCTTGGTGGCGCGAGCCCTCACAGGCGGCACACAAGGTGTGATGCAAGTCGCCTTCACTGCACCTCAAGCTCAACATAATCCAATCCATGATCAAAAGTACCACGACCATCAGCAATAAATTAGGTTTGCACGCACGCGCATCGGCCAAACTCACCAAGCTCGCAGGAAGCTTTCCCTGTGAGGTTTGGATCAGCAAAGGCGATCGCCGCGTGAACGCCAAAAGCATCATGGGTGTGATGATGCTGGCCGCAGGCATCGGCAGCCAAGTCGAAGTTGAAACTGACGGCCCTCAAGAACAAGAAGCCATGGATGCCTTGATGGCTTTGATGGCTGACAAATTTGGCGAAGGGGAGTAAGCGCGCATGACCTTTTCTATTCACGGTCTTGCAGTTGCTCGCGGCATCGCCATTGGACGTGCGGTGTTGGTGGCGTCAAGTCGCGTGGATGTGGCGCATTACTTCGTTGAACCGGAGCAGGTTGACGCAGAGCTCATGCGATTGGTGACAGCGCGCGAGGCAGTGATCGTTGAATTGCAAGCCTTGCATGACCATCTTCCCAAAGATTCGCCCCCAGAGCTGTCTGCTATTTTGGAGGTCCATCTGATGTTGTTACAAGACACCATGCTAGCGGATGGCGTGAGTGCTTGGATCAAAGAACGTTTCTACAACGCAGAGTGGGCGCTGACCTCGCAGCTCGATGTGGTGGCAAGACAGTTTGACGACATGGACGATGCCTATTTGCGTGAGCGCAAAGGTGACTTAGAGCAAGTCGTTGAGCGCATGTTGCGTCACATGAAGGGAGTGGCTCATGTGATGCCGCATCCGTCGGCCAAGCGCAGCAACCCACCCCGTCAGCAAGACCTGCAACTCGACGACGAGATGGACGTGCCCTTGGTGTTGGTGGCGCACGATTTGTCACCTGCAGACATGTTGCAGTTCAAGCAAAGTGTGTTCACCGGCTTTGTCACCGATGTGGGGGGCAAAACATCACACACCGCCATCGTGGCGCGTAGCTTGGATATACCTGCGGTCGTGGGCGCCCGCACCGCAAGTCAATTGGTGCGACAAGACGACTGGATCATCATTGATGGGGATGCTGGCGTGGTCATTGTCAACCCGTCGCCTATTATTTTGGCCGAGTACGGCTTCAAACAGCGCCAAGCCGATTTAGAGCGTGAGCGCCTTTTGCGTTTGCGACACACCCCCTCGGTCACCCTGGATGGCCAACGAGTTGAGTTGTTAGCCAACATTGAAATGCCTGAGGACGCACCCGCTGCGATGGAGGTGAGTGCGGTGGGCGTGGGCTTGTTTCGCAGTGAGTTTTTGTTCATGGGACGCGCCGGATCTCTGCCCGATGAACAAGAGCAATACCTCGCCTACAAGCGTGCAGTTGACGGCATGAAGGGTTTGCCTGTCACCATCCGCACGGTGGACATTGGCGCAGATAAACCCCTAGACCGCACAGTGAAAGATGAAACGCACCTCAACCCCGCTTTGGGTTTGCGTGCCATCCGTTGGAGTTTGGCCGATCCGGCCATGTTCTTAACGCAGTTGCGGGCCATCTTGCGTGCTGCTGCACATGGACAAGTGCACTTGCTCATCCCCATGCTGGCCCATGCGCGTGAAATCACACAAACATTAGCCTTGCTCGACAAAGCACGCAAGCAACTCGATGCGCGTGGTGATGTATTTGGTCCCGTCAAAGTAGGCGCCATGATTGAGGTGCCTGCGGCCGCGCTGAGTGTGAAGATGTTCTTGCGCCACTTTGACTACCTGTCGATTGGCACCAACGACTTGATTCAATACACCTTGGCCATCGATCGCGCCGATGAGTTGGTGGCGCATTTGTACGACCCCTTGCACCCCGCCGTGTTGCGATTGTTGGCAGACACCATCTCTGAATGCCGAATCCAAGGCAAGGGCGTGAGTGTGTGCGGCGAAATGGCGGGCGACCCCGCCATGACCCGTTTGCTGCTGGGCTTAGGCTTGCGAAGTTTTTCGATGCACCCTACGCAAATCTTGGCGGTCAAGCAAGAGGTGATTCGTGCTGACACTTCCCGCCTCGAGGCTTGGGCACAAGAGGTGCTGGCCAGCGATGATCCAGCCGAATGGATGGCAACTAAGCGGTAGAAGCTTGTGATGCCGCGTGGGCCTGCTGGTCGGCGTGGTAGCTGCTTCGCACCATCGCGCCGACCGCTGCATGGATAAAGCCCATCTCGTAGGCTTTCTCCTCAAACATCTTAAAAGTGTCCGGATGCACATAGCGGCGAACCGGAAGATGGCTGGTGCTTGGCGCCAAATATTGGCCAATCGTGAGCATGTCGATGCCGTGATCGCGCATGTCTTGCATGACTTGCAAAATTTCTTCGTCAGTTTCGCCCAAGCCCACCATCAAGCCACTTTTGGTCGGCACATTGGGGTGGAGTGCTTTGAACTTCTTGAGCAGATTCAAACTGAACGCATAGTCGCTGCCGGGCCTTGCTTCTTTGTAGAGACGCGGCACTGTTTCCATGTTGTGGTTCAGCACGTCGGGGGGGGCGGCTTTGAGGATTTCCAAAGCGCGGTCATCGCGGCCGCGGAAGTCAGGCACCAAAATTTCAATTTGCGTTTGAGGTGACAGCGCGCGCGTGCGAAGAATACAGTCCACAAAATGTTGGCTGCCACCGTCGCGCAAATCGTCTCGGTCCACGCTGGTGATCACCACGTACTTGAGCTTCAACTCGGCAATGGTCTTGGCCAAGTTGTCTGGCTCGTTCACATCGAGTGGGTCAGGACGGCCATGGCCCACGTCACAAAATGGGCAGCGGCGGGTGCACTTGTCACCCATGATCATGAAGGTGGCCGTCCCTTTGCCAAAGCATTCGCCAATGTTGGGGCAGCTTGCCTCTTCACACACAGTTACCAATTGATTGGCGCGCAAGATATCTTTGATTTCATAAAAACGCGTGGACGGCGAGCCAGCTTTGACGCGAATCCAATCGGGCTTTTTGAGTACTTCAGCTTGTTCCACTTTGATGGGAATGCGGGACAGCTTGGCAGCCGCTTTTTGTTTGGCCGAAGCGTTGTAGTTCTCGACGGTTTGCGCTTCGCGCACCACTAAATTGTCT
Organism: Limnohabitans sp.; assembly: GCF_036804465.1. Classification (GTDB taxonomy): domain Bacteria; phylum Pseudomonadota; class Gammaproteobacteria; order Burkholderiales; family Burkholderiaceae_C; genus Limnohabitans. The sequence goes on from NZ_DAIRSK010000007.1 coordinate 12,624, forward strand.
GGGGAGGACATAGCAATCAAGCCTGTGTTGGACGCCTTGGGGTCAGGGCGCTAAATAGGTAACGAGCTTTTGACTCAAAACATCAGCGGCTTCATGCCAACTGACCGATACGCCGATTGTAGAAAGGTCAACTGTTTGCAAACCTGGATAACCACAAGGGTTAATGCGTTGGTAGGGACTTAAGTCCATGGCGACATTCAGCGCCACGCCGTGATAAGTGCAGTGACGGCTCACTTTGATGCCGAGTGCCGCGATTTTTCCGAGGCCTGTAAATTCGGGTGTTTTGCTGGCGTCTTTTTGTGGGCGCTGTGCCAATATGGCATGGCTATGCGGATCGTCTAGGCGAACATAAATGCCGGGAGCGCCAGAGACGCGATGGCCCGTCACGCCAAAGTGGTCGAGTGTGCGAATCACCGCTTCTTCAATACGGTACACATACTCTTTGACGAAATAGCCCAAGCGTTTGAGGTCTATCAGAGGGTAGGCCAAGACTTGGCCAGGTCCATGAAAGGTGACTTGTCCTCCGCGGTTGGTGCGCACCACAGGGATGTCGCCAGGGGCTAGCAAGTGGTCTTCATGGCCAGCAAGGCCTTGTGTGAAAACAGGGGGGTGCTCGCAGATCCAAATCGCATCAGGTGTATCGGGCGTGCGAATCGCCGTGAAATCCTGCATCGCCTGATAAGTCGGCAGGTACGGCACAAGGCCGAGGTGCTGGATCACAGCACCACTTTCACCATTGGATGAGAGGTGAGGGTGCGATACAGTCCGTCGAGCTGCTCGCGGCTGGTTGCAGTCACGGTGATGGTGACACCCAAATACTTGCCGCCTGAACTTTCACGCAGCTCTATGGTGGTTGCATCAAATGTAGGGTCGAATTGTTCGGCAATGGATGTCACGGCGTGCACCATGCCATCAACCTTTAGCCCCATCACCTTGATTGGAAAAAGGCTCGGATACTCGATCAGCGAATCTGTGCGAGGATTTTCTGGGAGGGGGCTTGTGCTGGTCATGCCTGAAATTATCCTCTTGTTGGTTCGGGAAATTAAATACATATGGGTTATCACGTACAATACTGGGCTGTATACAGAACTAGCGGATGTAACCTGGGCGTAAACAAACATGACCAGAATACAGCCGCAAGATCAAGATAACGAACAAGAGGCGTTTGAGCCACTCACTGCCCAACAGGCAGCCGAATTGCGCAAACGTCAGCCCCTTCTGTCGGTGTGGCGGGTGGTGGGAGTCCAGGCGTTGCTAGGGCTTTTGGTGGCTTGGCTGGTCTGGTTGGTGTCAGGGCGCATGTCAGCTGTTTATTCTGCGGGATACGGCGCTTTGGCGGTGATTATTCCCGCGGCGTTGTTTGCACGAGGCTTAACCAGTCGGGTTGCCTCTGAAAATGTTGGCGCTGCAGTGTTTGGCTTTTTCCTCTGGGAGATGGTCAAGATAGGCCTGACGGTGGCCATGCTGCTTGCGGCGCCACGTTTGGTAATCGATTTGAGCTGGCCTGCCATGTTGGTAGGTCTGATTGTGACAATGAAGGTGTATTGGGTAGCGCTAGGCTTTCGCAAGGTGTTTTACCCGGTTAATCCAACTTAAAAAAGAGCGAACGAATGTCTGTTGAACATGGTCCGACCTCTGGTGAATATATCGTTCACCATCTGACGCATCTGCAAAACAAGCCGATGGCTGGCGTCATTGACTTCTCCGTTTACAACCTCGATTCCATTTTCTGGTCAGTGTTGTTGGGTGTGGTTGCTAGCTACTTTTTGTGGCGCGCTGCCCGTGGTGCAACTGCCCACGCGCCAGGCCGGTTCCAAGCTGCTGTGGAAATCTTGGTTGAAATGGTAGACAACCAAGCCAAGGGCATTATTCACAGCGCTGAAAGCCGCAAGTTGGTGGCGCCATTGGCTTTGACGGTGTTTGTCTGGATCTTCTTGATGAACGCCATGGACTTGTTCCCTGTTGATTTGTTTCCCAAAATTTGGGAATTGATCTACAGCGCCAATGGTGGTGATCCGCACCACGCCTACATGCGTGTGGTGCCCTCGGCTGACTTGTCGACCACCTTGGGCTTATCTACTTCTGTTTTGTTGATCTGTGTGTTCTACAACATCAAGATCAAAGGCGTCGGCGGTTGGGTGCATGAGTTGTTCTGCGCACCATTCGGTGCTCATCCCCTCTTGTGGCCAGTTAACTTCGTCATGCAAATGATTGAATTCGCGGCCAAGACAGTGTCACATGGCATGCGACTGTTCGGCAACATGTACGCTGGCGAACTGGTGTTCATGCTGATTGCCTTGATGGGTGGCGCTGCGGCTGCCACATTGCCAGGTGTCTTGCTGCCCATCGGTCACGTGATTGCTGGTTCTATTTGGGCTATTTTCCACATCATGATCATCACATTGCAAGCCTTCATCTTCATGATGTTGACGCTGGTGTATGTGGGTCAAGCACATGACGCCCATTAAGGCGCACTGATTTCGGTTTTTCTTAACTTTTCTTTCTCATCCATTCTTTAGGAGCAACAAATGGAACACGTCCTCGGTTATGTAGCACTCGCAGCTGGCCTCATCATTGGCTTGGGTGCTATCGGTGCTTGTATCGGTATCGGCATCATGGGTAGCAAGTACCTCGAAGCAGCTGCACGTCAGCCTGAGTTGATGAACGAGCTGCAAACAAAAATGTTCTTGTTGGCTGGTTTGATCGATGCTGCGTTCTTGATCGGCGTTGGTATCGCCATGATGTTCGCTTTCGCGAACCCCTTCGTCCTGAAGTAATTCTCGCAACTACCAAAAGAAAGGTGTTGCCGTGAGTATCAATGCAACCCTGTTCGTCCAGATGATCGTTTTTGCGGTCTTGGTGTGGTTCACGATGAAATTCGTGTGGCCACCCATCGCAAGCGCACTCGATGAACGTTCAGAAAAAATTGCCCATGGTTTGGCTGCTGCCGAACATGCCAAGATTGAACTGTCCAACGCGCACAAAGAAGTGGAATTGAAGCTGGCTGAAACCCGCAACGAATCTACCGCTTTGTTGGCTGATGCCGAACGCCGCGCCCAGCACTTGATCGACGAAGCCAAGGCGCACGCCTCGGATGAAGCGAAAAAGATTGTGGCCGCTGCTCACGCTGAAGCTGCGCAAGAAGTCGTGAAAGCACGTGAAGCCCTGCGCGAGCAAGTGGCTGCATTGGCTGTCAAAGGCGCAGAGCAGATTCTCCGCAAGGAAGTCAACGCCAGCGTTCACGCCGACTTGTTGGGTCGTCTGAAGACTGAGCTGTAAGAGGACAATATGGCCGAACTCGCCACCATTGCCCGCCCTTACGCAGAAGCTTTGTTCAAGGCTTCGGCCGCAGACCTAAGTGGTACCGCTGCATGGCTCGATGAGCTTGCAGCGATCGCTGGGAACGCCCAATTGCTGCAATTTGCAGAAGGCCCCAAAGTCACATCAAACCAAGTGTTTGATTTGATCGTGGGTGTTGCCAAATCCAAATTGTCAACTGCTGCGCAAAACTTTTTGCGAGCCGTGATTGACAACGGTCGCTTGAGTGCTTTGCCTGAAGTGGCATCGCAATTCCGCGCACACGTCAACGCGCAAAGCGGTACGGCAGATGCTGTGGTGTACAGCGCTTTTGACATCGACGCAGCAGCTTTGGCTGATGTGAAAGGTGCACTTGAAAAGCGTTTTGGCCGCAAACTCAATGTCTCTGTGGCCGTACAGCCCGAGCTGATTGGCGGTATTCGCGTGGTGGTGGGTGACGAAGTGTTAGACACTTCTGTCAAAGCCCGTTTAGATCAAATGAAAGTTGCGCTGACGGCTTAATGCCTGTCAGCCCTAACAAGAAAGAAGGAAAGAGTCATGCAACTCAATCCAGCAGAAATCTCTGAGCTGATCAAGAGCCGTATCGAAGGTTTGGGCACTGATGCCAACGTTCGTAATCAAGGCACCGTTTTGTCGGTGACCGACGGTATCGTTCGCGTGCACGGTCTGTCAGACGCGATGCAAGGCGAAATGTTGGAATTCCCCAACAACACATTCGGTCTGGCCCTGAACCTCGAGCGCGACTCGGTAGGCGCCGTGATCTTGGGTGAGTACGAGCACATCTCTGAAGGCGACATTGTCAAATGTACCGGTCGCATTTTGGAAGTGCCAGTTGGCCCAGAACTGATTGGTCGCGTGGTAAACGCTTTGGGTCAGCCGATTGACGGTAAAGGCCCCATCAACGCCAAGATGACTGACGTGATCGAAAAGGTCGCGCCTGGCGTGATCGCTCGCGAATCTGTGAGCCAACCCATGCAAACCGGTCTCAAGTCGGTTGACTCGATGGTGCCAGTCGGCCGTGGTCAACGTGAATTGATCATTGGTGACCGCCAAACGGGTAAGACGGCTGTCGCGATCGACGCCATCATTAACCAAAAGGGTCAGCACATGACCTGCGTTTACGTCGCGATTGGCCAAAAAGCCTCGTCGATCAAAAACGTGGTGCGCGCTTTGGAGCAAGCTGGCGCGATGGAATACACCATCGTTGTGGCAGCTTCTGCTTCTGAGTCTGCGGCGATGCAATACGTGTCAGCCTATTCAGGTTGCACCATGGGCGAATACTTCCGCGACCGTGGCGAAGACGCCTTGATCGTGTACGACGATTTGTCTAAGCAAGCTGTGGCTTATCGTCAAGTGTCTTTGCTGCTGCGTCGCCCACCAGGTCGCGAAGCCTACCCTGGCGACGTGTTCTATCTCCACAGCCGTTTGCTCGAGCGCGCTGCCCGCGTGAATGCCGACTACGTCGAGCACTTCACCAAAGGCGCCGTCAAAGGCAAAACTGGTTCATTGACGGCATTGCCCATCATTGAAACCCAAGCGGGTGACGTGTCCGCCTTCGTGCCAACCAACGTGATTTCAATCACGGACGGTCAAATCTTCTTGGAAACCTCGTTGTTCAACGCCGGCATCCGTCCTGCGATCAACGCGGGTATCTCAGTGTCTCGTGTGGGTGGTGCAGCGCAAACCAAGTTGATCAAGAACTTGTCCGGTGGTATCCGTACCGACTTGGCTCAGTACCGTGAATTGGCAGCGTTTGCTCAGTTCGCTTCTGATCTCGACGAAGCCACACGCAAGCAACTCGACCGCGGTGCTCGCGTGACAGAATTGCTCAAGCAAGCTCAGTACAGCCCTCAGTCCATCAGCATCATGGCTTCAACCTTGTTTGCGGTGAACAAAGGCTTTATGGATGACATCGAAGTCAAACAAGTCCTGCACTTTGAAAATGAAATGCACGCTTACCTCAAAGCTAAGCACGCTGCCTTGTTGGCCAAACTCGAAGCCGACAAAGCCATGGACAAAGACGCAGAGGCCGAAATGACCGCAGCACTGACTGCGTTCAAGAAAACCTTCGCTTAATCCGTACCTGACACAAGGAGCCTCACATGGCAGCAGGTAAGGAAATTCGCGGCAAGATCAAATCGGTGGAAAACACCAAGAAGATCACCAAAGCCATGGAAATGGTCGCTGCGTCAAAGATGCGTAAGGCGCAAGAGCGCATGCGTGCGGCTCGCCCTTACAGCGAGAAGATTCGTCACGTCGCGGCCAACCTCGGCAAGGCCAACCCTGAATATGTTCACCCCTTCATGGTGTTGAACGGTGCCAAGGATGTTGGTTTTATCGTGGTGACCACAGACAAAGGTTTGTGTGGCGGCCTCAACACCAACGTGTTGCGCATGTTGTCTGTCAAACTGCGTGACTTGCAAGCCCAGGGCCATAAAGCGCAAGCAGTGGCCATCGGCAACAAGGGTCTGGGTTTCTTGGGTCGTTCGGGCGTCAAAATTGTGTCGCATGCGACGCAGCTGGGTGACACCCCTCACCTCGACAAACTCATTGGCCCTGTCAAAGTGTTGTTGGATGCGTATGTGGCGGGCGAGATCCATTCGGTCCAGCTGTGTTACACAAGATTCATCAACACGATGAAGCAAGAGTCTGTGGTTGAGCAACTTCTGCCTTTGTCGGCAGATGCGCTGAAAACTCACGAAGGTCACGGCACTTGGGACTACATCTACGAACCGGATGCACAAACCGTCATCGACGAGTTGTTGCTTCGCTACGTAGAGGCGATGGTGTATCAAGCTGTGGCTGAAAGTATGGCATCCGAGCAATCGGCCCGTATGGTTGCGATGAAGTCTGCAACCGACAACGCTGGGAACGTGATCAACGAACTCAAACTGGTTTACAACAAGACGCGTCAAGCAGCGATCACGAAAGAACTTTCGGAAATCGTTGCTGGTGCGGCTGCTGTCTGATTTTAATTTTTGGAGCAAAAGTAATATGGCTCAAGAGCACACCCAAGTGAACGCAGGCGTTCAGGGCAAGATTGTTCAATGTATTGGCGCGGTGGTGGACGTCGAGTTTCCTCGCGACCAAATGCCCAAGGTCTACGACGCGCTCAAGCTCGAAGGCACTGCACTGACTCTGGAGGTTCAGCAACAGCTTGGTGATGGCATCGTCCGCACCATTGCGCTGGGTACTTCCGATGGTCTGCGTCGTGGTCTGATGCTGACAAACACGGGGGCTGGCATCACAGTACCCGTGGGCAAAGCCACACTGGGCCGCATCATGGACGTATTGGGTAACCCCATCGACGAACGTGGTCCTGTTGACCAAGCACAAACTGCAACGATTCACCGCAAGGCACCCGCCTATGACGAACTCAGCCCTTCGCAAGAATTGCTCGAGACCGGCATCAAGGTGATCGACTTGGTCTGTCCGTTCGCCAAAGGCGGTAAGGTCGGCTTGTTTGGTGGCGCCGGAGTTGGCAAGACCGTGAACATGATGGAACTCATCAACAACATCGCCAAAGCACACAGCGGCTTGTCCGTGTTTGCTGGTGTGGGTGAGCGTACCCGTGAAGGTAACGACTTCTATCACGAGATGGCCGACTCAGGCGTGGTGAACTTGAAAGACTTGAACGAGTCTAAAGTGGCCATGGTCTACGGTCAGATGAACGAGCCCCCAGGCAACCGTTTGCGCGTGGCGTTGACAGGTTTGACCATTGCTGAATCATTCCGTGACGAAGGCAAAGACGTGTTGTTCTTCGTGGATAACATTTATCGCTACACCTTGGCTGGTACCGAAGTGTCCGCCTTGTTGGGTCGTATGCCTTCTGCGGTGGGTTACCAACCTACGTTGGCCGAAGAAATGGGCCGTTTACAAGAGCGTATTACCTCTACCAAAGTGGGTTCTATCACTTCCATCCAAGCCGTTTACGTGCCTGCCGATGACTTGACCGACCCATCACCCGCAACCACCTTTGCTCACTTGGACTCCACTGTTGTGTTGTCTCGTGACATCGCTTCATTGGGTATCTACCCAGCGGTAGATCCACTCGACTCCACCAGCCGTCAGTTGGACCCGTTGGTGGTGGGCGAAGAGCACTACTCCACTGCGCGCGCTGTGCAGGGCACATTGCAACGCTACAAAGAATTGCGTGACATCATCGCGATTTTGGGCATGGACGAATTGGCGCCTGACGACAAGCTGGCTGTGGCCCGCGCTCGTAAGATCCAACGTTTCTTGTCTCAGCCTTTCCACGTCGCTGAAGTGTTCACGGGTTCACCCGGTAAATACGTGACCTTGGCTGAAACCATCCGTGGTTTCAAGATGATTGTGAACGGCGAGTGTGACCACCTGCCAGAACAAGCCTTCTACATGGTCGGCACCATTGACGAAGCATTCGAAAAAGCTAAGAAGATCTGAGAGATCCTATGAGTACCATCCACGTAGATGTTGTCAGCGCTGAAGAGTTGATCTTCTCAGGCGAAGCCACTTTTGTGGCTTTGCCAGGCGAGGCAGGCGAGCTCGGTATCTACCCGCGCCACACGCCGCTGATTTCACGCATCCGTCCCGGTTCGGTGCGCATTCACACAGCTGATGGTGGGGAAGAGTTTGTCTTTGTCGCAGGTGGCATTCTTGAAGTGCAACCAAACTGCGTCACGGTCATGTCGGATACCGCTGTGCGCGGCAAAGACATGGACGAAGAAAAAGCAAACGCGGCCAAACTCGCAGCAGAAGAAGCCGTGAAGAACGCGAAAACAGAAGTCGATTTGGCGCGTGCTCGTTCAGAGCTGCACATTTTGGCGGCTGAATTGTCGGCCTTGCGCCGCTACCGTGCCCACAAGTAATTGCTGTGCAAGTTGGCGTATTAAAAGCCCCCACCTCGCGGTCGGGGCTTTTTTATTGCGCTAAAAAAGTAGAAAATTTGCCTCATGCCTAAAGCCAAACTTCAAGCAGCCACCGTAGGCGGTTCTGCCGACATCATTGAAGCCCAGTTTTACGAAGCACTACAAACGGGGGACATCGAAAAACTCATGGGATGTTGGGCCGACGAAGACGACATCGTGTGCGTGCACCCCGGTGGCCCACGCCTGGTCGGAAGCGCGAGCATCCGAGCGGCGTTTGAGGCCATGTTCACCAACGGCGTCATCGCCGCACGGCCGGAACACATTTGCAAAGTCGAATCTCTCACCAGCGCGATGCACAATGTGATCGAGCGCGTTGCCTTGGTCACCACGGACGGAAAACAAGAAGCTGTGGTTGTTGCCACCAACGTCTATCAAAGAACAGCACAAGGTTGGCGCATGGTGGCGCACCATGCGAGCCCCGGCACTGCCCCAACGCATGCCCAAGCGCATCAAGCCCCACAGGTCTTGCATTGATTTGGAATTACCAAGCGCCCTGGTGGTTGCCAGGGGGAAATCTCCAAACGATTTATGCAGCAAAGCTGGCCCAGCGTTACTCTGGACCTGTGCCCAAATGGACGCGACAACGATTGAACACGCCAGATGGCGACTTTATTGATGTCGATTGGCGCAAAGACGAAATTGACTTGTCGCCAGAGCGGCCTTTGGTGATTTTGTTTCATGGCTTAGAAGGGTCGTCAAGCAGCCATTACGCACAAGCATTTGCTCATGAAACACACCAACGCGGGTGGCACATGGCGGTTCCCCACTTTCGTGGCTGTAGCGGTGAAATCAATTGGGCTCCGCGTGCCTACCATTCCGGCGATTTTGAAGAGGTCGGCTGGATACTCAGCCGCATTCGTGAACAGCACCGTGGCCCCTTGTACGCGGTAGGCATCTCCTTAGGCGGCAATGCTTTGATGCGCTGGGCAGGTGAAATGGGACAAACTGCCACAAAGTATGTTGACGCTATTGCCTCGGTATGTTCACCCATCGACTTAACGGCAAGCGGCAAAGCCATTGATGCAGGAATCAACAAATGGTTGTATGCACGCATGTTTTTAGGCACCATGAAGCCTCGTGCCATGGAAAAACTCAAGCAGTTCCCAGGATTGTTCAACCCTCACACATTGATGGCTGCGAAGTCTCTCTATGAATTTGACCAAGTATTCACCGCGCCCCTGCACGGTTTTAAAAACACCGATGACTACTGGGCACGTGCCAGTGCCAAACCTGGCTTATCTCGGGTGCAAGTCAGCGCACTGGTACTCAATGCCTGTAATGACCCATTTATCCCTGCAAGCAGTTTGCCCGCGCTGAATCAGGTGAGCGCTTGGGTCAAGTTGTGTCAACCTGAAGCAGGGGGACACGTGGGTTTTGCTTCAGGAACTTTCCCTGGAGACTTGCAAGAAATGCCTTGGGCAGTCACAGATTGGATGTCGCAACATGGATGACCTCGTTTTACAAGCCATGGCCAAGTGGCCCAATGTGCCTGACTGCTATGGTTGGCTAGGATTGGACGCGCGCGGCGATTGGTATATGCGGGATGAGCAAACGCAGCAACGGGGCAACTTTTCGCAAAGCAAAGGTTCGCGCTTGCTCCATGAGAAGCTGATCGACTTCATTGGCCGCAACTATGCCAGCGACAAACAAGGCAGGTGGTTTTTTCAAAACGGACCGCAGCGGGTATATGTTGAGCTAGAGGCCACGCCATGGGTTTGGCGCTTGCAACCGGATGGTTCCATTCAGTCTCATACGGGATCAGCCGCTCGTATGCAGCGCTGTATCGTGGATGAGCATGGTCGTTTGTATCTGGATACAGAGCAAGGCTTTGGCCTGCTTCATACACAAGATGTGTTGCACGCAGCCGACTTCATAGAAACAGGTTTGTGGGTGCCTCAAGCGGTAGCAAAGCGCGAACTGGCAAAAGTTTTTGGCTATGTACGAAGCCCACAACACACACAGACAAAAGAACAGATATAAAAAAACCGGCCGAGGCCGGTTTTCTGGCGAAACGAAGTATTACTTGGCCTCAGGCTTTTTAGGCTCGGCAAACTTTGCGCCAGCAGCGTTGGCCATGTAGACAACAGCGCGACCAATTTCAAAATCTTCAAAATCGCCCCCACCCTGAGCACCCATGGCACCCTTGCCTTTGAGGGCCGATGTCATCAGCGTGTCATAGCCTTTGGCCACACGTGCAGACCAAGCCCCAACATCACCAAACTTAGGGGCACCCGCAGCACCCGCGACGTGGCAAGCAGCACATTGAGCTTTATAAACGTCCTCACCAGTTCGAGCGGCGCGGTTGGCATCTTTGATTTCAACCGATCCAACTTTTTGGATACGCGCGGCAATCGCCTCTGGCTCGGTAGATGAACCTGCTTGTGGCTTGTTGGCAGAAGTGACATAGGCCACCAAACCAATGATGATGAAGACGGGCAAAACAAAAGAATACAAAACAGCAATCAAGAGCTGCTTAGGTGTTTTGATAGGGCCTGTGTGGGCTTCCTCGTGGTGCTGGTCACTCATTTTTATAAATCCTGATGGGTAGCTTTAGAACTCTTTCAATTATAGCGGTGGCCTACAATGCAAAAGCGATAGAAGTGCGGCTGTAGCTCAGTGGATAGAGTATTGGCCTCCGAAGCCAAGGGTCGTGGGTTCGATCCCCGCCAGCCGCACCAAGTTTGTCAGGCAGAGGCTTGTTTCAGCTCTAATGCGCGGTCGTACAGTGCATTTTTAGCTTCACCGCTGATTTCTGCAGCCACTTTGACTGCAGTTTTCAGAGGCAATTCTTGCATCAAGATTTTCAGCAGGCGGTCGGTGTCCGAGCCTTCAGTGCGCGCTTGAGGCTGCGCGTGCACCACCAACACAAACTCACCCCGTGTTCGTTGGGCATGACCACAAAGCCATGCGCATAAATCTTTGGCGGCCAGGGTGGCTATTTCTTCAAATTGCTTGGTCAACTCGCGACCCACAGTGACCGAGCGCTCACCCAAAACCTCCAACGCACTCGCGAGCGCTTCGATGCGATGAGGCGCTTCTAACAGCACCTGAGTGCGGGGTTCGTGGCGCATTTCCTCAATCGCATGGCCACGCTCGGTGGCCTTGGCCGGCAAGAAGCCCACAAACACAAAACCCGACGAGTCATGGGCAGGCGTGCCACAAGCACTCAAAAGTGCCGTCACGCTGCTCGCGCCAGGCAAGGGCATCACGCGCAAGCCTGCACTTTGCACCTGCCATACCAAGCGAGCGCCTGGGTCGCTCACAGCGGGCGTACCTGCATCGCTGACATAGGCGACGCGTTCGCCAGCTTGCAAACGGCGAATCACTTCGACAGCAGCTTCAGCCTCATTGTGTTGATGCACGGCTAACCAATGAGAATTTGATTTGTCGATGCCGTAGGCACGCAGCAAAGTTTGTGAGTGACGCGTGTCCTCACAAGCCAGTGTGTCGCAAACACTCAGCACATGCAGCGCACGCAAACTGATGTCGGCCAAATTGCCAATAGGTGTGGCCACCACATACAGCGTGCCAGCTGGATGCATTTGGTTGGCTGCGGCAGCGTGCGCGGCCGTCAAAGCGGAATCAAAGTTGACGTTCATCTGGGAGATGCTGTGAACAAACCTGAGAGTCAATTGCAAGTGCACTTGCCATCCACCACCAAGCAAAAAGGAGATGCGGCTGAAGACCGCGCGTTGCATCATTTAAAAGCACAGGGCTTGAAGCTGCTGCAGCGCAATTATCGGACGCCAGGCAGGGGCGGGGGCGAAATAGATTTGATCATGCGCGACAACGATGGCACGCTGGTATTTATCGAAGTGCGAAACCGAGCAAATACAAAGCATGGCGGGGCCATCGCTAGCGTGACGCTTGTCAAGCAACGGCGTATTGTGTTTGCGGCCCAGCATTACTTGTTAAAACTCAGACACATGCCCCCGTGCCGGTTTGATGTGGTCGCTGTTGAAGGTGACGCTATGCAGTGGTTCAAAGCCGCATTTGATGCTTAAAGGTATCATTGGCGGCATGCTTGAGCAAAGAATTGAACAACACTTCATCGACTCTGCGGACCTGAAATATCAGGCCGCGCAAGTCCTGTCTAAACCGATCGCCGCCGCCGTGTCTGCTGTGCTGGCCAGTGTCACCAGTGGTGGCAAAGTGCTGGCATGCGGCAATGGTGGCTCGGCCGCAGATGCACAGCACTTTGCGGCCGAATTTGTGGGCCGCTTTGAGCGTGAGCGACCCGAGCTAGGGGCCATTGCGCTGACCACCGACACCTCTATCATCACGGCCATCGCCAACGACTACAGCTTTGAGCAAATTTTCGCCAAACAGGTTCGTGCCTTAGGGCAGTCGGGCGACGTACTTCTGGCCATCACCACCAGTGGTAACTCGGCCAATGTGCTGGCAGCCATCGAGGCGGCTCATGAGCGCGACATGACTGTGGTCGCTCTAAGCGGCAAAGGCGGCGGCAAAATGAATCAAGCTCTGCGCGAAACGGATGTGCATATTTGTGTGCCGCACGACCGTACGGCCCGAATTCAAGAAGTGCATTTATTGGCTATTCACTGCATTTGCGACGGCGTAGACACGCAGTTGCTTGGCGAAACAGAAGGTAAAGAATGAAAATTTACGGCAAATCAACAGCCTCGATGCTGTCCACCTTGGTCATGTGCTTGGGGCTTGCCTCATGTGCTGCACCCCTGATGTTTGGAGGCGTCATTGGCGGTGCGATGGTGGCCAGTGACCGTCGTACAGCGGGCATTCAGCTCGAAGATGAAAGCATTGAGCAACGCAGTGGCACGGCCATGCGCGAAAACTTTGGTAGTAAAGAACACATCAACATTACCAGCTACAACCGCCAAGTGTTGCTCACGGGCGAGGTGTCCAACGACACTGTACGTCGACAAGTGGAGTCTTTGGTCAGCCGTGTCGAAAATGTGCGGGCGGTGGTCAACGAGCTGGCCATTGGCCCAGCGTCCAGCACCAGCGAACGAGCAAGCGATGTGTTGCTGGTGGCCAAAGTCAAGGCATCGATGGTGGACACCGAGGACGTGTTTGCCAACGTCTTCAAAGTGGTGAGCGAGCGTGGCACCGTCTACCTCATGGGTCGCGTCACGCAGCTCGAAGCCAAGCGAGCCACCGATGTGGTTCGAGGCATGAGTGGTGTCAAACGTGTGGTGCGGGTGTTTGAATACATCACCGACGACGAGCTGCGCGCCATGCAACCCAAGCGCAGCAATGCTGAATCGGTCAACCTCAACCCGCCCCCTGCCGTCAAGCCACCCCAGCCCGTGGTGACACCCATCAAGTAAAAGCACATCTCATCCCCAACCAACACAAAGCCCCGTCAGCTCTCGCTGCGGGGCTTTTGCGTAGGCGCTTTGGGTTTAACGCAAACGCTTGATCAGGCTAGACGTGTCCCAGCGGTTACCGCCCATTGTTTGCACATCGGCATAAAACTGGTCAACCTGCTGCGTCACAGGCAACACCGCACCGTTGCGCTTGGCTTCGTCAAACACCAGACCCAAGTCTTTGCGCATCCAGTCAACAGCAAAGCCGAAATCAAACTTGTCGGCCACCATGGTCTTGCCACGGTTGTCCATTTGCCAGCTTTGAGCCGCCCCTTTGCCAATCACGTCGAGCACCAGGTTCATGTCGAGGCCCGCTTTTTGACCAAAGGCGATGGCTTCGCTCAAGCCTTGCACCAAGCCAGCAATACAAATTTGGTTCACCATTTTGGTCAGCTGGCCCGCGCCAGGCTCACCCATCAGCGTGAACGCGCGTGAAAAAGCCATGGCCACAGGCTTGACTTGCTCAAACACCGCCGCATCGCCACCGCACATCACAGTCAGCAAACCGTTTTGAGCGCCACCTTGGCCGCCAGACACAGGTGCGTCGATGAAGTGAATGCCCAGGTTCTTGGCCGCAGCGTAAATCTCGCGTGCCACGTCAGCCGAGGCGGTGGTGTGGTCCACCAACACCGTCCCTGGCGCCATGCCTGCCAACATGCCGTCAGCGCCAAACACCACCGAGCGCAAATCGGCGTCATTGCCCACGCAGCAAAACACAATGCTCGCGCCTTTGGCGGCTTCGCGTGGGGTGGGTGCGCTTTGGGGGGCTTTGCTGTTGGCAAATTCTGTCACCCAAGCTTGCGCCTTGGCGGGTGAGCGGTTGTAAACCGTCACCGCGTGGCCTGCGCTGGCCAAGTGGCCGGCCATGGGATAACCCATCACGCCCATGCCAATGAAGGCAACGTGGGCAGAAGCGGCGGATTCGTAGGTTTTGGCGTTGATGCTGGACATGGTGTTTCTATAGAGGGTTGATTCGTATCAAATCATAGGGGCAGCGCAGCCACTCCGTATGTCGCACAGGTAACCCTATCAATGCCTTGTTAAAGTAGCCCCACATGAGCACCTTTGAACACGCCTCAACCCTCCTGCGCGACAAGCTGCACGCTTTGCAAGTGCGCATCCATGCAGCCTGTCTCGCCAGTGGCAGACCCGCTGGCAGCGTGCAGTTGTTGGCCGTGTCCAAAACTTTCAGCGCCGACGATGTGCGCCAAGTGGCAGCCTGTGGTCAACGCGACTTTGGTGAGAACTACATCCAAGAAGGCGTAGACAAAATCATCGCCTTGCAAGACAGCCAGCCTGCGCTGGTGTGGCATTGCATTGGCCCCATGCAGAGCAACAAAACCAAACTTGTTGCCGAGCATTTTGATTGGGCGCACACGGTGGACCGCCTCAAAATTGCGCAGCGCCTGAGTGACCAGCGCCCCGCGCACCTGGCGCCACTCAACGTATGTTTGCAAGTCAACATTGACGGCGGCGCAACCAAATCTGGCCTCGCCCCCGACGAGGTGCTGGCGCTGGCCACCGAAGTGGCCAAGCTGCCCCGCTTGGCGTTACGCGGCCTCATGACCATCCCCGACCCTGTGGATGGCTTTGAGGCTCAAGTGGCGGTGCATGCCAAAGCACGCGCGTTGTTTGATATGGTCAAAGCCGCCTTGAACCTGCCCCACTTCGACACCCTGTCCATGGGCATGACGGGCGATCTAGACGCCGCTGTGCAGGCGGGCAGCACGATGGTGCGGGTCGGGACGGCGATATTTGGTGGGCGCGCTTACGCCGCTTAAGTAACTATTTGACATTAGTCATGTGTCGCGTTATTATCTGGGCATGGCGATCAAGTCTTTCAAATGCTCGGATACACAAAAGCTGTTTGAGGGCAAACCTGTGGCGCGTTGGGTCAACATCGAACGCTCCGCTTTACGCAAGTTAGAGCAGCTGGATTGGTCAATTGTGTTGGATGACTTGCGAGCGCCGCCTGGAAATAGATTAGAAGCCCTCAAGGGCAAACGAAAAGGCCAATACAGCATTCGCATCAGCGACCAATGGCGCGTCTGTTTTAAATGGGGCCCAGAAGGCGCATTTGATGTGGAAATCGTGGACTACCACTGAGGTGAAATGACATGAGAAAAGTTGCTCCCGTTACCCCCGGCGAAATGCTGGAAGAAGAATTCCTCAAACCCTTAGGTTTGAGTAAATACCGACTCGCCAAAGAAATTGGCGTGCCCGCACAGCGTATTGGCGAAATCGTGGCGGGCAAACGGTCTATCACTGCCGACACCGATTTACGTTTATGTCGTTACTTTGGTTTGAGTGATGGTTGGTGGTTGCGCGGGCAAACCAACTACGACATGGCCATTGCACGTGAGTCGATGGGTGAAGCACTGGCAAAGATTCAGCGTTGCACGTTGTTGGCGGCTTGATTCCAGGAAATGTGATGTTTGATGACCTTGTCAAACAACAAATCAAGTCAAGTGTGCTTTGTTGGCTAGCGACCGTGGATGTGTTTGTACAGAAAGGTTTCAAGATACAAGGTTCAGCTCAGATAGTGAAATCCAATCACGTGGACTATTCAAAGTGGGCTGAGAGCAAAACCAAATTGAAGCAGCGATGAAGCGCTATGGTGTCAAGCCTCTTGATTGAGGCTCAGCTCAAAACCGCGGCAAATCCGGATGCTTGATCTGCCCGGCGCGCACCAACATCTTGCCGTACTCGGCACAGCGGTGCAGGGTGGGGATGACCTTGCCGGGGTTAAGTAGGCCCTTGGGGTCAAAGGCGCGCTTGACGCCAAACATCTGTTCGTTTTCTTCGCCACTGAACTGCACGCACATGCTGTTGACCTTCTCGATGCCCACACCGTGCTCGCCCGTCACCGTGCCGCCCATGGCGACACTGGTTTCCAAAATGTCTGCGCCAAATTGTTCGCAGCGGTGCATCTGGTCGGGGTCGTTGGCATCAAACAAAATCAGTGGATGCAGGTTGCCATCGCCCGCATGGAACACATTCAAGCAGCGCAGCTGGTATTTCTTTTCCATCTCTTGAATGGCTTCCAAGATGTCGGCCAAACGCTTGCGTGGGATGGTGCTGTCCATGCACATGTAGTCGGTGCTGATGCGGCCCGAGGCGGGGAACGCATTTTTGCGTCCGCTCCAAAACTTCAGGCGTTGTGCTTCGTCGCGGCTGACCGTGATGGCGGTGGCCCCGCAGTTGCGCAGCACGTCGCTCATGCGGCCAATTTCTTCTTCCACCTCTTCGGGCGTGCCGTCGCTCTCGCACAGCAAAATCGCGGCGGCGCTCAGGTCGTAGTCGGCATGCACAAAGTCTTCTACGGCGGCGGTCATGGGGCCATCCATCATCTCTAAACCTGCGGGAATGATGCCTGCGGCAATCACCGCGGCTACCGCATCGCCCGCTTTGCGCACATCGTCAAAGCTGGCCATGATGCAGCGCGCCAACTGGGGCTTGGGCACGAGCTTGACAGTCACCTCGGTGGTGACGGCCAACATGCCTTCGCTGCCCACGACCACGGGCAACAAATCGAAACCCGGTGTGTCAAGCGCATCGCTGCCAAACTCAATTGGATCGCCCTCGATGGTGAAACCCTTCACCTTCAGTACGTTGTGCACGGTCAGGCCGTATTTCAAACAATGCACGCCGCCCGAGTTTTCGGCCACGTTTCCGCCGATGGTGCAAGCAATTTGGCTGGACGGGTCGGGCGCGTAATACAGCCCGTATTGCGACACCGCTTCGCTGATGGCGAGGTTGCGCACGCCACATTGCACCAAGGCAGTGCGAGCGAAAGGGTCGATGTTGAGAATTTGGTTGAACTTGGCCAGCGACAGCGTCACACCCATGGTGTGCGGCATCGCACCACCCGACAGGCCCGTGCCAGCACCGCGTGCGACCACGGGCACATCCAAGGCATGACAAATTTTGAGCACGGCTTGGACTTGGTCTACTGTCTCGGGCAAGGCCACGCACATGGGGCGGGCGCGATAGGCGGTGAGGCCGTCGCATTCGTAAGGCACTGTGTCCTCAAGGGTGTAGAGCAGGGCGTGCTGTGGCAGCACTTTCAGCAGGGCTTGCACCACTTGTGACTGGCGCTCGGCGCGGGCAAGGGTGGTGTGCTGATCGGAGGTGAGGGGTGCGTTCATGCATTGCACTTTACGGCAAAACTGGGGTTTGGCGTGTGAAGAAAGTTACAGCTCGCGTTGAAATGGTTTTGTTGCCTCACTTCGGTCGCGTCAAGTAGACAGTGGAGCACGCCCTGCGGCTTACATCGCTTCGCGACGAATGGCGCCGCATGACGTACCCCACTGCCCACTTGACGGTTGCTTGGATTCGCAAGGTCGGCATAAAAGGGTATTTCGTGACGTTTCTTCGGGTGTCGTGAATGGGAGGGGCCGGTACCGTCATACGGCGCCATTCGTCGCGCAGCGATGTAAGCCGTGTGGCGGTACTGGCCACTCCCGTTCACAGCGAACGAAATTGCAACGACAGACAAAGACTTAAGGAACAGCCTTCTTCAACCAATCCGCAAACGCCGCACATTCCCATCGCTCCATCGCGCCCGTGCGCCAACACAAGTAATGCCCATGGGGGCTAGGCGCTTGGCGCGGGAAGATGCGCACCAATGTGCCGTTTTCTAGCCAAGGCGCACCTAGCTTCAAGCGCACCAAGCCAATACCCAAGCCCTGGGCAGCCGCGTCGCACATCAGACCAATGTCGTTAAAGCTTGACCCATCCATCGGTTCGGGCCAGTCCAAGTCGTGCGCGGCAAACCAAGTGCGCCAAGGCTCTAGCGGGCTGCGCAGCAAGGTGGCGGTTTCTAGATCTTGTGGCGTTTCAAACGGACCATGTTCGCGGATGTAGGCAGGTGAGGCCAAGGGCGTCACGTCGTCTTTCATGAGGCAGATGTGCTCCACGTCGGCGTAGCGTCCTGTGCCAAAGCGGATGGTGAGGTCAGCGTCTTCAGCCACCACATCCAAGAGCGGAATGCTCACTTGCAGGGTGATGTCAATCTCGGGGTACGCGTCTGCAAACTGGCGCAAGCGCGGCATCAGGATGGAGCGGGCAAACGTCGGTGTGACGGCCAAGCGCAATTTGCGTTTGCCGGTTGTGGCGTTGCCGTCTTTGCCAGGAAAGCGTTCCAAAATGGCCAAGCCCTCGCGCACATGCGCCAGGTATTCGCTTCCTTCGGTGGTGAGCGAGAAGTCAGCACGGCCAAACAGTTTGACGCCCAGCAACTGCTCGAGTTGCTTGACGCGGTGGCTGACTGCGCTTGGCGTGACGCATTGTTCTTCTGCCGCTTGTGTGACTGAGCGCAAACGCGCCAACGCTTCAAAAGTGAGCAAACACTGAATGGGCGGAATGCGGCTGGCGCTCATTTAAAAATAACGGTCTTGTGGCCATTGAGCAGCACACGGTGCTCGCTATGCCACTTCACAGCACGAGCCAGGACTTGGCTCTCGGTATCACGGCCTTGGGCGGTGAAGTCTTCCACGGTTTTGCTGTGGTCCACGCGGGCCACGTCTTGCTCAATGATGGGGCCTTCGTCCAAGTCGGCGGTCACGTAGTGGGCGGTGGCACCAATGAGCTTGACGCCACGGTCGTGCGCTTGGTAGTAGGGCTTGGCACCTTTGAAGCTGGGCAAGAAGCTGTGGTGAATGTTGATGGCCCGGCCCGACAATTTTTGGCACAGATCGTCGCTCAAAATTTGCATGTAGCGGGCCAGCACCACCAGCTCTGCAGCTTCGGCTTCAATCACCTCAAAGGCTTTGGCCTCGGCCTGAGCTTTGGTGGCAGACGTCACGGGAATGTGGTGAAACGGCACGTTGTAGCTGGCCGCCAGTTGGTAAAACTCGCGGTGGTTGCTGACGATGGCGCGAATGTCCAAAGGCAGCAGGCCGCTTTTGACGCGGAACAACAAGTCGTTCAAGCAGTGGCCTTCTTTGCTGACCATCAACACCGTGCGCATGGGTTGCGTGGTGTCGTGCAGGGTCCACTTCATGCCGAAGGTGTCAGCAAAGCTGGCGAGTTGCGCACGCAAGTCGTCTGGCACCACGGCATCGCAGGCAAATTGCACGCGCATGAAAAACAGGCCCGTGTCGGGGTCGTTGTATTGGGCGGCTTCTTCGATGTTGCCTTTGCGCTCCAGCAAAAAACCAGACACGGCGTGCACGATGCCCTGACGATCGGGGCAAGACAAATTAAGGATGTAGGCAGTCATGGGTGCAATTGTAGGGAGGACTGGGTAAGAAAAAGGGCGCCGAGGCGCCCTGGACGTCTTGCGCAAAGCAGGCTCAGTGCACCACCACCGGGTTTTGGGCCAGCTCGGCATAGCCGGCCAAGGTGTCTTCCACTTCTTCTTGGCTGGGGGCGTTTTCTTGCCAAGCGCGCAAATGGGCTTGGAACTGCTCGGCCCACGAGCCCTCTAGATAAATCTCTTTGCCCGAGCGCTTGTCCACAATTTCAAAGCCGTGGCGTGCCAAAGCCGGCACATCGGGGCGCACAGGCACACACGCATCATCCACCTGCAGATGCATGACCGAATACGTGTCGGAGTTGTAGAGCATGTCCATGGGAAACTTTCGGCGAAAAACGAATTGCATCTAAGCATATCGGATTCAAACGGCCAAATTCAAGGGCTGGGCTTTTCAGCCCTGCTCAACAGTTGGTCTACAAAATCGCCGTTGGCGTTGGTGATGCGCAAACGCACGGGCAAGTAGCCCAAGGTGGGGGCAAACCAGAGTTCAATTTGTTGGTCAAATTCGCGGCGCGGCTTGCGGTTGACTTTAATGGCGTTGATCTCCCCAAAAGGCAGATCTTGCAGCTCTTCCTTTTCCACCAAAAAATGCCACACCTCGGCCTCGCGCTGCGACACGGTTTGGAAAGACAACATCGTGCCGGCAGGAAAGCGGGTGGGGTCGGCCGCCAGCAGGCTGCTGATCTGAAGCACCACACTCAGCCGGTCTTGTGCGCCTTTGAGCAGCGGCGCATCGGGCGAGTTGGCACTGAAGCTGATGATGCCTTTGTCGCGCTGAAAGTGAGCCGCCAGCTCACTGCGGCTTTTGTCGCCAAAGCGGGTTGGCATGAGCCCTTCTGCGCCTAAAGTGCCTTTGCTGACTTGCACCCGAGAGCCGAGTAAAAACGCGCTCACCTCAAGGCGCGCCTCGTAATTCTGGCCGTCTTGCTGCCAATTGAGTTCAGCGCCGGCCCAGTAATTCAAGCCCTTCGCTTGGCCTTGAACCTTGTATTTCAGCAGGGCCGATTCAGGTGCAATGAAGCGGGTGGCTTCGGTCAGGCCTTCGGTGCCTGCGCGTTTGAAGGGCGGCAAGTCCACCGCTTCTGCGCTGCGCACCGGCAGAGCCAACGGCGTGGCCAGGTCATGGCCGAATTCGTCAAACTTCAAAGGTTTGACGCTTTCGCTGGCCATGGCGGGAGCGTCGGTCGTCTGTGTGGGGAGGGCTTGCGCAATTGGCGGCGCCTTCGGGGCGGGCAATTGCGGGGCGCGTGGCGAAGCCACTTTAATTTGTCTCGTCACCATGGCCTGCGGGCGCAGTGGCTCGCCCGGTGCGGAATTGACCCACAGAGGCGTGCCTGCAAGTAGCCACAGATGAAGCACCAGCACGACACCCACCAAGAGCACCGCCTGTTTGGGCTGCAAATGCGGCGCACGCATGGGGCGAGAAGGCAGGGCACGGGCGTGCATGGCGGGCGAGTGTTCTTTCATAGAATCGTGGCATGAAATTAGCCACATACAAAGACGGGACGCGCGACGGCCAACTGCTGGTCGTGTCGCGTGACCTCAGCACCGCGCATTATGCGACGGGCATTGCCAGCCGCATGCAGCAAGCGCTTGATGACTGGGGGTTCATCGCCCCGCAGCTGCAAGACCTCTATGAAACCCTGAACAACGGCAAAGCGCGCCATGCCTTTGCGTTCAACCCCGCCATGTGCATGGCCCCATTGCCTCGCGCCTACCAGCGTCTGACGGGCACGGCCTACGCCAGCCACGCCGCCTGGTTGGGTGAGGGCGGTGGCGACTTGGTGGTGCACCAAGCAGCAAGCGACGTGTTGCTGGGCGCACACGACCCCGTGCTGTGCGCCGATCAAAACTCAGGTGCAGACTTCTCGGCAGAAATCGCGGTCATCACAGGCGATGTGTCCCCTGGCCTATCGCCTGACGATGCGCTTGAATGCATCCGCTTGGTGATGCTGTCAAACTGCACCACCTTGCGTCACGTGGCCGACCGCCTGCAAAGCCAACCCGCAGCATCATTCAGCCCCGTTGCAGTCACGCTCGATGAATTGGGCGACGCGTGGGACAACGGCGGCGTGCACCTGACCATGCAAGTGGCGTGGAACGGCCGCAAAGTTGGCATGTGCGATGCAGGCACTGACATGACGTATCACTTTGGCCAGATCGTGGCGCATGCCAGCAAGACCCGCGCTCTGCGAGCGGGGACGGTGGTCAGCAGCGGCACAGTCAGCCATGCAGGCTTCGAGCAAAACGGCAAAACCGAATGGCCCAAGGGCTACAGCTGCATCGCCGACAAACGCGCCATGGAAACCGCGCTCGATGGCAAAGCCACCACCGACTTCATGCAGTTTGCCGACACCGTGCGCATCGAAGCCAAGGGCAAAGACGGCCAAAGCGTGTTTGGCGCCATTGAGCAAGAGCTGGCGCCGCTGAGCCTTATTTAACGAGCGCGGGGTCAGCGCCCATGCTGTCAAACTTCATAAAGTAATGACGGGCCATCGCCACCACTTGTGCATCGGTGGGGTGATCACTGGGCACGCTGTCCACCACGTGCACATGGGCGTGGTGTTGTTTGCACCAATCGCGAAACTCGTCGCGAGCCATGCCTGGACCGGTGACCAACACTTCGTGCGTGCCTTCAAGCGCTTTGGCAATGTCGGCATACAGGTGTGCAACTTCATTGGGCTTGCCTTGGTGTTTGTGGTGGCTGCGTGATTTGACGCGTTGGCTCTCCACATGCTCGCGGTCAAACATCAACACATGGGCTTCTTGGTGGTCCATCCAAACCACGGCGTGAAAAGTAGTCATCTGTTTTTCTTTCTTAGTGAGGGTGGCGTTCGGCTTTTTCTTGGCAGCCAATGCAGCGGGCGGCTTCGGGCGCTGCGCTCAGACGGGCGTCGGGAATCGTGGCATCGCAGTCAGTGCATTGCCCATAAGTGCCTGCGGTGACGCGGGCCAATGCTTCATCGATCGCGGCCAGCTCGGCAGTCTCGTGTTCGTTGAGGGCGAACTCAAGGTCACGTGCGGTGTTGACCTGTGCGTCTGAGTCTTCGTTGTGCGAAAAGTGCTCGGCAGCCACTTCAGCACGACTGGCAATGCCGCCGCGTTGTTGCGCAATCTGTGCCAGTAAGTCGGCGCGTTGGGTTTCAAGCTGGCGCTTGAAAGCGTTGGTGTGTGGTGCGTCCATCAAAGTTCCTCTTGGTATGCACCTCATCCTGCGCGCAAGTGGCTGGGATGTCGTTGATGGACATCAATAAAAAGCGGTATCACGCGATTTGACCGGATGGTCATGATCCGTTGTTGGCTTGCGCCATAATGCAAGCCATGCAACAGCGACGCAACGCCATTCAAATCACCCGCCTCGTGCTGGTGTGGTTCGCGTTGTCTGTGGGCGTGGCCATTGCATCACCCGTGATCAATCCCAAGGGCATGGACATGGTGTGTACCGGCACTGGCGCCATGAAGCTGGTGGTGCAAGGCGACGACGATGCGTCAGCCTCCAGCCTCACGCTGGATTGCCCCTTGTGCGCGTCGATTTGCGCACCGCCTCCCGCGCTCAACACCGCGTTGACGCAAGCTTCCCCTCTGGCCCATGCCCTGCAGCCCGTGGCTTCAGCGCACATTGCGGCCCTCACGGCACCCCCGCTCCCATCGCGCGGGCCGCCTGCACTTTTCCTCTGATCGTTAAAGCGGGTGTGCGGCCTTTTGCCGCGGCCTTTGTTTGGCTTTTTTGCTGCTTGAACGCGCAAATACAAGCCGTCTAGATTTCAGGAAAAGTTGTATGAAAAAAATCAAACCTAATTCAATATCTATTTTGACGCTCACGCTTATTGCGTCTGCTGTGCAAGCACAAAATATCAAAGATGCAGAGTCCTTTTTGGACGTCGTTACAGTCACGTCCACCAAAGAGAAGAGCACGCTCAAGGAAACTCCCGCGTCAATTGGTGTGATTTCAGAAGAGTCGATTCGCCTGACTGGTCCAACTCACCCTCAACAACTACTTGGACAAATACCTGGAGTAGCAGTGGGGGTCACCAACGGTGAAGGTCACAACATGGCCATCCGCCAACCGTTCTCCACGAATCCCGTATATCTTTACCTTGAAGACGGTATTCCAACGCGTGCAACTGGATTCTTTAACCATAACGCACTTTACGAGGTCAATATTCCTCAAGCAGCTGCTGTTGAAGTCATCCGCGGTCCTGGGTCAGCGCTTTATGGCTCCGATGCTATTGCAGGGACTGTGAATATCATCACACGAGCACCTGAAAAAACAAATGGTGTGAGTACAACGGTTGAGGTTGGGAGTTTTGGATGGAAGCGAGTATTGGCTGATGGGACCTTTGGCGCTGATCAAGACGGAGGTCTTCGAATTAGTGTCAATCGCTCGCATACCGATGGATGGCGTGACAAGACAGGCTATGACCGAACCAGTGCGAATTTTCGCTGGGACAAAGTCATAGATAACAAGACGTTTGTTAAGACCATATTGGGTTATACAAACATTGATCAGCAAACGGGTGCGAATTCAGCGCTGACCCGCGCCGATTACGAAAACAACCCGACTAAAAATAATTTTTCAATAGCCTACCGTAAGGTGGAGGCGTTGAGACTTTCTAGTGAAATTACCCATTACCAAGGCGACGATGTGTTTACTGTCACGCCGTATGCCCGATACAACAAAATGGATCTGAACGGTTCCTACAACCTGAGTTCAGACCCTCGCATTGAGAACACCGCTTTGACTTCACTAGGTATTTTGACGAAGTGGAGAAAGGACTTGGGCGGAGCTTGGAAGCCGAGATTGATCATGGGCTTTGATGCAGAGAGAAGCCCAGGATCCCGCACAGAGGACGCATTGACGTTGACCAAAACAGGGACAGGAGCCAACACGAATTACACGGGATACACGGTTGGTTCCCGCATATACGATTACAAGGTTGATTTCCAATCAGAATCACTTTACTCGCACTTGCAAATCCAACCGACTGACAAAACTTCGGTAACGCTGGGCCTACGTTATGACCACATTACTTTTAACTTAGATAATCATCTTTCTAGCCATGTCTTGGCCGGAAATAAGTATTACGGGCAAATTGCTGATACCCAAAAATCATTCAGCCGTGCTTCACCAAAGCTTGGGTTGACACATTTGCTAGATTCCAAAACAAGCTTGTATGCGTCGCACAATCAGGGTTTCAGGGTGCCCTCCGAATCGCAATTGTTCAGGGCTGGAAACGACAATACTTCATCCCTTGCCAGTGCCAAGGCACTACTGGCTTTGAGTTTGAAGCCAATCCTCGCCAAGCAGTCTGAATTTGGTGTGCGTGGTTCTTCTTCAGGTATCGACTACGACATCGTGGCCTATCGTTTGGAGAAATACGATGACTTGGTGTCACAAAGGGATTTAGCTACCAACGTGACAACTTCAGTGAACGCCGGTAAGACCCAACATCAAGGCATTGAGTTTGCTTTGGGGGCCAATTTGGATAGGACTTGGCGACTAGACAGTGCATTGAGTTTTGCCAGCCATAAGTACATTGATTGGGTCACTTCCAGCGCCAACAACTCTGGAAATACGATGGAGGCGGCACCTAAAACCATCGCTAACACACGCCTAACTTGGCGTCCCAATAGCCAAAACCTCGCGCAATTAGAGTGGGTTCATCTCGGCTCTTACTGGCTTGAGGCAACCAACAGCCCAAACTTTGGTAAGTACGAAGGGCACGAAGTTTTCAACCTAAGGGTAAGCCATGCGTTGAGCAAGGATGTCAACCTCTTTGGGCGTATCACTAATTTGACAGATAAGCGCTATGCCGATAGCGCATCTGTTTCTTCTAGTACCCGTGTGTTCTCGCCTGCTTTGCCCAGAGCTGTTTATACGGGTGTAGATGTTCGCTGGTAATACAGATAATTCAAAAATGAAAATGTCTCCCTGGTTTTGCAAATTAATCGCACTCGCTGTTGTCTTGTGCACCTCGGTGCATAGCTTGGCGCAACATACCCATGTTGCATCCAGCCGCCGACCACAGCTTTCCATGGGGGCAGCTTTCAGTCCAGATGGACGGCTTTGGGTTTTAGGGCTCGATTCGGGTGGAAAAATGTTCGTGCAGCACACGACATTTCCAGGCCCGATTGAGTTCTCTCCGCCTCAGATTCTTGATATTGGATCAGATGAAGTCTCCGCTGATGGTGAGAATCGACCAAAAATCGCCTTTGGTCCAAATGGCTGGGTTGTCATCAGTTATACCCAGCCACTTGCTAAACCCTATACGGGTTTCATTCGAATGATGCGAAGTGCCGATGGCGGCAAGACCTTTTCCGCACCTTTTACGGTTCATCAAGACCAGCAAGAAATCACGCATCGATTTGAGTCCATCGCGTTTGATGCCAAAGGTGATTTGCACACGCTCTGGATAGATAAGCGTGATCAGCCGCCCCGCAATTCAGGCAAAAGTTATGTGGGTGCCGCTATTTACAGAAATGTGTCGCGAGATGGGGGCGATACGTTTGAGCCTGATACCAAAGTGGCAGATCATTCGTGCGAATGTTGTCGTATTGCATTGACTCATAACCAAGCGGGTGAGTTGCAGGCCATGTGGCGCCATGTTTTTGGACAGCAAACGCGCGACCATGCATTTTCGAGCGTTGAGACCAAACAGCCTAACCAAATCACACGCGCTAGCTATGACGATTGGAAAATTAATGCATGCCCTCACCATGGACCAGGCCTCGCATTGAATGCCTTAGAGAAAAAGGGTGGCTACCATGCTGTTTGGTTTGGTCTGAGGCAAGAAAAAGATCAGACGATTGCAGGTGTGAGGTATGCAAGACTGAGCGCCGATGGCGAGCCTTTAGCCAACACCTTAAAGATGCTGCCTGATCCGCGGGCTGAACATGCTGATGTGATGTCACACAAGGAAAAAGTAGCCATCGTCTGGCGAAGCTCTGAGGGTAAAAAAACTAGCTTGAAAGCCTGGTTGTCGCGCGATGGCGGCAATACATTTGAACTAAAAAATCTTGGTGATACGGTTGGAAATAACGATCATCCGCGTTTGGCGCAAATTGGCTCTCGTATGGCGGTTGTTTGGCGCTTGTCAGAAGAAATCAAGACTTATGAAATTAGCTTTTAAACAGGTCGTCGCATATTTGATTTTTTTGCAACTCGGCGTGCCTCTGGTTTCGTTTGCGCAACATCACCACGCCAATGGTGTGTCCGTAAAAACTTCTTTCCTGGCTGTTCGAGCATTTGATGAGACAACTTGGACAAATCTTGTGAAGCAAGGTCCTCGACCAATGGCCTATATGTTCACCACTTCTTATTGCAGTACATGTCCTGAAGCCTTTGAGGTTCTGAACAATGCCGTGAAAAAAAATGGCAAAAAAATTGAGTTGGCTGCCGTCATGATGGATGTGAGTGGTGCTCAGGCCGTCAGGCATGCCAGTCATTTCAGTGGCCTCACGCAGTTGTATTCTTTTGACGGATTTGAACCAGCGATTCGTCAAAGTGTCGATCCGCAATGGCCCAATGTAACCCCCTACATTGTGTTGATTGATCGCAATGGTGGTTTGCAAAAAACAATCGGTCCACCTTCGCCTAGTATGCTCAAGCGTTGGCTTTCATAAGTTTTCTTTTTGGAGATAAGCATGACATTTAACAAACACCTCATTTCCGCTGCACTCACTACCGTGTGCGCTGTTAGCGCGTTTGCACAAAACGTGACTGTCACCGACGCATGGGCACGCGCCACGGTGCAGGGCCAAAAGGCCACGGGCGCGTTCATGAAGATCACCGCCAAAGACAACGCCAAGTTGGTGTCGGCCAGCAGCCCTGCGGCTGGCGTGGTGGAAATCCACGAAATGAAGATGGAAAAAGACATCATGAAGATGGCAGCTCTGCCCAATGGTCTTGACCTGCCCGCAGGCAAAGCGGTCGAGCTCAAGCCCGGCGGCTATCACGTCATGTTGATGGACCTGAAGGCCCCTTTGGCCAAAGACACCACCGTGCCCGTGACGCTGACGTTTCAAGACGCCAAAGGTGTCAAGTCCAACGTGGAGCTGAAAGTGCAAGTGGGCATGCAAGCGCCCATGCTGCAGCAGCAAAAACAGATGGACCACAACCACGGCGATCACAAACACTGAGTGAGGTTTGGTTTAATGTGTCTTCTACACAGGAGACAAACATGACCCAATCCGCTGGCTTTGATTTCACCAAGTTCGTTCCGGGCTTTGATTTCTTAAAAAATCTCACCCCCGGTGGCGGGGCCGGCGCATCTGCTGCGCCTGGTTGGGTTGCGCCCACGCTGGACCCCGAAGAGCTAGACAAGCGCATTCAAGAACTCAAGACGGTTCAGTTCTGGCTAGAGCAAAACACCAAAGCAGTGGGCGCCACCATTCAAGCCCTAGAGGTGCAGCGCATGACGCTCAACACCTTGAAGGGCATGAACATGAGCTTCAACGACTTGGCCGACTCCCTGAAAGCCAAGCCGCAACCAGCGGCACCTGCTCAACCCATGTACTCGTTCACACAAGCGGCCCCTGCGCAGCCTGACCCTGTCGTGCACGACGAACCCGAAGCGCCCCAAGCCAAGCCAAGCCAAGCGCGAAACAAAAAAGCCCCTGCGAGTGGCGTAGACCCCTCGCACTGGTGGGGTGCATTGACCGACCAGTTTCAACACATCGCCACACACGCCATGAACGACATGGCGCATCGCGCGCACGCCCATGCGTCTGCACAAGCTGCCCAGCCGACTGCCAAACAACCAGTGGCCAAAGCCACACCGCGAAAAACTGCAGCCAAATCCTCTGCAGCAAAAACCCCTGCGGCTCGCAAGACAGTTGCCCGAAAAAAATGAAGCTCTTCCCTTACGGTCACGCCACCCACCCGCATTGGGAAATGGCCGCTGGCTTGGTGCTGGCCCAGTTACGCGCGCACATGGCTTTACCCGACTATGCGAATGCGCCGCACCTTGGACTGCTCTACATCACCGACCACTACGCCACCCATGCACAAGACATCTTGTCGCACCTGAGTGCCGAGTTGCCCGAAATCACCGACTGGGCTGGCACGGTTGGCGTGGGGATTGCGGCCAATAACGTGGAGTACTTTGACGAGCCTGCGCTGAGCGTGATGCTGTGCGACATTGCGCCCGAGCATTACCGTGTGTTCAGCGGCGTGGCCCCTTTGGCGCAAGCGGGCATGGGCAACTTGCGTGGCAGCAGCTTTGTGCCACACACCGCGCTGTTGCATGCCGATGCGCAAACCCCCGATGTGCCCGAGCTGATTGCCGAGCTAGCCCAGCGCACGGCCAGTGGCTATGTGTTTGGCGGCCTGTCGGCCAGTCGAACCGACGTGGTGCAGTTTGCACTCAGCGGCGACGGCAACATCGCGGGGCAGGGCAAAGCCACTGGGGTGTTTCATGGTGGCTTGAGTGGCGTTGCCTTTGATGCCCAGGTGGCTTTGGTGTCGCGCGTCACACAAGGCTGTTTGCCCGTGGCCAAGGTGCACACCATCACCGGCGCCGATAACCATGTGGTGCTCTCCCTTGACGGCGAGCCTGCACTGCATGTGCTGGAGCGCGACCTGCAAATCAGCCTGACCAACACACAACCCGCCATTGCCAAAGTGCGTGCCACCTTGGTGGGCTTGTCTGCCGAGCATGACCCGACCATCAAGCGCACTGGTGAGTTTGATGATGCCGTGCTGGTGCGCCACATCATCGGCATCGACCCCGCACGCGAGGCGGTGGCCGTGGCGAAAGCTGTGGATGTGGGCATGCGCCTCACGTTTTGCCAACGCAATGCAGCGGCCGCGCGTGCCGACCTGACACGCATCTGTGCCGAAATTCGCGAGGCCCTCGAGCCCGAAGAAATGACGGCCGATTTGGCTGGCGCTCTGAGTGCTGACACCCACACCAACCCACACCCTGCACGCCGCATGGCAGGTGCGATTTATGTGAGCTGCGCCGGGCGAGGCGGCCCCCACTTTGGTGGGCCAAGTGCCGAGATGCACATCGTGCGTCGCGCATTGGGCGATGTGCCCTTGGTGGGCTTTTTTGCCAGTGGCGAAATTGCCCACCAAGAATTGCATGGCTACACCGGCGTGTTGACAGTGTTCACCACCGAGGCGTAATTTGCCGCTGTCTCGCGGCAGGGTTAAACCCCCCGCGCCCGATCTTCTTTGAACTTGGCGCGGAATGCGCCGAACTGACCCGCCTCTAAAGACTCGCGCACCTCGCGCATGAGGTTCAGGTAGTAATGCAGGTTGTGCACGGTGGTCAGCATGGGGCCGAGCATTTCACCGCAGCGGTCGAGGTGGTGCAAGTAGGCACGGCTAAAGCCGCCACTGGTCGTCCCATCCGCACGCGTGTGGCCCGCGCAGGTGTAGCAAGAGCAAGTGCTGTCGAGCGGGCCGTGGTCGGCCTTGTGGCGGGCGTTGCGAATTTTCAAATCGCCAAACCGGGTGAACAGCGTGCCGTTGCGCGCATTGCGGGTGGGCATGACGCAGTCAAACATGTCCACGCCGTCGGCCACGCCTTGCACCAAGTCTTCTGGGGTACCCACGCCCATCAGGTAGCGCGGTTTGTGCTCGGGCAAACGGTGCGGCGTGTGCGCCATGATTTCTAGCATTTCGTCTTTGGGCTCGCCCACGCTCACGCCGCCCACGGCGTAGCCGGGAAAATTCATCTCCACCAACGCGTCCAGCGACTCTTGGCGCAAGTGGGTGAACATGCCGCCTTGCACGATGCCAAACAGCGCGTTGGGATTTTCCAAGCGTGCAAATTCATCTTTGCTGCGCACCGCCCAGCGGCGGCTCATCTCCATTGACTGGCGGGCTTCGGCTTCGGTGGTGAGGTGGCCTTTGGTTTCATAGGGCGTGCATTCGTCGAGCTGCATCACGATGTCGCTGTTGAGTGTGGTTTGAATTTGCATGCTCACCTCGGGCGACATGAACAGCTTGTCGCCATTCACGGGCGAGGCAAATGTCACCCCTTCTTCGGTGATCTTGCGCATCGCGCCCAGGGACCACACTTGAAAACCGCCACTGTCAGTCAAGATGGGTTTGTGCCAGCGCTCAAAGTCGTGCAGGCCGCCAAAGCTTTGCATCACATCAAGGCCGGGGCGCATCCACAGGTGAAAGGTGTTGCCCAAAATGATTTGCGCGCCCATTTCTTCCAGGCTGCGCGGCATCACGCCTTTGACTGTGCCGTAGGTGCCCACAGGCATGAAGATGGGGGTTTGCACCTCGCCGTGGTTCAGCGTCAGCTTGCCGCGGCGGGCGTGGCTGGATGAATCTTTGGTGAGAACGTCAAACTTCAACATGGTCGGTCTTTCAAACAAATTTTTTCTCAAGCAGCATGGCATCGCCGTAGCTGAAGAATCGGTATTGGTGGGCAATCGCGTGGCGGTAGAGCGCGTGCATGTGCTCAAAGCCCGCAAACGCGCTGACCAACATGAGCAAGGTGCTCTTGGGTAAATGAAAGTTGGTGATCAGCACATCCACCACCTTGAATTCAAAGCCGGGGGTGATAAAAATGTGCGTGTCGCCACTCGTCAGCCCGCTTTGCGCCCAACTCTCCAAGGTGCGCACGCTGGTCGTGCCCACCGCCACCACGCGGCCACCGCGGGCGCGGCAGTCGGCAATGGCTTGGATGGTTTCGGGCGGGATGTTGTACCACTCGCTGTGCATGCGGTGCTCGGCCAAGTTCTCGGTCTTGACCGGCTGAAACGTGCCCGCGCCCACATGCAAGGTGACGCTGGCGCGCGCCACGCCTTGGGCCTCCAGCCCTTGCAGCACACCTTCGTCAAAGTGCAGCGCGGCAGTGGGTGCGGCGGCAGCGCCTGGGTGTTTGGCAAACACAGTTTGGTAACGGCGCTCGTCCTCGGCTTTGGCCGCGGGGGTTTCATGCTGTGCGTCAGCGGTGTTTTGGTGGCGCTCAATATAGGGCGGCAGCGGCATGTGGCCGTGCGCTTGCATCAGCGTGTGCGGCTCGTCACTGAACTTGAAGCGAAACAGCTGCCCGTCAAGGTTTGGCCAGCGGCCCAACAGCGTGGCGGTGAATCCGCCTTCTTCAGGGCCGCCACGCATCAACAGCGCGGTGCCAATGGGTGGCTTTTTGCTCACCTTCATGTGGGCTACCACTTCGTGGTCGCACAGCACGCGTTCGACCAAGAGTTCGAGCTTGCCGCCGGTGGGCTTTTCGCCAAACAAACGGGCTTTCACCACTTGGGTGTCGTTGAACACCAGCAAGTCGCCTGCTTTGAGCAGAGATGGCAGGTCTTTGAAGGTGCGGTTGGCAAACGCAGCCTGGCGGCCATCGAGCAAGCGCGAGGCGCTGCGTTCAGAGGCGGGATGCTGGGCAATCAGGGACTCAGGCAGTTCGAAATCAAAATCGCTGAGCGTGTAAGTGTGTGACATGCGCTTGAGGGCTGGACGAGCCCGTTCCAAGTAAAAACAGCCGTGATTTTGGCACGGCTGTTTGGGCTTTTCAGATTTGCTCAATTACCGCAATAGTATGACCTTGTAGAAGTTAAGTTGTTGTATGTACTCTGGTTTCAACAATCCTTCCAACCCCACGCTGAACGCGATGGAGGTCATCGCCGTAGGGCTAGGTCTGACTGTGTTTGAGTTGTTTGAGCGGGTGTGCGAGCAAGCGCAAGACCCGAAGTCTCAGTGAAAGTCTTCCTCGCGCTGGTGCCTGAGGGCCAGCACGGTCAGCGTTTGGGCATCGTCAATTTCAAACAACGCCACATAGCCTGTGGAGCCAAATGAGATGACAAGTTCTCTTAGGCGAGGCCCGTGTGCGCCATTTGCAGCCTTGCGGCAGGTGAAGGGGAATTGTTCTAGCAGCTTGAGGCTGTCTTCGATGGTCTGTCGGGCGCGCAAGGCTACGTCAAGGTCAAACTGCAGCAAGAAGTCGAACAGGCGAATCAGGTCTTCACGCGCTTCTTCGGTGAAGCGAACTTCAAAGCGGTTCATTTGCGCTTGGCTGCGGCGATGCGTTGGTCGAGTTGTGTCAGCACGTCTTGGACGCTGACGTAGGCGTTGTCTTGGCGTGCAGTTTGTGCGGCGCGTAAGCCGCGGCTGATGAATTCATCTTCAGCCGCACGGTGTGAAATAAAGCTTTCCAGCGACGATTCCATGAGTTTGGACAAGGTCTCTTTCGGGCGCAAAGCCCGCTCGGCGGCTTCGCGCAGTTCGGGTTTGACGCGAATGGCTGGCAGTGTGGAAGTTTTCATAAATCCGCCCTTAAAAATGCATGTGATGCAATTGTAATGCTGAGGGTGCGCAGCCAGCAGGCGGGCACAATTGGCCGCAATGCCAGCCAAGCCAGAAACCAAACCCCTCTCCGCACCGCAAAAAGCGTTGCGCAAGCTCGGGCTGGACCGCGACATTGATTTGGCGCTGCATTTGCCCCTGCGCTACGAAGACGAAACGCGCATCGTGCGGCTGGCCGACACGCGCGAGGGCGACGTGGCGCAGATCGAAGCCACGGTGGTCTCGTGCGACATCACCTACAAGCCGCGTCGCCAATTGTTGGTGGTGGTGGACGATGGTTCTGACACATGCACCTTGCGCTTTTTCAGTTTTTATCCTTCCCAACAAAAGGCACTGGCTGTGGGCGCCCGCTTGCGTTTACGCGGCGAGGTGAAGGGCGGGTTCATGGGCCGCACCATGATGCACCCCAGCTTTCATATGGCGGGTGGCGAGTTGCCCCATGCGCTCACACCCGTGTACCCCACGTCAGCAGGTTTGCCGCAGGTGTATTTGCGCAAGGCGGTGCACAGCGGGCTGGTGCATGCGGCACGGCATGGCGCATTTGTAGACACGATTCCGCCCGAGCACATGCCGCACTCAGCCATGAGCGCTGGCGCGAAGGCTTGGGGCTTAGAGCAGTCCTTGCATTTTTTGCATCACCCCGCTGCCGATGTGTCGATGGCGCAGCTGGAAGACCGCACGCACCCCGCGTGGCAGCGGTTGAAAGCCGAAGAGCTGTTGGCGCAGCAGCTGTCGCAGTTGCAGTCCAAGCGCGCGCGTGACGCGCTGCGCGCGCCTGCCTTGGTGCTGAACAAAGGCGGCTTGCAGGAGCAACTGCTGGGGGTATTGCCCTTTGGTTTGACGGGCGCGCAGCGCCGCGTGGGCGAGGAAATTGCACAAGACTTGATGCGCCAAGTGCCCATGCACCGCTTGCTACAAGGCGATGTGGGCTCGGGCAAAACCGTGGTGGCTGCGCTGGCCGCTGCGGTGGCGATGGACGGTGGCTGGCAATGCGCGTTGATGGCGCCCACCGAAATTTTGGCCGAGCAGCACTTTCGCAAGCTCATCGCTTGGCTTGAGCCCTTGCTCACGCCATTGGGCAAACGCGTGGCATGGCTCACGGGTAGCCAAAAGAAAAAAGAACGCACCGAAATGCTGGGCCTCATTGCCAGCGGCGAAGCTGCGTTGGTGGTGGGCACGCACGCGGTGATTCAAGAGCAGGTGGTCTTCAAAAACTTGGCCTTGGCCATCATTGATGAGCAGCACCGCTTTGGTGTCGCGCAGCGCTTGGCCCTGCGCGAGAAGATGCTCACGCACGACGGCATGCCCGAACAAGAGCCGCACATGCTGATGATGAGTGCCACGCCCATTCCGCGCACCTTGGCCATGAGCTATTACGCCGACCTTGATGTGTCCACACTCGACGAGCTGCCACCAGGCCGCACGCCTGTGGTGACCAAACTGGTGTCCGAGTCGCGACGTGATGAGTTGATCGAGCGCATCCGCCACCAGCTCGATGAAGGCCGTCAGGTGTATTGGGTGTGCCCGCTGATTGAAGAAAGTGAAGCGCTCGATCTGACCAATGCCACCGAAACACACGCCTTGTTGATGGATGCGCTCAACGCGCCGGGTACAAAGCCCGTGCTGGTGGGCTTGTTGCATTCACGCATGCCACCCGCCGATAAAAAGGCGGTGATGGCCCAGTTTGAAAGCGGTGCGATGGGCGTGCTGGTCAGCACCACGGTGATTGAAGTGGGCGTGGATGTGCCCAATGCATCGCTGATGGTGATTGAGCATGCCGAGCGCTTTGGCTTGAGCCAGCTGCACCAGCTGCGGGGGCGCGTGGGGCGCGGGGCGGCGGCTTCTGCTTGTGTGCTGATGTATGCCACCGCAGAGAGTGGCCGCGTGAGTGAGACAGCCCGCGAGAGGCTGCGGGCAATGGTGGAGACCTCGGACGGGTTTGAAATTGCGCGCCGCGATTTAGAAATTCGCGGGCCCGGGGAGTTTTTGGGGGCACGCCAATCGGGCGCTGCGCTGCTGCGCTTTGCGGATTTGGCTGAAGATGGTGAGTTGCTTCAATGGGCCAGAGAATTGGCCCCGCGGATGCTAGACATCTACCCTGAGTTGGCCGAGCGGCATGTGAGCCGCTGGTTGGGTGGAAAATCAGACTTCTTGAAGGCCTAACCTTAGAAACGAACATGACCCTCACCGAACTCAAATACATCGTGGCCGTGGCCCGCGAGAAGCACTTTGGCCGTGCGGCTGAGGCTTGCTTTGTGTCGCAGCCCACGTTGTCTGTGGCGATCAAAAAACTCGAAGAAGAGCTGGACGTCAAGTTGTTTGAGCGCAGTGCCAACGAAGTGGCCGTCACGTCCTTGGGCGAGGAAATCATTCGCCAAGCCCAAAGTGTGTTGGAGCAAGCGGCCAACATCAAAGAAATTGCCAAGCGCGGCAAAGACCCGCTGGCGGGTCCGCTGAAGTTGGGTGTGATCTACACGATTGGCCCTTATTTGTTGCCAAGCTTGGTGCGCCAAGCCATCTCTAAAACGCCGCAAATGCCGCTGATGTTGCAAGAAAACTTCACCGTCAAGTTGCTGGAAATGTTGCGCACCGGCGAGATTGACTGCGCCATCTTGGCGGAACCCTTTCCAGACACAGGCCTCGCGACTGCGCCTTTGTACGACGAGCCGTTCATGGCCGCGGTACCTAGCAACCATCGCTTGGCTGCTTTGCAGCAAGTGAGTGCGGATGAGCTCAAAAACGAAACCATGTTGCTGCTGGGTAATGGTCATTGTTTTCGCGACCATGTGCTGGAGGTGTGCCCCGAGTTCGCGCGTTTTTCCAGCAATGCCGAGGGGATTCAAAAAAGCTTTGAGGGCTCGTCCCTAGAGACCATCAAGCACATGGTGGCCGCCGGCATGGGGGTGACCTTGGTGCCGCGTTTGAGTGTGCCCAAAGAGGCGCTCAACACCCAGGCCAAGCGCAAGAAAAGCGAAGAAACCTACGTGCGCTACTTGCCCATCGCCGACGACAAAGGCGGTGAGCCACCCACGCGGCGTGTGGTGTTGGCATGGCGCCGCAGTTTCACGCGCTACGAGGCAATTGCTGCGTTGCGCAACGCCATTTATGGTTGTGAGTTGCCTGGCGTGAAACGTTTGTCTTGAGGGGCCTTGCATGCGCGAACGCTTGACACTTTATTTAGACCTCATCCGCTGGAATCGACCCGCAGGTTGGCTGTTGTTGCTGTGGCCATCGCTCTCGGCGCTTTGGGTGGCTGCGCAAGGCTGGCCAGGGTGGCATTTGCTGACAGTGTTTGTGTTGGGCACCATCCTCATGCGCAGCGCAGGCTGCTGCATCAACGATGTGGCTGATCGTGAGTTTGACCGTCACGTCAAACGCACGGCAGAGCGTCCTGTGACGCGCGGTGCGGTGTCTGTACGCGAGGCCTTGTTGGTGGGCGCTGTGCTGGCCTTGGCCGCGTTTGGCTTGGTGCTCACCACCAACCCCGCCACCATGGTGTGGTCGATTGCGGGTTTGGCAATGACCTTGATCTATCCCTATGCCAAACGCCATGTGTCGATGCCGCAAGCGGTGCTGGGCGTGGCATTTAGCTTTGGCATCCCCTTGGCGTTTGTGGCCGTGGGGAGTGCCGACACATCCTGGCAAGCACTGAGCCTGCAAGCCTTGAGTGACGCAGTGCCCATGCAGGCATGGGGCTTGATGTTGTTCAATTTGTTTTGGGTGCTGGCCTATGACACCGAGTACGCGATGGTGGATCGCGACGACGATTTGCGCATTGGCATGAAGACCTCAGCCATCACCTTGGGCCGCCATGATGTGTCGGCCATCATGGCGTTTTACGCGGTTTATTTGTGCGGTTGGTACGGGTTGCTAGAGCCAGAAAAATTAGGTTGGCATTGGACCTTGGCCTTGTGCTTGGCGGGATTGCAAGCGGTGTGGCATTTTTTGCTGATCATGGACCGTTCGCGCGACGGCTGCTTCAGGGCTTTTCGCTCAAACCATTGGCTGGGTGCCACGGTGTTTGCTGGCATTGCCTTGGGTTACGCCGCGCGTTGACATGGGGCGCTCAGCGCGCGGCTGACTGAGTTTTGGCCTTTTTAGGTTTTTTCTTTTTCAGTTTCTTTTTCTTGGCCTTGGTGGACTTTTTGTCTGCCTTGGCAGGGGTGGCTTTGTCGGCGTTTGCGGGATTGGTCGCGCCTTGATCCGGTTGCGCGGCGGGGGCAACGGGCATGGCAGGCGCTTGCGCACTCGCGGTCAATGGCAAGTTCAGCGCGGTGACACACAAAAGAGAAATCAGAAGTTGGTTCATGGATTCAAAGGTATTCAATTTCAACTCGGCTATTGTCGCACTAGTTGTGGGGATTTAAGCCCCAAACTCATCACCTAGCGCTTGCGCTCGGTGTTGCGCGGCTTGCAAAGCGGATTGAAAAAGCTCGGCCAGATGTGCGTTTTGCATGGAAGTGATTGCCGCGTAAGTGGTGCCGCCTTTGGAGGTCACGCGTTCGCGCAGCACAGACGGCGACTCGTTGGCAGCTTTAGCCAGTTGCGATGCGCCTTCAAACGTGCCAATGGCCAGTTGCGTGGCTTGCTCGGGCGTCAAACCCATCTTCACGCCCGCTTCCACCATGGCCTCTATAAAGTAAAACACATAGGCGGGACCAGAGCCAGACAGCGCAGTGACTGCGTCAAGCAGGGGTTCTTCTTGCACCCACAGCAACGCACCTGTGGTGGTCACCACTTGTTCAACCCATGCTTTGTCCATTGCTGTGACGCTGGCGCGTGCAAACAAGCCCGTTTGACCTAAACCCACAAGCGCGGGCGTGTTGGGCATGGCGCGCACCACGCGGTCCGTGCCCAGCCAATTGGCGATGCTGTCACTGCGAATGCCCGCAGCCACACTCAGGTGCAGTGCGTTGGGGCAAAAAGCACGGGTGTGGAGGGCGGCTTCTTTGAAAGTTTGGGGTTTGACCGCCCAAATAACCAGTCCGGCCGAAGCCAACGAGGCGTCGGCTGTGGGCAAAACACGCACGGCAAACTGGGACTGCAGGCGCTGGCGGGCCTCTTCAAAAGGCTCGACCACACAAATGTCATGGAATGGGGTGCCTTGCTTGATTAAGCCGCCAATGATGGCACTCGCCATGTTGCCGCCACCAATGAAGGCAAGGGTTTGAGAGGGGTTGGAGGGGTGAGACATGCCCGAATTGTCGGTGAATCTCAAAAGAATCGGAAAAATAGTTTGACGCAGCCTAAAAAGGTATGGCATAATTTGCGGCTCCGCTAAAAAAGCGGGGTTTATCTGCCCCAAGTTGAAGCATTGCGAGTGGTTTGCGATGTGGATGACGGGCCCAAGACTGATTGGTTGGATGCATGGCTTGCCTACAAGGGTGAGTGATGCCAAGACTGATGCAAGTTGGGAAATATTGAAATGATCCAAACTGAAACACGGTTAGATGTCGCTGACAACACCGGTGCGAAGTCCGTTTTGTGCATCAAGGTGCTCGGCGGTTCTAAGCGTCGCTATGCAAGCGTGGGCGACATCATCAAAGTGAGCATCAAAGAAGCCGCTCCGCGTGGCCGCGTCAAAAAAGGCGAGGTGTACAGCGCTGTGGTGGTCCGTACTGCCAAAGGCATTCGCCGTGGCGACGGTTCGCTCGTTAAATTCGATGGCAACGCAGCAGTGTTGCTCAATGCAAAGTTGGAGCCTATCGGCACCCGTATCTTCGGCCCAGTGACGCGCGAGTTGCGCACTGAGAAGTTCATGAAGATCGTGTCATTGGCTCCAGAAGTTCTGTAAGGACTCACCATGAACAAGATTCGCAAAGGCGACCAAGTCATCATCCTTACTGGGCGTGACAAAGGCAAGC
This sequence comes from Limnohabitans sp., assembly GCF_036804465.1. Taxonomy (GTDB): domain Bacteria; phylum Pseudomonadota; class Gammaproteobacteria; order Burkholderiales; family Burkholderiaceae_C; genus Limnohabitans. Next base: position 51,596 of record NZ_DAIRSK010000007.1, read on the forward strand.
GTGGCGTCGTGTCGCTGCGCAAAGACGACAGCCACTTGCTGGTCGATGGCATCAACTTGGTGAAAAAACACACCAAGCCAAACCCAATGGCTGGCACGCAAGGCGGCATCGTTGAAAAAACAATGCCCATCCATCAGTCCAACGTGGCCATTTTCAATGCTGCCACGGGCAAGGCTGATCGTGTTGGCATCAAAGTCCTGGCTGACGGCGGCAAAGTGCGCGTCTACAAGTCCAGCGGCGAAGAAATCAAGGCGGCATAAATATGGCACGACTCCAACAACATTACCGTGAAAAAGTAGCGGCTGAGCTGATAGAAAAGTTTGGCTACACATCGCCCATGCAAGTTCCACGTTTGACCAAAATCACGTTGAACATGGGTGTGAGCGAGGCGGTGGCTGATAAAAAAGTCATGGACAACGCGGTGAGCGACCTGACCAAAATTGCAGGCCAAAAGCCTGTGGTGACCAAGGCCAAAAAAGCGATCGCGGGTTTCAAAATCCGTGAAGGTCAGCCGATTGGTTGCATGGTGACTTTGCGCGGCGTTCAGATGTATGAATTCCTCGATCGTTTCGTGACCGTGGCGCTGCCCCGCGTTCGTGACTTCCGTGGCATCTCAGTTCGCGCTTTCGATGGCCGTGGTAACTACAACATCGGCGTCAAAGAACAAATCATCTTCCCTGAGATTGAGTACGACAAAGTCGACGCGCTGCGCGGCCTCAACATCAGCATCACCACAACGGCAAAGACCGACGAAGAGTGCAAAGCGCTCCTCGCAGGCTTCCGATTCCCATTCAAGACAGAGGTGGCACGTGGCTAAACAAGCATTGATCGAGCGCGAGCTCAAGCGTGACCGTCTGGTCGCAAAGTATGCCGCTAAGCACGCAGAGTTGAAGGCCATCGCCACAGACTTCAAGCGTAGCGATGAAGAGCGCGCAGCTGCCCGTTTGGGTTTGCAAAAGCTGCCACGTAACGCGAACCCCACGCGCCAACGTAACCGTTGTGCGATCACAGGTCGTCCACGTGGCACATTCCGCCAATTCGGCCTTGGCCGCGCCAAGATTCGTGAATTAGCCTTCCAAGGCAACATTCCCGGCATCACTAAAGCCAGCTGGTAATAGGCAGGAGATTCAATATGAGCATGAGTGATCCAATCGCCGACTTGCTGACTCGCATCCGCAACGCGCAAATGGTGGCCAAGCCCACTGTGATGGTGCCTTCTTCCAAAGTGAAGATCGCCATCGCGCAAGTGCTGAAAGACGAAGGCTACATCGACGGTTTTCAAATTAAACAAGACGCTGGCAAGACTGAGCTTGAGATCACTCTCAAGTACTACGCAGGTCGTCCAGTGATCGAACGCATTGAGCGTGTGAGCCGTCCTGGCTTGCGCGTTTACAAAGGCTGCGGCGCTATCCCCCAAGTCATGAACGGCATGGGTGTTGCAATTGTCACAACACCCCAGGGTGTGATGACTGACCGCAAAGCACGCGCTACCGGTGTCGGTGGCGAAGTGTTGTGCTACGTCGCTTAACCGCAGCCTAAAGGAAAGACTGAAATGTCCCGAGTAGGAAAAATGCCTGTGACCGTCCCCCAAGGTGTGGACGTGTCTATCAATAGTGCCCAAATCAGTGTGAAGGGTTCCGGCGGTACGCTGTCGGTGACTGCTCACCCATTGGTGAAGGTAGTCAACGAAGCCGGTCAAGTCACTTTCGCCCCGGTGGATGATTCGCGTGAAGCAAACGCCATGAGCGGCACATTGCGCCAGTTGGTCAACAACATGGTGACCGGTGTGACCAAAGGCTTCGAGAAGAAGCTGCTCTTGGTCGGTGTGGGTTACAAAGCCGCTGCTCAAGGTTCTAAGTTGAACTTGGCTGTCGGTTACTCGCACCCCGTGAACAAAGAAATGCCTGAGGGCATCAAGGTTGAAACGCCTGCCGCGACGGAAATCATCATCAAAGGTGCTGACCGTCAACGCGTGGGCCAAGTGGCCGCTGAGATTCGTGCAATTCGCCCCCCAGAGCCTTACAAAGGCAAGGGCATCCGTTATTCGGATGAGAAGATCACGATCAAAGAGACCAAGAAGAAATAAGGAGCTGCAACATGTTGACCAAAAAAGAGCAGCGACTCCGCCGGGCACGTCAAACGCGTATCCGCATCGCCAACCAAGGCGTTGCACGTTTGATGGTGAACCGCACCAACTTGCACATCTATGCAACTGTGGTTTCCGCTTGCGGCACCAAGGTTGTGGCGACAGCATCCTCCGCCCAAGCCGATGTGCGCCAGCAACTCGGCGCCGTTGGCAAAGGCGGCAACGTCAATGCAGCGCAAGTGATCGGCAAGCTGATCGCTGAGAAGGCAAAAAAAGCGGGCGTCGAAAAAGTCGCATTTGACCGTTCAGGTTTTGCTTACCACGGCCGCGTCAAGGCCTTGGCCGACGCAGCCCGCGAAGCTGGCTTGCAGTTCTAATCGGATTGGAAATTACACATGGCTAAATTTCAAGCTAAAGCGCAGGGTGACGGTCCAGAAGACGGCCTCCGCGAAAAAATGATTGCGGTGAACCGCGTCACCAAAGTGGTTAAGGGCGGCCGTATTCTCGGTTTTGCAGCTTTGACTGTGGTGGGTGACGGCGATGGTCGCGTGGGCATGGGCAAAGGCAAGTCGAAAGAAGTGCCAGCTGCTGTGCAAAAAGCGATGGAAGAAGCCCGTCGCAACATGACCAAAGTCACCTTGAAAAACGGCACGATTCACCACAAGGTGCACGGCCGTCACGGTGCTGCAAACGTCATGATGATTCCTGCACCCAAGGGCACGGGCATCATTGCAGGCGGTCCGATGCGCGCTGTGTTCGAAGTGATGGGTATCACTGACATCGTGGCAAAAAGCCATGGCACCTCTAACCCATACAACATGGTCCGCGCAACCTTGGATGCTTTGAGCAATTCCACGACGCCTTCAGAAGTGGCGGCTAAGCGTGGCAAAAACATCGAAGAAATCTTCGCTTAATCTCGGAGCATTCAATGACTACCCCTCAAACTGTGAAGATCCAATTGGTGCGTAGCCCAATTGGCACCAAAGAATCGCACCGCGCCACCGTCCGTGGCCTGGGCTTGCGCAAACTCAATTCTGTGAGCGAGTTGCAAGACACGCCAGCAGTGCGCGGCATGATTAACAAGATCAGCTATCTGGTCAAAGTGCTGTAAAGGTTGAACATGGAACTCAATAACATCACCCACGCACCTGGCGCGAAACACGCCAAGCGCCGTGTGGGACGCGGTATCGGCTCAGGTCTCGGCAAGACTGCTGGTCGTGGCCACAAAGGTCAAAAGTCACGTTCAGGCGGCTACCACAAAGTTGGTTTCGAAGGCGGTCAAATGCCTTTGCAGCGTCGCTTGCCTAAGCGCGGCTTCAAGTCCACCACCCTGAAATACAACGATGAAGTCACCTTGGCTGACTTGCAACAACTCGGCGCTGCAGAAGTGAATATGTTGACACTGAAGGCCGCTGGCCTCGTGGCCTCCATCGCTCGCGTCGTCAAAGTTGTGAAGACTGGCGAATTGACAACGGCTGTCAAGCTCAATGGCATCGGTGCTACCGCTGGCGCCAAGGCTGCTATCGAAGCCGCTGGCGGCTCGGTCGAGTAATCTCATTCAACAGGAACAACGGCCCGTGGCAACTACCTCTGCATCGATCGGTAACAACGACAAGTTCGGCGACCTGCGTCGCCGGCTGGTCTTCTTGCTGCTCGCCTTGGTGGTCTACCGCGTGGGCGCGCACATTCCTGTGCCCGGTATCAACCCAGACGAGTTGCAACAACTCTTCAAAGGTCAGCAGGGCGGTATCCTGAGCTTGTTCAACATGTTCTCCGGCGGTGCGTTGTCGCGCTTCACGGTGTTTGCGTTGGGCATCATGCCCTACATTTCTGCATCGATCATCATGCAGTTGCTCACCTATGTGCTGCCCTCTTTGGAGCAGCTCAAAAAAGAAGGTGAAACAGGTCGCCGCAAAATCACGCAATACACCCGTTACGGCACCTTGGGCTTGGCGATGTTCCAATCCATGGGCATTGCCATGGCCTTAGAGGCTTCGGCTGGCTTGGTGAATACACCAGGTTTTGGCTTTCGCATGACGGCCATGATCAGCTTGACCGCAGGCACCATGTTTTTGATGTGGTTGGGTGAGCAAATCACAGAGCGTGGTTTGGGTAACGGCATCTCAATTTTGATCTTTGCTGGCATCGCCGCAGGCTTGCCAGGCTCAATTGGTGGCTTGCTGGAGTTGGTGCGCACGGGTGCCATGAGTATTTTGGCCGCCATCCTCATTGTGATCGTGGTGGCATTGGTCACTTACTTCGTGGTGTTTGTGGAGCGAGGCCAACGCAAAATTTTGGTGAACTACGCGCGTCGCCAAGTGGGCAACAAAGTTTACGGTGGGCAATCGTCTCACTTGCCATTGAAGTTGAACATGGCAGGCGTTATTCCTCCCATCTTTGCTTCTTCCATCATTTTGTTGCCTGCAACCGTGGTGAGTTGGTTCAGCACAGGCGACAGCATGAGTTGGCTCAAAGATATTTCAGCTGCACTCGCACCCGGACAACCTGTCTATGTGATGTTGTATGCCGCAGCCATTGTGTTTTTCTGCTTCTTTTATACGGCTTTGGTTTTCAATAGCCGAGACACTGCTGATAATTTGAAAAAGAGTGGTGCGTTTATTCCTGGTATTCGTCCAGGCGATCAAACAGCCAAATACATTGACAAAATTCTTGTTCGACTCACGCTTGCGGGCGCTGTGTACATCACCTTTGTGTGCTTGTTACCTGAGTTTTTGATTCTGAAATACAACGTGCCTTTTTACTTCGGCGGAACATCGTTGCTGATTATTGTGGTGGTCACCATGGACTTTATGGCCCAAGTGCAGAACTACATGATGAGCCAACAATATGACTCGCTGTTGAAAAAAGCAAGTTTCAAAACAACGCTCTAACGGGCCAATTTAAAAAATCGTGTTTCGTTGCCACTGTGGCTGTGAAATGAAATGAGTTTTAGGAGAGTGAAATGAGAGTTTCGGCTTCGGTCAAAAAAATTTGCCGCAACTGCAAAATCATCCGCCGCAAGGGCGTGGTTCGTGTGATCTGTACAGATCCACGCCACAAACAGCGTCAAGGTTGATTGAACTGCTTTAAAGAGGACGCATATGGCACGTATCGCTGGCATTAATATTCCGCCACACAAACACACTGAAATTGGCCTCACCGCTATTTTTGGTATTGGTCGCACACGCGCTCGCAAAATTTGCGAAGCAACTGGCATTGATTACACAAAGAAGATCAAAGATCTGACTGACTCGGACCTCGAAAAGATCCGTGACCAGATCGCTGAATTCACGATTGAAGGTGACTTGCGTCGCGAGACCACCATGAACATCAAGCGTTTGATGGACATTGGTTGTTACCGCGGTTTCCGTCATCGTCGTGGTCTTCCTATGCGTGGTCAACGTACGCGTACCAACGCTCGTACACGTAAGGGTCCGCGTAAAGCAGCCCAGTCGTTGAAGAAATAATAGGACTGAACAATGGCTAAATCTCCAAGCGGCGCAGCTTCACGCGTACGTAAAAAGGTTCGTAAGAACATTGCGGACGGCATCGCGCACGTTCACGCTTCGTTCAACAACACCATCATCACCATCACTGACCGCCAAGGCAATGCCTTGTCTTGGGCATCATCGGGTGGTCAAGGTTTCAAGGGCTCACGCAAGTCCACACCTTTTGCAGCACAAGTTGCTTCTGAAGTTGCGGGCCGCGCTGCCGTTGATCAAGGCATCAAGAACCTTGATGTTGAGATCAAAGGTCCAGGTCCTGGCCGTGAATCTTCGGTGCGTGCTTTGGCCGCATTGGGAATTCGCATCAACTCGATCGCTGACGTGACACCTGTGCCGCACAACGGCTGCCGTCCACAAAAGCGTCGTCGTATCTAAGCGTTTATCGCTTCTTTACGGTTAACCACAAGCCCACCGCCGCTGGCCAACCCCCAGCGGCTCCTCGCTTCTAGCGAGCAGCTGATTAGATAAGGAAATTCAAGTGGCACGTTACCTAGGCCCCAAGGCCAAACTCTCCCGCCGTGAAGGCACAGACTTGTTCCTAAAGAGCGCTCGTCGCTCGATCAGCGACAAGTGCAAATTTGACAGCAAGCCAGGCCAACATGGCCGCACTTCTGGACAGCGCACCTCAGACTTCGGTTTGCAATTGCGTGAAAAGCAAAAAGTCAAACGCATGTACGGCGTCTTGGAGCGCCAGTTCCGTCGCTACTTTGCAGCGGCTGATCGCCAAAAAGGCAACACCGGCGCAAACCTGTTGACCATTTTGGAAACGCGTTTAGACAACGTGGTGTATCGCATGGGCTTTGGTTCAACGCGTGCGGAAGCTCGTCAGTTGGTGTCTCACAAGGCCATCACCGTGAACGGTCACCAAGTCAACATTGCTTCTTACTTGGTCAAAGCGGGTGACGTGGTCGCTGTGCGTGAAAAGTCTAAAAAGCAAGGTCGCGTGTTGGAAGCGCTCGAGTTGGCCAAACAAGTGGGCATGCCTGCTTGGGTTGAGGTCAACCTCGACAAAGCGGAAGGCGTGTTCAAGAAGACCCCCGACCGTGACGAATTCGCTGCGGACATCAACGAATCTTTGATCGTCGAACTTTACTCGCGTTAATCCTGGTTGAAGTTTTCAACCTAACGCACCCCACGCAGACTGCTCGCGCTGCGTGGTCCAGAAACCCAGCCTTACCGGTGTAACGAGCCGGGGGTATTGATAGGAAATCTGAATGCAAACGAATTTGCTGAAACCAAAAAATATTCACGTCGAGCAACTGGGACATAACCGCGCCAAGGTCACCTTGGAGCCGTTTGAGCGTGGCTATGGTCACACCTTGGGCAATGCCTTGCGTCGCGTTTTGCTTTCTTCCATGGTTGGCTATGCCGTGACCGAAGTCACCATCGCTGGCGTGGTGCATGAGTACTCGTCGATTGACGGCGTGCAAGAAGATGTGGTCAACATTTTGTTGAACCTCAAAGGCGTTGTGTTCAAAATGCACAACCGCGATGAAGTCACGCTGAGCTTGCGCAAAGACGGTGAAGGCGCTGTGACAGCTGCTGACATCCAAGTACCTCACGATGTTGAGATCATCAACCCTGAGCATGTGATTGCCAACTTGTCGCACGGCGGCAAGATCGACATTCAACTCAAAGTTGAAACAGGTCGCGGCTATGTGCCAGGTACTGTGCGTCGTTACGGCGAAGAGCCAAGCAAGTCGATTGGTCGCATTGTGTTGGACGCTGCTTTTTCGCCCGTCAGCCGCGTCAGCTACAGCGTCGAAAACGCGCGCGTGGAGCAACGCACGGACCTCGACCGTTTGGTCATGGAAATCGAAACCAACGGTGCCATCACTGCTGAAGACGCAGTGCGCGCTTCGTCCAAGATTTTGGTTGAACAACTCGCTGTATTTGCACAGTTAGAAGGCGATGCCATCAACGGCATCATGGAAGCTGCTGCCCCACGTGGCGGCCAACAGTTTGACCCCATCTTGCTGCGTCCCGTGGACGAGTTGGAGTTGACGGTGCGCTCAGCCAATTGCTTGAAAGCTGAAAACATCTATTACATCGGTGACCTGATTCAGCGCACTGAAAACGAACTGCTCAAGACACCTAACTTGGGTCGTAAGTCGCTCAATGAAATCAAAGAAGTTTTGGCTTCTCGTGGTTTGACCTTGGGCATGAAGCTCGAAAGCTGGCCACCTGCTGGCTTAGAGCGTCGCTAATTTTTTAAAACCACTGACTTTTTAAAGTCCCCTGGCCGTACCTGATACGGCGGCCGGCAAAACATCAAAGGAAATCACCATGCGTCACGGACACGGACTTCGCAAACTTAACCGCACCAGCTCACATCGTTTGGCGATGTTGCGCAACATGATGAATTCACTCATCGAGCACGAAGCCATCAAAACCACCTTGCCAAAAGCCAAGGAGTTGCGTCGCGTCATCGAGCCGATGATCACCTTGGCCAAAGAGCCAACCGTTGCCAATCGCCGCTTGGCATTTGATCGTTTGCGCGATCGTGACAGCGTGGTCAAGTTGTTCAATGATTTGGGTCCTCGTTTCAAGACACGTCCAGGTGGTTACACACGCATTTTGAAAATGGGTTTTCGTGTGGGTGATAACGCACCGATGGCTTATGTTGAACTCGTCGATCGTCCAGAAGTTTCTGAGGCTTCTTCTACTGAAACAGCCGCTTAATAGGTTATACTAATCCTCTTGACGCGCGATGGAGCAGCCTGGTAGCTCGTTGGGCTCATAACCCAAAGGTCGTAGGTTCAAATCCTACTCGCGCAACCACTTTAAAACGCCCGCTGAATTTATTCAGTGGGCGTTTTACTTGGGAAGGTTCACACATGGAAATCAGCACAGTCGAGGCGCATTCACAACGCTTACAACAGACCTATGCTTGGGGGAAAGTTGTTTGGCATGTTTGGGGCGCCGCGCAGGGCGATGCACAAAACCCACAGCGTACTTCAGCCTTGTCAAACGCACCGAGACCCCTTGTGCTGCTGCACGGTGGCTCAGGCAGCTGGACACATTGGGTACGAAACGTTGAGCACTTTGCTCAAACGCGGCCCGTGTGGGCGTTGGATATTCCGGGCTTTGGCGACTCTGATCTGCCAACGGGCGTGACGGATGCTGACGGGCTCGTGCCTTATCTGGCGGAAATTCTGACGCAAACCTTCGCGCACGAAGCGGTGGATGTCATGGGCTTTTCTTTCGGAGGCATGACCGCTGGTTTAATGGCTGCCCAGCACCCTCACATCATTCGACAACTGATTTTGGTGGGTGCACCGGGTTTGGGCTTGTTTGGCAAAGAGCTGCCTATGCGCGGCATGACAAGTGATATGGATCCCGCTGAGATCCGAAACGTGCACAAGCACAACCTGAACGCCATGATGTTTGCGCATGCACAGAGCGTGACAGAAGAGGTGATTGACTTGCAAGAGGCCAACGTGGTGCGCGATCGCATGCGCCGCAGGCGTATTGCGCGCACCGATGTCTTGGCCAAAGCACAAACACACTGGGCTTGTCCGGTGCACGGTGTGTGGGGTGAATTAGATCCGCTCTACACACACACACTGGCGCAAATACCCCAAGTGCTACCGAGCATGGCCAGCTTCACGGTGGTGCCCGATGCAGGGCACTGGCTGATGTATGAACGACCCGAGGCATTTCATGCAGCCGTTGATTCGTTGTTGAACCCCTAAGATTCAAGCCGCCTTGACCGCGCAACACAAGAGCGCACAATGAAAGCATGTTGTACAAATTCAAATCCAAAGCCACAGCCGACATCATCATGTTGGAGCCCCATGGCAAACACATCCTCCAGCTCATTAGCAAAGATCCTGGCGCCAAAGGCATCATCATGCCAAGCGAAATGATGGCGGCCATTGACGCATTGCATGCGGCCGTGGCGCGAGAGGAGTTGGCCATCAAGGCCGCCCAAGATGCTGCAAATCAAACGACCCACGCCAATGCGCCAGAGGACCCAACACCTCACGTGAGCGATACGCCAGGCACCATTCGTCTCAAGCAGCGCGTCGTGCCCTTTGTCGACATGTTGCGCCGCGCCCATGCACAAGACAAAGAGGTTGTCTGGGGTGTTTGACGAGGTTCCCAAGCAACACGCCTACGCCACACTCACACCCGATGTGGTGCTGGACGCTTTGTCTGACCTCGGACTGGCGGTCGACGGACGGCTCACAGCCTTGAGCTCCTATGAAAACCGCGTGTACCAAGTCATGTTGGACGACAACAGCTCGGTGGTGGCCAAGTTCTATCGGCCTGAGCGTTGGCGCGATGACCAAATTTTGGAAGAGCACGACTTCGCCGAAGCGTTGATGGCGCAAGAAGTGCCCTTGGTGGGGCCCATGCGCCTTCATGGCAAAACCTTGCACCACGCCGCAGGCTTTGCCTTCAGCGTGAGTCCGCGACGCGGTGGCCGCATGCCAGAGCTAGACGATGCAGAAGTGTTGGAGTGGATCGGCCGCTTTATTGCACGCATTCATAACGTGGGGGCTGCACAAAACTTTGTAGCGCGTCCTAGTTTGAATGTGCGCACCTTTGCGATGGCGTCACGCGACTGGTTGATCGACCACCAAGTCGTCGCGCTGGATCAACGCAGCGAATGGTTAGCGGTCTGCAACCAAGCCATTGACATCGCGACGCAGATCTTTGCAGAGCATCCTGCGCACCCCATCCGGCTGCATGGCGACTGCCACCCTGGCAACATCTTGTGGACACCCACCGATTTAGCCAACGGTGGCCCGCACTTTGTGGACTTGGACGATGCACGTATGGGCCCCGCAGTACAAGATCTATGGATGCTGCTGAGCGGTGATCGTGCGCAATGCACACACCAGCTGTCGATGTTGTTGGATGGTTACGAACAGATGCGAGCGCTCAACCGCAGCGAGCTGGCCTTGATCGAACCCTTGCGTACCTTGCGCTTGATTCATTACAGCGCTTGGTTGGCGAGGCGCAAAGACGACCCTGCGTTCGTGCAGCATTTCTCATGGTTTGGCAGCAGCGACTATTGGGCTGGCCAAACACACATGTTGGTGGAACAGTGCGAAGCCATGCTGCAAGAGCCGCTTTGCGTTTAGCAGCCCAACAAATCCGCCAAGGCACAGATGTCATGCGCATGTAAATCATTGTCTGGGTGTGGCGACACGTCTTTGACCTGGCCTGCGCCAAACTCCATCGGGCGCTCAATGTAGGCGGTACGCAAACCACATGCCCGTGCGCCCACAAGATCGTCTTGATGCGCAGCGCACAGCATGACTTGATGTGGTGGCAAATCAAATACCTGAGCCACGCCCAGATAGGCGTAAGGATCGGGTTTGTAGGCACGAAAAACTTCAGCCGACAGCACGCAATCCCAAGGAAGACCCGCGCGCTTCGCCATGTTGGTGAGCAGCCCCAAGTTACCGTTGGATAAGCTACAAATCGTGAATTTCTTTTTCAAGCGCTGCAAGCCCGCCACACTGTCAGGCCACGCATCCAGTCGGTGCCAAACACGATTGAGGTGCACCCGCTCAGCCTCATTCAAATGCGCCAAACCAAACTGAGCAAGCAAGCCATTCAAAATAATGCGGTGCAACTCATCAATGCGTATCCAACCCAATTCGCCAGAACGCACGCGTTGCATGGCTGGCTGATAGCCTGCGCGCCAGGCCAGTGCGAAAGCATTGCCATCGACTGCAGGGTAGAGCGCTTGCATTTCGCGCACGATGCTGCCGTGCCAGTCCACCACCGTGCCAAAAACGTCAAAGGCCAACACATGCGTGTCAGCCTTCAAGACCTCATTTGATAAAGGGGAGGGGTGGGGGGTGTCCATGTGTGTCATGGACACTGTTTTACACCAAGAGTGCGTTCACCCGTTTCACATAGGCGGCAGGGTCCTCAGGGAGACCGCCTTCAGCCAACAAAGCTTGGTCAAACAAGATGTGCGCCAAATCGTTGAAGTGGGGGTTGGCATCTGCGCTGAGTTTTTTCACCAAGGGGTGGTCGGCGTTCACTTCCAAAATGGGCTTGGTCTCTGGCGCTTGCTGGCCTGCTTGCTTGAGCATGCGAGCCAGTTGCATCGACATGCCATGGTCTTTCACCACCAAGCAGGCGGGTGAGTCAACCAGGCGAGTGGTCACGCGCACGTCTTCAGCCTTGTCTTTGAGGGCCTCTTTGAGCTTGGCCAGCACGGGCTTGAAAGTCTCTGCCGACGCCTGCGCCGCCTCCTTTTCGGCGTCGTCTTGTAACGACCCCAAGTCCACCGCGCCTTTGGCCACAGATTGCAGGGCTGTGCCATCAAACTCTTGCACAAAGTTCAAGGCCCACTCGTCCACGCGGTCAGTCATCAGCAACACCTCGATGCCCTTCTTGCGGAACACCTCCAGTTGCGGGCTGTTTTTGGCTGCGGCCAAGGTGTCAGCGGTGATGTAGTAGATGGCCTCTTGGCCTTCTTTCATGCGCGCCTTGTAGTCGGCAAATGACACGCTCACGCTGTCGGTGCGGGTGCTGGCAAAGCGCAGCAGCTTGGCCAGCTTGTCTTTGTTGGCAAAGTCTTCGCCAAGACCTTCTTTGAGCACAGCGCCAAACTCGGCGTAGAACTGGCTGAACTTGCCTTGCTTGGCTTTGTCTTCGTCGCTCAGAACGTCAGTGACACCTTCGGTTGTCGCGTCAGTCACGCCATCATCACCCGCCACAGGCGCTTTGTCGTATTTGGCCAAGTCTTCAAGCACCGCCAACACGCGGCGGGTGTTGCCTTCCCGAATGGCTTTCACATCGCGGCTTTCTTGCAGCAATTCGCGGCTCACGTTCAACGGCAAATCGGCCGAGTCCACCACGCCTTTGACAAAGCGCAGGTAAGAGGGCATCAGCGCCTCAGCGTCGTCCATGATGAACACACGCTTGACATAGAGCTTCAAGCCCGCTTTCTTTTCGCGGTTGAACAAGTCCATTGGCGCTTTGCCAGGGATGTAGAGCAGCTGGGTGTACTCGGTGCTGCCTTCCACACGGTTGTGGCTCCAGGCCAAGGGGGGCTCAAAGTCGTGGCTGATGTGTTTGTAGAACTCGGCGTGCTGCTCGTCGCTCACCTCTTTCTTGGGACGCGACCAAAGCGCGTTGGCTTGGTTGATGGTTTCCCACTCGTCGGTCAGCACCATTTCGCCGGGTTGGCGACCACCGGAGGGGTCACCTTCAATGAGCTCGCCGTCTTTCCATTCTTCCTTGCGCATGCGAATAGGCAAAGAAATGTGATCTGAGTATTTGTTGATGACTGATTTGAGCTTCCATGCGCTCAGGTATTCCTCGGCATCGTCGCGCAAATGCAAAATGACGTGGGTGCCACGCGCTGCTTGGGTGATGGTCTCCACCTCAAAGTCACCCGTGCCAGTGCTGCTCCAGCGCACGCCTTCCTCTGCTTTCAAGCCTGCGCGGCGGGACTCGACGGTGATGCGGTCGGCCACGATATAGCCCGAATAAAAGCCCACGCCAAATTGACCAATCAAAGCGCCTTGGTCTTTGGCATCGCTCTTTTGGTCGCCACTGAGTTTGCCCATGAACTCGCGCGTGCCGCTCTTGGCAATCGTGCCCAGGTGCGCAATGGCATCTTCTTGGCTCATGCCAATGCCGTTGTCGGCAATCGTCAGGGTGCGGGCGTCTTTGTCAAAGCTCACGCGTACTTCCAACTCTGCGTTGCCTTCAAACAAGGCATCGTTGTTCAGGCCTTCGTAGCGCAGCTTGTCACACGCATCTGACGCGTTGGACACCAGCTCGCGTAAGAAGATTTCTTTGTTGGAATACAAGGAATGAGTCACGAGGTGCAGCAGTTGCGACACTTCGGCTTGGAAAGAATGGGTTTGTTTGGTCATGGTCTTAAAAAACTAAATTACAAAAAACAACGCCCCAAGGTGTGGGGCACTGGCCTGAATTTCAAGAGGGACACATGAGCGGGGCATGGGTGCGCACAAAAGCGCTCATGGGTGCGCACTAAAAGCGCTTATGGGCACGCACTAAAAGCGCTCATGGGCACCCAAGTAACGCCACTGCCCAGCGGGCAGCTGCCCCAGTTGGACGTGCCCAATGCGGATGCGCTTGAGGCCCACGACCTGAAGCCCGACTTGCTCGCACATGCGGCGAATTTGGCGCTTTTTGCCCTCGGTCAGGACAAAGCGAAGTTGCTCAGGGTTTTGCCATTCCACTTGGGCACGCTTGAGTGGCTTGCCGTCCAAGCTGAGGCCGTGGCGCAAGCGGTCGAGTTGGTCTTTTGGAAACACAGCTTGCACGTTGTTGGTCACGCGGTCGTGGTCACCGATCGCGCTGAGTTGGTTGGCTCTGCCGCCATACGTGGCCGATGCGGCGGTGGCCGCGGCGGTGTTTTCTTGGCCGGTGTAGGTCACGCGTACCAAATATTCTTTTTCCATCTCCGAGTCTTCGCCAATCAGCTGGCGTGCAACGCGGCCGTCTTGCGTCATCACCAACAAGCCTGTGGAGTCGATGTCGAGTCGGCCCGAAGGCGCAAGGCTGCGCAACTGTGTGGGCGTGAAGCGTCGCTTGGACGAGTCGCCCGCCCAATGCGTGCGCGGGTTGATCAGCACAATGGCTGGCTCATGCCCGTCTTCGGCTTGCCCGCTCACATAGCCCATGGGCTTGTGCAGCAGCACAGTGACTTGTGTGTCTTGGTGGCCCGTGGCGCGTGGGTCAATTTCCACACGGTCGTTCGGGGCTACCTTCACGCCCATTTCAGCAGGGCGGCCGTTGACCAGCACCCAGCCTTGTTCTATCCAAGCATCGGCCTCGCGGCGAGAGCACAGGCCGAGCTCGGCCATGCGTTTGTTGAGGCGGGTGAGTTCTGTGGGGGTGTCTGACATAAGCGGCAAATTCTAATTGCCGCTGGTGCGCAACGCGGCAAGGTCAAGCACCCGCATGCCACCGTATTCAATACGAATCGCGCCCTGTGCTTCCAGTCGATTCAGCGCCACGTTCACGCGCTGGCGTGAGAGCCCAACAAGGTAGGCCAACTCTTGTTGGGTGATGCGCAACACCTCGCCCACACCGGGAAACAAACGAGGGTTAAACAAAGCAGCCAAGTTGCGCGCCACACGCACATCGGGATCGGTGGAGCGGTCAATTTCACGCGCCTCAATGAACTGCGCCAAACGCTCATTGAGTTGGTTCATCACGAAGCGGTTAAAACCAATCGAGTTGTCGAGCAGCCAATGAAAAGTATCGATAGGCAAACCGGCCACCACGCTGTTGCGCAAAGCCATGATGTTGTAGCGGTAGCTCTCGCGCTTGATGACGGTGCCTTCACCAAACCAACCACCTGGCGGCACACCGGTGAATGTGATGCTGCGGCCACTCGCGCTGTCCGTGCTCATCTTCAGCAAGCCCTCCACCACACCAAACCAATACGTCGCTTGGCGTCCCACGCGGCACACGTAGTCGCCAGACATGGGGTCGCTCACCACCAGTTGTGATTCCACGCGCTTGCGTTCACTGTCTTTGAGCAAAGCAAACCACGGAATCAGCGTGAGCTCTTGTTCCGTGAGCGCGCGACGACGTTGGTAGACGCTGGGTGCTGTTGACATCTTGGGAGCTCCGGTGCGACGCGTCAGGCTCGGGTAAGTCCTGCTAGGTGTCTTCCCTAGATTGTCGTCGAAACGACAACTTGGCGTCAAACCAGCTTTTAGGATCGCGCCAACACCCTCAGGGCGTCATCTGGGCGTCACGGTATTTTGTCGACACACAACGCAAGGATCAGGAATGCAGACCACGTTCCCACGACTGTTACTCAAGCATGCCAGCGAGCGCCCCTCAGCGCCTGCCATGCGCGAGAAGGAATACGGCATTTGGCAGACCACCACATGGGCCGACATGGCTGCCATGGTGACGCATATGGCCTGCGGCTTGCACCAAGCAGGCCTGAAACGCGGCGAGCACTTGGTGGTGATTGGCTCGAATCGTCCTCGTCTGTATGCCACCATGCTGGCCGCGCAATCGTTGGGCGCTGTCCCCATCCCCTTGTACCAAGACGCGGCGGGTGCCGAGTGCGTGTTTCCGCTCAACAATGCCGAGGTGCGGTTTTGCGTGGTGGAAGACCAAGAGCAGGTCGACAAATTGCTTGAGATTCGCGAGCAATGTCCCCAAATCTCCCACATCTTTTTTGACGACCCACGGGGCCTGCGCAAATACGACGAACCAGGCTTGGCTTCTCTCGAAGAGCTGTTGGCAGCGGGCGCCGTATTTGCCAAGCAACATCCCGATTTCTTTGAAAACGAAGTTGACAAAGCGCACACCGATGATGTGGGTGCCATGTTCTTCACCTCCGGCACCACAGGCAACCCCAAAGGCGTGGTGCATACCCACAACTCGCTCATCAACCGCGCCGAAGCGGGTGCTGTGTTTGACAAGCTCACCTCACACGAAGAGGTGTTGGCCTATTTGCCACCGGCGTGGATCGGACAAAACATTTTCAGCTACGCCCAGTGGCTGTATTGCGGCTATGTGGTGAACTGCCCCGAGTCGGTGGCCACCGTCACCATCGACTTGAAAGAGGTGGGCCCCACTTATTACTTTGCCCCTCCGCGCGTCTTTGAGGGCTTGCTCACCATGGTGATGATTCGTATGGAAGACGCCAGTGCACCCAAGCGCGGCATGTTTCATTTCTTCATGGACGTGGCGCGCAAATACGGCCCCAGCAAAATGTCGGGCCAATCCATCGGCTTGGTGGGCAGCGTGCTGTATGGCCTAGGCGACCTCTTGGTTTACGGCCCCTTGCGCAACAACTTGGGCATGAGCCGTGTGCGCGTGGCCTACACCGCAGGCGAGGCGATTGGGCCTGATCTGTTTAGCTTTTACCGCGCCATTGGCGTGAACTTGAAACAGCTGTATGGCTCCACAGAAACAGCCGTGTTCGTCTGCTTGCAGCCCGACCACGAAGCCCGCGCCGACACCGTGGGCGTGCCCTGCGCTGGTGTGGAAATCAAGGTGGCCGATAACGGCGAAATCTTGGTCAAGTCGCCCGGCTTGCTCAAAGGCTATTACAAAAACGAGGCGGCTACCGCCGAAGTGCTCACCGCCGATGGTTGGTACCACACCAGCGACGCGGGCTTCATCGATGCCAATGGCCATTTGAAAATCATCGACCGCGTCAAAGACGTGGGCCGCATCAAAGGCGGCATCAACGACGGTGCCATGTTTGCGCCCAAGTACGTCGAGAACAAGCTCAAGTTCTTCCCGCACATCAAAGAAGTGGTGGCTTATGGCGACCAGCGCGACAAGGTGTGCGTGATGATCAACATCGACATGGACGCCGTGGGTAACTGGGCTGAGCGACGCAACTTACCCTATGCCGGTTACACCGACTTGGCGCAAAAGCCAGAGGTGTATCAGTTGATCAAAGAGTGCGTCGAGAAAGTCAACGCCGATTTGGCCGCTGACGAACTGTTGGCTGGCAGCCAAGTGAGCCGCTTCCTCGTGCTGCACAAAGAGCTCGATGCGGATGACGGCGAACTCACGCGAACCAACAAAGTGCGTCGTGGCTTTATCAAGGATAAATACGACGCCTTGGTGGGCGCGCTGTACAACGGCGCCACCGAGCAATTCATTGAAACCGTGGTGAAGTTTGAAGACGGTCGCACCGGCAGCGTGAGCGCCACGCTCAAGTTGTCGGATGCCAAAATTTTCGCGCCTGTGGGGAAAGCAGCATGAGCAAAAAAATAGGCGACGTCATCCTTGACGTCAACAACATCAGCTTGCGTTTCGGCGGCGTCAAGGCGCTGAGCGACATTTCCTTCAACGTCAAAGAGCACGAAGTGCGCGCCATCATTGGCCCCAACGGCGCGGGCAAAAGCTCGATGCTCAACTGCATCAACGGTGTGTACACGCCGCAAGAAGGCTCCATCACCTTTCGTGGTCAAACCTTTAGCCACATGGACAGCCACCAAGTGGCCACCATGGGCATTGCACGCACCTTTCAAAACTTGGCCTTGTTCAAGGGCATGAGCGTGCTCGACAACATCATGACGGGGCGCAACCTGCGTATGAAGAGCAACATCTTGCTGCAAGCCCTGCGCATTGGCCCTGCTGAAAAAGAAGAAATGATGCACCGTGAAAAAGTCGAGCACATCATTGACTTCCTAGAAATTCAAGCCTTTCGTAAAACGCCCGTGGGCCAGTTGCCCTACGGCTTGCAAAAGCGCGTCGACCTCGGCCGCGCGCTGGCGCTAGAGCCCGAAGTGTTGTTGCTCGACGAGCCTATGGCTGGCATGAACGTGGAAGAGAAGCAAGACATGTGTCGCTTCATCTTGGATGTGAACGACGAATTTGGCACCACCATTGTGTTGATCGAACACGACATGGGCGTGGTGATGGACATTTCTGATCGCGTGGTCGTACTCGACTACGGCAAAAAAATCGGCGACGGCACACCCGAAGAGGTGCGCAACAACGAGGAAGTCATCAGCGCTTACCTCGGCACTTCACACTAAGGACAAGAACATGGCATTTTTTCTTGAAACCCTTTTCGGCGGCCTCATGGCCGGCATGTTGTATTCGCTCGTGGCTCTGGGCTTCGTGCTGATTTACAAAGCCTCTGGCGTGTTCAACTTTGCGCAAGGTGCGATGGTGTTGTTTGCTGCGTTGGCCATGGCCCGCTTTGGCGAATGGATTCCTCAGTACTTTGGCATCACGCACTTTGTGTTGGTGAACCTGCTGGCCTTTTTAGGCGCCGCTGCCGTGATGTTTGTGGTGGCTTGGATCATCGAGTACTTGGTGTTGCGTCACTTGGTCAATCAAGAAGGCACCACCTTGTTGATGGCCACTTTGGGCATCACTTACTTTTTGGACGGCGTGGGCCAAACCATCTTTGGCAGCGACATTTACAAGATCGATGTGGGCATGCCCAAAGAGCCCTTGATGCTCATGCAGTCCACCTTTGATGGCGGCATCATGATCAACCAAGAAGACTTGGTGGCAGCCTTGATTGCCGCCACCTTGGTCGCTTTGCTCAGCGTGTTCTTCCAAAAAACCACCACCGGTCGTGCTCTGCGGGCGGTGGCAGATGATCACCAAGCCGCTCAGTCCATTGGTATTCCACTCAACCGCATTTGGGTCATTGTGTGGTGCGTGGCCGGTGTGGTGGCTTTGGTGGCCGGCATGATTTGGGGCTCCAAGTTGGGTGTGCAGTTCTCACTCTCCACAGTTGCACTGCGTGCTTTGCCAGTGGTGATTTTGGGTGGCTTGACCTCCGTGCCTGGCGCCATCATTGGCGGCCTCATCATTGGTGTGGGAGAAAAATTATCTGAAGTGTTCCTCGGCCCTTATGTGGGCGGCGGCATTGAAATTTGGTTTGCGTATGTGCTGGCTTTGGGCTTTTTGTTGGTGCGTCCACAAGGCTTGTTCGGCGAGAAGATTATTGACCGCGTGTAAGGAATAAAAAAATGTTTTATAGAGAAAACGGTCAATTCAAAACAACTTACAGCAAAGATCAACAAATCTTCCCGATCACGCAAGACCGCGTGGGTGTGTTGTTGCTCATCGCCTTCGCATTCATCGGCGTGCCCTTGCTCGCAGACGAATACATGTTGCGTGCGATTTTGATTCCTTTCCTCATCTTGTCGCTCGCCGCGTTGGGCGTCAACATTTTGGTGGGTTATTGCGGTCAAATCTCTTTGGGCTCTGGTGCGTTTATGGCGGTGGGCGCATATGCCGCTTACAACTTCATTGTGCGCATTGACGGCATGCCCCTCATCTTGGCCATCTTGCTGGGTGGCTTTTTTGCCACCCTGGTTGGCATGTTCTTTGGCATTCCTAGCTTGCGCGTGAAGGGCTTGTATTTGTCTGTCGCCACCTTGGCCGCACAGTTCTTTTGTGATTGGGCGTTCTTGCGCATCAAATGGTTCACCAACGACTCGGCCTCTGGTACAGCCTCTGTGTCTGACTTGCAGGTGTTTGGTTTTTCCATCAATACGCCTTTTGAGAAATACACCTTCTGCTTGACCTTTTTGGTGGTGTTTGGTTTGCTCGCCAAAAACTTGGTGCGTAGCGCCATTGGCCGCGAGTGGATGGCCATTCGCGACATGGACGTGGCCGCTGCCGTGATCGGGATTCGCCCGACCTACGCCAAGCTCAGTGCGTTTGCCGTGAGCTCATTCATCGTGGGCGTGGCGGGCGCTTTGTGGGCCTTTGTCTATCTGGGCTCATGGGAGCCAGCAGCGTTCTCTGTGGACCGTTCGTTCCAGTTGTTGTTCATGGTCATCTTGGGTGGCATGGGCTCCATCATGGGTAGCTTCTTTGGCGCGGCGTTCATCGTGGTGTTGCCCATCATCATCAACTTGGTGTTGCCATCCTTGGGTGCGATGGTGGGTATCCAAGTCAGCACGGCGGCATTGACGCACGCCGAGCAAATCATCTTCGGTGCTTTGATTGTTTGGTTCTTGATCGTCGAGCCGCATGGCTTGGCCAAGTTGTGGAGTGTGGGTAAACAAAAGCTGCGTTTGTGGCCGTTTCCCCATTGAGTTGGTTTTTTTCCAGTGTTTGCATTATTGTTCTAAGGAGACTTCAAATGAAAATTCGTTCCCTCATGATGGCGTTGGCCGTTGCAGCGACTGGTTTGACCAGCGCCGTGGTGACCACCTCCGCTCAGGCGCAAGCCAAAGAGCAGTTCTTTCCCGTGTTGCCCTACCGCACGGGCGCCTATGCACCTAACGGGGTGCCTTGGGCCAACGGCTATGCCGATTACCTCAAGCTCATCAACTCCCGCGACGGCGGCATCAACGGCGTGAAGATCACTTATGAAGAGTGCGACACCGCCTACGCCACAGATCGCGGCGTGGAGTGCTATGAGCGTCTCAAAGGCAAAGCCAAAGGCGCCATCTTCCAGCCTTTGTCAACCGGCATCACTTTTGCCATGACTGAAAAAGCGCCTGCTGACAAAAACTCACTCATCACGTCTGGCTACGGCCGTTCCGAGTCCAGCGATGGTCAAGTGTTCAAGTGGAACTTCCCTCTGATGGGCACCTATTGGTCTGGCGCTGACATTTTGATGCAGCACATCACCAAAAAAGAAGGCGGCAACATCAAGGGCAAGAAGTTTGCCCTGGTCTACCACGACAGCCCTTATGGCAAAGAGCCCATTGCACTGCTGCAAGAGCGCGCCAAGATGCAAGGCTTTGAATTGAGCTTGTTGCCAGTGGCACACCCTGGCGTTGAGCAAAAGGCCACTTGGTTGCAAATTCGTCAAGCCCGCCCTGACTACGTTTTGTTGTGGGGCTGGGGCGTGATGAACTCGGCTGCTTTGAAAGAAGCCGTGGCCACAGGCTATCCCCGCGACAAGATGTACGGCATTTGGTGGTCAGCGGCTGAGCCAGACGTCAAAGACGTGGGCGAAGCTGCCAAGGGCTACAGCGGTTTGGTGGTGACGGGTGACGGCGGCAAAGTGATTGCCGACATGAAGACCCATGTGCACGACAAAAAGCTCGGCACCGGACCTTTCGAAGAAGTGGGCACCACGCTCTACAACCGTGGCATGGTCAGCGCTGCTTTGGCGGTGGAAGGTGTGCGTCAAGCGCAAGTTCGTTATGGCAAAGGCAAAGTGATGGACGGCGAGCAAATCCGTTGGGGTTTGGAAAACTTGACCTTGGACCAAAAAGCGCTCGACAAGCTCGGCTTGGGCACGGTGATGAAACCCATCAGCACCTCTTGCTTGGACCACGAAGGTTCACGTTCTGCACGCGTGCACACCTGGGACGGCAAAAAGTGGAACTTCGCGTCTGACTGGATCGAAGCCGATGAAGCCATCATCAAGCCTTTGGTCAAGCAGTACGCCGACAAGTACGCCGCTGAGAAAAAACTCTCACGTCGCACAGCGGCCGATTGCCAAGGTTAATCTGAAGCAACTCAGCCCTCGCGGCTGATGATTTGGCGACTCTCACGAGTCGCCAAACCTCAAAGGCAAACACGGCGTTTGCTTTGAGGTTTGGTCTGGTCCAACAACGTTTTATTAGCAAGGTAAGTTATGAGCGCCAACAACATTGTTCTCAACGTCAATGGCATTGAAGTCATTTACAACCACGTCATCTTGGTGCTCAAAGGCGTGTCACTGCAAGTGCCGCAAGGCAGCATTGTGGCGCTGCTGGGCGGCAACGGGGCAGGCAAAACCACCACCTTGCGCGCCGTTTCTAACTTGTTGCAAGGCGAGCGCGGTGCGGTCACCAAGGGCAGCATCGAGTTGCGCGGTGAGCGCATTGAAAACCTCACACCCGCTGACCTGGTCAAGCGCGGCGTGGTGCAAGTCATGGAAGGTCGTCATTGCTTTGCCCACCTGACCATCGAAGAAAACTTGCTCACAGGCAGCTACACGCGCACCAGCAAAGGCGAAATCGATGCCAACCTAGAGAAGGTCTACAACTACTTTCCGCGTCTCAAAACACGTCGCACCTCGCAAGCCGCCTACACCTCAGGGGGAGAGCAGCAAATGTGCGCCATTGGTCGCGCCCTGATGGCCAACCCCAACATGGTGTTGCTCGACGAGCCCTCCATGGGCTTGGCCCCGCAAATCGTGGAAGAGGTGTTCAATATCGTCAAAGACTTGAACGACAAAGAAAAAGTCACCTTTTTGTTGGCAGAGCAAAACACCAACATGGCGCTGAAGTATTCCGACTACGGCTACATCATGGAGTCGGGCCGCATCGTTATGGACGGCGCTGCCGCTGACTTGGCCAACAACGAAGACGTGAAAGAGTTCTACCTCGGCATGGGCGGCGGCGAACGCAAGAGCTTCAAAGATGCCAAGAGCTACAAGCGCCGCAAGCGTTGGTTGGCCTAACGTGTCACCCCTTGACTGAAAGTTATGAGCATCTCTCCTTTTTACGACGCCCTCGAAACCCGCAACCCTGCTGAGCGCGAAGCCGCGTTGATGGCAGCGTTGCCAGCGCAAGTGGCGCATGCACAAAAAAACTCCCCTGCATTCACCGCCCTCTTGGCCGGCGTGGATGCGGCCAGCATCAACAACCGTGCTGCCTTGGCGCAGTTGCCTGTCATTCGCAAATACGAACTGCTGGCGCAACAACAAGCCCAACGCACGACCAACGTGTTTGGCGGCTTTGCCGCCATTGGTTTTGGCAAAGCCATGCCACGCGTGTTTGCCAGCCCTGGCACCATCTACGAGCCCGAAGGTGCGCGTGCCGACTATTGGCGCATGGCCCGTGCCATGTATGCCGCGGGCTTTCGCCCTCATGAATTGATTCACAACTGCTTTAGCTACCACTTCACGCCTGCCGGCTCGATGATGGAGACTGGCGCGCATGCCATCGGTTGCACCGTGTTTGCAGGCGGTACAGGGCAAACCGAGCAGCAAGTCAGTGCGATGGCCGAGTTGCAGCCTGCGGGCTACGTTGGCACGCCCAGTTTTTTAAAAATCATTGTCGAAAAAGCTGCTGAGTTGGGCGTCAAGCTGCCCAGCGTCACCAAGGCCTTGGTGTCGGGCGAAGCCTTCCCACCCAGCCTGCGCGATTGGCTCGCCGAGCGCGGCATTGCAGGCTATCAGTGCTACGCCACGGCCGACCTCGGTTTGATTGCCTATGAAACACAAGCCCGAGAAGGCTTGGTGCTCGATGAAGGCGTGATTGTGGAAATCGTGCGTCCCGGCACGGGCGACCCCGTGCCCGAGGGCGAAGTGGGCGAGTTGGTGGTCACCTCACTCAACCCCGACTACCCGCTCATTCGTTTTGGCACCGGTGATTTGTCTGCCGTGCTGCCCGGCCAGTGCCCCACAGGCCGCACCCATGCGCGCATCAAAGGCTGGATGGGCCGCGCGGACCAAACCACCAAAGTGCGCGGCATGTTTGTGCACCCAGGTCAAGTGGCTGAGTTGGTCAAGCGCTTTCCCGACATCAAGCGTGCGCGCTTGGTGGTCACGGGTGAAATGGCCAACGACCAAATGTGCCTGATGGTGGAGGGCCATGACGCCGATGGCCTGGTGCACAAGTTGGGTGACGCCGTGCGCGACATCACCAAACTGCGGGCCGATGTGACCTTGGTGGCCGAGGGCAGTTTGCCCAACGACGGCAAGGTGATTGAAGACGCGCGCACTTATCAATAAGCACAAGCGCATGAGGCGTGTCAGCTGGATGAGATTTCGCCTCATTGGCCTGGACTTGACTTGCATCAAGCTAAGTCCCTACGTGTTATCCGAAATAGCATAACGATACAAACTGTTCTAGCATAGAGCTCTTATAAAAAGGAGCCCCACTATGAAACAACTGTTCACTTTGAGTTTGCTGGCCGTGGCCGCATTGACCGGCGCTAACGCGAGCGATTTTCCTGTCAAAGACAAGCCCATCTCCATCGTGGTGCCGTTCGCTGCAGGCGGCCCCACTGACCGTGTGGCACGCGACTTGGCCGAAGCCATGCGCAAGCCTTTGGGTGCCAATGTGGTGGTTGAAAACGTGGCAGGTGCTGGCGGCACGATTGGTGCCAACAAAGTAGCCAAGGCCCCACAAGACGGTCACACGGTGCTGTTGCACCACATCGGCATGGCCACTTCGCCTGCCCTGTATCGCAAGATGCCCTACAACACCAGCGATGATTTTGAGTACTTGGGCATGGTCAATGATGTGCCCATGACCTTGATTGGACGCCCCACGTTGCCAGCGAACAACTTCAAAGAGTTGCAAGCGTGGATTGACCAAAATAAAGGCAAGATCAATTTAGGTAACGCGGGCTTGGGTGCTGCGTCGCACTTGTGCGGTTTGATGTTTCAAAGCGCCATCAAGACCGACATGACGACCGTTCCTTACAAGGGCACTGCACCTGCATTGAATGATTTGATGGGTGGCCAGATTGATTTGTTGTGTGACCAAACCACCAACACGACCACCCAAATTGAAGGCAAGACTGTCAAGGCCTTTGCTGTGACCACAGCCAAGCGTTTGACGACACCTGCCCTCAAGGGCTTGCCCACCATGCAAGAGGCTGGCCTCAAAGGTTTTGAAGTCACGATTTGGCACGGTTTGTATGCGCCCAAAGGCACACCTGCTGACGTAGCAGCCAAGATCAGCGCTGCATTAAAGGTCGCTTTGAAAGACCCCGAGTTCATCAAAAAGCAAGAAGCTTTGGGTGCCGTGGTGGTGAGCGACAAACGGGTTGAACCCGCTGAACACAAGAAGTTTGTGGCCTCTGAAATCGCCAAGTGGGGCCCTGTCATTCAGGCCGCTGGCGTTTACGCTGACTGATGAAGTTGTTCAAACGGCAGCGCTTGCTTGACCAAAATCACCGTGCATGGGGCCTCCATCGCCACCTTGATGGGCACGGTGGCCACAAAGCGTTGCAGTTGTAAACCATGCGTGGCCGCGCCCATGACGATCATGCTCACATGGTTGCCCTCGGCGTAGCGCACGAGGGCATGGGCCACATCACTGGCCTCTAGCACATGAAAAGAGGTTTGGTGTTGTTCTAGGTCCAGCGGCTGCGCCCACTGCTGCAGCATGCTGAGGTATTGGCGGTGCACCGAGGTTTCGCTCTTGTCGTTGTCCGTCGCGTTGGTTTGGTTGGGCGAGATCACCGTCACCACCGCTAAGCGCGCGCCAGGTCGAAGCCCTAAGGACCGAGCCACTGCTTGGCGCAGGGAATACAGCGTCGCATCGCTGGCTTCGTGGTGGGGCACAGCCACCATCACAATCGGCACTTCCTCAATTTGCTGCGACGGCAAAGGGCTGGGCTGGTAGTGCATGCCCGCTGCTTTGAACCAGCGTTGGAGGTGCGTGAAAAACGACGTGCCTTGTAGCTGCTTGCCACGTTGGGTGACCTTCACCTGTTCGGGATGCTCCAAATCAAACGCCAAATGCGCAGCCGATGGGTAGCGCTTGGCCGCTTCTGGCTCAAGGCAACGCAGCATCACCTCTTGCAACCAAGGCGGCAAGTCGTCGCGCAAGCGGCGCGGCGGGGTTGGGTCCATCCACAAGCGTTGGCGCATGCCGCCAGGGGTCTGTGGGTTGCCAAAGGGCAGCTCAGCTGTGGCCAATTCGTACAACATTACACCCATGGCAAAAATGTCGCTGCGCGGGTCGCCGCGCACGCCCACCACTTGCTCGGGTGCAATCCACGCGGGCGAGCCTACGGCAAGTCGCAGTTCTTCGGCCAGCAGGTCGGGGTAGTGCGCGTGGCACGATAAACCAAAATCCAGCAGCACCGCATGGCCGTCTGGGTGCAGCAGCACGTTGGCGGGTTTGATGTCGAGGTGGCAGGTGTTTTGTTGGTGCAGGCTGTGCGCCGCGCGGGCAATGGCAGCGCCTAGGCGTGCAATGTCAGTCACTTCTGCGCGTGTTTTGTGGAGCGTATGTGTGTCCATCAGCTGTTGCAAGGTCAGGCCCTGCACATGCTCCATCACCAAGTAAGGCAGGTGCACCAAGTCACCCGCTGCCACAAAGCGAGGCACATGCGTGCCGTGCAGCACTTGCAAAATTTGGTGTTCCACCTCGAAGCCCACAATGTTTTCAGCACCGTCGCCTGCCGTCATGCGTGGCACTTTCATCACCATCGCAAATGGCGCGGGGCGTGCGTCGGCATAGGTCACTTGGTAAATGTGCGCCATGCCGCCCGCGTGCAAGCAAGCGCCTATGCGAAAGCCATCGAGCTCGGTGCCTTCGGTCAGTCGTTTCATTGTCCGCTCTCCAAACGCTGGGCAAAAAAATCGGGCAAGCCCGCTTCGCGCACAGCGCGCGCTGCAGCGCGGTGGTCGTAGGCCACACGGTGAAAAGTGAGCTTGGCGAGTGAGCTGTCAAACACGGCATACATGGCGCGCGGGTTGCCATCGCGCGGCTGGCCTACCGAGCCAATGGTGGCAATCCATTGGCGGTGATTGGGTGTGGGAATGGGCACGCCCGATGTGGGCTTGAACGCCATCAACTGGCGGCCTGTGCCTCGGTAGTACAGAGATTGCTGGTGCACATGGCCACCAAACACATAGCGCACATCGGGATGGGCGCAAGCGGCGTCTAGGCTCAGGGCGGCCATGCGTGCGTCATCCACATAGCGCCAGCGCTCGGGCGCATCGGCGCTGGCGTGCACCAACAGCATCTGGTCGGTCTGTGCGGTGAGCGGCAATATTTCTAGCCAAAAGCGTTGGGCGGGCGACAACTGGTCGTGCGTCCATTGAGCGGTGAGGCTGCCCAACGATGGGGTGGTGCTCGGGTTGGCTTTGGATGTGCGGATGTGGTGCGTTTGCACCAACTCTTCGTGGTTGCCACGCAGCACGATGGCGCCGTTTTGCTGCAAGGCTTGGCAGCGTGCCACCACCGCCGCGGGAAAAGCGCCGTAGCTCACCAAGTCACCCAAGATGGCCACGCGCTCCACCCCTTGGGTTTGCGCATGTGCCAAGCAAGCGTCCAGCGCGTGCAAGTTGCTGTGGATGTCGGAGAGCAGGGCGTACTTCATGCCTAGGCGTGTGATGCAGCGGCGTCAAGCGACATAGATCGGGCCAGGGCGGCTCAGTAGGTGTAGACGCCGTGACCTGTTTTGCGGCCCAGTTGGCCGGCGGCCACCATCTCTTTGAGCAGCGGGCAAGCGCGGTATTTGCTGTCGCCAAACTCTTGCAAGTACACATCCATCACGGCCAGGCACACATCCAGGCCAATCATGTCGGCCAAGGCCAAGGGGCCGATGGGCTGGTTGCAGCCCAGCATCATGCCCGCATCAATGTCTTTGGCGGTGGCCACGCCCTCGGCCAACACAAAAAAGGCTTCGTTGATCATGGGCACCAGAATGCGGTTGACCACAAAGCCAGGCGCGTTCTTCACGGTGATGGGGCTCTTGCCCAAGCGGGTGGACAGGTCGTGCACAGCGGCGTGTGTGGCGTCTGAGGTTTGCAAGCCACGGATGATTTCGACCAAAGCCATCATGGGCACGGGGTTGAAAAAGTGCATGCCAATGAAGCGGTCAGCGCGGGTGGTGACAGCGGCCAACTTGGTGATGGAAATCGACGAGGTGTTGGAAGCGATGATGGCTTCTGGGGCCAACATGGCATCAAGCTGCTTGACGATCTTCACCTTCAGGTCGAAGTTCTCTGTCGCGGCTTCGATGACGAGCTCTGCGGCTTTCAGGTCGTCGTAGTGGGTGCTGGTGGTGATGCGCGACAAGGCGGCGGCTTTGTCGGCCTCGGTGATTTTTTCTTTTTTGATCAAGCGGTCCAAGCTGCCTGATACTGTCGCGAGGCCTTTGGCCACGGCGGCATCAGAGATGTCGACCATCACCACGTTCACGCCAGACACGGCACAGGCTTGTGCAATGCCACTGCCCATGGTGCCTGCACCGATGATGCCTACGGTTTGAATGCTCATTTTGCGGTCCTTGTTTTGTCGGTTGAATCAATTAATCAATATTAGCGGGGTAAGGGTTGCGGTTGGCTGACGTGGATCACGTTTTTGCGCTCCAGCAAATGGATTTGGGGCGGCTTGCTCATACTGGGGTACCAGAAATCGTCAGCCGCCCCACACCCATTCACCTGCGAGTGGTTGTTTCGGCACTTCGCGTTGCGCGTGCTTTTTTTTCAGTGTCAGGCTTTGAATCGTTTTTTCGTGAGATGCAGAGCGATTTTCCACGCGACCAAGGTGTACACGGCCAATACGCCTAGGTGCAGCGTTGGGTTGGCTGGCCACTGGTCTAAAAACAAGGGGCGTACCAACGCAATGGCTTGGGTGAGGGGCAGCCATTCAGAGATGTCGCGCACGATGTCTGGAAGTTGTTCGCGCGGAAAGAACACGCCGCTCAAAAACATCATGGGCGTGAGAAACAGTGTGAAGTAGTAAGAGAAAAAGTCGTAGCCTTTGGCCAGTGCATTGAAGATGAGTGCAATGCAACTGAAGGTGATGCCGACGAACAACAAGATCGGCCATGCAGCCAGCAACTTCCAACTGTGTGTGATGCCCAGCGCCACCATCACAGCCAAGATGGCGGTGATGGTGAACAAGGCTTTGAACGCCGCCCACAGCATTTCGGCCAGCAACACGTCGTTGAGGCGCATGGGGGCGTTCAAGATGCCGTCCCACGTTTTTTGCACATGCATGCGCGAGAAGGCGGAGTACAGCGCTTCAAACGTGGCGGCATTCATGGCGCTCATGCAAATCGAGCCACTGGCCAAGAACAAGATGTAGGGCACTTTTTGTTCGTCCAAGGAAACCTCGCCCACCAAGGCGCCCATGCCGTAGCCAAAGGCGACCAGCCACATCAAAGGTTCGGCAATGTTGGCCACCAGGCTGGGAATGGCGAGCTTGCGCCACACCAAGAGGTTGCGCAAGAAAACGGGCCAGAAACGGAAATACATGGTTTAGCCTTCCTCGCGGATTTGGCGTCCGGTCATTTTCAAAAACAAGTCTTCTAAGTTGGCAGGGCGGTGCAAGGTGCGCAGTCCGGCATGCGCGTTGAGCGCGAGCAGCAGTTGCGCAGCATCTTGGGTGTAGAAAAACACGGTCTCGCCACTCGTCTCCACGCGTTGCGCCATCGCCGCGATGGGGCTGCCCACCAAGGCCAAGGCGCCATTGCCATACACCTCCACCACGTCGGGCTCGAGGTGTTGCGCGATCAAATCACGCGGTGTGCCTTCGGCAATTTTTTTGCCATGGTCCAGCACCAACAGGCGGTTGCACAAACGCTCAGCCTCGTCCATGAAGTGAGTGGTCAGCAAAATCGATTTGCCTTGCTGCAGAAGTTGCTGCAAACGCTCCCACATCAGGTGGCGGGCTTGTGGGTCGAGGCCCGTGGTGGGCTCGTCGAGCAGCAGCAAATCGGGGTTGTTGATCAGGGCGCGGGACAGGCTGAGTCGGCGCTTCATGCCGCCCGACAACTCGCCAGGCTTGGCGTCTGCTTTGTGCGCGAGTGCGCCAAACTCGAGTAGCTGAGGAATGCGCGCCTGAATGTCCGCCTTCTTCATGCCAAAGTAGCGGCCAAACACCATCAGGTTTTCGGCGCAAGTGAAGTCGGGGTCCAGCGTGTCGAACTGGCTCACCACGCCTAAGCGTGCTTTGATGGCCAGTGCATCATCGGGCATGGACAAGCCAAACGCGCGGATGCTGCCACCGTCGGGTTGGGCCAGGCCCAGGCACATGCGCAGCGTGGTGGTTTTGCCTGCGCCGTTGGGGCCGATCACGCCCAAACATTCGCCAGGCGCGATGCTGAAAGACACGTCGTTGACGACGGTGTTGTCGCCGTAGCGTTTGACCAAGTGTTGGCATTCAAAAAGTGGGGTGCTCATGGCCCTATTTTGCCCGCCTAAAATTGCAAAATGAATGAACACACATTTGTAGCCCTGCAACACGCGCTACCCAAACACGCCCTCACGGTTTTGGCAGGCGCTGTGGCTCGAGCCCAAGGCGGCAAATGGACCCATGCCCTCATCCGGTGGTTTGTGGGCAAATACCAAGTCAACATGGACGAGGCTGCGCAGCCTGACATCACGCAGTACGCCAGCTTCAACGACTTCTTCACCCGCGCCTTGAAGCCCGGCGCGCGCCCCTTGGCCGATGCTGCATTTGTATGCCCCGTGGACGGCGCCATCAGCCAGCTGGGCCACATCGAGGGTGACCAAATTTTCCAAGCCAAAGGCCACCGCTACAGCACGCAAGCCTTGGTGGGCGGTGACGCCGCATTGGCGGCGCAGTTCCAAGACGGCGAGTTCGCCACGATTTACCTCAGCCCCAAGGACTACCACCGCATCCATATGCCCAGCAGCGGTCGCTTGCGCCGCATGATGCATGTGCCCGGTGATTTGTTCTCGGTCAATCCCGCCACTGCCCGCGGCGTGCCTGGGCTGTTTGCGCGCAATGAGCGTGTGGTGTGTGTGTTTGACATGCCTGCTGCCTCAGGTGGTGTACCCCAACAGTTTGTGTTGGTGCTGGTCGGCGCCACCATCGTGGGCAGCATGGCCACCCCGTGGCACGGCGTGGTCAACCCACCGCGCCCGGGCACAGTGCGCGAGTGGACGTATGACGACCCCAAACTGAGCTTGAAACAAGGCGAGGAAATGGGGCGCTTTTTGCTCGGCTCTACCGTGGTGTTGCTGTGGCCCAAAAACACGATTGCGTTGAGTGCTGCTTGGGAAGCGGGGCAGGGAGTGCGGTTGGGCGAGAAGATGGGCGAGGCCACGGCGAGCGCCAAATAAAGCCATGTAAAAAGGCCCGCTCATTTCTGAGCGGGCCTTTTATGAAAGGTTTAACGAATCAGTGAACGATCATTGACCGGTTGGCTTAAAGCCGAAGAACTCCAAGTAATACGTCGTTAGGACGCGTTTTTTAAGTCGCAGTTGTCACAATGTTTATTGAAACGCCACCTCGGCAAAGCTGCGCAACTTGCGGCTGTGCAATTGCGCTGGTCCTTGTTGACGCAGCAACTCGATGGCCCGCATGCCAATGCGCAGGTGTTGGTCTACGCGTTCGCGGTAGAAGTGGTTGGCCATGCCAGGCAGTTTGATCTCGCCATGCAGCGGTTTGTCGCTCACACAGAGCAATGTCCCGTAAGGAACACGAAACCTAAATCCGTTGGCTGCAATCGTGGCACTCTCCATGTCCAGGGCCACGGCACGACTTTGGCTGAAGCGGCGTTGGGGCGTGCTGGCCACATTGCTGGTGGGCAGCAGTTCCCAGTTGCGGTTGTCGGTGCTGGCCACGGTGCCTGTGCGCAAGATGCGTTTGAGCTCTGGGCCAACGCATTGCGTCACGTCTTTCACGGCTTGCTCGAGCGCCACCTGTATTTCGGCCAAGGCGGGGATGGGCACCCACAGCGGCAGCTCTTCGTCCAGCACATGGTCTTCGCGCACATAGGCATGGGCCAGCACGTAGTCGCCCAGTTGCTGGGTGGTGCGCAGGCCCGCGCAGTGACCCACCATCAGCCACGCATGCGGGCGCAGCACGGCAATGTGGTCGGTGATGTTTTTGGCGTTGGCCGGGCCCACGCCAATGTTGACCATGGTGATGCCGCTGTGCCCTTCGCGCACCAAGTGGTAGCCGGGCATTTGCGGCAAGCGAAGAGGGGCAACGCCCTTCGCTTCATTGGCTTGTGCAGCTAAACCTGCACGGCGGGTGACCACATTGCCCGGCTCCACAAAGGCCGTGTAAGGGCTGTCGGGGTTGGCCATCTCGGCGCGGCCCAGCGCGATGAACTCGTCAATATAAAACTGGTAATTCGTGAACAACACATAGTTTTGAAAATGCGAGGGGCTGGTGCCTGTGTAGTGGCGCAAGCGGTGCAGCGAGTAGTCGGTGCGCGCCGCGGTAAACAGCGACAGCGGTTGGGGCTGGCCGTTTGCCCCGCGCCACGTGCCGTTGGCAATGCTGTCGTCCATCGCCGTCAGGTCGGGCAGGTCAAACACGTCGCGCATGCGGGCGCGGCGTGCGGCGCTCATTTCGCCTTCCATGTGCTCGTTTTCTGCAAATGAAAAATGCACCGGCATCGGGTCTTTGCTGGTGCCTACTTCCAAGCGCACGCCGTGGTTGCGTATCAGCAGGTCAAACTGCGTCAGCAAATAGGGCGCAAACAGATCGGGGCGGGTAAGGGTAGAGGCATAGGCTCCGGCGCTGGCCACAAAACCGTAGCTCAAAGGCTCGTGGTCGGTGTCGTGCGGCGGCGCCCAATCGGTGGCCGTTTCGATGCGTACATAGGGGTAACAGGCGCGCACGCGGTCTTGCATGTTGTCGCCCGCTACAAAGCGCTGCATGGACTGTCGCAAGTGCGACACGCTTTGCTCGTAGATCGCTTGCACGCGGGCCAGCGCAGCCTCGGCTGAATCAAAGAATTCGGGGGCCATAAAGGGAATGGGGTTTTGCATGCGTGCATTGTGCACCCGCTTGTTTACTAGGGGGATGAAGGATATGGCAATAAGAAAAAGAGCCCTTATTTTCTAAAAGCCTTTTGGATTTCTAAGGTGTTTGCAGCGACTTATTTTCGAAATATTAGTCTTCAAAACTACGGCTCTTATCAACAGGAGTGGAACTATGTCCAGCTTATTTAAAAACCATGATGATGGTGTATCTAACAACTCAGCCAACGATCATTTGCATGATTTGATCGAGCGCGAAATCGTTCGTGACCCCAGCCGACGCAATATGCTGAAGTCTGGCGCGGCTTTGGGTTTGCTGGGTATTTTTGGCAGCGCCATGACGGCCTGCGGTGGTGGAGGTGCTGCAGCTGTGCCCGCGCCTGGCACCATTGGATTCAAGGGTCTCCCGATCAGCACGGGTGATACCGTCATCGTGCCCGAAGGTTATACCGCCGATGTGATGTACCGCTGGGGCGATCCCATCTTGCCTGGCGTCCCCGCTTTTAAGGGCGATGCCAGTGAGGGCTGGGAGCTGCAAGAGCAGCAGGCGGGTGACAACCACGACGGCATTAACTTTTTTCCCTTCCCTGGCACCGATGGCAACAGCCGCGGTCTCTTGGCTATAAACCACGAGTACATCAACCCAGAGTACATACACACTGTGGCTAACTTTGGACGCAACGACCTCTTGGCCGTTACCAAAAAGGAACAGGCTGCCGTGGGCGTGTCGGTCATTGAAGTCATGCGCAATGCTGCTGGTAAGTGGGAGTATGTGAAGACCTCTCCTTACAACCGCCGCATCACCGGTTACACACCTGTTGCCATCACTGGCCCGGCTGCTGGTCATGCTTTGATGAAGACCGCTGCCGACCCAGCAGGTACTGAGGTTTTGGGCACGCTCGGCAACTGCGGCGCTGGCCAGACACCTTGGGGCACATACATTACCGCGGAAGAGAACTTCAACGGTGCCTTTGGTTCTGAAACAGCCGTGACCACCAACGACTTGCAAAAACGTTATGGCGTAGCCAGCACCAACTCTTACAACAACTGGCACAAGAGCGATTCTCGCTTTGATATCAATGTCAACCCCAACGAACCTAACCGACACGGCTGGATTGTGGAGATTGACCCGTATGCCCCCGCCAGCAAACCCAAGAAGCGCACCGCCTTGGGCCGTTTCAAGCACGAGAATGCCGAGTGCGTGCTGTCCAAAATGAACAAGGCCGTGGTGTATTCGGGCGACGACGAGCGCGGCGAGTACCTCTACAAATTCGTGTCGACTGGCACTTACAACGCTGCCGATAAGTCCAGCGGTGCCAACCTGTTGGACGCAGGCATTTTGTATGTGGCCAAATTTAATGCTGGCACGGTAACGGGCGACAACCAAGGCACTGGCGAATGGCTGGCCTTGGTGCATGGCCAAAACGGCTTGACCGCTGCGAACGGTTTTGCTGACCAAGCCGAGGTGATGATCAAGGCCCGCCAAGCCGCTGACCGTCTTGGCGCCACCATGATGGACCGCCCTGAGTGGGTAGCTGCCAACCGCACCAAATCAGGTGAGGTGTTCGTGGCTTGCACCAACAACAACCGCCGCGGCACGACCACAGCATCAGTGAACAACGTCAACGGTTCGACCACAGCGGGTTCCGCCCGCCCACCCGTGGACGAGGCCAACCCACGTGCTGCAAATGATTGGGGCCATGTGATCCGCATCAATGAAGCGGGTGAAGATGCTGCTGCCACCACCTTCATCTGGGACATCTATGTGATTGCTGGCAACCCAGAACTGACAGGTGACAAGAAGGGCTCTAGCTTCATTGACGCTAGCAACACCTTCAATTCGCCAGACGGCATCCAGGTCGACCCAGAAGGCCGTTTGTGGATCCAATCTGACGGCGCTTATCAAAACACTGGCAACTACGTGAACCAAGGCAACAACCAGATGCTGGTGGCAGACTTGGCAACCAAGAAAATCACCCGCTTCTTGGTGGGCCCTGATGCTTGCGAAGTTACGGGCGTGTGTTGGACGCCTGATGCGCGGACCATGTTCATCAACATTCAGCACCCTGGTGAAATTGCAAGTTCGACCACTAACGTGCACCCCCGTGCGCCCGCTGCTTGGAAGGCATTGGCCACTGAAGCCGAGAAGCTTGCTTGGGCCAATGCCAACCCGACAGTCTTCTCCAAGTGGCCCGATGGCGCCTCTGGCGGTCGCCCACGTGCTGCCACGGTCGTCATTCGCAAGAACGACGGTGGCGTGATCGGTACCTGATGTCCAAAGCACCGGTTGGCTTGCCAACATGGTGTTGTTGACTTTGATTGGGCCACCCTCGGGGTGGCCCTTTTTTTAACTTCACCCCTGCAGGGATGTGCTTGCACCTCGCATTCATTTGCATTACTTCAAAGGGCCATAAGCGATGTCTTCGATATTTCAACGCCTTGCCGCAAGCCGTTTGCTGGCTGCCGCATTGACCCTGTGCTTGGCAGCTTGTGGTGGTGGTGGCGGCGGCGGTGAAGCTAGCCCATCAGCTTCTAACACGGGGGCGGGCCAAGACATGGCCATTACGCCACCAGCACCTGAGAGAGTCGTTCGATTCCTAGCCAAACCTGTGCTGTCTTTCACCGACACGGGCTTGAGTGTGACCGACGGCACGACCCGCATCGGTGCTTGGCGTGTGAACAGTCCTGAGAACTGGGAGTTTTCTTTTGACAGGGGGGCCACATGGATTCGAGGCCAAGGTGATAACTTCAATGTGGAGGGCGATGGTGCCAAAACCATCTGGGTACGCGCCTTTGACAACATGGGCAACACCTCAGAGATCGAGATGGTCAGTTGCGTGCTCGACACCATGCCGCCAGCCGCTGTTCAAGCGGCCGTGGAGACCCAAGACCAGACCCGATTGGTGAAGGTTTCTGGTGTTGAAAACCAAGGACAGTGGGAATACTCCTTGGATGACACGCGCACTTGGCTCACAGGCACTGGAGACAGCCTGGCCCTGATGGGCAACGCCTTGACCGTGGTTTGGTTGCGGCAAGTGGACTTGGCAGGTAACCGGTCGCCTTTGGAGCGGGTCAACCTTTTTGAGCCCGACAGCCCGACTTGGCATGAGGCTTCAGTTAACCCTTTGCAGCCCAGCGTGCTGTCTTTGCAGCAGGCCAAGACGACGGTGATACATGGTTCCGTGGTGGAGGGGGATCTTGACTTCATCCGCTGGGATATCCCGGTCGGTCAGCGTCTACAAAGCTTGCGGCTGGTTCACTACGTTTCGCCCGACCCGATTGCTTTCTATGCCTTGCAACGCGCTGCGGTCTTTGATGCGGGTTACGATGTCAAACGCATGTTGGTTTACGGCCATATGGGGCCGAAAGACTTGAACCGCAACGTGCTGCAGGACGTAGATGCCAATCAATTGTCTGCGGGTCCCATGACACTGTGGTTCCAACAAACTGGCTCTCAAGCCACGGTATATGCCATCGAGCTTGTTTTTCAAACCTTGCAATGAGCGCGTGAAAACGGGCATGACCAGTGTGTTGCTGGCGGGCCTGCTGTCGGGCTGCGGTGGTGGAGGAGGTGGTGGTGGTGGTGGGGACGCGCAGGCTTTGGGGCCTGCACCCGTCGTGCCGTTGGTCACGCCAGGCCCAGACCCTTTGCTTGAGCGCCAATGGCATTTGTTCAATACAGGGCAAAGTGGTGGTGTGCCTGGCATGGATATTGGTTTGCAAGGCGTCAGAGAAACGGGACGTGGTGTGCTGATGGCCTTTGTGGATGGCGCGGTGCAACTGAACCACCCTGATTTGGTGGCCAATGTGTTCACCCTCAACGGCAAGCTGCCCGCCCTTGATCCCTCTCCACCGCCTGCACCTCCCAGCGCAACTTACAACCCCAACGCGGGTCAATGGGACGATGCACATGGCACGGCAGTGGTAGGCATTGCTGTGGCGAGCGCCAACAACAGTTTGGGCGGGCGGGGTGTGGCGCCCGAGTCTAAATTTGTGGCCTACAACGGTGTTGTCACTGGGTTGGTGGCTTCGACCTTACGCTCAGCCATTGACCTCGGTGCCGACATTGTCAACAACAGTTGGGGCACTCTTGACTCTTCCAGCGGACAGGCCAGCTATCAAGGCAGCGACCCCGCTTGGCGCGATGCCATGACCCATGCGCTCGGACAAGGCAGACGGGGTCGCGGCACGGTGGTGGTGTTTGCAGCAGGCAACGGCGGCCTGAATGAAGACACGAACCGCGATGGTTATGTCAATCACCCAGGCGTGTTGGCCGTGGGGGCGGTGGATCACCGCGGCCGTCCATCGTCGTATGCCGAGCCTGGTGCCAATGTCTTGATCAGTGCGCCCTCAATGAGCCTTTTGCGCCGCACCGATGCTGGGGCTGACATTTGGACCACCGACATTGCCGGCCCGCGTGGCTTGGCGGCTGGGGCACTGCCAGAAAATGCAGACTATGCTGGGTTTGCGGGGGGTACATCCGCCGCAGCGCCCATGGTGTCGGGTGTGGTGGCGTTGATGCTGGAGGCCAACCCGTTGCTGGGTTGGCGCGATGTGCGATGGCTGCTGGCGCGTTCGGCACGCCCAGCTGATTTGACCCCAGAGCAGGCCGAACCCTCCGTCATGAATGCGCATGGGTTTCATCCGCGGGTTGGTTTTGGTCGTGTGCATGCCGGTGACGCGGTTTCAGCGGCGCGCAACTTTGCTGGCCTCTCTGCAGAGCGTCGTTGCGACAGCGGGCTGCAGACCGTTGACCAAGCGATCGGCGACAGTCCTGCGCCTGCGCTGATCACCACGACCCAGTTTGAGGGCTGCGATCTGAAGATTGTGGAGTCTGTCCAACTCACGCTGGAAGTTGACCATGCGTATGTTGCCGATCTGGACGTGCTTCTGGTTTCACCCTCTGGCACGCGCAGCCAACTTGCCAAACCGCACTCCTGCCCTGCCAGTGTGTCCGGGCCTTGTGGCGACTTATCGCGTGGATGGACTTTTCACAGCGTTCGACACATGGGCGAGAGCCTTCGAGGTTCGGTGCAAAACGCATCTCTGGGACAACTGCAACAGGGTTGGCAGATCCAGCTTAAAGACGCACAAGCAGGCGACACCGGGCGCTGGCGCACTTGGCGCTTGGTCATCACCGGGCATTGATCGCCGACTGATTTCGCGGCGATATCCTTGCAAAATTAACATGGCATATTAAAAATACAAGGAAAAATTAATTCACATATTGCGTCGGTACTGCCCACCCACCTCAAACAAGGCGTGGGTAGAGCGTTGACATAACAAACAAAGCATTTATAAAATAGTCAGCAAACTAGTCAGATCAAATCGAAAGGCTTCCCATGCACACATGGCCCGTACAAGATGCCAAGGCGCGATTCAGCGAATTCCTCACGGCTTGCCTGACCGAAGGCCCTCAAATGGTGACCAAGCGCGGCGCCGAGGCAGCTGTGTTGGTTCCATTGCGGGAGTGGCAGCGTTTGCAGGCCGTGGTTCGGCCAAGCCTCAAGCAGTTGCTGCTGCAAAAAGATACGCGCACCACGGAGTTGGTGGCACTGCGTGGCCTGGCAAAGCGGCGCAAGCCACAAACGCTGGGCTGATGCCGCATGTATTTACTCGATACCCATGTGGTTTCAGAGTTGCGCAAACCTCGTCCACATGGCGCGGTGCTGGCTTGGATCACTGCGGTGGACGATGCCGATCTGCACCTGAGCGCTGTTACGCTCGGCGAAATCCAAGCGGGCATAGAGTTGACCCGAGATCAAAACTTAGACAAGGCAAAAGAAATTGAGCGCTGGTTAGACCAACTGGCTGGCGCTTACAACATCTTGCCCATGGATGCGGCGGTGTTTCGCCAATGGGCCAAGCTGATGCACCGCCAATCAGACACGCTGTATGAAGACGCCATGATCGCCGCCACCGCACACGTTCACCGATTGACGGTGGTGACGCGCAATGTGGCCGATTTCAAAACATTTGGGGTCAAGCTGCTCAACCCTTTTCTGCCGCAAAAGGGTGCGTGAGTCACGCCCCTGTTTACATATTCCGTCGGTACTGCCCACCTACCTCAAACAAGGCGTGGGTGATTTGCCCCAGTGAACACACGCGCACCGCGTCCATCAACACTTCAAACACGTTGGCGTTGTCAATCACCGCTTGTTGCAGGCGTTTGATTTGCTCGGCGGCTTCCACTTGGTGAAGGGCGTGGAAGTCTTGCAAACGCTTCAACTGCGACTGCTTTTCTTCTTCCGTTGAGCGGGCCAACTCCAGCTTGTCCATCACCTGCTCGCCGTGCGGGTTGCGGAAGGTGTTGACACCGATGATGGGCAGCTCGCCGGTGTGCTTGAGCATTTCGTAGGTCATCGATTCGTCTTGAATCTTGCCGCGTTGGTAGCCCGTCTCCATCGCGCCCAGCACGCCGCCGCGCTCGGCAATGCGCTCAAACTCAGCCAACACGGCTTCTTCCACCAACTCGGTCAGGTCTTCGATGATGAAGGCGCCTTGGCTGGGGTTTTCGTTTTTGGCCAAACCCCACTCGCGGTTGATGATGAGCTGAATCGCCATGGCGCGGCGCACCGAGTCTTCGGTGGGCGTGGTGATGGCCTCGTCAAATGCATTGGTGTGCAGGCTGTTGCAGTTGTCGTAAATCGCAATCAGCGCTTGCAGCGTGGTGCGGATGTCGTTGAACTGAATCTCTTGCGCATGCAGCGAACGGCCCGAGGTTTGGATGTGGTACTTGAGCTTTTGGCTGCGCTCGTTCGCGCCGTACTTTTCTTTCATGGCCACGGCCCAAATGCGGCGCGCCACGCGGCCCATCACGGTGTACTCGGGGTCCATGCCGTTGCTGAAGAAAAAGCTCAGGTTGGGCGCAAAGTCGTCAATGTGCATGCCCCGCGCCAAGTAGGCTTCTACAAAGGTGAAGCCGTTGGACAGCGTGAACGCCAGTTGCGAAATCGGGTTCGCGCCCGCTTCGGCAATGTGATAGCCGCTGATCGACACGCTGTAGAAGTTGCGCACTTGGTTGTGCACAAAGTACTGCGCGATGTCGCCCATCACCTTGAGGCTGAATTCGGTGGAGAAGAGGCAGGTGTTTTGCCCTTGGTCTTCTTTCAAAATATCGGCTTGCACCGTGCCGCGCACGTTTTGCATCACCCACGCTTTGATGTCGGCGGCTTCGGCTTCGGTCGGGGCGCGGCCTTTGTCGGCCTTGAACTTGTCCAGGTTTTGGTCGATGGCGGTGTTCATGAACATGGCCAAGATGGACGGCGCTGGCCCGTTGATGGTCATCGACACGCTGGTGGTGGGGTTGCACAAATCAAACCCGTCGTAGAGCACCTTCATGTCGTCGAGCGTGGCCACGTTGACGCCCGAGTTGCCCACTTTGCCGTAAATGTCGGGCCGCAAATCGGGGTCGTTGCCGTACAGCGTGACCGAGTCAAATGCGGTGGACAGGCGCTTGGCAGGCAGGCCTTCGCTCACCAGCTTGAAGCGGCGGTTGGTGCGAAACGGGTCGCCTTCACCGGCAAACATGCGGGTGGGGTCTTCGCCCTCGCGCTTGAATAAAAAGGTGCCAGCGGTGTAGGGGTAGCTGCCGGGCACGTTGTCGAGCATGAGCCATTTCAAAATTTCGCCATGGTCTTCGTAGGTGGGCAGCGCCACTTTGCGAACCACGGTGCCGCTCAGGCTCTTGGTGGTGAGTGCGGTGCGAATTTCTTTGTCGCGAATCTTCACCACATACTCGTCGCCTGCGTAGGCGGCTTGCAGGGCTGGCCATTGGGCCAAGAGCTTGCGTTCGGCGGCGCCTAGGTTTTCTTCACGCGCAAAGGCCAAGTCGATGGCCGCCTCGGATGCTTTGGCGCGGCCCGGTTTGTCTTCGGACAACATGCGTGCGGCTTCGCGCAGTTGTTGAATTTCGCGGGCCAGTTGGGCCTGTGTGCGTGCGCGTTTTTTGTAGCCGCGCACGGTGTCGGTGATCTCGGCCAAATAGCGTGTACGTGCCGCGGGCACGATGGGCGTTTGGTTGCTGCTGTGGCGCACATCCACACGCGGCAAAAAGCCTTCTTTGAAGCTCATGCCCAGCTCGGCCAATCGGCCTTTGAGGGCTTGGTACAGCGCGGTCACGCCGTCGTCGTTGAAGCGGGCGGCCATGGTGCCAAACACGGGCATTTGTTCGGTGGGGGTATTCCACGCTTCTTGGTTGCGCTGCACTTGCTTGGCCACATCGCGCAGCGCGTCGCTGGCGCCTTTGCGGTCAAACTTGTTGATGGCCACAAACTCGGCAAAGTCGAGCATGTCGATTTTTTCCAGCTGGCTGGCCGCGCCAAACTCGGGCGTCATCACATACATGGGCACGTCCACATGCGGCACGATGGCGGCGTCGCCTTGGCCAATGCCCGAGGTCTCCACAATGATCAGGTCGAACCCTGCGCACTTGGTGGCGGCCAACACATCGGGCAAAGCCGCGCTGATTTCGCTGCCAAAGTCGCGTGTGGCGAGTGAACGCATGAACACGCGCTGGCCACTGCGCCAAGGTGAAATCGCGTTCATGCGAATGCGGTCGCCCAGCAAGGCGCCACCGCTCTTGCGGCGTGAGGGGTCAATCGAGATGACAGCAATGCGCAGCGCATCGCCTTGGTCCAAACGGATGCGGCGCACCAGCTCGTCGGTGAGCGACGATTTACCCGCACCACCTGTACCAGTGATCCCAAGCACCGGCACTTTGTGGTGGAGGGACTCTTGGCGCACAGCGTCGACCAACTTGGCATCTGCGTTTGCGTTCTCTAGCGCGGTGATGAGTTGCGCCAATTTGCGCCACGCCATTTCGTCGTGGCCTTGAATCTCCTTCACAGAAGAGGGCGCGTAGCGCGACAGGTCTGTGTCGCAGCGCATGATCATCTCGCCAATCATGCCTTGCAGGCCCATCTTCTGGCCGTCTTCTGGGCTGTAAATGCGGGTCACGCCATAGGCTTGCAGCTCGCGAATTTCGGGCGGCACGATCACGCCGCCGCCGCCGCCAAACACTTGGATGTGTTCGCCACCGCGCGCGCGCAGCAAATCGACCATGTACTTGAAATACTCCACATGGCCGCCTTGGTACGAGCTGATGGCAATGCCTTGCACGTCTTCTTGCAGCGCGGCCGTCACGACCTCGTCCACCGAGCGGTTGTGGCCCAAGTGAATCACCTCGGCGCCCATGCCTTGCAAGATGCGGCGCATGATGTTGATGGCCGCGTCGTGGCCGTCAAACAAAGAGGCGGCCGTGACGAAGCGCACTTTTTGCGTGGGCTTGTAGTTGGCCAGGGCTTGGAATTCGGCGGACAGGTCAGTCATGGAATGCTCCGAGAAAACGGCAATGAAAACGCAGCTGATGACTTACGTTTACGTAAACGTCAATCATAGCAACTTGCCAGCGTGTGTGAAGAGGAATTGCCCTAATACAAACACAAAGCGCCCAAGAAAAAAGCCGCAGGCCAAAAGGCGCTGCGGCTTTGCGTGGTGCTAAAAATGCTTATTTGTAAAGCACGCTAGGTAGCCACATGCCAATTGCTGGGAACATGTACAGCAAGAAGATGGCAAACACTTGGATGCCCATAAACGGCAGCATGCCTGCAAAGATCTGGTTCAGCGTCACATGTGGAGGGCTCACGCCCTTCAAGTAAAACGCTGCCATCGCCACGGGTGGGCTCAAGAACGCAGTTTGCAAGTTCAGCGCCACCAACAAGCCAAAGAACAGCGGGTCGATGTTGAAGTGCGGCAGCAACGGGATAAAGATGGGCATGAAAATCACAATGATCTCCGTCCACTCCAACGGCCAACCCAGCAAGAAGATGACCACTTGCGCCAAGATCATGAACTGGGTGGGCGTCAGATCCATGCCCAGCACCCAGGAGTTGATCAAGTCTTGTCCGCCCAACAGCGCAAACGCTGCCGAGAAGATGCTGGAGCCCACAAACAGCCAACACACCATGGCGCTGGTTTTGGCGGTCAGGTACACCGATTCGCGCATCACCGTCATGTTGAGACGCCGGTAAGCGCCGGCCAGCAACAAACCGCCCATCGATCCCATGGCCGCGGCCTCAGTCGGGGTGGCCAAACCAAACACGATGGTGCCGAGCACCGCCAAAATCATAATGGCCAGTGGGAAGAACGAGCCCAGCAACATCTTGAAAATCTCAAGACGCACAAAGCTGAAGTAAGAATAGAAGATGGCCAAGGCCACCGCCACGCTGACCAAGCCAATCCAGAAGGTGGCTGGGGCATCTAAGCGTTCTTGCGGGGCCGCTGGCTCGGCAGGGGCAGCTTGTGCAGCAGCAGGTGCATCGACAGCCACTTTGGCCGCAGGTTCGTCCGTGCCGGGAGGGGCTTGCAAATCGCCAGGCTCAGCTACATCGCCGGCTTCTGCTTCGGGGGCTGGATCTTCAAAACCGCCACCCATCGAGACAACACCTTGCATATCTTCCAACGGTGCGGGGGCCGTGACTGACATGAAGATGGCGCCCATGATCACCACAGCAGAAACAGCTGGCAGCAAAGCAATGCCCAGTTGCTTGAGCAGTTCATTCATGGGCACCGCAGCGTTGCGCTTGCCCTTGATGGCACCAATCAAACCGGGCAACACTTTGTCGCTGATGGTGATGGACACTTCATGTGCCACAGGAGGCAGCGGCACATAGCGGTCTTCAGCCGACATGGGGGGGGCCAAATGCGGCTTGAGCTTGGCAATGATGATCACGTAGGCTACATACAAAGTCGCCAGCATGATGCCGGGGAAGAAAGCGCCCGCATACAGCTTGACCACCGACACACCAGCAGTCGCACCGTAAACAATCAGCATCACGGAAGGCGGAATCAAAATACCCAAGCAACCACCCGCAGTGATGGCACCCGCTGACAGCTGCACGCTGTAACCCGCACGCAACATGGCGGGCAGGGCCAGCAGGCCCATCAAGGTCACCACAGCGCCCACAATGCCGGTGGCAGTGGCGAAGATCGCGCATGTCACGATGGTCGCAACCGCCAAAGAGCCAGGCACACGCGCGGCAGCCAAGTGCATGCTCTTGAACAGTTTTTCAATCAGGTTGGCGCGTTCAATGAGGTAGCCCATGAACACAAACAGCGGAATTGAAATCAACACATCGTTGGACATCACTGAGTAGGTGCGTTGCACCATCAAGTCCAAAGTTTGCGTGACCGCAAGCTCCGGGTTTTGGCTTTTATAAGCCAACCACGCGAAGATCATGCCCATGCCCATCAGGGTAAAGGCAGTGGGAAAGCCCAACATGATGGCCACCACCACCAACGCCAACATCAACAAGCCCAGGTGGCCATTGGCCATTTCTGAGACGGGCGGTAGCAAAACAAAGGCCGCTAAGACGACCATGGCCATGATGCTCAGGCCAAACCATATTTCTTTTTTCATTTGTGTGTTCCCTTACCACCCACGACGTAAGCGTCGAGTTTGGCGATGTCTTCGTCTTTCACGTTGACCATTTCTTTGAGTTTTTCAACGTCCACCTCGTCCACGTCGTCACCGCGTTTGGGCCACTCACCGGTTTGCAGGCAAATCACGCAACGCACAATCTCTACCAAACCCTGCAACAACAAAAGAAATCCGGCAATCGGAATGATGGTTTTAAATGGGTAGACAGGCGGGCCATTCGCAGTCACGTTGGAATGCTCATTGATGGCCCAAGATTCGCCTGCATAGATGTAACCCGCCCATGCCAAAGCCACGATGCCTGGGATGAAAAAAACGAAGTACAGGGTCAAGTCAAAGCCAGCTTGCAAACGTGGTGTGAAAAAGCCATACAAGACGTCGCCACGCACGTGGCCGTTTTTGGACAATGTGTAGGCGCCGGCCATCATGAAGAGAGAGCCGTACATCATGCTCATGACGTCAAAGGCCCAAGGGTGCGGGTTGTCAAATGCGTAGCGCGAGATCACCTCCCATGTGATCATGAGCGTGAGCACGAGAATGAGCCAAGAAAAAGCTTGGCCAACTTGCGTGCTGATTTTGTCGATGGTGAGTAATAGTTTTTGCATGTTCTGCTGACTTAAATAAATCAGCCATCCGAACGAGTTCGGATGGCTGACAAAAAACGCAATCGCTCGCGAGAGCGACCGTATTTTAGGCCTTCTTCGCGCCGAAGAAGTGGTTCACCGCCATGCGACGGCTGATGTTGGTGTCTTGGTCCCACTTCACAGCGCGTTGTGCAAACGCTTTTTGTGATGCCACGATCTCTTTGAACAGTGGGTTCTCAGCAGACTTCTTCTCCAAAATTTCAGACCAAATTTTGAGTTGGTCTTGCAAGATGGCGTCAGGCGTTTTGTA
Source organism: Limnohabitans sp. (assembly GCF_036804465.1). Classification (GTDB taxonomy): domain Bacteria; phylum Pseudomonadota; class Gammaproteobacteria; order Burkholderiales; family Burkholderiaceae_C; genus Limnohabitans. The sequence continues at coordinate 96,310 of NZ_DAIRSK010000007.1, forward strand.
GAACTTGACCTTGTCTTTGGTTTGCAACTCGATGTAGTCTTTCGAGTAACGGTCTACTGCTTTCCAAGACATATCAGCCGATGCGGCTTCTGTTGCGCCGGCAATCACAGCCTTCATCTTGTTTGGCAGAGCGTCGTACTTGGTCTTGTTGAACATGATCTCAAACGTCTCAGCGCTTTGGTGGTAGCTTTGCAACATGCACACCTTGGACACGTCTGGGAAGCCCAAGATGCGGTCGGATGTGGCGTTGTTGAACTCAGCACCGTCCAGCAAACCGCGGTCCATCGCTGGCACGATCTCGCCGCCTGGCAAAGCGTTCACCGCAGCGCCCATGGCGGTGAACAAGTCAATGGCCAAACCGTTGGTACGGAACTTCAAGCCTTTGAAATCAGCCGACTTGGTGATTGGCTTTTTGAACCAGCCCAAAGGTTGAGTGGTCATGGGGCCGTACAAGAACGATTGCACGTTGCCGCCGATCGAGGCGTACAACTTGGCCAACAGCTCTGCGCCGCCGCCGTACTTGTGCCATGCCAACACCATGTTGGCGTCCATGCCAAACGCTGGGCCTGAGTTCCACAGAGCCAAAGCGTTTTGCTTGCCGTAGTGGTAGCCCAACACACCGTGGCCGCCGTCCAACGTGCCCTTAGACACCGCTTCGAGCAAACCAAAGGCTGGCACCACAGAACCTGCGGGCAACACTTCGATCTTCAGGTCGCCACCTGTCATGTCATTGACTTTTTGTGCATAGTCAGTTGCGTACTCATGGAAGATGTCCTTAGCGGGCCAAGTGCTCTGCCAACGCATGCTGATGGGGCCGGTTTGGGCCACAACCATGGGTGCAGCTGCTACGCCGGCGGCTGCGGCTGCAGCGCCTTTCAGTACATTGCGGCGAGCCGTGGTTTTTTTGATTTCTGTCATGAAGGAAGTCTCCTAAGTTTTGTCAAAGACATGAATGGGGAGTAGGGATTCTGATCGTCGTGGCCAAATTTTCCACAAGGGTTTCCCCTGAAGCTCTGTTCAATTGCCAGAAACTTTGTCTCCTTGGGGACGAGCCGCTTCTATACTGAGAACTTATTTCTTTCGCTTTATAAATATGAGCAACAACGAGCTGGGCTATGCAGGCGACATCACGCCTGACACAGCCAACGAATGGATGCAGTCAGGCGCGGCTGTGATGGTGGATGTGCGCAGCGAGGCCGAACTCGCTTGGGTGGGTTTTGTACCCGGCGCTGTGTCTGTGCCTTGGAAGCAATGGCCAAGCACCGCCATCAACCCCGCATTCGATGAAGCGGTCAAAGCCGCAGCCAAGGGTCAAAAAATTGTGTTGTTGTGCCGCAGCGGCGTGCGCTCCATTGCTGCAGCTCAGCGCGCCACCCAACTGGGCCTTGAGGCCTACAACATCCTTGAAGGCTTTGAGGGCGATGCCAATGCAGACGGCCATCGCGGCACCCTTGGCGGCTGGCGCATGCGCGGCTTGCCATGGCGTCAAAACTAATTCGCAGCGCTATGACATTTCTCGCACTCGATGTGGGCAACACCCGCCTCAAATGGGGCGTCTACAGCAGCCCCGCGCCCGGCGCAAAGCTGTTGACCAGCGGCGCAGTGTTTTTGGAAAACATAGACCGCTTGGCAGACGAAGACTGGCGCGAACTGCCAGAGCCCACGCACATGCTGGGCTGCATCGTGGCGGGCGAGGCCATTCGTCGCCGTGTGGAAGAACAAATGGAGCTGTGGGACATCACGCCCCACTGGGCCGTGTCCACTGCTGCAGAAGCTGGCGTGACCAACGGTTACGACTACCCCGCGCGTTTGGGCGCAGACCGCTGGGTCGCCATGATTGGGGCCAACGCACGCATGCGGGTGCAGAGCGGCAATGCACCCAAGCCCATGGTGGTGGTCATGGTCGGCACAGCCGTGACAGTCGAGGCCATCGATGCCAGTGGCAAGTTTTTGGGCGGCCTCATCTTGCCCGGCCACGGCATCATGCTGCGCGCGCTCGAGTCGGGCACTGCAGGCCTGCGCGTGCCCACGGGCGAGGTGTGCGCATTTCCCACCAACACCAGCGACGCGCTGACCAGCGGCGGCACCTTTGCCATTGCGGGCGCGGTCGAGCGCATGGTGCAGCATGTGCGCCAACACTGCGGGGCAGAACCCGCCTGCTACATGACGGGCGGCGCGGGTTGGAAGATGGCACCCAGCATGTCGGTGCAGTTTGAGCTGGTTGACTCGCTCATCTTTGATGGCTTACTAGAAATTGCGCAGCAGCGGCTGGCACATCACACCCCCTTGTTGAACTCGCGCTCCTTGTTTTGACTTTTATTGGCTGAAGTGCTTTGCGGGATAGCCCTGCGTGACAGAGGGTTGGCGCAGCGGCTAGACTCAAGTCATGAAAGTCCTTGATTCCCTTACCAAGCAAGCTTCCTCCATCACGGCCATTCGCCGCGACATTCATGCCCATCCCGAGTTGCGTTTTGAAGAAATTCGCACCGCCGACTTGGTGGCACAAAAACTCACCGAGTGGGGCATTCCCATCCATCGCGGCATGGGCACCACGGGCGTGGTGGGCATTTTGAAAAGCGGCAGCAGCGACCGCGCCATTGGCCTGCGCGCCGACATGGACGCTCTGCCCATGCAAGAGTTCAACCAATTCGCTCACGCCAGCCAACACGCGGGCAAGATGCACGCCTGCGGCCACGATGGCCATGTGGCCATGCTCTTGGCCGCGGCGCAGCACCTGTCCCAGCACCCAGACTTTGACGGCACCGTGTACTTCATTTTTCAGCCCGCTGAAGAGGGCGGCGGCGGCGCCCGCGAAATGATTCGCGATGGTTTGTTTGACAAATTCCCCATGCAAGCCGTCTACGGCATGCACAACTGGCCGGGCCTCAAAGAAGGCCAGTTCGCGCTCAGCCCAGGGCCCGTCATGGCGTCGAGCAACGAATTCAAAATCACCATCCACGGCAAAGGCTGCCACGCCGCATTGCCCCACAACGGCATTGACCCCGTCATGGTGGCCTGCCAAATGGTGCAAGCCTTTCAAACCATCATCAGCCGCAACAAAAAACCCGTCGATGCTGGCGTGATTTCGGTCACCATGATTCACACCGGCGAAGCCACCAACGTGGTACCCGATCAGTGCGAGCTGCAAGGCACCGTGCGCACCTTCAGCATCGAGGTGCTCGACATGATCGAGCAGCGCATGCGCGACGTGGCCGCGCACACCAGCGCCGCCTTTGGCGCTACCTGTACCTTTGAGTTTGTGCGCAACTACCCACCCACCATCAACCATGTGACGCAAGCCAACTTTGCACGCGCAGTCATGGCCGACATCGTGGGCGTTGACAACGTGGTGGCCCAAGAGCCCACCATGGGCGCAGAAGACTTTTCGTACATGTTGCAAGTCAAGCCTGGCGCCTACTGCTTCATCGGCAACGGCGACGGCGTACACCGCGAAATCGGCCACGGCGAAGGCCCGTGCACCCTGCACAACCCCAACTACGACTTCAACGACGCCCTCATCCCCCTTGGCGCCACCTATTGGGTCAAACTCGTAGAAGCCTCGCTCCGTTAATTGGTTAATTGGTTAATTGGTTAATTGGTTAATTGGTTAATTGGTTAATTGGTTAATT
>NZ_DAIRSK010000007.1:100038-122637 GCF_036804465.1 Limnohabitans sp.
GGGGTCAGAACCTCATTAATTCGCGGTTCAATATCCGTGGAACAGGCGGTCGAGGGCGTTGGAAATCAAGCTTTGCTGATCACTCAAACTCATGACGTGGTTTTTTAATAAGCGCGTTGGAACCGCTGCAAGTTTGGGTGTTTCTAAGAAGCATGAAACACCTTCGATATCGAAAATAGGTGTCAAATCCTTCGCAAAATTCACGGCAGGGAACTGATCGACCCGTCTTAAGGGAATCACAACGCGTGTGTCCAAGCCGTCAAGCAGGGCGGATTGAACATCCAGCAAATAGGGGGTTGAGGTCGCTAAGGGTCCCGAGTTTTGGTACACATCAAAACGCGCCATTAAAACGTTCTCCACGCATCAAGTGGCAGTGACTCTTCGGCCACAGTTTGGTTATAGGCTTGAATGAAGTCATCGTGTTCAGCCTTCCACCTAGCTTCTTTTTCTTTGCGAACCAGCTCACGCAAATGTGCATCGCAAGCCTTTGAAATATTGATGCCAAGCGCTTTCGCCTCAGCCAATACGTCGGTAGATAAAGTCAGGTTGGCGGCCCTTTTAGCGCCCTGCGGCTGTGGTTGTGTGTGCATGAGGTACTAATGCGCATTTCAGATGCGCATACTTTACTGGCATCAGGCCTTGCTCGCAAGAAAAACTTGGGCTTCAATACGCCGCCAACAACGCCCCTAAATGCGCTTTGTGCTCCGCCGTCGCATACGGCAACAGCAGCCCCAACACACTCTTGGCCCCGCGCAGCAGCGACGCCTGTGCGCTCTCGGGCTCTAGCGCGTGGCGCGGGTTGCGCACGTACTCAAAACTCAGCCACCACGTCAGCATCACCACCATGTGCGTGGCGGTGGCTTCGCGTTCATTCACCGTCATGGCCAGTGCGCCGCCGTGTTCTAGGCTGTCCAGCAGCGTGCGAAATGCGGTGGTCTTGTGCAGCAGCGCATCTTTGATGTGGGTTTCTAGCTTGCGGTTCTTGCTCAGCAAGTCGTTCAAATCGCGGTACAAAAAGCGGTACTGCCACACCAGCTCAAACAGCGTGTGCATGAAAAACCAAGCGTCTTCCACGTCGTGCACGCCCGGCGCTGCGTCTAGCAAATCATCCAGCGCCGCCTCGTAGCGGTTGAACAGCGCCGTGACCAACTCCTCCTTGGCGGGGTAGTGGTAATACAGGTTGCCCGGGCTGATGCTCAGCTCTGACGAGATCAAGGTGGTCGACACATTGGGCTCGCCAAAGCGGTTAAACAGCTCGAGCGTGACCTCCAATATCCGCTCTGCGGTCCGGCGTGGCGCTTTCTTTGCCATAGAAATTAATTAGGTTCTGACCCCAATTACTTGGGGGTTGCCTTTTTGGCTGGCGCTTTCTTGGCTGCAGGTTTTGCTGCTGCTTTGGGCTTGGCTGCCAGCTGCGCCTCCAGCGCTGCCACGCGATCGTGCAGCGCTTTCATCTCTGCGGCAGAGGGCAGGCCCAAGCTCTGCATGGCTTTGGACACGCGCTCTTCAAAAATACCCTCTAGCTTGCCCCATTGGCCCGTGGCGCGCTCGCTCAGCGTGTGGGCTGCTTGTGTGGCTTTTTGAGTGGCCTCGGCCAGTTTTTCTTCCGCCGTGGCGCTCACCTTGCGCTGCATGGTGATGCCGTCGCTCACCAGCTTTTCAAACGCCTTGGTGCCATCCTCTTGCGCCTTGGCAAACGCACCCAAGCCCGCCAGCCAAATTTGCTGCGCTTGCTCTTTCACGTTGTCAGACATCGCTGCGGGGTCGAATGGGTTCTTGGTGGACATGGTGCGATCTCGTTTAAAAATAAGAGTCACTTTAACCCGACACAGACGAGGCAGCAACTAGATTTGCCCTCGTTCAATCAGGTAAGCTTCAAACCTCAATAAGCACACCCTGGACACACACATCATGGACGAAAAATTGCGTGAAGTGCTAACAAACTTCCCGCAAATCACGCTCGCCATTGTGTTTGGCTCGGTGGCCAGTGGCCAAGCCCATGCTCAAAGCGATTTAGAACTAGCCGTCATCGCCGCAAAACCACTTCAAGCGGCTGAAAAAATTCAAATCATCGAAGCCTTAGCTTTAGCCACTGGGCGGGCGATTGATTTGGTAGACGTTCACTCCGCTCCCCAGCCTTTGCTGGGGCAGGTGCTGAAACATGGCCGCCGAATTTTGGGCTCGGATACCGCCTATGCGCAGTTGCTCTATCGCCACTTAATCGCACAAGCCGACTTTGTCCCATTGCAAAACAGAATCCTCGCAGAAAGGCGCATGGCATGGATAGGCAAGTAATTGACCAAAAGCTTGAATCGTTGCGACGTTGTTTGGTTCGGATTCAAGAAAAGTTTCCTGCGCGTGCAGACGAACTTCAAACCAACCTTGATCTACATATGAGGCCATCAATTGGCAAATCGTTCACAGCATCGTGAGCGAGCACATACAAGACTTCACTGAATTTGCCAAAGCCGTCGCTCATTGGGTTCCGTCAGCAAACGCCTAACTGATTTGTTTCGACCGATTGCCAAAAATTGCCATTACTTTTAGAATGTAAACCATGAGCACCATGAACATTTCATTGCCCGATGCCCTCAAGTCCTTTGTGGACGTGCAGGTCACTCACCGTGGCTACGGCACCAGCAGCGAATACGTTCGCGAACTCATCCGCAAGGACCAGCAAGCCCAGCAACTGCGTGCCTTGTTATTGGCTGGCGCGCAGTCACCCGCGCAAGAGGCTGTCACCCCTGCGTACTTTGAGGTACTTCGTCAAAAGGTTACCCGCGGCCAAAGCTCGAAGAAGTGAAGCAAAAACCCGTTATTCCAAGGGACTTGGCATTGCAAGACGTGGAGGAGGCCGTGGCATATTTGGTGCAGCAGCAAGCTGCGGATGCGGCCCTTCAACTGATTGATGCACTCCAGGTGGCCTACACATTGATGAGCAAAAATGCAGCAACGGGTTCAGCCCGTTACGCCCATGTGCTGGATCTGCCGGGATTGCGCTCATGGCCGCTCAAGGGTCATCCGTATTTAATCTTTTATGTAGAGCAAGACGCGCATATTGATGTGTGGCGAGTCCTCCACACGAGCCGAGACATTCCTCAAGAACTCCAATGACCGCAACCAACACCCCCCCCGCTTGGTACGTCGTCCACACCAAGCCCCGCCAAGAAACGCGTGCGCTTGAGAACCTGCAAAACCAAGGCTTTCACTGCTTCTTGCCCACCATGCAAGTGCAAAAACTGCGCAACCAAAAAGTGCAGACCATCACCGAGCCCATGTTCAGTCGCTACCTGTTCATCCAGCTCGACGACACCACCCAAAACTGGGGCCCCATCCGTTCCACCTTGGGCGTCAGCAAGCTCGTCAGCTTTGGCCACCAGCCCGCCAAAGTGCCGCCCGAATTCATTGCCTTTTTGCAAGAAGCCCCGCCCGAAGCCCTCGAGCGCATGTTTGCCCCCGGCGACAGCGTGCACATTGCCAGCGGCCCGCTCAAAGGCCTAGAAGGCCAATACATCGCCCACGACGGCGAAACCCGCGCCTTTGTGCTGGTCGACTTGCTGGGCCAGCCGCAAAAATTGCGCATGGCTGTTGAAAGCTTGCGTGTGGCGTGATGATCTAACATTCGCGCATGCGCCTCACTGAACAACAAATCACCGTCATCAAGCACATCGCCCATGCGGAGTTGGGCGAGGGCGCGCAGGTCATGCTCTTTGGTTCGCGTGTGGACGACAGCGCCAAGGGCTTGAGTTGTTGCCCCAGCTACTCATCGCCATGGCAGAAAAGCCTGGCGCTGCCATTGACAACCTTAACTTGGCTGAACGCCTGGGGTGGATTGAGTCCACCGACACGTGGCTCATGATCAGGAAGCTACGCAACCAAATGGTTCATGAATACATCGAAGATTTGAGCCTGCTCTCCAGCGCGTTACAAACAGCGCACGCTCACGTCCCCCAACTGGTCCATGCGGCGCGGCAAATGCTCCTCCAAACCGAAAAATTACTCGCCTAGATAAACAATTCTTTATGTACATCTTTGATTGAGGTCACCAAAAAGCCAAACGTCAAGGCGCTGCTCAAGCGCTTTGCTGATCGATGGCCTGAGCATTCAAAATCCATTTAAAAAATAATGCACACAACTCACCCGCCCCAGCACATCGCCATCATCATGGATGGCAACGGTCGATGGGCCAAGCAGCGCCACTTGCCGCGCACCGTCGGTCATGCCAAAGGTGCTGGCGTGGTGCACGATCTGGTCAGGTCTTGCGTCGATTTAGGCGTTCCCCACCTCACCTTGTATGCCTTCAGCACCGAAAACTGGCAACGCCCCAGCGACGAGGTGTCCACCCTCATGGGCTTGTTTTTTCAGTACCTTGAAAAAGAAATGACCAACATGCGCACCGAAGGCGTGCGCCTCAAGGTGTTGGGCGACATCAGCCGTTTTGCGCCCGAGCTGCAGCAGCGCATTCGCGACGCCGAGGCCGACACCCTCAACCCGCCCAACATCACACTCAACGTGGCAGCCAACTACGGCGGGCGTTGGGACATCGTGCAAGCCGTGCAAGCCTGGCAGCAGGCCCACCCTGGCGCCGATGCGTCCGAGCTGACGGTGGACAACTTTGGTCAATACCTCAGCACCGCCGGCATGCCCGATGTGGACCTGCTCATTCGCACTGGCGGTGAATACCGCATCAGCAACTTCTTGCTGTGGCAAGCCGCCTATGCCGAGCTGTATTTCACCGACACGCTGTGGCCTGACTTTGACACCCAAGAGCTTCAAAAAGCCGTCACTTGGTTTGCCGATCGCGACCGGCGCTTTGGTAAGTTATCCACCCGTTAAGCATCACATCTTGAATGTGGGTGGGTGTCCTTGGCCCTCTAAAAGTTGCGTGATTTGCTGGAAGTAGTCGTCCATCAAGTAGCTCAAGTACTTCCAAAAATCATCTGAATTCACGGTCTCTTTCACCACTTCATTGGGTAGAAATCGGGCCATCTCTTTGCGAAACTCTTTCGCAATCCCCGGTTCATTTTTCAACGATGCAGCGCGTGCTGCAAAAACTTTTAAAAAATCGCCAACCTCTGCGCCATGGTCCTTCAGCTTTTGCTGGATTAACTCAAAAGCGGGCTTGATTTGTTGCTGATGCAGCCAAGCCATGTCCCACAAATCGCGGTTCTTCAGTCGGTTGGGGCGCAATGCAAACGCCACCAATTTGTCCGAAAAAATCTCTTCGCGTGACTGCGCTTGCAAAATCAATCCGCTGGTACCCATGCCCATGCCGTAGGGGTTAAGCAGCGCCATGGGCCGCGCTTGATAGCTGGGAATGGCGCACACATCAATGTTGATGCGCTGCGCTGGCAGGTCTTTGCGGCCAGGTCTGGTTTGCACTTTGAGCTTCCAAGTGTCCACATTGCCGGCCTCGCGAACGGGGTCGGTCACGCTCACTTCCAAGCCATATTTGGCCTTCAAGCTATCGACCAGCAGGTCGCTCATGCGTGCCAGTTGGTCGCGTGTGAAATCAGCACCACCCGTGAAATCCAAGTCCTCACTCAAACGACGCGAGCCATAGCAGCTTCGCAGGCACGTCCCGCCCATGAAGGTGAGTTGGGTCAGCAAACCCGCACTGCTCAACACCCGCAAAATGTCGTGGTGCAAAAGCTCTTTTTCCACCACGATGCGTAAGGGGGCCAAGTCTTGCTGCTGGTTCAGCGCTTGGTCAACCAGTGCGTCAAACAAACTCATGGGCTGCTTTCCAATCCATCAAGTCCACATTTCGGTGCGTGGCCCGCATGTCTCTGAGGGCTTGCGCCACGCTGGCCCGCCAAAGCTGGGCGCCAGGGTCGAATGCAAGTTGCCCCACCAATGTTTCTGCAGGCTGTCGAGTTTTGACAAATTCGATGCTTCCCCAAGCGCCGCAATCGATCACGCACGATCGCCCCGATGACATCACCATGATGCGGTCAATCGGCATTTGCGAAATCACCCCCGCGTCACTCAACACCGTCTCTAGGCTGAGGTAATTCAGCCCCAAGGGGCGCAGTTTGGCGGCTGCATAAGGCAAGACCCATCCCCTATCGGGTTTTGCCTTTTCGTAGACATACAAGCCACGGCAAATTCGGGCCAAGTGCCCGTCTCGCACCGCGCGGCTCAACAGCGTTTTAAAGGCAGCTTGCGAAAGCTCAGGAAGAATGGCCCGTAAATCATCAGGCGTGAACAAACACGCCTGCGGATTGGCTAGCTGGCTCAGGGTGTTCATCAACTGTCGAATGGGCTGCATCAGTGACTCGTCGGAAGGTTTCAGTAAGTGTAACCTTTTGAGCAGTCTTTAAATGATCAAGCTAGTAAACTATCCACAATTCATACCAGTACTAGCCCATGTCCACATCTTTTCAGTTGCCATCTGGTTTTTCGTTTCGTTTGGGTCGTGTGGTCACACTTGCCTTGTTTGCATCTGCTGCATCCATGGCACTGGTTGGTCAAAGCCCAGCTTGGGCGCAAACCGCACCCATCAACCCCATGGCTGCAGGTGGCGCTGGTGCTGCAGGTGGCGCATCGGGCTTTAGCATGGGCGCCATGACGTCGGGTGGCGTGCCGTCCATCCGCTCGGTCGACCCTGCCGCTGCGCAAGGCAATGCGCTCAACAGCACTGCCGCCAATGCAGCCAATGCCGCCTTGCTCATGCAGCCCGAGCCGCTCAAGCCCAATGAATTTCAAAAGTTTGTTTTAGAAACCGCGGGCTACAAACTGCCCCTGTACGGCCACCAGTTTTTTGACAACGTGCAAGCCAACCAACGCGCCTTGCAGTTGCAGCAAAGCAATACGCAGCCGCCGCTCGCCAACGCTCTGCCTGGCAGCCCATCTGTGTTGCCTGGCATTGCCAGCGGCTTTGCCCCCATCGACAACGCCCCCGTGAGTGGCGACTATCTGTTGGGCCCCGGCGACCAAGTGGTCATCCGTGGCTGGGGCTCGGTTGACATCGATGTGCGCACCCCCATCGACCGCAACGGCGCGGTCAACCTGCCGCGCGTGGGCAACGTCACCTTGGCGGGCGTCAAAGCCGCCCAAGCCGAAGGCGTGCTGCGCAACGCCGTGGGCAAGTATTTCAAAGACTTCCAGCTCAGCGTCACTTTGGGCCAGCTGCGCACCGTCACCGTGTATGTGGTGGGCCAGGCCCGCCGCCCTGGCAGCTATGCGCTGTCAGGTGTGTCTACCTTGTCCAGCGGCTTGTTGGCCACGGGTGGCCCCAACGCCAGCGGCTCGATGCGCCGCGTGCAGCTCAAGCGTGCGGGCAAAGTGGTGGCCGAATTTGACCTGTATGCCTTCTTGTCCCAAGGCGACAGCACCGGCGACATCAAGCTGACCGATGGCGACGTCATCGTCATTCCGCCCGCTGTGGGGCATATCGCTTTGGTGGGCAAGGTCAACAACCCAGCCGTGTACGAGCTGAAAAACGCCAGCGAAACCCTAGAGCAGTTGTTGTCCGTGGCCGGTGGCATGCCCGTCATTGCCGACCCGCGCCGTGTCAGCCTAGAGCGCCTGTCGCCCACCCAAGCCCAGCCCCGCAGCGTGGAAGACTTTGCACTCGACGCCAAAGGCCTGCAAACCGCCCTGCGCAATGGCGACTTGCTGACTGTCTCGGCCATCATGCCCGAGCTCAGCAACGCCGTCACCTTGCGTGGCAATGTGTCGCAGCCCATCCGCTTGGCCTGGAAGCAAGGCCTGCGCGTGCGCGACCTTATTCCCAACAAAGAAGCCCTGATCAGCCGCGACTCCATCCGCCGCCAAAACGAAACCCTGTTTGATGCCACCCAGCGCGAACGCACCCAGCGCGAGCGCGAAATGATTGCCGAAGACTTGCTCGAAGACAAAGAAGTGTCGCGCAATGCTCAGCGTTCAGCCGCTTCGCAGGGACTCAACTTGCGGCAGCCCGGTAATCAACCCAATCAAGCGCGACCAGATTTCTACGGCATCGAGTCCTTCCGCGACCAGCGCGAGCAACGCCTGTTCTCGCAACAAGCCAACATCGAGCCGCGCTACACCAAAGAAGTGCCCTCGGTCAGCGAAACCGTGGGCAACCTGTTTGACGAAGTCAACTGGGACTACGCCGTCATCGAGCGCCTCAACCGCAAAGACCAATCCGTCAGCTTGGTGCCTTTCAATCTCGCCCGCGTCTTGGCCGACGCCAAAGACCCCGACAACCAGTTGCTAGAGCCCGGTGACGTGGTCACCGTCTTCTCAGTCAACGACTTGCGTGTGCCCATCTCCAAGCGCCGCGTCATGGTACGCATCGAGGGCGAGGTCATGCAACCCGGCATCTATCAAGTCAAGCCTGGTGAAACCTTGAATGCCATATTGCAAAAAGCCGGCGGCTTGTCGCATGATGCCTATTTGTTTGGTTCGGCCCTTTACCGCGAAGAGGTGCGTAAGTCGCAGGTTGAAAACCTGCAAAAGCTGGTGCGCCGCCTTGAGGCCGAGTCCAGTGCGCAGCTGGCCCAGCTCAGCCAAAGCATGGGGGCCAGCGCTGATGCCAACATTGCACAAGCCCGCATCATGGCAGCGCAGCAGGCCCAGCGCCAGTCTCTAGAGCGCGTCAAGGCGCTGCGTCCCGAGGGCCGCGTGGCCTTGGGCCTAGAGCCCGAGCTGTACAACGCGATCAAAAATTTGCCCGAAATCCGTTTGCAAAACGGCGACAAGTTCATCGTGCCGCCCCGCCCCGACTTTGTGTATGTCTATGGCGCGGTCAACACCGAGTCAGCCTTGGTGTACAAACCCGGGCAGTCGGTGCGTGACTACCTCAAGCTCTCGGGTATGAGCCGCGCGGCTGACAAAAATGGCGTCATCTTGATACGTGCAGACGGCTCAGCCCAAACTAACGACGGATCGTGGTTCGGTGGCTCGGCCTTAAGCGCCGACGTCATGCCTGGCGACAGCATTGTGGTGCCCGACAAGCTAGACATGGAAGCCACCTGGAGCACGGTGGTGCGCAACACCCGAGACTTGACGCAAATCTTCTACCAACTGGGCTTGGGCGCTGCGGCACTCAAAACCCTGCGATAAGGCCGGCGCATGTCTGACATCAATACTCCAGCCACCCCAGAAGGCGACGACGAAATCAGCCTGATTGATTTGGCCATTGCCCTGGGCGAAGAAAAGAAAACCCTCTTCGCCATACCCGCCATCACCACCACCCTGGCCATTGTGGCCAGCCTGTTGATGACCCCCATCTTCACCGCCAAAACCGTGATGATGCCCCCCCAGCAGCAGCAAAGCGGTGCCGCTTCAGCGCTGGCCAGCCTGGGCGGTTTGGCGGGTTTGGCGGGCGCTGCGGCGGGCATCAAAAGCCCAGACGAGATGTACATCGCCTTCATGCAAAGCGAAAGCATGCAAAACGCGTTGATTGAAAAGCTCGACCTCAAAAACCGCTACGAAGCCAAAACCATGGTGGATGCGCGTACCGCGTTAAAAGCCAATGTCAAAATCGCCGCCGATAAAAAAGCAGGCCTCATCACCGTCGAGGCCGACGACAAAGACTCCGCCTTTGCAGCCCAACTGGCCAACGCCCATGTGGACGAGCTACGCACCCTGCTGGGCCGTTTGGCCGTGACCGACGCTCAGCAGCGCCGCAAATACTACGAGCAGCAAATAGCCAAAACCCAAGAAGACTTGGCCAATGCCGAATCAGACTTCCGTGCGGCCAAAGAAAAGTCGGGCATGCAAGTCACCGCCGTCATTGCTGAGACGGGCGTGAAGGCCAGTGCCGAGCTACGCGGCCAAATAGCCGCGCGTGAGGTGCAGCTGCAAGCCATGGGCCGCTTTGCCACCGCCCAAAACCCCGACATGCAGCGCATGGGCAGCGAGCTATCGGCCATGCGTGCGCAGCTGGCCAAAATAGAGCAGGGCAGTGGCGACGGCTTAAAGTCGTCCCCCACCCAGCAGCAAGCCGTGCGCGCCTACCGCGACATCAAAGCCCGCGAAGCCATGATGAACGTGCTGGTCGCCCAATATGAGTCAGCCCGCGTGGATGAAGCCAAAGAAGGCCCCTTGGTTCAGCAGGTCGATGTCGCGCAAGCGCCCGAGCGCAAGGCCAAGCCTAAGCGTGCGCTGATCGTCATCGTGGCTGCTTTTGCTGGCCTTTTCCTCGGCGTGTTCATTGCGTTTGTGCGCCGCGCTGTGCGTAAGGCGGGAGAAGACTCCTCCAGTGCAGGGCAGTTTGCGCAGCTCAAGGCTGCTTGGGCTTGGAAATCTTAAAGTTTTTTGATTTTTAAACAACGATTTCGATACCGTCAAAATTGCCGACGGTTATCGAAGCTATGATCTAACTAATTCGAACAAAGATCTTCCGCATATTGCTGGTTACCGCGCTTGTTGATCGTGACACAACATGGCGGTAGCGTGGTTAAAGTAAAAAAGCTTGCATATCCCCTTTCTTTACCACTCAATGCCCAGCCGCCGTTCTCAGCTTCAAGAAGACACCTATTTCAGGGTGTTACGAATGCTACAAGAGAACCCCGACTTGACCCAGCGCGACATCGCTGAGCGCTTGGGGCTAAGTACCAGCGGCATGAACTACTGCCTAAATGCGCTGATCGACAAAGGCTGGGTCAAGGTTCAGAGCTTCAGCCAATCCAAGAACAAGTTTGGTTATATCTATGTGTTGACCCCGCAGGGCATCGCCGAGAAGGCCTTGCTTGCAGGACGTTTTCTGATGCGAAAAATGTCAGAGTACGAACAACTTCAGGCCGAAATTGAAGCACTCAAAGTCGAGATGAGCTGCGTGAATACGACAGATACTGAAGGCCAGAAAGCGTCAAAAGTATGATCCAAGTCACCCCAGTCATCCTTTGCGGCGGCTCCGGCACACGTTTGTGGCCGCTGTCGCGCACCGGTTTTCCCAAGCAGTTCCTTTGCCTTACTGGCAACGAAAGCTTGTTTCAGCAAGCCGCGCAAAGGTTGGCCGCCTTGTGCAACGACAGCATACAAGTCGCAGCCCCCGTCATCGTCAGCGGCGAGGACCATCGCTTTTTGGCGTCAGAGCAATTGCGTGAAGTGGGCATTGCCCTGGGCACCGCCTTGCTCGAGCCCACAGGCCGCAACACCGCCCCGGCGCTGACCTTGGTAGCCTTGGCCGCTTTGCAAGACGGTCAAGACCCTGTGCTGGTCGTCACCCCTGCAGACCAAACTATCGCCAATCCTGCGGCATTCACCGTCGCCGTACAACAAGCCATTACCCAAGCTGAGCAGGGCAATATAGTCATCTTGGGCGTCACCCCCGACAAACCCGAAACCGGATACGGCTACATAAAAGCCGAAACCAGTGAGAGCTTGCCCCTGCAAGCAAATATCTACACAGTCAAAGCCTTTGTTGAAAAGCCCAATCTACAAACCGCCCAGCAATACCTGAGCGAAGGCGGCTACTACTGGAACGCCGGCATGTTCGTGCTCAAAGCCTCTGTTTGGCTTGCAGCTATCGAGCAGTTTGCCCCCACCATCCTGCAAGCCACCCGAACCGCATGGGCCGCCCGCAAGGAAGACGGCGCCTTTGTGCGCCCCGGCAAAGCCGAGTTTGAAGCCATTCCCTCCGAGTCTGTGGACTATGCCGTCATGGAACACTGCCCCGGCAGCGCATTCCCCATCCAAATGGTGCCGCTCGATGCCGGCTGGAACGACCTCGGCGCATGGGACGCCGTCTGGCAAGTCCAGCCCAAAGATGCACAAGGCAACGCCCATGTGGGCGACGTGCTGCACACCGACAGCCACAACACCCTGGTCCACGCCAGCAGTCGTCTGGTGGCGCTGGTGGGCGTTAGCGATTTGGTGGTGGTCGAGACCGCAGACGCCGTGCTGGTGACCAGCAAGTCGCGCAGCCAAGACGTGAAACACATCGTCAACCAACTCACAACGCAAAAGCGCGAAGAGCAAACCTTGCACCGCAAAGTACACCGCCCCTGGGGTTGGTACGACAGCATCGACGAAGGCAGCCGCTTCAAGGTTAAGCGCATTCAGGTCAAGCCCAAGGCCAGCCTGAGCTTGCAAAAACACCACCACCGCGCCGAGCATTGGATCGTGGTAACCGGCACCGCAGAGATCACCAACGGCGACAAAGTGCTCACCCTGACCGAAAACCAGTCCACCTACATCCCTCTGGGTGAGGAACATCGCTTGGCCAACCCCGGTAGCATTCCGCTTGAAATTATCGAGGTGCAGTCGGGCAGTTACTTGGGCGAAGACGACATCGTTCGATTTGAAGACACCTACGGCAGAGCCAACTAAATGAGCCTAGCACCCAAAATCTACGTGGCAGGCCATCGCGGTATGGTCGGATCGGCCATCGTGCGCCATCTTTTGGCCCATTGCGTTCAGTCCAAGCAGATCATCACCCGCACCCACGCCGAGTTAGACCTGACCAACCAAGCCGCCGTGCAAACCTTCTTTGCCCAAGAAAAACCCAACCAAGTCTACCTGGCCGCCGCCAAAGTCGGCGGCATCCATGCCAACAACACCTACCCAGCTGAATTCATCTACGACAACCTGATGATGCAAGCCAACGTCATCGAAGCGGCTTTCAAAAACGACGTCAAAAAACTGCTCTTTTTGGGCAGCAGCTGCATCTACCCTAAGCTGGCACCCCAGCCCATGCGCGAAGACGCCTTGCTCACCGGCACGCTGGAATCCACCAACGAACCCTACGCCATCGCCAAAATTGCGGGCATCAAACTCTGCGAAAGCTACAACCGCCAATTCGGCGCCAGCCATGGTGTGGACTACCGCAGCGTCATGCCCACCAACCTTTATGGCCCCGGCGACAACTATCACCCCGAAAACAGCCACGTTATCCCCGCGTTGATTCGCCGTTTTCATGAAGCCAAATTGGCCCATACACCCAGCGTCGCTATTTGGGGCACTGGCACACCCAAGCGCGAGTTTTTGTATGTGGACGACATGGCCGCCGCCAGCGTGCACGTCATGAACCTGCCCAAGCCCACTTATGACCAACACACCAGCCCCATGCTCAGCCACATCAATGTGGGCTATGGCACCGATGTGAGCATTGCCGAAGCCGCGCAAACCATCGCCCAAGTGGTGGGATACACAGGCGTGGTGACTTTTGACACCAGCAAACCCGATGGCACACCGCGCAAGTGGATGGAAAGCAGCCGCCTGAACAGCCTGGGCTGGCAAGCCCAAGTTCCACTGCTTCAAGGCCTGACCCAAGCCTATCAAGACTTTTTGACTAAACAAATATGACCCAACCCAAAGTCGCCCTCATCACCGGCATCACCGGCCAAGATGGCTCCTACCTTGCCGAATTCCTGCTTGAAAAGGGCTACATCGTCCACGGCATTAAACGCCGCGCCAGCTCCTTCAACACCCAGCGCATTGACCACGTTTACCAAGACCCTCACATCGAGCACGCCAACCTCAAGCTGCACTATGGCGACCTGAGCGACACCAGCAACCTGATTCGCATCATCCAAGAAACCCAGCCAGACGAAATCTACAACCTGGGTGCCATGAGCCATGTGGCCGTGTCATTCGAGTCGCCCGAATACACCGCCGATGTGGATGCCATCGGCACCCTGCGTTTGCTCGAAGCCATTCGCATCCTGGGCCTGGAAAAGAAAACCCGTTTTTACCAAGCCAGTACATCCGAGTTGTACGGCCTGGTGCAAGAAACGCCCCAAAAAGAAACCACACCTTTCTACCCACGCAGCCCCTACGCCGTGGCCAAGATGTACGCGTATTGGATCTGCGTCAACTACCGCGAGGCGTATGGTATTTACGCCTGCAACGGCATCTTGTTTAACCACGAAAGCCCACGGCGCGGCGAAACCTTCGTCACCCGCAAGATCACCCGAGGCTTGGCCAACATCAGCCAAGGGTTGGAGGAGTGTTTGTACATGGGCAATATTGACGCCCTGCGCGACTGGGGCCACGCCAAAGACTACGTGCGCATGCAGTGGATGATGCTGCAACAAGACCAACCCGAAGACTTTGTGATTGCCACCGGTGTGCAATACAGCGTGCGCCAATTCATCAACTGGACCGCAGATGCCCTCGGTATGGCGCTGCGCTGGGAAGGCGAGGGCGTCAACGAAGTGGCCTATTGGAATGAAAAACCCGTCGTCCGCATCGACCCCCGCTACTTCCGCCCCACCGAAGTCGAAACCCTGCTCGGCGACCCCAGCAAAGCCAAACAAAAACTCGGTTGGGTGCCCGAAATCACCGCCCAAGAGATGTGCGCCGAAATGGTCGTCTACGATCTGGCAAAGGCCAAACAACATGCGCTGCTTAAGGCAAACGGCTTTGACGTCAACGTCAGTATTGAGTAACACCTCAAACTGTCCCTATGCTGAAGATTCAGACCACCTACGGCAAGGCGTTCAGTCAGTCAGCCAGTCAGACGCTGTTGGACGCAGCTGCCAAGTCAGGCATTGGCCTGCCTTACAACTGTAAAACCGGTCGGTGCAGCACTTGCAAATGCAAAGTGCTCAGCGGGCAAAGCGTTGCGACCGTCGATGAGCTGGGTCTCACATCTGAAGAAAAAGCGCAGGGTTTCATTCTTAGCTGCGTGCGAAGCGCCCTAACGGACATGCTCATTGACGTTGAAGACTTGGGCGATCAAGTCATTCCCGAAATCAAAACGGTGCCTACCCGAATCAGCAGCTTAGAAAAGCTGGCCCCCGACATCCTCAGTGTCAAGCTCAGGCTCCCACCCAACACACCATTCACCTTTTTGGCGGGCCAATATGTTGACGTGATCGGACCCGCTGGCATCAGGCGCAGTTATTCAGTCGCCAATGCGCCAGCGTCAGACAATCAATTGCAATTACACATTCGCGCAGTCCAAAGCGGCGCCATGAGCCAATACTGGTTTGACCAAGCCAAAGTCAACGACTTGCTCCGTATCAATGGCCCTTTGGGCTCCTTCTTTGCACGCCCTTTGAATGGGCTGCATTTGGTCTTTTTGACAACTGGAACGGGCATTGCGCCAGCCAAAGCCATGCTTGAACAACTCGCCACCGCCCCGTTAGACAATCAGCCTTTGAGCGCCACACTGTATTGGGGTGGTCGCGATCCGCAAGACTTGTATACTGACCCAAGACAATGGCATCCCTCATTGCGCTATGTCCCGGTTTTGTCTCGTGCCTGTGATGACTGGACTGGTGCTCGGGGGTATGTACAACATTCCTTACTCAGCGAAAAGCTAGATTTGACTAACACAGTGGTCTATGCATGCGGCTCCGACACCATGATCCAAAGCGCCAAAGCCGAACTCACACAAGCAGGCTTGCCAACCAATCGTTTTTATTCCGATGCATTTGTCCCTTCAGGGATGTAACGACTAACTCAAGAAAAATCATGAAAGCAGTCATTTTGGCCGGTGGCCTTGGTACCCGTTTGAGCGAAGAAACTTCCACACGACCCAAGCCCATGGTCGAAATCGGTGGCAAACCCATCTTATGGCACATCATGAAGATGTATTCGCATCACGGTATCACGGATTTCATCATCTGCTGCGGTTACAAAGGCTACTTAATAAAAGAGTACTTTGCAAATTACTTCTTGCACATGTCAGATGTCACGTTTGACATGAAAGCTAACAGCATGAAGGTCCATTTAGAACGCGCCGAGCCATGGACAGTGACCTTGGTTGACACGGGCGACGGATCCATGACGGGTGGCCGTTTGCGCCGCGTGGCCGACTACGTCAAAAATGAAGAGGCTTTTTGCTTTACCTATGGCGACGGCGTGGGCGATAACGACATTGCCGCCAGCATCGCATTCCACCGCAGTCACGGCAAAGCCGCCACACTCACCGCCACTTACCCGCCAGGCCGTTTTGGTGCACTCGACATTCAAAATGGACAAGTCAAAAGCTTCAAAGAAAAGCCACGGGGTGATGGTGCATTCATCAACGGCGGCTTCTTTGTCTTGTCGCCCAAAGTGCTGTCGCTGCTGGACACTGACCAAACCATTTGGGAGCAAGAACCGTTGATGCAACTCGCCCAACAAGGCGAACTCATGGCCTATCCACACACCGGATTTTGGCAGCCCATGGACACGCTTCATGACAAAAATACCCTAGAGAAAATGTGGGCCAGCGGCACCGCACCCTGGAAAAAGTGGGACTGAGCATGCACGCACATAACCCAAACAACGCGGCCAACCCCAACCCTGCCTTCTGGCAAGGCAAACGCGTCTTGCTCACGGGACACACAGGCTTTAAAGGCAGTTGGCTCAGCTTGTGGTTGCAGTCCATGGGCGCCGTGGTGCGCGGCATTTCTCTCGGACCACCCACCACACCGGCTTTGTTCAATGTGGCCCAGGTCGCCACAGGCATGGACCATCAAGTCGCCGACATTCGCGACTTTGAAGCCATTAAATTTCTGGTGGCCAGCTTCATGCCTGAAATCGTCATCCACATGGCTGCTCAGCCACTGGTGCGTTTGTCTTACCAGCAGCCCATTGAGACGTATGCCACCAACTTCATGGGCACCTTGCATGTGCTGGAGGCCGCGCGCCACACGGGCAGTGTGCGCGCCATTGTCAACATCACCACCGACAAGTGTTACGACAACAAAGAATGGGCCTGGGGCTACCGCGAAGACGAGCCCATGGGTGGTCACGATCCTTACTCCAGCAGTAAAGCCTGTGTGGAACTGCTCAGCAGCGCTTATCGCCAATCTTTTTTGAAAGACGCTGGCATAGCCATGGCCACCGCACGCGCAGGCAACGTCATTGGCGGGGGGGACTGGGCGCAGGACCGCCTGGTGCCCGACATTTTGAAGGCGCTTGAACAACAGCAGCCTGTTCAAATCCGCAACCCTTATGCTATTCGCCCTTGGCAACATGTGCTGGAGCCCCTGTCGGGCTACTTGGTGTTGGCCGAGCGCTTGTTTGAGCACGGCCAACAAGACGCCGAAGGCTGGAACTTTGGCCCCCGTGACGAAGACGCCCAGCCTGTGCAATGGATTGTGGAGCGGCTGTGTCTAGCTTGGGGTGGCGGTGCCACTTGGTCACTGCAGCCGGGTGACCACCCGCATGAGGCACACTTTCTTAAACTTGATATTTCCAAAGCCCGCCAACGACTGCAGTGGGCACCCCGTTGGTCACTGCAAACCGCATTGACCCACATCACCCACTGGCACCAAGCCTGGCTTGCCGGGCAAAACATGCGCGACATCTGCCTTCAACAAATCAACAGCTACCAAACTGCACCATGAACACCACCACCGTCACATTCGAACCGCAACTCGACAAACTGCGCAGCCAAATCAGCCAGTTGGTCCAGCAATATGCCGACATTGCCTATGCCCCCAAACCATTCGTGCCTGGCCAATCCGCTGTGCCCGTGTCTGGCAAGGTCATCGGTGCCAAAGAACTGCAATACATGGTCGACGCATCTTTGGACGGCTGGTTGACCACCGGTCGCTTCAACGCGATGTTTGAAGAGCGCATGGCCAAGTTCTTAGGGGTTAAATATTTCTTGACCGTCAATTCAGGCTCGTCCGCCAACTTGGTGGCGTTTTCTACCCTAACCAGTCCCCGCTTGGGCGATCGCGCCATCAAGCCTGGTGATGAAGTCATTGGCGTGGCCGCAGGCTTCCCAACTACAGTCAACCCTATCTTGCAATTTGGTGCAGTGCCAGTGTTTGTGGACGTCGAAATGTCCACCCACAACATCGACGCTAGCAAAATTGAAGCCGCCATCAGCCCCAAAACCAAAGCCATCATGCTGGCCCATAGCTTGGGCAACCCCTTCAATTTGGATATGGTGACCGCCCTGTGTAAAAAGTACAACTTGTGGTTGGTCGAAGACACATGCGACGCACTGGGCGCTACCTACAAAGGCCAGATGGTGGGCACCTTTGGTGACATCTCTACACTCAGTTTTTACCCAGCCCACCACATGACCATGGGGGAGGGTGGTGCAGTCTTCACCAACAACCCAGAGCTCAAGCTTATTGCTGAATCCTTCCGCGACTGGGGTCGCGATTGCTATTGCCCTCCTGGCAAAGACAACACCTGCGACAAACGCTTTTGCTGGACCAAAAAGGAACTGGGCGGGGATCTGCCCGATGGTTACGACCACAAATACACGTATAGCCACCTGGGCTACAACCTCAAAATCACCGACATGCAAGCCGCTTGTGCTCTAGCACAGTTAGACCGGCTGGAAGAATTCATTGCAAAGCGACGAGCCAACTTCACTTACCTCAAAGCCCGCTTGCATAAATGTAGCGAGTTTTTGCATCTACCCGAAGTCACCCCGCATGCAGAACCCTCTTGGTTTGGTTTTCCGCTGGTGTTGAAAGAAAGCAGCGGCGTCAAGCGCGCGGACCTTATAA
Organism: Limnohabitans sp.; assembly: GCF_036804465.1. Taxonomy (GTDB): domain Bacteria; phylum Pseudomonadota; class Gammaproteobacteria; order Burkholderiales; family Burkholderiaceae_C; genus Limnohabitans. The sequence goes on from NZ_DAIRSK010000007.1 coordinate 118,383, forward strand.
ACTTTTTGGACCAAAGTAAAATTGGTACTCGTTTGCTGTTTGCAGGTAACCTGACCAAACAGCCTTACATGGCGGGGCGCAACTTCCGCGTGAGCGGCAACTTGACAAACACTGATGTGGTGATGAACCAAACCTTTTGGCTGGGTGTGTACCCGGGCTTGGACGATGAGCACCTTGACTACATCGCTGACAAGCTGGAAGAGTTTTTTGGCTTGAACTTTTGAGGCCTAAACGATGGATCTCATTCCCACCGCCCTTGAAGGCTGCTATCAAGTCAGCCCATTCTTCGCAAAGGACGAGCGTGGAACATTCGTGAAGACGTTTCATGCGGAAAAATTTCCTGCGCTAGGCTTGCCTATCGACTGGCGCGAGGAGTACTACTCCAGTTCCCGCAAGGGCGTTATCCGAGGGATGCATTTTCAGACGCCGCCTCATGAGCACGAGAAACTCGTCTACTGCATGCAGGGGCAAGTCCTTGACGTTGTGGTGGATCTGCGCAAAGCATCGCCCACATACGGTATGCATATCGCAGTCGAGCTGGACGCTGCTAGCGGTCAGGGCCTGATGATCCCAAAGGGTATGGCACACGGTTTCCTCGCGTTGACTGAGGATGTGCTGATGGCCTACAAGGTCACTAGCGTATACTCACCAGAAAACGACTTTGGGATACGCTGGGATTCCTTTGGACTCGACTGGGGCATCGATCACCCTATCGTATCGAGTCGCGATTGCACCCATCCTGCATTCCCAGATTTCGAATCACCATTCTGAAAATGAAACTTTTCGTCACTGGTGGCACCGGCTTCGTCGGCTCCCATTTTCTTCAACAAGCTTTGGCTGCTGGACATGACGTTATTGCTCAGCGCCGACCCGGAAGTCGCCCCCGTATTCCGCTGACACGCGAGCCTGTCTGGGTTGACCGCGCGTTGGACCAAGTCTTTGAAGCCGAACTCGCTGGATGCGACGCTTTAGTGCACCTCGCGTCACATACACCAAATCCCCCTTACGCACCCTTAGACGAATGCCTCTACTGGAACGTTTATGCCACGATTCGCTTGCTGCAGCAAGCAGCTTCAAAGGGTGTTCGAAAAATGCTTATAGCGGGTACCTACTTCGAGTATGGGGACGCGGTTGAGGGGCAGGACTTTGTACATCCTTCGACCGAAATGCGACCGACGCAGACATATTCAATCTCCAAAGCAGCCGCAACAATTTCGATTCTTGGCCTAGCTCGTCACATTGGATTACAGGTACAAATATTGCGAATATTCCAAGCCTATGGAGAAGGTGAAAGTACAAACCGCTTCTGGCCATCGTTACGAAATGCTGCTTTGAACGGTCACGACTTCCCAATGAGTGTCGGTGACCAGATCCGAGACTTCATTCATGTAGACGATGTCAGTAAACAATTCATGGAAGCTCTTTTCTTTAAAGAAGTTGATGCAGGCCGTCCACACGTTCGAAATATTGGCACGGGAAAGGCGCAAACTCTACTGGATTTCGCCAACTATTGGTGGACGACTTGGGGCGCTACTGGTCAGATTAAACCGGGACATTTGGCTCACCGCCCGGGAGAGGTGAAACGCATTGTTGCAAACGTAGTTGATCGGCATATTTATTAACCATAACAGGCCTACTATTTATTACAAGAGATACATTAATGAATTCGTCAATCCTAGGATGCTAATAGTAAAATTATAAATTACTTAGTAAAAAATTTAAAAGTCAAAAATATGTTTATATCAATATTAATCCCAAGTAATAATCGTGCAGGATTACTGAAAAAAACATATAAATTTATTGATAAGATAAGGTTGAGGCCGGAAAAAGCAGAAATCATAGTTTATGAAACGGGTAATGAGCCTTCATTTGATGCTGAATGTATAAAAGATGGGCAATACTTTACATATATATATAGTCCAGAAAATATAACACTATCTGAAAAATTATTATATTTACAGAATAATTCAAAAGGCAAGTATATTTGGTATGTTGCTGATGATGATTTATATAGCGAAGAATGTTTGAAGTTCATATTAAACGGGGAGCTTGAGACATTTTGTAAAAATAATACATACCCGCAAGTCATTGATGTAAATGTTTCAAAATTAAATAATAATAATAATACTGAAATATCATTGATAAAAATTAATAATGTGATTGAGGCATATAAGCATGGGAGGTTGCCGCAATACCTTATATCGCAATATATAATAGATAACAGCATAAAAATAGAAAAACTGGAGCTGCCAGGGAATATATGGTCGCAAAATGAAATTTTACTAAAAAAAGTTGGACGTAGTCCGGTATGCTATAAGTTTTCCGAATCATCAATTGAATATAATGAATCAGATGATTGGAAATTCGGATTTATTGAGGGGTATAATCATATTAAGGAAATGGGGGGTCTAATATCAAAATACTTTAATAATTCAGAGGAGCTTAATAAGGTTTTTTTGAAAAATTCATTAATTTCGACAAAAAGAGATATAATTAGGTCCTTGACAAGTCCGATTAATCGTCGAAAAATAACAAAACCTGTTGTAGATTATTTTGGAGAATTTACTGGATATAATGTAAAAAATTTATTATTGTCGCTTGCATTACGTATAGCGTGGCACATGCCTATTCGAATTCTTATATTTATAATTAAAATATATAAGATATTAAAATAATTAATTCGCAATAAAGTAGTTTATATAAAATAAAATTAATCTTAAATTAAGCATTAAAGTCAATTTTGCAAATTATAAGCATACGAAAAAATGTTAAATAATTCCAAAAAAGCATAACTAGTAGTTTGGAACCTAGGACGGGATGAGGTCAATTGCTATTTAGGAATTCAGACCAGCCTCAGGCAGATTGTAGGCAATGGGGCTGTCTTCGTTATTTTTCATATACACCACTACTAAGACAAGGCCGGTAGACACGATTTACATAAAAAATTACGAAGAAATAAAGTTTGGTGCGAACTGCACTTGTGGTTGCGTGATAAGTAGGGTCAAATTAACAATTATCACGCAATCACCAAGTAACAAAAATCACATTTAAGATCGGATGCAGGGGTGGCTTTGAGAGGTTGATTCAGTCATTGGAGCAGGCAGTGTACCAACAGGCCATCGTCATGCAAAGGAATCCAAAAAGACAGTTGATTTGTAGGAGTAATTATTGAAGCTTACCTAACTCCTTGCACTCACGGTTAACGACGGAAAAGAGTTTATCGATCAACTTGCATGTAATCTGTTCCTCCGGATCGATAGCTACTTTCTCCATTCATATTTCATTTGGCATCGAGATTGAGATGAAAATTCAACGGATTACTTGGCCAAGATCACAATGAAATGCCGAATTAGAACTGTCAATTAATAAATATTAACAATGATTAAAATAAAATTAATTCTCAACGGAAAAAATTTAGAATTTAAGGATCTAAATAAGGTGTTTAACGATACGTTAAAAAATGTTGTACCTTATACTTGATTCATTTAAAAAATAAAATGAAAAAAATACTATATTTGACGTGTAGCTTTTTACCTGGAAATATTGTTTTCCTTAATCGAAAAAATGCAAGCGATAGAATTGAAGATTACACTAAAGCTTTTAAATATTGGTTGGGTAAAGAGCATTTATTTGATAAAATAATAATAACAGAAGATACCGAATTCGATGTGAAAAAATTTATTTTAAATTTGATTTCAAATAATGATGTTATTCGGAAAATAGAAATAATTAAAGTTGATCGAAATAATGAAGTTAACGTACGTGGAAAGGGTTTTGGAGAGATGGAGCAAATTAATTCAATACTTAAAATCCAATGGCTATCAGGTGAAGATTATATATACAAGTGTAGCGGTAGGTATATCGTAAGAAATATTGAAAATCTAATTAACACAGATGGAAATGATTGTATAGCCATAGTTCATAACAATTTTACTTGGGCAGATTCTGGATTTTTTATTGCAAAATTTAAGTTTTTTAAAGAATATTTATTGTATTATAAAAATTATCCCGATGATTCATCCGGAAAATATTTTGAGCACGCTTTAGCTAAAGCCATATGTCGTTCATTGAGCGATAAAGGATCATGGAGAATTTTCAATCAGAATCCAGAATTAAGAGGATATAGTGGTACGAAAAATGAAATCATCAAAAACAATACTATAAAAGAGCGGATAAGATATTTAATATTAAGAATATCCTCTCGATTATAAATTCGTATAAATTTAGTTTATAAGGAGTAAAAATGAAATTATTT
>NZ_DAIRSK010000008.1:0-22002 GCF_036804465.1 Limnohabitans sp.
TATTTCAAATCGCAACCGGTCACCGGGGCTTTGGTAGATGTCTGTCATGCGGCTCAAACTCGGGTCTTAAGAATTCATCAAATCGCCGTTCGAATCGAACTTCATGTCGTTCGGAACGGTGGGCGATGGTTTGACCACTTCCTGGCCACGACCATAAGACTGGTTCAGGCTGAACACATAGGCAATGACCTGCGCAACAGCGTGGTACAGCGCCTCTGGAATCGGATGATCCAGCTTGGTTGTGAAGTATAAGGCGCGAGCCAGCAAAGGCGCCTCAAATATATAAACCTTGTGCTCCTTGGCTTCCTCACGAATACGGGCTGCCAAACCATCTTCACCCTTGGCCACCAACAAAGGCGCACCATCACCCATGGGGTCATACGACAGCGCAACCGCAAAGTGGGTGGGGTTGGTGATGACGACGTCTGCGTCTTTGACTTTGCTCATCATCTTGTTGTTCAAGATCTCTTGCTGACGGCGGCGAATTTGGCCTTTGACCTCTGGGCTACCTTCCGAGTTTTTCATCTCGTCTTTCACCTCTTGCTTGGTCATCTTGAGCTTTTCATTGAGCTGATGGCGCTGCAGCGGCACATCCACCAAAGCCACCAACACCAACCCGAGGCTGAGCCAAATACATGAATCCACAATGATGGTGCCAGCAACTTTCATCGCCACATTCAAGTCCATCTGCGAGATGTGGGTCAGGTCGTCCAAGTTGTTCATGACAGCCACCAACAAAATGGCACCGACCACCAAAAACTTGAGTACCGCTTTGCCCAAGTTGATCAAGGCGTCTTTGCCAAACGAGCGCGCCAAACCCGTCAGGGGATTGAGCTTGCTGAACTTGGGCAACACCATCTTGGGCGAAAAAATCAAACCACCCGCCAAGGTGGTGGACAAAATGGCAATCACGTAAAGAATGGCCATCAAAGGCAAGACGATCAAAAAGCCATCCACCATCGAGCTGCCAAAAATGGCAGGCAGCAGCTCGGCTTTGTCGGTGATGCGGCGGTCAAACTGCAGTTGATGCTTGAACAGCTGGCCCATGCTGCTGAAGATGTGCTGGCCCATCATGCTGAAAAACACCGTACCAATCACCATCATGGCGGCTGGTGCCAGCTCTTGCGAGCGCGCAATTTGCCCGTCGTCGCGGGCTTTTTGCAGCCGCTGCGCCGTGGGTTCTTCGGTTTTGTCTTGGCCGCTTTCTTCTGCCATATCAGCTTCCCAGATACGAGCGCAGCATCATGAAAGCCTGCGTCCATACCCAATCAATGCGGGCCACGTTGTTGCCCATCGAAAAAATCATGACCACAAAACCCATCAAAATCAACGCAGGAAAGCCCACGGTGAAAATGTTCAAAGTGGGTGCTGCACGGGCCACAAATCCAAGGCCCACGTTGATAAAAAGCAAGGTCATCATCACCGGCAACGCAATCAACAAAGCGCCCAAAAACATCATGGCACTCCAGTTGATCATCTTGCCCAGCATGTCTTGGCTGAAAAACGCTTGGCCAATGGGAATGAGCTTGAACGACTCCATCACCAAACCAAACACGATCAAGTGGCCACCCATGCCCAAGAAAATCAAGGTGCCCATGATGTTGAAAAACTGTGACAACACGGGCACGCTGCCCATGTTGGGGTCGACCATGTTGGCCATCGACAAGCCCATCGAGCCAGAAATTGCCTGACCCGCCACCACGAGGGCAGCAGAGGCCACTTGAAACACCAAGCCCATGGTCAGGCCAATCAAAATTTGACGCGAAATCTCCATCAACCCATCAGCGGTGACGGGGTCGATCTTGGGAATATCAATTTGTTGCGACACAAAAAACGCCATGGCAAACGCCAGCGACATGCGAATGCGCATGTTGACCGCACGGATAGAAAAAATAGACGTGAACGCCAAAAACGCTGACAAACGCAACATTGGCCAAATGACGACCAAAAATTTGTCGAGGATGTCAATGAGCGAGGTGTTCATGTCTAGGCGTGTCTTACATGAACAGGCTAGGAATGCGGGTAAAGATGCCCTTGGTGTAGTCCACCATGGTGTTGATCATCCAACCACCGGCCAGCGACATGGTCAAACCCATCACCAAAATCTTCGGGATAAAGCTCAAGGTCTGCTCGTTGATGGAGGTGGCGGCTTGAAAAATACCCACCACCAAACCCACGATCAAACCCACGGCCAACAAAGGGCCCGAGATGATCATGGTCATCCACAACGCTTGTCGCGCCAAATCTACAACTGCTGAACTGTCCATGTACCTGCCCCTTAGAAAACAAAGCTGTTGGCCAACGAAGCCATCAACAGCGTCCAACCGTCAATCAGCACGAACAGCATGAGCTTGATCGGCATCGAAATAATCATGGGCGACAACATCATCATGCCCATGGACATCAACACGCTGGCCACGATCAAGTCGATCACCACAAACGGGATGTAAATCAAAAAACCAATCGTGAAAGCACTCTTGATTTCAGAGGTAATGAACGCAGGCATCAGCGTGGTGAAGGGCACTTGGGTGGCATCTGCCAACTCACGGCGGTTGGAGATTTGCATGAACATGGCAATGTCGTCTTCACGGGTTTGCTTGGTCATGAAATCGCGCACAGGCACTTCGGCTTTGATCAAGGCTTTGTCAAAGTCAAGATTGCCATTCATATAAGGGCCGATCGCGTCTTTGTACACCGACTCAAAGACCGGCGACATGATGAAAAAGGTCAAGAACAAAGCCAAGCCCACCAGCACCGTGTTGGGCGGGGTTTGGGCCGTGCCAATGGCTTGGCGCAAGATAGACAGCACGATGATGATGCGCACAAATGAGGTCATCATCAACAGCATGGACGGCAGCAGGGTGAGCGTGGTCATCAAGCCCAGCAATTGCAGGCTCATGCTGTATTGCTGGCCGCCTTTGCCAGCGCCACTCACGTTGACCAACGGAATGCCTTGGGCATGCGACACCATGGGCAACGCCACCAAGGCCATCAACAGCAAGGCCAAGATGACATACAAAATCTTTTTGGTGATGGGCTTACGCAACATGGCTGGCCTCCTGCGTCCACGCGTGCAGTGTTTTCACCTCGGCAGGGCTGACGCTGGCCAACACCATTTGGTTGTCCACCTGAATCAACACCATTTTGTGCTTGAGGCTCAGGGGCAAGGCCTCAATCACTTGAATGCGTTTGTCCTCTAAACCGTTTGCCGCAAAACCCCGATTGCGCTTGACCCACCACAGGGCTCCGCACAGCAGCAGCAACACACTGAAGGTGCTGGCGAAGAACTGAACCCAATCGAAACTTTGCATGATGTTTTCCCTGTGCGCGATGACGGTTTTTTGACACTGGACGTGCGAATCTCTTAGTACATTGCAAGGCACGTGCCAGCTTTGTGGGCGTTATAGTTAATTCATGCATTCACCGAAAAACCCATGGGCTTGATCCGCGACCTGATCCATGCAGGGGGCACAGGCGGCCTGAGCTGGCATGTGCAGGCCTACACGTCACGCAAGCGCTGGCAGCCCACGGTGCAATTGATTGAGCAGTTTTTGACGCAAGTGCAGCCCATGTCTGAACACTTGGTGTTGATCGGCGCCAGCGCCGGCTGGATGATGCCGCCTCCCTGGCTGGCCCGCTTCCAACGCATCGATGCCTATGACATTGATCCCATCTCGGCTTGGCTGTTTGACATCCAACACGGCAAGCGCTTGAAAGCGCAAGGCATGACAGTGCATCACCACCGCCAAGACGCGCTGGCTACCCTGCCCGACCTGTTGAATCAACATCCCAAGGCCTGTGTGTGGTTTGACAACGTGTTGGGCCAACACCGCTTTCGCGTGCGCGATGAAGCGCAGGCAGAGCAGGACTTGGCGAGCATCAAAACCACGCTACAAGGTCGCAGCTGGGGCAGCTTGCACGATGTCTGGTCGGGCCCGACCGATGGGCGTTTGTTGCCTGCGGGTTTGCAGGTGTGGCGCCATGACGTGACAGCCAAGCAAGCGCTGACGCCTGATTTTTCGCAAAAGCTCTTGGCCAGCGTGGGCGCCAAAGAGGCCTGGCATGACCACCTGAGCAGCCATGTGTTTGCACCCAACACACCCACCACCTGGATGCCGTGGGCCTTCAAACCCAACTACTGGCATTGGCTGCAAGCCGGTTGGGTCAACCCCTGATGCGTCAAGGTTTGAGGTTGTAGAGCGTGATGCCTGCCGCATCCATCTCTTTTTGCTCGCGCTTGCGGTGGTAGTCGCGCACCGCTTTGAGGTCTTGTTCGACCAGGGTTTGCATTTGAATGCGTTTTTGCTCTGCAGCCCTGAGCGCCAAGCGCTTGACCTCGACCGCATGCTGCGCATCCATCAAGTCCACGTTCACACGCGAGATCAAGGATTGCAGTTGCTGCATGAAGCCACGAAAGTTCAGCGTCTCTGACATGCTGTGCGGCCGGCTCTCGGCCTCTTTGCTGCGCGCCACATAGTCGGTGTAGAGCAGTTGCATGCGCTCGCGGCTTTGCTCAAGATGGGTCACGCGGTCACGCGCTTTTTTCAGCTCGAGAAAGGCCTCGTCGCATTTTTCTTTGGCTTTTTGGGCCAACACAGGCCAAGCGGCGCGTGGCTTCATGACAGCATGTGGCTCAATTGGTTACGCGTCATCGCGTAGTCTTGGCCCTTGTCCATGTCTTGGCGCAAAAAGTCCACCATCTGCTCACGCAGGCGAATGGCATCGTCTAGCTCTGGGTTTGAGCCCGCCTCATACGCACCCACTTGCACAAGATCAGCATTTTGTTGGTAGACCGACCACAAGCGGCGCAGCTTGTTGGATTGTTTCAACTCATCCGCACTCACCAAGGATTGCATGACACGCGAAATCGACCCATTCAAATCGATCGCGGGGTAATGCGCTTGGTCAGCCAAGCGGCGTGACAACATCACTTGCCCGTCCAGCGAGGCACGCGCAATGTCCACAATCGGGTCGTTGCCGTCGTCGCCTTCGGCGAGCACGGTGTAAATGGAGGTAATCGAGCCATGGCCATGGCGGCCCACACCACCGCGCTCAATCAAGTTGGGCAACAGGGCAAACACCGAGGGTGGATAGCCTTTGGCCGTGGGTGGCTCGCCAATGGCCAAACCAATTTCGCGCTGCGCGTGAGCCACGCGGGTCAAGCTGTCGCACAACATCAACACGTTTTTACCTTGATCGCGAAAGTATTCTGCAATCACATGCGTCATGTGTGTGGCTTTGAGGCGCAGCACGGGCGACACATTGGCGGGCGCTGCAATCACAACCGATTTGGCCAAACCTTCAGGACCCAAAGATTCAGAGATGAAGGCCTGCACTTCGCGACCACGTTCACCAATCAAACCAATCACCACAATGTCGGCTTTGGTAAAGCGCGTGAGCATGCCCAAGAGCACACTTTTACCCACGCCTGAACCCGCAACCAAACCAATGCGTTGGCCACGGCCAATCGTCAATGCGCCGTTGATGGCCTTCACGCCCACATCCAAAATATCCACAATCGGGCCGCGCTCCATGGGGTTGAGCGGGCAGCCCAAGAGGCTGAGCTGATCAGGCAAATGGGGCATGGGCTTGCCGTCAATCGGCATGCCTCTGCCATCAATCACACGGCCCAGCAGCTCACTGCCCAAGCGCACTTGACCCGAGTTGCTCATCACCCGCACCGTATCACCAGGCCCTACACCGACCGGGTCGGTGAAGGGCATGAGGTACAAGGTTTTGTCGTTGAAACCCACCACCTCGGCTTCGACGCGGTGGCCTTCTTTGCCCATCACTTCGCAGCAGGCGCCCAAGGGGGCCATGATGCCGCGCGTCTCCAAGGTCAGTCCTACCAAGCGCACCAAGGTGCCACTGCGCAGTGGCTCGGGCGCGCGCAGTTTAGGCAAACTGGTCTGCACTTCTTTGGCAAAGTCCAGCATGCTTTACTTACCCACCTGAATCATGCCGCGAATCACCGATGCGACCCGCGCTTGGTCTGATTGCACCACCATGCGCACCACGCCCACCTTGTCTTCGTAGCTGTTGGCGTTGTTGAGCAACTCAGGCGGAATGCTGGGCTTCTTGGCCTTTTGTTGTTCTTTGCGAATGCGGTCTTTGATCTCGGCCAAAGACTCGCCTTCACGAATTTCAATCTCGCCTTCAGCCAATGCCTCTTGCGTGTCTGCATCCTCGGCAGGCACCTCAGCCGGTGCTGCGTCAGCGGCCAACTCTGCAGTCGCGTCTTCGACAGGCGTTTGCACCACTTCTTCAGCGGGCTCTTCCACCACCACCTCAGCTTGGACGAGCGCCTCAGGCTCGGGCACCACCTCTGGCTCAGGCTCGGGCTCGGGCTCAATCACTGGTTTGGGTTTGGGCTTCTCAGGCTTGTCTAACAAAAGCATTTGGTATTTGATTTTTTCCGCACGCTGGGATTCAAACAACTCGGCCTTGCGAATCATCTCGCGTTCTACAGCGTCCACAGCTGCGCGCTGCATGTCACTGTTGGAGGCCGCTTGCCCCACCATGTTGAGCACAAACGGTCGAACGATGGTCACGATCACGACCACAAAAATCAAACCCATCAGCAGGGTGTTGATCACGTCAGGAATGAACATCGCCGTCCTCCGCTTCTTCTTGTTGAACATCCGACACCACTTGTGCCAAAGGCGACTTTTCGCGCCAAGCATCCACATCCACCAGCAAGGCTTTGGCCAAGCCCTCTAGTCGGTGCTCCACCAAATCTTCCACCACCGTGTCGTTCGCCATCACGCGCACGCTGCCCATTTTCAAATCAGGCACCGCTTCTAAGCGCATGCCTTTGATGAAATCGCCGCCGTGCGCTTGCAGGCGGGTTTTGTCTTCAGCGTTGAGCTCTAGCACCACCGCACCATGCACGGGATGGTCCAACTCATCCAAGCAACGCTGCACCAAGCGCTCAATCGCTTTGCTGGAGGTTTGCAATTCACCCACCACCAGTTGCTCTGCCATGTGCAAAGCCAAGCGCTTCAAGGGTTCAAAAAATTTCTTGGGGTCTGCGATCAAGGCGTTGAGCTCGGTGGCGGCGTTTTCAAACACCACACGCTGTGCAGCCATCTCGTCGGCCAACTCGGCTCTGGCCTTGGCCTGGCCTGCGGCCATGCCTTGTGCATTGCCCTTGTCTAAACCTTGCTCTAAACCCTGCTCTAAACCTTGCTGTAAGCCTTGTTCAATGCCTTGCTCCATGCCTTGCGCCAAACCCTCGGCCTTGCCTTGCGCCATGCCTTGCTGCCAACCCTCGGCTTTGCCCTGCGCCATGCCTTGGGCCAATGCGTGCTCTGTGGCCTGGGCCACCGCCTCTGCCAAGGCAGTGGCTGCTTCTTCGCGCGCTTGGGCCATGCCTTTGGCAAATTGCTCGGCTTCGCGCTGCGCAAGCGCTTCAAGCGAAACGCCCGCCACAGCAGCGGGTGCGGGGGCCTCGCTCATCGCCAGCGCTTCGTGCGCAGCGGCGACGGCTGCTGGAGCATCTTGTGCATCAGGTGCATCAAGTGCGCCCGATGTATCGGGCTTGCTTTGCACCGCATCCGCTACATCGGGATGAATCACGATGGGGTCGGCCATTTTTTCATCTGAAGTGATGCGGCTCACCACCAAGCTCTCAGCCATTTCTGCTTGTGCCAACGCACGTTGCAACACCGAGGGTTCAAGCTTCACGCCCAACTTGGACTTGCGTGACGCGCCGAACGCGTCTGTGACAAAAGGCAGGTGCCCATTGGATTCTTTGCCAGCCACGGAGGCAGGCATGTCGTCATCCAAACCCTCATTGCGGTTCTCACTCTCTAGCAGCGCCAGCGAGGCTTGGGCTTGCGGGTTCAGCGTTTGTTGGCTCGACTGGTAGTGCGCCGCTGAAAATCCGCTGGGCTTGGCTGGAAAGCCCAGTTCAGCAAACGCCACTGGCGCATCGCTGGTCCATTGGGTCGTGGCATAGCCACGGCTGCTCAGCTTTTCAGCGATGCCGGCATTGGGCTGCCAAGGAACAGCAGCCCGAGCGGGATGGGGTTGGTTAAACAAAGTCTGCACCACCCAAGATCAATTCGCCCGAATCAGACAACTTGCGCGCCTGACGCATGATTTGCTTTTGCGCATTCTCCACATCGGTCATGCGCTGCGGGCCTTTGGCTTCCATGTCGTCACGGAACATGCCGCGCGCACGCTCGGACATGTTGTCAAAGAAGCGGGCTTGGCAAGGTTCGCTGGCGTTTTTCAAAGCCATCATCAACATGTCTGGCTCCACCGCACGCATGAGCACCTGAATGCCTTTGTTGTCCACAGAGACCAAGTTTTCAAAGGTGAACATATTGTCTTGAATCTTGAGCATCAAGTCGGGGTCAATGTCGTTCAAACCATTCATGATGCTGGCTTCCAGCGCAGTCTTGGTCAAGTTCATGATCTTGGCTGCGGCCTCAATGCCACCAAAGCTAGACGACTGAGCCGACGCGTTCTTTGAGAACTGTTGCTTCATGATGGCTTCTAGCTCAGCCATGGCCGAAGGTTGCACGGTGTCCAAACTGGCCACACGCTGTATCACTTCTGGGCGCGAGTCAGGGGGCAAATAATTCAACACATCCGCCGCCACTTCGCTCTCAAGCAGGGACAAGATGATGGCCACCACTTGGGGATGTTCACCACGAATCATGTCGGCAATGCCGCGGGCATCCATCCAAGACAAGATGTCCAAACCCTTGGTGCCTTGGCCAGGCATGATGCGGCCCAGCACAGAAGCGGCCTTGTCATCACCCAGCGCCAAGCGCATGACTTTTTCTACGTAGTCTGCGCCACCAATGTTGACGTTGTTTTGATTTTTCAGGTGGTCGACGAATTCGTCCAATACATAGTTCACCGCATCTTGCGAAAAGTTGGCCACTTGCACCATGGCAGCGCCCAGCGACTGAACCTCTTTGGGGCTCAAAAATTTGATGATCTCAGCCGCCTGCTCTTCGCCAAGCAAAAGCATCAAAACGGCAGCACGTTGGGTGCTGGTAATGTTGGCAAGCTCTTTGCGGAGCTTGTCGGTCATCACAATGGAGTCGTCAGCCATGATTCAAATCCTCAGAAAATTTATTACTTATCGATCAGGCTCTTGAGCACGCCCGCCACACGGGTGGAGTCTTCGGCCATGATCATGCGAATCAACGCCACTTTATCGTCATACGAATTGGCCGTGTTGAGCAAGTCCGCTGAAATCGACTGTTTCTTCGGCTTCATACTCGCCATGCGGGCCTTGACCGATTCGAGCGACTCGCCCTCTTCAATTTCAATGTCGTCTGAAGACTCTTCAGGCGGCGCTACTGCGGCTGCCTTCGCAGCTTCAAGCTCGGCCGCCATTTGCGCTTCACGTTCAGCGCGCAGCGCCTCTTCACGCAAGCGGGCTTCTTCGGCAGCCAGTGCTTCGGCTGCTGCCTTGGCTTCGGCAGCCAAGCGGGCTTGCTCTGCGGCGTAGGTGGCTTCTTGCGACAAGCGGGCCGACTCTTCAGCCGCACGCATGGCTTCTTCAGAGATCCGCAGCATCTCGCCTTCATGGGTTCTTTTGGCATAGGCCGCGGCCGCTTGTGCCGCCGCATTTTCTGCCGTGGCCACATCAATCGCCATCTGGGCTTGGTTGGTGGCCGCATCGGCAGCCGCAGCGGCCAAGGCTTTGGGGTCAATCTCGGGGGCCAACAAGCGGCGCACCATCGGACGAACCACAGTCAAGAGGATCAGCAAAAAGATGGTGCCCACCACGCCCGCATTGACCATGACTTGGTAGTTTTCATCGCGCCACCAAGGAATCACGGTGGGGTCGTACTGGGGCTCAAATTTGGTACCCACCACGGTCACCACGTCACCGCGGTCGTTGTTAAAGCCCACAGCGCCTTTGACCAATTGGTTCAAGCGTTCGATTTCTTCAGCGGTGTAGGGCACAGAGGTAGGCGTCGAACCATCGGGATTCTTTTCTGCTTTGGCACCAGGTGGCAAAGGACGCTCGTTGATCAACACGCCCACACCAATCTTGGTGATCACGCCCATCGCACCTTTGGTGTGACGCACGGCGCGGTCGAGTTCGTAGTTTTTGGTGCTGCGCGCGGTGACTTGCACGCCTTTTTCGCTCACGCCCTTCAAGGGGTCGGCGTTGGTTTGCGTGGTGGCTTGCGGGTTGGTCGGGGCCGGCGGCGTGTTGGACAGCGAGCCAGGAATACCAATGGCATCACGCAAGGTGTTGCGGTCTTCCACAAACAGTTCTGAGCGGGTCTTGGGGCCTTTGTCTTGTGAGTCAAAGTCTTCGGTGGTCACTTCGGTTTGTGTGAAGTCCAAGCTCATGCTCACCTGCGCGGTCACGTTGGTCTCGCCCACGATGGGGGCCAGCAACTGGATCAAGCGGGTGCGGTAGAGGTCTTCCATCTGTTGCTTGTGGGTGAGCTGTTGTGCAGTCAAGCCCAATGGGGCTTCGGTCAACATGTCGTTCATCAAGCTGCCAAAGTTGTCCACCACCGACACGTTTTCAGGCGCAAGGTAAGGCACGCTAGAGGCCACCAACTGAATGATGGCTTGCACGTTGGCCGATGAAATGGTGCGGCCTGGCAAACGGGTGATGATCACCGACGCTTTGGTGGGTGCGCGGTCACGCACAAACACGCTTTGCTTGGGCGCGGCCAAATGCACGCGGGCCGCTTTGATGCCGCCAATTTGGATGATGCTGCGTGCGAGCTCAAGCTCCATCGCGTTGTTGTAGCGCACCTGCTCCATGAACTGGCTGGTGGTCATGGCGGGCATGTCTTTGAGGTTGTCCATGCCCGAGGCTTCGGTACGTGGCAAACCTTTAGAGGCCAACAACATGCGGGCCTCTTGGTAACGATTCGTGGGCACCGAGATTTGGCCCGTGTTGGCATCCACCTCGGGTTTGTATTCAGCGGTTTTCAAGGCTTCAATCGCCAATTGCTTGTCGGCATCGTTGAGCATCAACACCAAGGGGCGATAGGGCGTGGGCTTCATCGAGGTAAAGAACACCGCCACGGAAATGAGCAGCATGAAAATCACCACAAAAGGCAAAGCCTTGCGCACGCTGGGTTGACGCAGCACGTCCATCACCACCGCGCCAGGACCTTCTTTGGTGTTGATCCATGCGGGCATGCGTGAGGCGTTGCCTGTTGCACCGCTGGCATTGGCTGCACCGGTGGTCTCTAGGCCAGACGCATTGGGCATGCCCACTGCGTTCATGTTTAAGGTATCAGTTGCCATATCAGTCTCTCAATCCAGTATCAAACCGGCATGTTCATGATTTCTTCGTACGCTTTCATCACTTTGTTGCGTACTTGCAAGGTGGCTTCAAAAGCCAGCGACGATTTCTGCATGCTCAGCACCACTTCGGTGAGGGGCACTTCTTCGCCGCGTTCGTAGGCTTCTTGCATGCCGCGTGATTTCAACTGCGTCTCGTTGACACTGTCGAGTGCGTTTTGCACCGACTTGAAAAAGTCGGGTTGCCCTTGAACCTTGGCGCTAGCCGCTTCGCCAGCAGGAGAGTTCACCCCTGCGGCCTGTGTTTGGTGCGAACGCAGCGTTTCAATCATGGATTGAACGTTGGCTTGTGAGATGCGATCAATCATGCTAAGACTCCTTCATGCATGCCACGGGTGCGCATTTGCGCCAGCTTGTAGCGCAAGGTGCGTGGGCTGATGCCCAATTTGGCAGCCGCTTCCAGGCGGCTGTCGGTGCTTTGAAGTGCGGCCATGATCACTTGCAGTTCGCTGGCTTTCACCGCGCTGTCCAAATCAATCGGGACTGCTGTTTCTGGGCGTGTTTCGATGGGCGCAGCGGCATACACAGGTGCTGGGCTGTAATACGTGGGGGCTGCGGGTGCAGGCATGGCAGGTGCCACGGGCGCTGCAGCCATGGGCATTTCTTCAAACACTTGCGGCATGGCCGCTGTCATGGTGGACATGACGGGCAAGGCTTGTTCGTCCATTTGGGCATCGTCAAACATCAAATGCGCGGGGCTGATGGTGCGGCCTCCGCTCAACACCACGGCGCGCTGCACCACGTTTTCGAGTTCGCGCACATTGCCAGGCCATGGATAGCTTTGCAACATCACCTGGGCTTCAGCCGTGACGGTGAAGGGCACACCCCCTTTGACGTGACGGGCCAGTGACTGGGCCACCAAAGGCACGATGTCACCTGGACGGTCTTTGAGGGGCTGAATGCGCAAACGGAAGGTGCTGATGCGGAAATACAAGTCTTCGCGGAATTCGCGTTGCTCGATGGCGAGCTTCAAGTCTTTGTTGGTGGCGGCGATCACGCGGATGTCCAAGTCAATCGTGCCCTCACCGCCCAAGCGGTTGAGTTTTTTCTCTTGCAAGACGCGCAACAACTTGGCTTGCAAGTTCATGGGCATCTCGCCAATTTCGTCCAAGAAGATGGTGCCGCCGTGGGCTTGTTCAAACAAACCTTTGTGCTCTTTCAATGCGCCGGTGAAAGCGCCCTTCTCGTGACCAAACAACATGTCTTCGATCAAGTGCTCTGGCATGGCCGCGCAGTTGAGGGCCACAAAGGGTGCCTTGGCGCGGGGGGACGATTCGTGCAGCACACGGGCCAACACCTCTTTGCCAGCGCCTGTGGGGCCCACCAGCAAAGCGGTCACATCGGTTTGTGCCACGCGCTGGGCCAGTGCCAACAAATGCTGGCTGATGGGGTCCACAAACACGTAGCTCTTGGTTTTGAGTTCGGGAGCGTTCAGGCCTTTCACAGCGGCTTGCCATGCAGGAGCAGACCACTCGTCGGCTGACAGCACATGCAAGGCACCCAAGCGCATCGCGTCCACAGCCACTTCCATGCGGCGACGGTCCACGCGGCACAGCACGGGCACGGTGTGGCCGAGTTGGGCAATGAGGGTTTGAACTTCTTGGAGCAGCTCGGCACTATCGCCCAAGCGGATGACCAGCACATGTGCACGGCGCAAAGCCAGCGTGAGGTCGCCCAAGGTAGACACAGTTTCCAAACTGATACCTGCGGCATCCAGCTGGGCGCGATCTGCGGCGTTGATGGGACTGAAAGGGTCCAACCAAACGGCATGAATTACGTTGACAGAAGAAGCATTCACTTTGAGTACAGTCCGAAATAAAGGTAAGACTGTTATGCAAAGGCCGTGCCAGGTATTTTTGAAACCTATGTAATTAAATTAATGTGGTAAATCGGCCTGCGAGGGTCAGTTTCTCGACGTTGCGACGAGTTACCGACAGGCTTTTGCGAGGCTTTTTGCGCCTGGTTAGACGCGGCTGGGCGAGGTGGCTTGGGCGAAAAACCGCCGCAAAAACGCCCGTCTGTGCGCAGCACCTCGAGCGAGGGCACGACTTTGGAACGAAAACCCATGAACTTGCAGCCATAAGGCATGCGCACATCCCACGTGATCGCTAAGTAGCGACACTCCCAGCAATTGGGGCCCTTTGGCAAGGGTGCAGGTGCAGGCACAGCGCCTTGATCAGCTTTCATACGTTTAATTATGACTCGTCATTAACCACCCAAGAGCTTCAACACCGACTGCTGGCTGGTGTTGGCTTGCGCCAGCACCGCAGTGGCTGCTTGCTGCATGATTTGCGTCTTGGCCAGCTCGGTAGAAGCCTTGGCATAGTCCGCATCTTCAATCTGGCTGCGCGACGCAGACATGTTCATCGACACATTGGTCAAGTTGTTGATCACGTGGTCGAGTCGGTTCATCACCGCACCCATGGTGGCGCGTGTGGCGTTGACCTTGTCCATGGCGCTGTCGAGCATGTTCAGCACAGCTGTGGCACCGTCACGGGTGTTGATTCGTACCTTGCGCGCATCTTCGGCCAAGTCAGCATCTGCTGTGATCTGGCCAGTGATTGGGCCACCTTTGCCAAAGTCAGCCAAATCGATGGTGATGACTTGGTTGGCACTAGAGCCCACTTGGAAAGCCATGCGGCCCACGCGTGGCGGATCCATGTCTTGGCTGGCACGGCCACCAAAGCTGCCTTCGTTAAAGCCCAAGGCTGAAAAATTACTTTGGGGTCCAAAGCCATCCGCACCACTGCGAATTTGGATGGGACGACCCGTAATGTTCATCATATTGGGTGGCAAACCATCTGCGCCTGGCAAAGCCGGCAACACAGGGGCGTCGGATGTCAATCTCACCGTGCTGTAGACCGTTTTGATGTCCATGGCGCTCACAGGAGCTGTAGCGCTTCCCAACACGTTGGTCAAGTAAGGCACGCTCATATCAACAGCAGACACATCGGTCTTGCCTTGTGAGTTGGGCGTGATGGTTCCTAAATTCAAAGTTTGTGTACCCGCCGTGCTCACGGTAGGACCGCGCAGATCAAAGGCAGTACCGGGAACTTCCGAAGTGATCAGCACCGATGCGGTGTCGGATGGATCAACTTCAGCTTTGATATTTTTCAAGCTTTCCGTTCCACTGATGGCCAAGGCCAGGGCTGCTGCAGTTTCAACGGCGGTAGCGCCATCTGGCAAATTAGGCGTTTCCACCAACACGCCATTGATGAACACCGAGGCTTTTGCACCTGGGGTGGCGCCATCGCCGCCGACTTTGATGCGAGATTGCTGAGCCACCGCACCGCCTTTGTCCAAACCGAAGTTGGCTGCTGACAATTCGTCTTTGCTGGAATCAAACCAGACCGACAAGTTACGACCATCGGTCGACAGCGTCACACCTTTGCCGTTGTCTTTGGCAGTCACACCGTGTTGGCCAATGCGTTCGTTGATGGCGTCCACCACCTTTTCGCGGCGCGCTGTGCCCGTTTCGTTTTGAACAAAATTCACTTCAATTTTTGTGCCGTTCACCCACAGCTCTTGTTTGCCACTGATAGGCGTGCCGGTGTCGGTGAAGATGCCTTCACTGAGCGCGGGATTGGCCTCTGCCGTGACACCCGTCAAGCTCGTGCTGGCATTGATGGCCGCAGCCAATGCCAAACCACTGGCAGATGGATTGCTGCTGGACACCAGGGTGTTTGAAAACTTGTCATCGTTCGCGGTGGTGGGGCGAATCTTGATGCCATTGATTTCAAGGTCATCCATGCCCAAATTCTTGGTTGATGCCACTTGATTGGCCGTCACTTCCGTGGCGGCCACGCTGATGGTGGCGCTTGAGCTGACTTCTGCAGTCAATGTGTATGACTCGCCTGGTGTGCGCGCAGTCAACAAAATCTCACCCAAGGTCTTACCTTTGGTCGCATACACGCCCAAGATGGACTGGGCATTGATTTTTCCAATCAAATCCTCGGCGACATCTTGCGGACGCTTACCTGGAGCTATTGGTGCTGCTGATGTAAAAGTGGTGCCGTTGATGACAATGCTGGCTGTGTCGCCTACAGCGGGATCTGAGGTTAACAACACACTCGTGACCTGTGCCACCGAGGCTGCAACAGGTTCGCGAGGACGGGTATTCAGGATGGACTCGTTCTTTGAGAAGTTACCGCTCACCAAACCTGCACGGGTGATATCGCCCGTTGCGCTGGCTGCCAGTACCACAGGGGCTTGAATTTTGGATTCCAAAGAAATCGTGGCGCTTTGAACGCCCTCACGCAGGCCTACGCGCTGGCCAAACACCATGGCATTGCTTGAGTCAGAGGTTTCAAAACGCACTTCAATGTTGCGGCCATCAGGCGCCACAAGGCTGATACCTTTGGTGTCTGAGCCAGAGTCAATTGCCGTCACGCCTGTGCGGTCGCTGATCAGGTTGATCGCGCGCACCACGTTGGAACGTGTGGCTTGCGAGTTGTTAAAAATCGTCGAAATGTCAGCCGATGCAAATCCGTTGATAAACACCACGCCTTTGGTCACGGGGCCACCCACCATCGATTGGCCGGTCATGATGTTCTCATTGACTTTGGCAAACACGCCTGTGCCTGGGGTCTTCACAGCATATTCAGTGCTGGTATTGACCACACTGGCTATGCCCGTGGCACCTGGAACCACTTCGAGTTTAGTGACGTTGCCCTCTTTGGCTGGAAAGTTGACACCAATCACCGCAGAACCTGATGCATACACCACGCTGCGGTTTGTGCTGTTGTCATACAACGGGCTGGCTTGCATGGCGGCCGCAATCTTGGCTGCTGCCAAAGCTGGCGTGTTGTCGTCATTGGTCAACACGACGCTCACACCGCCCACTGTGATGGTGCCAGGCATGGGAGTACCGCTGAGGGTGATGGACTGTGCCTCACCCTGGGAAATACCTTGATCCATCGCCATGCGGTTGATCGCTG
The DNA here is from genome assembly GCF_036804465.1 of Limnohabitans sp. GTDB lineage: Bacteria > Pseudomonadota > Gammaproteobacteria > Burkholderiales > Burkholderiaceae_C > Limnohabitans. The sequence goes on from NZ_DAIRSK010000008.1 coordinate 16,242, forward strand.
CAGCCTTGGCAATGGCACTGCCTGCTGCGTTATTTCGTGGGGACATCAAATCGTCAGCCGCTTGGGAGGGGCCAATGATGACGCCATTGATGGTCAAATCACCTTCGCGTAAAGTAGGAATGCTGCCAGCCACGCCGACACTCATCGTGACACCGCGCGTTGCAAAGTCAAGGCTAGCGCCTGTCGCGTCTTGCATGGTGTAAGTCAAGTCACCTGAGATGACTGAGCTGTTCAAACCATCCGCCTTGGCAAACTTCACCACGGCGGGGTCTTGTGTGACCACAGTCCCCATCATGGTGATTTTTTTATTGTCTGTGGTTGTAAACGTTGCTGTCACAGCAGAAGCTGCTGCTGCATTTTTGGCCACGGTGAAGGCCAAAGAACCACTTTGCAAATATTTACCGTTGTTGGCAAACACTTCGGCAGATTGTGTGGCGGCTTCTTTTTCCACCACAACACCTGCGGGTGAAAGACTCAGGCCCGTTGCGGCTGTATTGACACCCACAGTGGCCAAACCCACATTGCCGTCGGCCACGTTGAAGTTCAGATACATCTTGCCGGGTACACCGGCATCTTCACTGATGGTCATGCCACGTGAGCTGAAGGTGGTGGAGTTGTTCAAGGTCGTCTTGATTTTCTCGACAGCCAAGGCCAAGTTGTTTTCTGAAGACGTGATGGCCACCGTCACACCGGCAATGGTGATGTTGCCGGGTGTTGGCGTGGCACCTGAGAGCGTGAAGGTTTGCACCTCACCCGCATCAGGTCCAGTCAAGGTACGAGAGGTTGTGGGCGTGATAAAAACATCGCCAAATTGGTTTTCTGAGGTGACTTTGTACACAGGCATCTCGCCAACTTGTTCACCTGCCTTGCCATTCAACACGGGGAAACCGTTCCACTCGGTGTTGTCGGCAATTTGCACAATTTGCTGCTTGAGCTGTTGGAACTCTAAATCCAAGTAGCTGCGGTCAGCATTGTTGTTGGTGTCGTTGACTGCTTGAACCGCCAACTCACGCATGCGTTGCATCATGTCCGTGATTTCGTTGGTTGCCCCTTCAGCCGTCTGCATCAGACTAATGGCGTCACCCGCATTGCGCACGGCTTGGTTCAAGCTGCGAATTTGATGCGTCATGCGCGTTGCGATCGACATACCTGCGGCATCATCTCGGGCTGAGTTGATTCGCTTACCTGTCGATAACTGTTGCATTGCTATGCTCTGTGCACGCCCGGACGAGCCGAGTGCCATTTGCGAAAACAATGCTTTAACGTTTGTGTTGATAACTGCCATTTTTTTCTCCTGACCTTAATTGGTCAATCAAACCTACCACTGGTTAAGCACTTACCGTGCCAACTATTTCTGACGCTACTTAATAGGGGTTTTCCCATTTTTTTGATTGTCAATTTGTTCATTTAAGTACTCAGTGGCAAGCTTTTGTCGCCTCAGTGGCAAGCGTTTGCCGCTTGCCGTCGAGGGTGCGACACATTGCCGCTTAGTGTTTCAAACCCGCTGTGGGCAACATGGAATCGCTGAAATCATCCAACGACAACTTCTCTGCCAGCAACTCAAGTTGCTGTGGGTACAAGGCCAAGCCTTGACTTGCAATCTCTAGAGCGCGTGCTGGATCCAAGTTGCAGCGCAGTGCACGCACCATCATCACGTAGGTGAATGGCGGTGTCTTGTCGCCCTGCACCACCATCAAGTCGTCCAACAACTCAACAGCCAGTGGCCAGTCTTGGTTCATCATGGCCAACAGGCTGGTGATTGCCAAAATATCTTCGCTGTGTGGATGCAAGCTCATGCCAGCATCACCCAAGGCGTTGGCCAAGTCCAATTGTTCTGTGGCCACCAATGATTGAATGGCTTCACGAATTTCAGAAGGGCTGAAACGTTGAATTTGTTGCATGTTCAGCAGGCTACCTGTGCCGGCTTGATGAATCAGTTCTTGAATAAGGGTCATGAAAGGCTCCAGTTGAAGTGTCGGAAAAACATGCCAACCGCTTACAAACGATCAGCGCATAAAGACCCTTAAGCAATAGTGATGCCAGATAAAGCGCCCTTTCACTTTTTGATTGCGCAAGGTGTTTAGGGTCATTAGAATTTGCAAATCGAAACTTTAGTCTTTGATTTACAAAAAATGATTCCCCGCTCCTCTGAAACAACGCTGCAACGCCTAGCCAAAGGTTTTCCCATCATTGCCCTGACGGGCCCTAGGCAATCAGGCAAGACAACGCTGGCAAAACACGTTTTTCCAAATAAAACCTACGTCTCACTTGAAAACCCAGACGAGCTGGAATTCGCCAAGGCTGACCCACGGCGATTTTTGGCCAGGCTAGATCGGGGGGCCATCTTGGACGAGGTCCAACGCTGCCCTTCCTTGCTGTCCTGGTTGCAACATATCGTGGACGAGCGCGCCGTGATGGGTGACTTTGTTCTCACAGGCTCCTCCCAATTTGAGCTGATTGCTGGCATCACCCAAACCTTGGCGGGTCGGGTCGGGCGCGTAGAGTTGCTACCACTCAACACGCTGGAGCTAAAAGCTGCAAACAAATTGCCAAGCGACCTGCATGCACTGCTTTTGCATGGGGGCTATCCCAGCTTGTACAGCCGAGAAGTCAGCCCCCAAGACTGGTTCAGCAACTACATGGTCACCTACATCGAACGCGATGTGCGTCATCTCATCGCTGTGCGAGATCTGTCGCAGTTTCAACGCTTCGTCAAAATGTGTGCCGCCAGATCCGGACAACTTTTAAACCTCGCGGCATTGGGTGCCGATTGCGGACTCTCCGCCACCACAGCCCGCGAGTGGCTGTCAGTCTTAGAAGCCAGCTACTTGGTCACACGCCTGCAACCCCACCATCAGAACTTTGGCAAAAGACTGATTAAAAGCCCAAAACTCTACTTCTTAGATACGGGTTTGATGGCATGGTTGCTGGGTATTCGCGATGCGGATAGCCTGGATACACACGCGTCTCGCGGCGCCTTGTTTGAGACCTTTGTCGTGAGTGAATTGATGAAGCAAGCATTTAACCAAGGCCAAGCAGGCGACCTGTACTTTTGGCGTGACAGCACAGGCCACGAAGTGGATTTATTGCAACAAACACCTCAAGGTCTACAAGCCATTGAAATTAAATCAGGCACCACCTTTGCCTCCGACTGGACCAAAGGCATCAACAAATGGCAAAGCCTTTCTGGAAGCACGCTTCAACCCAAAATTATTTTTGGCGGTGTAGGGGGTTATGAGCGCGAGGGCTGCCAAGCCGTTGGATGGCAAGAAATAGCCACAAATTTCACCAAGAAGTGACAAAAAACCGTCAATTTAAGCTGGCTTATAAATTGCTTGTTTTGGTAAAACTACCCTCATTCAGCAGGCCACCTCAACATGAATGCACGCAACCCCGTCTTTGTAGCCATGGAAAATCAAGAGCAAGCACCGCCGATTGGCTTGGACACCCTGTTCACCACGTGTGAGCAGCTGCAGCAAGCTGGCCAAGCCCAACAGGCTTTGGACATGTATCAGTCATGGCTGGCCCAGTCGCAAGATGCCAACCGTCACATGGCGTGGTTCAACTACGGGTCATTGCAGCAAAGCACCGGCAACCCTGCCGCTGCCATAGAAGCCTACAAAGAATGCTTGGTGTTGCAACCCAGCTTTCCGCAAGCCTTGATCAACCTTGGCCTGACCCTCGAAAAAATGGGCAAGCGCGACGAAGCGCTTCAACAATGGGCCACCTTGGTCAGCAAACGTCTGCTCAAAGACGGCCCCAGCCCCGACATGCTGGTGCTGGCGCTGAACCACATTGGCCGCGTGCAAGAAGACCTCAAACAATACGACATGGCTGAAGAAGCCTTAGAACAAAGCTTGGCCCTGAACCCCAAGCAACCAGGCGTCATCCAACACTGGGTGCATATTCGACAAAAAGCCTGTGCATGGCCTGTTTACAAGCCGCTGCCCAACATCACGCAAAACGAAATGCTCATGGCCACTTCGCCACTGGCCATGCTGGCACTCACAGATGATCCTGTGCAGCAACTGCTAACCGCTTTTGCTTTTGTGGAGCGCACCTATGGCTTCAAAGAAGAGTTTTTAAGCAAAGGCCGCGAATACCGGCACGACCGTTTGCGCATTGGCTATGTCTCGGGCGACCTGTGCGTGCACGCCGTAGGCCTGTTGTTGCCAGAGTTGTTAGAAGGTCATGACAAATCAAAATTTGAAATCTACGGCTACGACTTCAGCCCCGAAGACGGCACCGCGCACCGCGAACGCCTGAAAAAAGCCTTCGACCACCTGCGCCCCATTCGCGCACTGACCGATCGACAAGTGGCTGAGTTGGTCATGGCGGATGAAATCGATGTGCTGATTGACCTGCACGGCCTCAGCTCTGGCGCCCGCCCCGGCATATTTGCCTTGCACCCTGCCCCCAAACAAGGCACCTACCTTGGCTTTATAGGCACCACTGGCATGCCATGGTTTGACTTTGTCATTGCCGACCGCTATGCCCTGCCAGAAGAATTGACACCCTACTTCACAGAGAAGCCTCTGTATGTAGAAGGCAGCTTTATTCCCCTGACCCGTGATGACACGCCCGTGCGTGAAGCCACCCGCGCAGAGTTTGGATTGCCAGACGATGCGTTTGTCATGGCTGCGTTTGGCAATGTTTACAAAATAACGCCTGAGATGTTTGCCACTTGGATGGAGATATTGAAGGAAATTCCACGGGCTGTGCTTTGGTTGATTGATGACAATCCGACTACCACGGCTAATATTAAAAAGCATGCGTTTGCAGCAAAGGCTGACTTAAACCGCATCTTGTTCACGACTCGAAGCGCGCATTCGGAATACAAGGCTAAATTAAAGCTGGCTGATGTATTTTTGGATACTTTTCCTTACAACTGCGGATCAACTACAAATGACGTAATGAACTCGAAAACGCCATTAGTTACCCTATCTGGAAAGACATTAGTTTCAAGAATGGGGATGAGCATTTTAAAAGACGCTTACACCAGCGATTGCATTCCAACTTCTTATTTAGAATACACTGATTTAGTTTGTGAAATCAGTAAAAATCCACGTAAAACAAAATCTGAATATTTAAAACTAAAAAATTCTAAATTATTCTCTGAATCAATATTTAATTATTTAGATAATAAAAAAACAGACTTAGCAAGTAGAGATGAAGTTCGTCTTGAAATTCGTCAGATTTGCTACTCAGAGGACACACTAAAAAATATCCCTGATGGTTTTTTACCGCTTAATAATTTAGAAAATTTACGACCTGACTGGCGTGAATATTGGCCCATTAGAAACTATCTATTAAATAACCATCTAGATAATAATTGTTACTATGGATTCTTTTCGCCAAAATTTACACAAAAAACTGGTTTATCTTATGTAAACGTCTCTAATTTTTTAGCAGAAGACAAATACAACTCTGAAATATATATATTTAGTCCATTTTGGGATTTAACATGTTTATTCAAAAATGTGTTTGAACAAGGCGACTTTTTCCATAATGGACTTATGGATGCATCCCAAAAATTCGTCAATAAGACGAAACTTAATATTGATCTCACGATTGCTACTACACACAGCCAAAATACTATATTTTGCAATTATTTCGTTGCAAAGAAGAGTTTTTGGATTAAATGGCTAATATTAGCAGAACAGCTTTTCACTGAAGCAGAGCATTGCAACAGCGAACTGGCAATATTATTAAATAATAATACAAATTATGGAGCACAATTTATTCCAAGAAAAATTTTCAT
>NZ_DAIRSK010000008.1:22012-22251 GCF_036804465.1 Limnohabitans sp.
GGAACGCATCGCTAGTTTATTGCTTTTAACAGATAATTCAATAAAATGCAAATCATATGACCTCTTTAAAATGGGCCCTTCAACCACTCCATTGAATCAATTTTATGAAGAATCAAAAAATTGCGATGATTTAAAAATTAGCTTTGATACACAAAATGATAAAGCATTCATGCTCGAATCTCAAAAAATTCAATCTAGGATATTTAAAGATTTAGGTATTAATTATGCAAAATAAAAAT
>NZ_DAIRSK010000008.1:22261-22891 GCF_036804465.1 Limnohabitans sp.
TGTAGTTGTAGGGCATATTACACCTAAATTCAAACTTCCAAATGATTGGATTTTCGTATCTCCATCTTCGAAAGATAAATCCGCATTCTCTCAATATTTTGATACATCCACTCCATTCCTCGATAACAATTTACTTGGGGAATATTACTACTTGTTTGCGGTAAGGAAATTTTTAGCCAATCATGCAAATTACGAATTAGTTAGGATTAGTCATTACAGACGATTAGCCTCTAATATTCAGATTGGTTTGCAGTCTACGAATCAACCTTATTCCAATTTTCTATCTGAAGATGAAATTTCTAAATTTGATATCGATGAAATTACTACACCAAAACCCCATGGATGGCTTATTCCAAGTGTATTTAACATGACAGTTTCTGCAATCCATCAATATTCAATGTTTCACCATATTAGAGATGTATTCAGATTCTATGCTGACATAGTAGATGATGGAGTTATGGAAGAAACTTCAATATACAACTGCTGCTTTTCTAATTCCATAATTCCAGCCCCATCTATTAGCACTATACCAGCTAAAGAATTTATATATATATATGAAAAATTAGAAAATTCAATGTTATCTTTTCTAAAATCTGGTTATTGCGCAAGAGACGGATATCAAACTAGAGT
>NZ_DAIRSK010000008.1:22901-28659 GCF_036804465.1 Limnohabitans sp.
AATATCTTTTTGCCTTGAACGTCTACATAGCTATCTAATTTTTGAGAGGCTTCAGAAAAATGGAGTATTACTAGAAAATGCAATTGGATTTCATACGGTTATAAGTGATACACCAAGCATTAGTTTAACAAAATGTTAAATTTTAATTTGATTAATCCCTAAAACCGATGAAAACCATTAGCAATTAACAACACCAGATCGATTTATTTATTAGTCAAATCAAGAAAAAACAACAGATTTAAAAGTACGATTGCCGCACACCTAATTGTGCCAAATTTGAAATTAAATTTCAGCAAAACTTATATTGAATTTGAGCGCAATATTGATGAGCTAATGGCTTACCGGGTGGAAATAAATTATGTTACAGAATATCCATCCATGCTCGGTGTAGCATCCTGTAGGTAGTTTCGGTGAATTGGACTACCTCTGGAGCAACCAGAGCTTACATAGTGGTTGTAGAGCGCTTTGATCTAAACAATAATCCATAAGGAAGAAAAATGTCAGACTTGCAGAAAATAGCGATTAGTCCTAGTTCAAGTAAAACAGAAGCACCTTATTCAATTCGAAATTAAACTGCATAAACGTCGCGTTTTTAATTAAATTAGCGTGGAAAGATTTATTTCGTTAGCCGAAACGTTGCATAGGTCTGCATCGGCCTTACACATGGGAGTAAAGCCACATAAAAGGCTTTACTCCCGCGCCAAGCAACATTCTTTACACTGATACAAACTCAACTTAAAGGCAGATTACAAGGCGGAAATTTGAGCAGTAGTCATTCCCAACATATTCAACTGACTTGTGGTCATCGCACCAATTTGAGTGTCGTCCAAAGCTTTAAGCTGTGTAGTTGACATTGCAGCAAATTCAGTAGGCTTCAAGTTTTGGACCTGGCTGGTAGTCAATGCTGCAATAGCTGCAGTGCTGATTGCAGCCACCTGTTCATCTTGGAGCAAACGAAGTTGATCAGTTCCAATTACCTTGATGTCATCCGTTGCAATGGCCGTGATCTGCGCTGGTGTTAGGGCTTTGATCTGGCTTGTCGTAATAGCATTGACTTGTGCTGTCGTCAGGGCCACGATACCAGCAGTAGATATAGCTTCAATCTGACTGTTGGTCATCTTCACCAAATCTGCCGTTTCAATCGCAGCAATCTGAGCAGTCGTCATCACAGTCACTTGCTCCGCTGTCAGCTTACTGATCTGGGTTGTTGACAATGCTGCAACAGCCGCTGTTGACAAGGCCACCACCTGCGCACTGGTCAACGAACTCAACTGAGACGCTGTCAGCTGCTCAATCTGACCAGAGGCTACCGCTGTCAACGCATTGATACCGGCAGTGCTGATAGAAGCAATTTGCTCATTGGTCAGCTTAGAGATATCTGCAGTTTCAATCGCAGCCACTTGTGCTGTGGTCATCACTGCCACTTGCTCTGCCGTCAGCTTGCTGATTTGGGCAGTGGTCAAGGCCACCACTTGGTCTGTGGTCAAGGCTTTCACACCTGCCGTGGTGATGGATTGCAGCGCCGTGTTGTTCAGGGCTTGGATGTCAGCGGTTTGAATCGCCACGATCTGCGCCGTGGTCATGGCAGTCACTTGATCGCCTGTCAATTTGTTCACCTGCGCCGTGGTCAAGGCTGGCACTTGGTCAGCCGTGGTCAAGGACACAATTTGCGCCGTGGTCAAGTTGGCCACTTGGGTAGGCGTCAAGCTGCTGATTTGATCGGTGCTCAAGTTGCGCACCGCTGCTGTGGTCAGGGCTTGCACTTGGGCATTGGTCAAGTTTTGCAGATCGGCCGTCTCCAGTGCTTGCGCCTGGGCAACAGACAACACACCCACTTGTGCTTCGGTCAGCTTGCTGATTTGCGCTGTCGTGAAGGCACTCACTTGTTCAATCAACAACGCTTTCACACCATCGGTGGTGATGCCTTGGATCTGCGCCGCTGTCAGCTGCTGCAGATCATCCGTCGCAATCGTCTTGATTTGCGCCGTGGTCATCGCACCCACTTGCTCTGCTGTCAACTTGCTGATTTGAGCCGTTGTGAATGAGTCAATTTGATCAGCCGTCAACACCGCCACCTGAGACGTAGTCAAGTTGGCCAACTGTGTGGCTGTGAGCTTGCTGATTTGCTCGGTCAACATGCCCTTCACCGCCGTGGTGGTCAAGGCTTGTACTTGCGAGTTGGTCATCTGCTGCACCGCGGTGGTGGTGATGGCTTGCACTTGAGCAGCACTCAACACACCCACTTGTGCTTCAGTCAGCTTGCTGATCTGCACACTGGTCAAAGCGGTCATTTGATCAACCGTCAACGCTTTGGCAGCCGTGGTGGTGATGGCCTGCAGCTGCGCCGCTGTCATCTGTTGCAAATCAGCTGTTTCTATGTTCCTAATTTGCGACGACGTCAGGGTGCCCACTTGCGTTTCGGTCAGCTTGCTGATCTGTGCGGTGGTCAAACCAGCCAATTGGTCAGCAGTCAACACAGACACTTGGGCTGTGGTCAACGACGCCAGTTGTGCCGTCGTGATCTTGCTCAGCTGATCCACACTCATGCCTTTGACGGCCGTGGTGGTCAAAGCCGCCATTTGGTCATTGGTCAACAGAGCCAAGTCAGCGGTTTCAATGGCTTGCACTTGCGAAGCAGACAACACACCCACTTGCGCCACGGTCAAATCATTGATTTGAGAAGTGGTCAACGCCGTCACTTGGTCTGCCGACAGGGCTTTCACACCCGCCGTGGTGATAGCTTGCAACTGAGCGGCCGTCAAGTTGACGAGGTCAGCCGTTTCAATGGCCTTGATCTGAGCCGTGGTCATCTTGTCGATTTGCGTCTCAGTCAGTTTGCTGATTTGCGCTGTGGTCAAGCTCTCAATTTGGCTGGCCGTCAAGCTCACCACTTGGTCGGTGCTCAAAGCAGCCAACTGTTTGGTGGTCAGGCTAGCCACTTGATCCAGGGCCAAGCCCTTGATGCCTGTGGTGGTGATGGCCTGAATTTGTGTTTCAGTCAAAGCACGCAATGAGTCAGAGGCCAGCGCCTGCAGCTGTGTCACGCTCAGCTTGCTCACCTGGGTGTCCAGCAAGTTCGAGATTTGCGCGGTGGTGATCACTGCCATTTGGTCCACCGTCAAAGCCTTGATGCCGTCGGTCGTGATGGCTTGCAGCTGAGCCGCTGTCAAGGCTTTCACATCATCGGTGGCAATCACCTTGATTTGTGCCGTGGTCATGGCGGTGAGCTGGTTTTCGGTCAACTTGCTCACTTGGGCTGTGGTCAAGCCGACGATTTGGTCAGCCGTCAACGCTATGGCTTGTGCCGTGGTCAATGCCGCAACTTGTGCAGTAGTAAAGGCGCTCACCTGTTCCACCAACATGGCTTTGAGGCCTGCTGTGGTGATGGCCTGCACTTGCTCATTGGTCAATTTCTGCAAATCTGCCGTTTCAATGGCTTGCAGCTGCGCGTTGCTCAGCACATTGATTTGGCCTGTGCTCAGCTTGCTGATTTGAGCCGTGGTCAAGGCAGTGAACGATTCGGCCATCATGGCTTTGATGCCGTCGATGGTGATGGCCTGCAATTGGTCTTCAGCCGTCAGCTGCACCAAGTCTGCAGTCTCTAAAGACTTCACTTGCGCAGTGGTCAAACCAGCCACTTGGGTAGCCGTCAACTTGCCAAACTGAGCCGTGGTCAAGCTGTTGAGCTGGTCTACCGTCAAGTTGGCCACTTGTGCGGTGGTCATGGCTGCCAGTTGCGCCGTCTTCAGCGTGCTGATTTGGTCAGTGGTCAAACCTTTCACAGCGGCAGATGTGATGGAGGCCACTTGGTCATTGCTCAGCTGCTGCATATTGGCCGTGGTCAAGGCAGCCACTTGGGCAGAACCCAAAGCAGCCATTTGGCCCAGTGTCAGTTTGCCGATTTGCGCTGAGCCAATATTGGCCAACTGGTCGATCGACATCGCAGCCACTGCGGCGGTGGTGATGACTTGCAATTGTGCTTCGGTCAGCTTGACCAAGTCGGCCGTTTCAATGGCTTTGACTTGGGCCGTGGTCATGGCAGCCATTTGAGTTTCGGTCAGCTTGCTGATTTGAGCCGTGGTCAAGGCAGCCACATCACGTGTTTCCATCGCAGCCACTTGCGCTGTGGTCATGACAGCCAATTGGTCGCTGGTGATGGCGGCGACTTGGGTCGTCGTCAAGCCCACCACTTGGTCAGTGGTCAGTTTGGCCACTTGGTCCAGACTCAGCGCAGCAATCTGCTGGGTGCCCATGCCGCTCACCTGCAAGGTGGACAACTTTGACACTGCGGCTGTGGTCAACGCATTCACAGCGGCCGTGCTCAAGCCTGCCAAGTCCGCGGTTTGTAGGGCAGTGGCCTGCGCCGTGCTCAGCACTGCAGCAGAGTCAGCACTCAACTTAGCCGCTTGGTCGGTGGTCAAGGCCACCATTTGGTCAGTGGTCAAGGCCGCCGTTTGTGCCGTGGTCAAAGCGCTGATGGCAGCGGTGGTCAAGGCAGCAAAATCAGCCGTTTCAATGGCTTTGATTTGTGCCGTGGTCATCGCTTGCACTTGGTCGCTGCTCAAGACCGCTGCTTGCGCTGTGGTCAAAGCAGCCACTTGGGCAGTTGAGAGCTTAGCCACTTGGTCGATGGTCAAGCCAGCCACTTGCGCCGTGGTGAGCTTGCTCATTTGCGCATCGGTCAACCCAGCCAGTGCAGCCGTGGTGATGGCGGCAATCGCAGCGGTGCTCACTTGGGCCAAGTCAGCTGTTTGCAGCGCCCCCACTTGGGCGGAGCTCAACGAGCTCAGCGCATCGGTGCTCAGCTTGGCCGCTTGGTCTGTGGTCAAGGCCACCAGTTGGTCCGTTGTCAGCTTGGTCGCTTGGTCAACTGTCAAAGCTGCAATCGCAGAAGTACCCAAGGCTGCAAAGTCAGCGGTTTCGAGCTTGCTCAACTGTGCCGTGCTCATCGAGGTCACTTGCGCGCTGGTCAAAACTGCAGCTTGTGCAGTTGTCAAGGCCACCACAGCGTTTGTGGTCAAGGCTTGTATTTGATCTGTGGTCAGTTTGGCCACATTCGCCGCAGCGATAGCCTTGATTTGATCGGTCGTCATCTTGGCCACTTGTTCAGTGGTCAAGGTGCTGATTTGATCTGTCGTCAACGCCGCCACATTGGCTGTGCTGAGAGCCGCCGTTTGGGCGGTGGTCAAGGCTGACAGCTGGGCTGTACCCAACTTGCTGGCTTGAGCCGTCGTCAAACCACTGATGGAAGCCGTGGCAATAGCTGCGACTTGTTCAGCCGTCAGCTTGTTCAGATCGGCTGTTTCCAGCGCACCCACTTGGGCACTGGTCAACGCAGCCACTTGGCCTGTGGTCAGCTTGTCCATTTGCGCTGTTGTCAACGCCACCACTTGGTCGGTGGTCAAGGCAGCCACGCCAGCGGTGCTGAGCGCAGCCACTTGCACCGAGGTCAAGGCAGCGACATCAGCCACTTCAATGGCTCGGGCTTGTGCGGTGGTCAACGCCGCCACTTGGTCTGTCGTCAAGCTCACGGTTTGGGCCGTGGTCAAGGCCGCCACGCTGGCTGTTGTCATCGAAGCCAATTGGCCTGTCGTCAACGCTGCCACCTGGGCTGTGCCCAAGTTGCTCACTTGGGTCGTGCTCAAACCACGCAACGAGGCGGTGGTGATGGCACCCACTTGGTCAGACGTCAGCTTGTTCAGGTCGGCTGTTTCCAGCGCACCCACTTGGGCACTGGTCAACGCAGCCACTTGGCCTG
>NZ_DAIRSK010000008.1:28759-33899 GCF_036804465.1 Limnohabitans sp.
TGTCCATTTGCGCTGTTGTCAACGCCACCACTTGGTCGGTGGTCAAGGCAGCCACACCAGCGGTGCTGATGGAAGCGAGTTGATCGGACGTCAAGCTCACCAAATCAGCGGTTTCAATGGCTTTGACTTGCGAGGAAGTCAATACCGCCATTTGGTCTGTGCTGAGCTTGTTGATTTGGGCTGTGCCCAAAGCCACCACTTGCGCAGAAGTCATCCCTTTGACTTGAGCTGTGGTCAACACAGCCAACTGGTCAGACGTCAGGTTGCTGACTTGCGCCGTGGTCAGCGCGCTGACATTGGCGGTGCTCAAAGCAACCACTTGGTCGGTGGTGAGGTTGGTCACTTGGGCCGTGCTCAAACCTGCTACTTGGGCTGTGCTCAAACCGGCCAATGCGCCCGTGCTGAGAGACGCCAAGGCAGCGGTGCTGACTTGGGCCAAATCAGCCGTTTGGAAGGCAGCCACTTGGGCAGAGCTCAAGGCGCTCAGGGCGTCGGTGCTCAAGCTGGCAGCTTGGCCCGTGGTCAAGGCCACAATTTGAGCGGTGGTCAGCTTGGCCGCTTGCGTGGTGGTGATGGCTGACAAGGCTGAGGTGGTCAAGACCGCCACATCGGCCGCTTCAATGGCCGCAATTTGGGCCGTGGTCATGACCGCCAATTGGTCAGAACCCAGCTTGCTCACCTGCTCGGTAGACAGCGCCGCCACTTGGGCGGTACTGAGTGCGTTCACTTGTGCCGTGGTCAATGCAACCACTTGCGCGGTGGTGAGTTTGCTCACCTGCGTGGCAGCACTCAAACCAGCCAAGGCTGCTGTAGAGATGGACTGAATTGCATCGGTGCTGAGTTTGACCAAGTCGGCGGTTTCAAGCGATGCCACCTGGGCAGAACTCAAACCAGCCAAGGCAGCAGTACCCAGCTGCGCCGCTTGTGCGGTGGTCAAAGCCACCAGCTGGTCGGTCGTCAGGTTGGCTGCTTGCGCGGATGTCAACGCGCCGATGGCTGCGGTGCTGATTTTGGCTAAGTCTGCCACCTCAAGGGCTTTGACTTGTGCTGTGGTCATCGCTTCTAACTGAGTAGAAGACAACTCGCTGGCTTGCTTGGTGGTCAAGGCCACCACTTGCGCGGTCGTCAGGCCAGCCACCTGAGCGGTGGTCATGGTGTTCATGGGCGTGCCCACCAACAAAGCGGCCAATTGCGGCGTGGTCAACGAGCCCACTTGGTCGCTGGTCAACGCAGCGGTCTGCGCGGTGGTCATGCCGCTGATTTGGTCGGTCGACAAAGCACGCAGTTGTGCGGTGCTCAGGGACACCACAGCATCTGTGGAGAGCTTGGACAAATCAGCGGTTTCCAGCACAGCCACTTGGGCGGTGGTCAATGACACCACTTGGTCGATGCTGAGCTTGCTGGCTTGGGCCGAGGTCAAGGCTGCGACTTGGGCTGTGGTCAATGCAGCCATTTGCGCTGTGGTCACAGCGGCCAACTGGCTGGTGGTGATGGCTGCGACTTGGTTGCTGTCTAAGCCGCGCAAAGCTGCGGTGGTCAAGGCGGCTACCGCGTCTGTGCTGAGCTTGGCCAGGTCAGCCGTTTGCATGGCTGCCACTTGGGCAGAGGTCAAAGCGGCGGCACTGGTGGTGCTGAGTGCGGCTGCTTGCGTGGTGGACAGGGCTACTACTTGGTCTGAGGTCAAGCTGCGCGTTTGTGCGCTGCTGAGGGCAGCAACCGCTGAAGTGCTGAGCTTGGCCAGATCTGCGGTTTCAAGCTTGGCCACTTGGGCAGCGCTCAAGGCGCTGACTTGATCCGTGGTCAAGGCAGCCGCTTGAGCTGTGGTGAGGGCTGCGACTTGGGCTGTGCCCAGTTGTTTGATTTGATCGGTCGTCAAGGCCACCGCTTGTGCGGTGGTCAGGGCGGCGATTTGTGAGGTGGTCAAAGCGCTGACAGCACTGCTGCCCAAGGCGCTGACTGCGTCTGTGGTCAGCTTGACCAGGTCAGCCGTTTGCAAGGCTGCCACTTGGGTGGCCGTCAAAGCAGCAGCAGAGCTGGTGGTGAGTTTTTCGGCTTGGGCTGTGGTCAGTGCCACCACTTGGTCGGTGGTCAATGCGCTGGCTTGAGTGGCGGTTAAGCCCACAATTTGATCGGTGCTCAAGCTGGCCACTTGGGCGGTGCTCAAGGCGGCCACCGCGGCGGTGGTCAAAGCCCCCAGTTTGTCGGTGGTGAGCGTGACCAAATCGGCAGTGTCAATGCCCACCACTTGGGTGGCTTTGAGCGCGGCCATTTGTGTGGTGCTCAAGTTGGTCAACTGCGCCGTGCCCAAGGCTTTGATTTGGGTAGAGCTCAAGGCTGCCACTTGGGCGGTGGTCAAGTTAGTGATTTGGTCGGTGCTCAAGCTGGCAGTTTGAGCGGTGGTCAAGCCTGACAAAGCCAGGGTAGACAAGGCACGGACTTGAGTTGTGCTGAGCTGCGCAAGATCAACCGTGTCCAAAGCAGCCACTTGCACATCACTGAGCACGGCCAGCTGCGACGTGGTGAGCTTGCCCACTTGGTCGCTGGTCAAAGCACGCACTTGTGCACTGCTGAGTGTGGTGAGCTGGGACGAGGTCAAGGCTTGCACACCATTGGTGTTCAAGGCGGCCACATCGGCGGTTTGCATGGCAGCCACTTGGGCGGTGGTCAAGGCGACCACTTGGGAAGTCGTCAAGTTAGCCACTTGGGCGGTGCTCAAGGCCACCATTTGGGCGGTGCTGAGGGCGTTCAGTTGGCTGCTGCTGAGAGACGACGTGACAGATGTGGCCAAAGCAGCCAGGTCTGCAGTTTCAAGGGCAGACACTTGTCCAACAGTCAAAGCGGCTGCTTGGGCAGACGTCAGGGCGCTGGCTTGTGCGGTGCTGAGGGCGGCAATTTGACTGGTCTTGACAGCCGTCAATTGCGCGGTGGTCAGTGCTTTGATTTGATCCGACGTGAAGGCATTGAGCTGCGCTGAGTTGAGCCCATTCAAGGCAGCAGCCGACAAGGCTTGCACCGCTTGTGTGTTGAGGGCAGCCAGATCAGCCGAATCCATCGCAGCCACTTGGGCTGTGGTCATCGCGGCCATGGCCACAGAAGACAAAGCAGCGGCTTGCCCTGTGGTCAAAGCCTTGACTTGGTCACTCGACAAAGCACGCACTTGCACGCCGTCCAAGGTGGCCACGCCGTCTGTTGCCAAAGCAGCAATATTGCCCGCGGTGGCGGCACTCAACTGATTGGCAGTGAGGGTAGAGACTTGGTCTGACGTGAGCTTGCTGACTTGGGCTGTGGTCAAAGCGGCTGTTTGTGCAGTTGACAGCACCGCAATGTGGCCCGTGGTCAGGGCGCGCACTTGGTCGGTCGACAGCTTGGCCATGCTGGCAGTTTGCAAAGATCTCACTTGCAAGGTGGTCAGGCTGTTGACTTGTTCTGTGCTCAACACCGCTGTTTGCGCTGTGCTGAGCGTGGCAATTTGGGCCGATCCCAATGCAGCCACTTGGGCGGCTTGGAGTTTCTCAAACTTAGCTGCGCTCAGGGCGGCCACTTGTTCGGTACTGATGGCTGACACGGCCTTGGTGCTGATGGCACGCAGTTGATCGGTCGACATATTGGCCAATGCCGAGGCCGCCAATGCGCCTACTTGGGCTGAGGACAAAGCAGCCACTTGGGCGGTGCCCAGCTTGGCTGCAGCTGCGGAGGTCAAAGCGGCGGCATGTGCGGTGGTCAAACCAGCCACTTGGCTGGTTTGCAGCGCTGACAGCTGGTCGGTCGACAAGGACACCACTTGCGCGGTGGTCAAACCAGAGATGGCCAAGCTGCTGAGGGAACGAATTTGATCCGAACCCAATTTGGCCAAGTCAGCGGTTTCTAGGTATTGCGCTTGTGTGCGGCTCAGGGCAGACAGCTGGGCGGTGCCCAAACCAGCGGCTTGGGTGGTGGTGAGGGCCACCAACTGGTCGCTGGTAAGCGCCACGGTAGCAGCGCTACTCAGGGCGGCGAGTTGGGAGGTGCTGAAATTAGAAAAGTCGGCGGTTTCAATGCCTTTGAGTTGTGCGGCTGTCATCACCGACAACTGAGCCGTGCTGAGGTTGGCCACTTGGGCTGTGGTGACGGCTGCAAGTTGTGCAGCGCTGAGGGCACTGAACTGTGTGGTACCCAAATTGCTGAGCTGACCAGCTGTCAAGGCCGCGACTTGGGCGGTGGTGACGGCGGCCACTTGTGCCGTGGTCAAGCTGTTGAGCTGATCGGATGTCAAGTTACCCAATTGCGCCGTGGTGAGTGCTGCGAACGCAGCGCTGGACAAGGCCTGCACCTGTGATGTCGTGAGCTTGGCCAAATCGTCCCCAGCCAAGCCTTTGGCTTGGACTGCGTTCAGCGCTTTGACTTGCGCATCTGTCAAATTAGAGACTTGCAGCGTGCTCAAAGCGGTGATCTGTGCCGTGTCCAAGCCTGCAATGGCCGCTGTCGTGATGGCACGCAGCTGGGCTGTGTCGAGTTTGGCCAAGTCGGCTGTTTCCAGTGCCTTCACTTGGCCGCTGCTCAGCGCAGCCAACTGGGCTGTGCCCAGCTTTTCAATCTGGGTCGTGGTCAATGCGGCCACTTGGGTGCTCGTCAACGCACGTACCTGTGCCGTGGTCAAACCCGAGGCTTGCGCGGTGTCCAACGCAGCCACTTGGGCTGTGGTCATCGCAGCCACGGCGCCAGTGGTGAGGGCTTGCACTTGGGCGGCACTCAGGCCTGCCAAATCAGCCGCATCCAAGGCAGCCACTTGCTTGCCGCTCAGGGCGTTGACTTGGGCTGTGGTGAGCTGCGCCACTTGCGCTGAACTCAGGGCTTGCATTTGCGCTGTCGTCAGCGCCTTGACTTGTGCTGTCGTCAGGTCATCTATTTGGGCGGTGGTCAAGGCAGCCACTTGCGCGGTGCTCAACTGGGCAACCGCTGCCGTGCTGATGGACTGCAGCTGGGTGGTGGTCATCGCCGCCAAGTCTGCTGTTTCAAGCGCTTTGACTTGTGTGGCCGACAAACCAGCCACTTGGGCCTCTGTCAGGCTAGACACCTGCAAGGTGCTCAGGCTCGCCACTTGGACGCTGTCCAAGCCTGCAATGGCCGCTGTCGTGATGGCACGCAGCTGGGCTGTGTCGAG
>NZ_DAIRSK010000008.1:33999-118616 GCF_036804465.1 Limnohabitans sp.
CGTCAGGTCATCTATTTGGGCGGTGGTCAAGGCAGCCACTTGCGCGGTGCTCAACAGCGCAACCGCTGCCGTGTTGATGGACTGCAACTGGGTGGTGGTCATCGCGGCCAAGTTAGCCGTCGTCAAGCCCACCGCTTGCTTGCCTGTCAACACCGAGAGTTGCTCAGTGCTTAGTTTTTCTGATTGGGGCGCAGTGAGGACAGATAACTGTGCGCTGCTGAGTGCTGCAACTTGCGCAGTGGTGAGCTTTTCAATTTGTGCCGTGCCTAAGTTGGACACTTGTGCGCTGGTCAATGCTTTGACGCCAGACAGAGACAAGGATTGAATTTGTGTAGAAGAGAACTTGGCCAAGTCATCTGTTTGCAAAGCGCCCACTTGCACAGATGTCAAAGCAGCCACTTGCGTGGCCGTGAGTTTTTCAGCTTGTGTGGTAGTCAAGGCAACCACTTGGTCCGTGGTCAAACTCGCAATTTGGCCCGTGGTGAGCGCTTGAAGCAAAGTGGTGCTCAACGAGGCCAGTTGCGCCGTGGTCAAGCCCGCCACCGTGGTGGCTTTGAGTGACTGCAGCTGATCAGTGGAGAGCTGCGCCAAATCCACGGTGTCTACCGTTTTGATTTGTGAATTGGACAAGGTCGCCAACTGGGTTGCTGCCATGCTCTTGAATTGAGAGCTGGTGAGCGCCGCCATTTGGTCTGTGCTCAAACCCGCCACACCCGCGGTGGACAAGGCTTGAATTTGGTCTGTGCCCATGGCGGCCACATCGACCGTGTCGAGGGCTTTGACTTGCGCAGAGCTCAAGGCATTGACTTGCAATGTAGTGAGCGCGTTGACTTGGGATGACGTCAGCGCTGTGGCTTGGGCAGAAGTGAAAGCACGCACCTGGGCCGTGCTGAGCGAACGCAACTGATCAGAGCCCAAAGCTTGCACATCGGCAGCTTCCATGCCAGCAATTTGCTTGACGGTCAGCGCAGCCAATTGACCTGTGCCAATGGCAGCAATCTGTGCCGTGATGAGACCAAAAATTTGGTCTACCGACATGGCTTGGATGGCACTGGTGGCCACTGCCTGAATTTGCGATGTGGTGAGTGCCTGCACCTGCTGCGTGGTCAGCCCCGTGATTTGGGTGCCCTTGATCGACGAAATTTGGCTGGTGCTCAGGCTGGCGATATTGGCCGTGGAGATGGATTTCAGTTGCTTTGCCAGCAATGAACCCAACTGGTCATTGGACAGAGAACTGAGCTGCGCAGATGAGACCACCGACAAGCTGGTGTCACTTAAAACAGGAATTTGAGCTGTCGTAAAACCGGCAAAAGCTGCTGGATCGAGCGCTGCAACCTGTGTGGTTGTCAAAGAACTGACTTGCCTAACTGTCAATGCCGCGATGTCAGCCGAGGTATATGCAGAGACATCCGAGCCTGATGAATAGGCGGAGCTCCCGTAGCTGGAGGGGGCCAAATTGAGATTCAGTGAAATCGAAGCCATGATCTATCCTTTGATATCGCGTTTGTGTAAATGCAACTTGCACACGCAAGACAAACAATTGCAAAAACTATGCCGTTGTCTGTAGATCGGATCGAGACTGAAAAACTTGAGGGGATTTAAGTAATTTTTTTAAAAAATAAATGGACGCAAATAATGAGTCATAAACAACTAAAAACGGGCAAACCTAAAAGTGGTTTGCCCGTTTGATGCACTAAGCCGTCAAATTACTTGAGCAAGCTGAGCACGCTTTGCGCCGATTGGTTCGCTTGCGCCAACATGGCTGTAGCTGCTTGCTGAACAATCTGTGACTTCGCCAAATTGGTCGTCTCTGTCGCGTAGTCTGTATCCAAGATACGGCTGCGTGACTCAGACATGTTTTGGCTCGACTCAGTCAAGTTGCTGACCACAGCATCCAAACGGTTCAAGAAGGCACCGGTCTTGGCTTGGTTCTTACCGACTTGCTCGATCGCAGCATCAATCACCAACAGGGCGGAGGTTGAACCTGCCACAGTGGAGATGTTGATTTCAGCCACTTTTGCACCGTCGTTGGCGCCACCAAAGGTGCCTTCGTTAAAGCCCAAGGATTTGAAGTTCAACGTGTCGCCTTCGCTACCGCTGTTCAATGTGAAAGCTTTGTCAGATGACAACGTGACACCAGCGTAATAAGCTGTTTCAGCACCCGTGGCACCCACAGTCATGCCTGTCAAACCCAAACCAGCAGCAGCGGCAGCACCACCAGCATCAGTGCTGATTGAAATGTTACGGCCATCGGCAGCAACCAACTCAATACCGTCACCATAAGCAGATGCAGTCACGCCTGTTTCGCCGGAACGTGAGTTGAAGATTTGCAACACGTCTTCACGGGTAGAGCTGGTACCCAAGGTGGTTGTCATGTCTATGCCGTTCAAGCGGATGGTGGTGATCGCTGCAGCAGTAAAACCAGTGCCTTTGATGGAGTTGGCGTTGGCCTTGGCAGTCACACCAGTCACATCAGAAGCCTTGTTGATGGCAGCTGCAATTGCAATCGCGCTCGCGGCTTTGGTCGAACCTGTGTTCTCAAACGAAGCATCGTCGTCCGCACCTTGAGCACCTTGAATACCCACACCGTTGATGACCAGGGTGTTGCCGTTCAACACACCAGATGTGGCAGCCGCAGGGGCGAGTGCAGATGAGGCACGCGTGGTTGTAGCCGCTTGTGCTTGACCAGACGTGTAGGTACCAAAACGGATGCCTGAGCGAATCTCGCTTGTCTGAGAAGTCGCCACAGTGCTGCCCACCGTGATGGCAGAACCGTCTTTGGTGTTGAGTTGGTATGAACCCACATAAGTACCAGCAGCAGCCATGCCCATTTGAGCAAGTGTTGCGACGGATACGTTGGTAGTACCCAAGCCCAACACGATGTTGCGGCCATCAGCAGCCACCAAGGAAATACCTTGGTTGTCATCTGAGGTGTTGGTAGCGCGAACGCCTGTGCGGTCAGCGATGTCGTTGATGGCTTGAACCACAGAAGTACGATCAATCTCTTTGTTGCCAGACATGTAGAAACCAGCAGTTTCAAAACCGTTGATCTTGACCACGCCTAATTCACTGGCAGTTGCAGCCGTAGCCACCGAGCCAGCCACTTCGTTTTTGCTTACAACGGCAAACACACCGCTGCGATCAGACACAGCGTTGATGGCTGCGGCCTTGGCAATTGCGCTGGCTGCTTTGTCAGAAGAAGAAATGTCGTCAGAACCCGCCAATGAGGCGCCTACAGACACACCGTTCAAAGTCAAAGAACCGTCTGTCAATGCTGCGTTGACGTTACCGTTGAGCAAACCACCGACAGAGCTCACTGTGCTCAAGGTACCCAAGCCCAAATCTTTGGTTTGAACAGAAGAGAAACCAACGCTCATCATGTCGCCGGCTTTCACGCCAGTTTGCAATTTGATGTTGCCAGCTGAGCCGTCCAACAATTTGATGGTGTTGTGGTTGGTGCTGGTTGCCACTTCTTGAATTTGAGCTTTCAACTCTGTCACTTCGTTTTGCAAAGCTTCGCGGTCAGTAGTTGTCATGCCGCCGTTGGCTGACTGAAGCGACAGTTCACGCATGCGCTGCAGCATGTTGTTCACTTGGCCCATGGCGCCTTCAGCTGTTTGCAGCATAGAAGTGCCGTCGTTGGCATTGCGAATGGCCATGCTGTAGCCACGAATTTGGGAAGTCATGCGGTTGGTGATGGCCAAGCCGGCTGCATCATCTTTCGCGCTGTTGATACGCAAACCTGTGGACAGACGCTCCATTGAGTTTTGCAAGGTCTTGTTCACATTGCTCAGCGAGCCTTGTGCTGCAAGAGCTTTTACGTTGGTGTTGATCACTGACATGATGTTTCTCCTAAAAAGTCATCACTGAGGGGTTATTGCCAGAGAAACACGAATTTGTTTCCCTGATGGCTGGTGAATCGTCACTCTCAGAAATTACTTGAGTGATTTGAAAAAATTATTAAGTGAGTTTGTTATGCAGCAAGCCTTTGAACTCTTCAATGTTGTGCGCAATTCGCACAACTACTTCATTGGGCAACTGACGAACCACTTCACCCGTATCCGCATTCTTCACCGTGACCACAGGCGCACCCACTGCTTCATCCATATGGAAATTTAAATTTCTTCCACCATCACGCATGGCCTGATTGAGATTCTGAATAGACTCCATCAACTTTTCTTTCAAAGCTTGTGTGTCTACCTGGATATCAACTGGCTTGGGCGCCTGCACTTTGGGCGCATCCTCTGGCGTAGGGGGCGCAGCAGTAGGCGCAGCTGGCTTGCTACGCACAGGTGTGGGTGTTGTTATAGGGGCGGAATTACCACCGGTCAATTCAGGGAGCATAAGAACCATCCTTTCGCAGCGGCAAAAACTTGCCGCTAGGTTGCGTAGAACATATTCGGTAGCTCGTCCAACAACTTTAGCCATTGCACGAAAAAAATCGTGAAATGGCTAAAAAGTAAGCAATGGTGATTAATTAATTAGCCAGATTTACCCGTAAGGTTGGCCATCATGCCTTCAAACGTAGATTTGAGGCTGGTCTTTTGAGCATTGACGCCGCCCACCAAACTGTCCATGGCGGAGAACTGCTTTTGATAGCGAAGTAGCAAGCTGTCCATGCGTGTTTGCAGCTTGGTCAAGTCTTCTTTGTACTTGGTGTTTTGCGTGGTGGCCGAGCCACTTTGGGTTTGCAAAATACCGGTTGGCCCCAACAGCTTGGAAATTTTCTTCACCGCATCACCAGCCACACCTGCATTGGCAGTGCTGTAAACAGACAAACCGTTTTGGTTGCCAGTGAATGTTTTGACGACGTCGGCGTAGTTGTTGCTCAACACGTTTTCAAGTTTGGTGCTGTCTAGGGTCATGGTGCCTTGCATGTCGATGCTGACACCCATTTGCCATAGCGCACCTACCGCCGTGCCTGGGGTGGAAGATGGACCCATGACCATGTCACGCAACTGCTGTTTGATAGAGCGCACCGATGAATCACCCAACAAGGTGGCGCCATAGGTTTCGAGCGTGGACTTGGGGTCAGACACTTCTTTAAAAATGGTCTGTGCATCGTTGTAAGCCATGACAAAGGCCGCCATTTTTTCTTTCACACCGGTGTTGTCACGGGTGAGGTCAATGGTGGCGACGCTGCTGGTGGTCGCTTTGAGGTTCAAGGTCAAACCCGGCACAACATCGTTGAGCGTGTTGGTGGTTCGGGTGTAGCTGATGCCATCGATCTTGACAGATGCGTCTGTGGCCGTTTGATTGGCTGGGTTGGCATTTGAAAAAGTCAATCCGGGCGAGCCTGCACCCGCCAAATAATTGGGTGTGAGGCTAAAAGCACCGGCTGCACCTATGGCGCCAGACAACACAATTTGATAGGGTGTGGCGCTGCCGTCGCCAGTGTTGACCAACTTTGCAGTGACGCCTTTTTGGGCATCGTTGATGGCGTTGACAATGTCTTGAGGGGTATCTTTGCCTGCCGCCAATTGAATGGTGGATGCAGTAGGCACGGGGCTCCCCACACTGAGCGACAAGCTCATGGCCAAGCCACCGTTGAGGGGTGTGGCACCCGTGGCCACGCCGTTGCTCACGCTGCGCTGTGCCTTGGCTAGCCGCAAGACCTCGATGTCATGGCTGCCAGCTGTGCCTGTGGCACTGGTGGTGACTGAAAAAGCAGCGGCATTGCTGTTGGACACGCCTAAGGCGTTGAAATTGTTTTGATCTTTGAGCGCTGTCAACGCCGTTTGTACACCTGACAAGACGAATGACATGGCAGCGTAGCCAGAAATACGCGATTCGTTTTTGGTGATCTTCGCATTGATGGCGTTTTCTTTGGGGACGCGCTCAGCATCGACCAAGTTTTTCGCCAAAGCGGTCACATCCACCCCAGAGCCTGCGCCCAGTGAGGTCACTAATTTTTGCGCAGCCGCCTTGTTCGCAGCAGCCACAGCCGCCGTTGAGGAGGCCAAGGCTGTGCTGGTGGCGGAGCTCAACGATGAGGTAGGGGTGGTGGTGGCCATAGAAATTTATTCAAGCGATAGGTCGGCACTTCAATGAAAAGCTTGAGCCATCAATTCAAAAATTTAAACAAACTCATTTGTGAAATCTTTGAAAAACTGCTTTGCGCAGCCTCCAAAGCCAACTGGTCTTTGTTCATACGGGTGATGGCTTCGGTGTAATCAAGGTCTTCAATGTCCGAGCGCGTGGTTTGCAAACGCAACACCACTTGGTCCAGCACGGTGGTTTGCATGTCAACCACGCTCAGGTCAGCGCCAATTTGCCCCAAGCCCTCGCTGACACCCATTTGCAAGGTGTCTATTTCGCCAATGCCGCGTTGCATTTTTGTGCGATCCGCAGTTTTCACGGCCTGGGTCAGGTCATCTAGGGCTTGGAAAAAATCAACACCCACCTTGCCGCCTTTGCCGTCATCACGCACCACGCGCGTGAAGATGTCGGAGCCGGGCAAGTTCAGGTTCATCTGGCGGTTATCACCCACGTTGACCTTCATGCGGGCGTGGTCGCCTTGGTAAATGATGCGACCGTTACTGTCTTTGCTGAATGCTTCTTCACCCGCGCGGCTGCCCGAGAACAAGAAGTTGCCGTTGCTGTCTTGGCTGTTGGCCAAACTCAGAATTTGATCGCGCAAAGAGCCCAACTCGAGGGCAATGCTTTGTCGATCTTGAGCGCCCAAGGTGTCATTGGCAGCCTGCACAGCCAACTCTTTGATGCGAAACATCACATCGCTGGTATTTTTAAGAGCCGTTTCTTCTGCGGTCAAACGCACGTTGACCGCTTTGAGTGTGTCTTGGTAGCCAGATTGGCGCGCCAACTCAGACTCTAGCCGCGTGACCAAGGACGCTTTGTCGGGTGCATCGCTGGGTTTGACAATTTGCAAGCCTGTAGAGAGTTGCTCTTGCACCTTGGTGAGTCTGGATTGAACGCCGCCGAGTTGTTGCGTTGCACGATCGAAGTAAAGGCTGGTAGAAATTTTCATGATGATTTACCTTGATCAACGGATTTGAATGATGGAGTCAAACAACTCGCCTGAAATTTGCAGGGCTTTGGCGCACGCCTGATAGGCCTGCTGATAGCGAATCAGGGCAGCGGCTTCGTCGTCTAGGTTCACGCCCGACACTTTGTCACGCGCAGAAACGGCTTGGTCATTGACCACTGTCAACGCCTCTTGGGTGATGATGGCTTGCTGGGCCAAGTTACCCACATTGTTGATTTGGTCAATGTAGGTATTGGCAATGGTTTTGCCGTTGGCAGTGGGCTTTTTGTTCAAGTCCACCATCTCTAGCATGTTGACGTTGTTGCCCAAACCGTCAAAGTTGCCGTCAATCTTGTAGCTGTCGCCCACAGCGGGCGCATGGCTGAGCTTGACTTGCAAGCCCTGAAACTCCACCACGGGCTCCAACACCGTTGGGTCATAAAAACGGTCAGCCAGCTCAGTGCCTGTGGCCGCATCGGTGATGGTGTAGCGGTTTTCAGCCGTGAATTTGATGTTGAGCGACTGAGCGCGCAAACTGTCGCGCACATTGTCTGGCGCGCCTTCATAACCTACTGCGACTTTGGCAGCACCTTTGCCTGTGATGAAGAGCAGCAACTCATCCGGCGATCCTGCTTCAATAAACGCGCCCGTACGCAGCCCCATCTTGGAGAGGTCAGCAGGGTCACCAAATACCTTGGGATCACCATAGCTGCCAAACGAGACACGAATGTCGCTGATGAAGTCGGGGTCTTGCAGCTTGCGTTTCAAACGCTCGGTGACACCATAGTCCATGGGATCTAGGCCCAGGGCGTTGGGGGTTTGATTGCCCAGAGCATCTTTACCAGGGCCAATCGAAATGGCGAGGGTGCCCTTTTCATCTGTTGTGCTGAGCTTCAAGTCACCATACAAGTCAATCTCAGCCACCACGCCTGTTTGATATACCTTGGCGTTGATGCGATCCACAAATCCTTGCAATGTGGAGATGCCCTTTTCTGGCGCCACCTCATTGCCTTGAGATTTGAAGACAAATGAGTTTTTGATGTCCACGTCCAGCGCATCTGCGCTGTTAGAGGAAATAACAACCGCACCATTCCTCTCGAACGCCACATAGGACTCTGCAAAGGTCTTATCGATGGTGCCTGCACTTGCAGAAAGGAGAGGGTTGGCTATTGAAATGGAATTCAACGCCATGGGCGTGACTTGTTTTCCAACCGTGTTGGAAAAAATCAAGGCGCCATTTTCTAGCTTGACATCAATATTGGTATAACCAGCCGTATTGAGTGTTGTTGTGATGAGCTGGGGCAATGTCACGCCGGATGTTGTTGCCACACCGGCGGTGAGATCCACATCTTCACCGGCAGCACCCATGTTCAAGGTGGTTGAAAAATTGACGGGCGTCCCTCCCTCGGGCGACACCAAAACGAGCTCGTTCAATTGGCGTGTGATGCTGTATCCACTGAACTTTGGACTTGCCAACAAGGCCGTACGAACACTCTCAGCGACGATATCCCCATTGTTGGCACCGGGAAGAACTGGAAGTGTGACCTGAACACCCCCCACATTGATTTGTGTTCCCGCAGCCAAGGCGGGCGCAGTGAATCCAATGGTTTGGGTCACTTGCGAGGTGTCCCTCAAGTTGCTCAAAGTCACCGCAGCACCGTCTATTGCTAACTCTAGCTTGAGCGTGTGCGCAGCGTCAGGCAAGGAGACTTGGCTGATGCTGCTCAATGAGTTGAGTGCTTTGACTAAATTTGTAGGATTTGCTGCCGATACAGATTTGGCTGGGAAGCCAAACTGGACGGATGAAGGCACGTTCAAAGGCAGTTGGTAAGCGGCCTCGCTCATGCTCATGCCATTGATGGTCAATGGCTTGTTGAAATCGATGTCGGCGGCTGACACGCGGATATCACGCACCACTTGCACCATACGCACTTGCGCGTTGTAGGTGTTGGGTTGGATGTCTAAGGCGTTGCCATCGGTGGTGGCATTGATGCGAATGGGACTTCCCAAAGGGTCAGTCAGCACAAATTCACCGTTGGTTTCAATCGCGGCAGTGACGCCCGCATTGGAGGCATTGATTTGATCCACCAGCTGATTGACACTGTTGTAGCCGCTGATCACTTGGCCGTTGATCGTCAAAGGCTTGGCCATGTTCAACTGCGACACAGGCACGCGCACCTGCGAGAAAACCTCTGCGCGCACATGGGTTTGGGACACATTGCTGTTGGTAATTTCTACCCGACCGCCAGTGGCCAATGAGTTTTCATCGGTAGGAATGAGTGCAAAGTTTTTAAACGCACGGCCACGTGTGTCGGTGATTTTCAAATGCGCACCATCTAATACCACGCTGATGTCGGTGGATTGATCCTTGGTTCTGAATTGCTGCTGCAACACTTCAGCGAGGCTGCTGAGGTTGGTGGCAGCGATAGGGTTCAAGTCAAAAGACACGCCACCCAAGGTGGCTTGGAATTTAGAAAACCCTGAATTGGGGGTGATGCCAAACATGGGGTTGAGCACCGTGGCTTGAGAGCTGCCGTTGATCCAGTTGGCCACTTGAACAGCGGCTGAATTGACCTGAACATCCCCGCCCGCAGCGCCATTTTCGAGCGATGTAGGCAGCAAGGAAGCGCCACTGATATCTCGGCCTTTGCCGTCTGTGATGCGGATGTCCGCGTTGTTGTTGATGGCGGTCGCCACAATGCCGACCACGCCCTGCGCTTGCAAACTGGCGTTTAAAGCCGCCGCCATTTGGCTCATGCTGCCCGTGTTGGCCGACAGGATGTTGGCGCCGACGACTTGGCCGCCCACCACCGCTTGAAAATTAAAGTCGGTGGAAGGCGTTCCAACAACAGTGCCTGAAATGATGATTTCTGAATCGGTATTGGCATCGAATGCTGGCAATGCCAAACCGTTGACCGTGATCGCGCCGGCTGGAATCTTGGCATCACTCGAAGAAATACGAGAGGTTTCCATCGATGCAGCCAAAGGCAAAGACTCGCCTGCAGCGCCGTATTGGTCAAAGTTTTGGCCGAACAGCACCTCGGCTTTGGCGCCATAAAACATGTCTATGCCACGGTAAGCTTTGTTGCCTGTTTGGTTCAGATAAGCATCTGAATAATTGGCGTTTTGAGCAAAGCCGTTGTCTGGCGTGAACAGCTGGTACTTTTCTGTCTCGCTCAATGTTTGGCCCAACAACTGGCGACCATCGCGGGTCAGGACCTGCAACTGTTGACCTGGCTCTGCCTCGTCTAAATAAAAAGCAGCTTTGACGCCTGCAGACAAGGCGGTGACGGGTGTGAAGACACGCGCACCATCGACCTTGAAGGTCACACCGGCCGCAGCGTTGGGGTTGTTGACCAGCTGTGAGTTGCTGAGCTGAGTGACTGGTGTGATGCCCGTGAATTTAACAGTGGCACGGGTGGTGGTGATGTTGGTGTTGCCCTCACCCACTCGAAACTGAGCCGCTGTGGCCACACGCATGCCGTCATTGACAGCCAGATGCATGCCTGCTGCGGGTGAGCTGGCTTTGGCATCCACTGCAAACAAGTCTGTGCCCATTTGACCGTAGCCATCAATGCCGTTTTTCTGAATCGTGTTGGTCTCTGAGACAAAGGTTTGCGCCAGAGCTGACAAATTCTTTTGCGCTGGGTCAAGCACTTGGCTGATGAAGCTTTGATATCCACCCAGCTGTCCACCACTGGCGCTCGACAGAGATTCGGTTTTGCCATAGGGGTCGAGAACGAGTTCAATCTTTCCTTGGACTGCGCTATCGATACCAATAGGGCGGGCTTTGTTGCCGTTGACCACCAGGCCTTGCGTCATGGTCGCGCCCAAGCTGACGTTGACCGAGCCATTGATCGAAAAAGTGGTTTTGATACGCACCAAATCGGACAGTTGACGCAAGGTCAAATCGCGACGGTCTAGCAGCTCAGCAGGTTGGCTCTCCAGCGTGGGCGACTTGGTCATGCTTTGGTTGATCAACGCCAATTGACTGGTCAAGGTGTTGATTTGAGCGGCCACACTCTCCACGCCTTGGCGAGTTTCTGTGGCGATCAATTCAAGCTGTGTATTGAGTTCACCAAAACGTGAAGCCACGCCATCGGCGCTGCGCAAAAAACTGGTGCGCTGCACAGTGGACGCAGGATCGGTCGACAAAGCGCCGGCGGCAGCAAAGAAGTCGTCAAACGCAGAGCTCAGGCCAATGCTTTTGTCGCCCATGATGTCCATCACGCGCTTGGCGTAATCGACCATGGGTTTTTGGCTGGCCAAGTCGCTGGTGCTGTTGCGCAGGTTGGATTCAGCAAAGGCGTCGTATTGACGTTTGATGTTTTGCAAAATCGTGCCTGTGCCCACATACATGTTGGCCAGCTTTTTAGGCGCAGAGTCTTTGAGCACCACGTCTTGGCGTGAGTAGCCTTCGGTGTTGACGTTAGAAATGTTGTTGGCCACCGTGCTCAAGGCACGTTGGTAGGCACCAATCGCATTGCTGCTGATGCCGAGCATGTCACTCATTTACGGCCTCCCGTCAAGGGTGACTTGAACTCGTTCAAGCTCTTCAGGGGCAGCGCTTTTTCTAGCGCAAAACCTTTGCTCAACTCGGCTGCAGTGGGCAAAAGGACAGGCTGCTGCTTGGGATTCAAAGCAATGCCTTTGCCGCGCGACTTGAGCAACTCATCGGTGCTGGGTGCGGGGGCTTGTTGTTGTTTGACGGCGCGTTCCATGAAGTCGGCCACGCCCAAAGCGCCGCGTTTGGACATTTGCAAAGACACTTCTTTGTCAAACATGCCTTCAAAGGTGTCCAGCGCTTGCGATTTGTTGTCATCGTCCTTCATGGGTTCGTTGGCCTCACGCATGGACTTGAGCATCATTTGAATGAACAGACCTTCAAATTGCTGCGCAGATTCGCGCAAGGCGCTGTTTTGGTCTTTCTGCGCTTTGCCACGCAGCTCACCCAGACCCGTGAAGTCTGTGTAAGACCGGGCGGCAGAGGTGTCAACGGGGCTACTCATGTCAATGCTCGATTAGATGATGACCAGCTCGGCGCGCAAGCTGCCAGAACTTTTCAGGGCTTCAAGAATGGCGATCAACGCAGACGGCGTGGCGCCCACTTGGTTGACCGCATCCACAATTTGACGCAGCTCAACACCAGGCTGGAACAAGAACATGGGCTTGTTGGGCTCGGCCACTTGGACGTCGGCGTTTTGAACAGCGGCCGTTTGGCCGCCTGCAAAGGCATTGGGTTGCGACACTTCGTTGGTGGCCGAGATAGCGACCGAGATGGTGCCGTGCGACACCGCCGCAGCTGTGACGCGCACCGCGCGGTTGATCACCACCGTGCCTGTGCGTGAGTTGATGACCACGCGAGCAGGTGGCTCGCCCGGGGTGATTTCCAAGGCTTCAATTTCGCTCATGAAAGCGACGCGTTGGTTCAAGTTTTTGGGGGCTCGTACCGATACCGATACACCATCAATGGCTTGTGCCACGTCACCGCCAAATTTTTTATTGATCGCGTTGACGATGGCCGCGGTGGTAGAAAAGTCGCTTTCGCGGATGTTGTAGATCACGTTTTCAGCAGACTCAAAAGGCGTGTCCACAATGCGCTCCACAATCGCGCCGCCAGGAATGCGGGCCGAAGTGGGCACACCAATCGACACCTTAGAGCCTGCAGCACCGGCATCAATACCCGTCGCTGTGAGGGCGCCTTGGGCCAAGGCATAAATTTCGCCGTCTACGCCGCGCATGGCGGTCATGATCAAGCTACCACCTCGCAAGTTAGAGGCTTTGCCGATGGCCGAGACGTTGATGTCGATGCGCTGACCAGGCTTGGCAAAGCCTGGCAAGTCGGCAGTGACCAACACGGCAGCTGTGTTGGGTATGTTGACACGCGCCACGGTGGCGGCGGTTTCAAAGTCGGTCAAAGGACCGTCAATGCGCACACCCATTTGCGACAGCATGGCTTTCATGCTTTGTGTGGTGAACGGCACCGAGGCATCGTCGCCTGTGCCTTGCAAACCAACCACCAAGCCGTAACCAATCAATTGGTTGGGACGTTGGGCGGCCAGTGTGGCCAAGTCTTTGACGCGGTCAGCCTGCGCTGCACCTGCGGCCAACACACACACGCCGACCAAACAGGCACGGACAAAAAGAGAGAGGCGATTCATGAGTGACCCGATCGAATTTAAAAAGGCCAGTATTTGTGCATCAAGCTGGTACCCCAGCCGGCTCGGGTGGCGTTGGCCAGATCACCTGAACCGCGGTAGGCGATTTGGGCATTGGCCAAGCGGCGTGACTGCACGGTGCTGTTGGGGCCCACGTCTTCGGGGCGAATGACGCCAGAGACTTGAATGACTTCGGTGCCTTCGGTCAGGCCCAGTTTTTTCTCGCCACGCACCATCAAGTTGCCGTTGGCCAAAATTTCAACCACGGTGACTGCGACCGAACCTTCTAGCGATGCTTTTTGATCGGCCTTGCCTGCGCCTTTGGAGCTGTTGTTGTTGTTGTTGAGGTCGATGCCATTGAACAATGGGCTGATGGCGGCGATCTTGGTGTTCAAACCTGTGGGCAATGAGTTTTTGGATTCACGGCTCACATCGGTGTTTTGGGTGCGGGCGGCTTGGGTGGATTCGTTCAACAACACGGTGATGATGTCGCCCACTTGGTAATTGCGGCCACGGCCAAACCAGGCATCGCTTTGCCGATTGCTGTAGATGCCGCCAGTGGCAATTTTTTGCCGGTCGCTGGCCAAGGGATAGACCGGCTGAAATTCGGGCGAGGGTCGCAACACCATGTCGACTGGCTCGGTGGCGCAGCCTTGCAACAAATACACAATGGCAAACAGGGCGAGAAAACGAAGTGCTGTCATGGGGAACCTCAATCAGATGTTTTGGTTCAAGAACTTGAGCATGCCGTCCACGGCCGAGACGGCCTTGGAGTTGATCTCGTAAGCGCGTTGGGTTTCGATCATGTTGACCATCTCCTCCACCACGTTCACGTTCGAGGCTTCAAGCGAACCTTGTTTCAAAGCGCCAGCGCCGGTCAGGCCAGGCGTGAGCACCTGCGCCACACCGCTGGCTTGAGAGGCTTCAAATAAGTTTTGGCCAATGGGCTTGAGACCACTTGGGTTCAAGAAGCGTGCAATTTGAATTTGGCCAATGTTTTGTGAACCACCGCCGGCATCGAGCTCGGCAGACACTGTGCCGTCTTGACCAAAGGTCACCGCTGCCGTGTTGGCAGGAATGGTGATGGCGGGAATCAGCGGGAAGCCAGACGCGGTCACGACTTGGCCCGTGTTGTTGATCTTGAAGTTGCCATCGCGCGTGTACGACGTGGTGCCGTCAGGCATTTGAATTTGGAACATGCCGTTGCCCATGATCGCCAAGTCCAGCGGCGATTGGGTGTTGATCAAGTTGCCCTGCAAGTGCAACTTTTCGGTGGCATTGATCTTGACACCCGTACCCAGCATCAAGCCGGTGGGTGACAAGGTGTTGTTGGTGGTTTGACCACCGGGCTGCTTGACGTTTTGATAGAGCAAGTCTTCAAACACGGCACGGTCGCGTTTAAAGCCAGTCGTGCTCACGTTGGCCAAGTTGTTGGAGATGACGTTCATGCGCGTCTGCTGCGCGTCAAGACCGGTTTTGGCTACCCACAATGATGCATCCATGGCTTTCAGCCCCTTTTAATCTGTCAAATTCAAGACGCCTTCATCATGGAAGCGCCCGACTCATCGTTGGATTTGCTTTCTTTGATCAAACGAACCTGGTGCTCAAACGAGCGGCTCTGTTCAATCAGCTTCACCATCGATGCCATTGGATTGACACTGCTGCCTTCTAAAGCCTGCGGTGTCAAAGAAACTGGCTCAGGACCAGTTGCAAAGTCCGTGCCAACTGGTTTTTCGTCAACCCGAAACAAGCCGTCTTCGCGTTTGATGAGGTTGGTGGTGCTGGCATCGCGCAGCATCAGGATGCCCACCAGCTGCTCTTGAGGGATGCCCTGCTGGGTGGGGTCTGAGGCGTAAATTAGCCCGGTGTTGGTGATGTTGATGCGCGAGCCCACGGGAATGGTGATGGGGCCGCCATCTTGGCTTTGCACGATGTGGCCCGAGCCTGTTTCAAGTACACCACTGGGGTTGACACGCAGGTCACCCCGACGGGTAAATGCCAGTTTGCCGTCATTGCCGTTGACACCCAAAACCGTCTTGTGGTTCATGGACACGTCTAAATCGCGGCCAGTGACCATCAAAGGGCCTGGGTCCAAGCGCACACGGTCGGTGGTGTACAGACGTGGCTGCAAGCGAGAGTCAAAGCCCTCACCCACCGCCTGGTGCGGTTGGATGGTGGCTGCATAGGTTTGCTTGAAACCCGCGGTTGTGACGTTGGCAATGTCGTTGGACAACTGCTGACGGATGTAGCGGTCTTCATTGATCGCAGCCATCGCGTTGAAGGATAAGCGGTCCATGGCGTTCTCTTAGGTCGTTCTTTTAATCAGTCAGATTAGTTGCGGATCTGAATGATGGTTTGCGTCATCGAGGTGCTGGTTTCCATGGCCTTGGCGTTGGCTTGGAAGTTACGCTGCTCGGTGATCAAGTCCACCAATTCTTGGGTCAAGTCCACGTTGGCACGTTCTGTCGCGCCTGAGCGCACGGTGCCAAAGCCCGCAGAACCGGCTTCGCCGTATTTAGGGATGCCTGAATCAGAGGTTTTGTAGTAGTTGGTGTCACCAATCTGGCGCAAACCAGACGGGTTGGAGAAGTTGACCAACACCACTTTGCCCAGTGACTTTTGTGCGCCGTTGGAGAAGCTGGCAGACACCAAGCCGTCATCGGCAATCGCCAAGCCCACCAAGTCACCTTCGGGTGCGCCGTCTTGTGACTGCGAGAGCACCGAGAACGGTGACGCAAACTGCGTGGATTTGGCATAGTCAATGTTGATGGTCAAAGCGCCCTTACCGTTTGGCAAGTAAACCGTGTCCAACTGCGCGCCTTGTTTGGGTGATACCAAGTTACCCGCGGTGTCAAAGGTCAGCTCGCCTTTGTCAAAGTAAACCGGCGACCAAGCAGGCAAGGTGTCAAAACCTGTGGCGGTGGATGATTCCTCACCGAATCCGTCGATGTAGACCGTGGCACCTTTTTCGTCTTTGAAGGGGGTGGGTTTGATCCAGCTGGTGGTGTTGCCAAACTGGGCATCCAAACCGTCCAAGCCCCAACGCGCATCGCCCGTGACTTTGATGTACGAGTCAGTCGAGGCTGTGCCGGTGGTGAACTGCAGCGCGTTGGATTTGGCGTCGTAGCTCACCTTGACACCGTTGACAGAGTCAGGTGTGAGGCCATTTCTAGAGGCGCTCTGCAAGCCGTTGATACCGTCTTGCAAGGCCTCCATGAAGGTGCCCAAGGTGTAGGTGTCTTTGGGTGGCACGATCACCGTGCCCGTGATGCCGTTGACCGACACCACAAACTGGTTGTTGGTTTCGTCCACCGAGAAGTTGTTGTCCACGTTCACTGCCAGTGGGTTGCCACTGAGCACCGCGGGTGTCGAGGAAACGCCGCGCAAGGCATCCACCGTAGAAGGTATCACCACATAGTTGGCGGGGTCACCCGTCATGCCCAAGCCTTTGGATGACTGGGTGGCCAAGCTGCCTGGGCGAATGCCAGTGATGGACAAGCCTGAGTCATCACCTGTGGTGCCCGACTTGAACACAAAGGTTTGTTTCACCGCATCGTATTCAACCTTCATGCCGTAACGTTGTTCGTTGAGCGGTTTGAAGGGTGAGGTGGACACAGACGGTGCCAACTTCAAGCCCACCGATGAATCGTTGACACCTTGCACCAAGGGGTCTGCCAAATCCATTGCCGTTTGATCGCTGGACACGGTGACTTTGCCGTTGTCAGCAGGCGTGAACACCAGCTTTTGATTTTGGGTGTCGTAGGAGACCTTGATCTTGCCGCTGTAGACGCTGTCGTCGTTGATTTGTTTTTGTACCTCGCGCACCAAGTCTTCGGTGCGCAAGTCGCCGTGAGGGGCTAATTTAATGGGCAATGGGTCGAGCGTGGTTTTGTCTGCACGCGTGAGCTCCACAAAGAAGGTGGGGTCGCCCACTGTGGAAAAGTTGAAAGGTTTTTCATCCCCGTATTGACGCGCCATCACATTGGTGAGCTCGGCGGCGATTTGTGTGCCCGACAGCTTTCTGCTGGTTGTGTCTGGCAAGTTGGCCATGGTGTCGACCAAGTGGTCCAAGCCCACGCTGACCGAGTCAATGGAGCCGTCCACGTTGACACTGAACAGGTTTTTCAAGTCATCCACGCTCTTTTTGCCAGCGAATTCCGAAGGGGCCGACACACCCGTACCAAGAACGGTCGCAAATCCTGCATTGAGGCTGTTCGAGAGCTTGAGATCTTCAGTGATCTTGTTGGCACCTGTGGTGGATGGGTTTTTGGCTGTCACGACAATGCCAGTACCCGCGCCGTTCAGGGCCGCAGAGTAGGTGAGCGAAAACTGGCTATTGGCATTGAGCTTTTCAACAAAAATGCCTGCGCTGTCTGTGGATTCGCTGGTGATGACGACTTCGTTGGTGCCAGTGCCCAAGACAGCTTTGTATGGTGCATTGCCAGCCACGGTGTAGGTTGCGGTGAAGCGAGGGTATTCCGTCTCATTGGGCGTTGTAGTGATCACAGGCAATGTACCTATGTTGGTCGCTGCACCCTGGGTCAGCGTGAACGCAGCATTGATGGCGCTCGCACTGACATTGGGGTCTAGGGCTGTGATCTTGAGCTCACCCATGGTTTCATTGATGGACGAAGGCAACACACCGACAGAATCCGTTGGTTTGCTCAGGCTGATGCCTGACAACTTACGGCCTCCCGCATCTTTGATGACCAAATTGGATCCATTGGCGGTCACGCTGATGTCTGATTTGCCATGGTCTTCTGAACGCAAGCGTGTTTGCAATTCAGTGGCCAAGCCTGCCAAGTCGGCAGTTTTTGGTTTTAAATCTTTGATATTGAGCGTGGTACCCGCCACAGTCATGTTGAACGAAGAAAAAGCTGTCGTCGACGCTGGGGTTCCAAACGACACGTCGACCAGCGTCATCTTGGAAGCTGCTTGTGCCACGTAGGAGGAGGTAAAACTTGCGTTCAGGTTCAAGGCTTTGGCGACGTCTTGCACGGTTGGTGGCACACCATCAATGGATGGCACCACCACGGGTTCGGCATCAGCGCTGAAGTTCACACTGACCTCATCCGCTGAGGTCAAACCTGAGGCTTTCAAACCATAGGTGACCGCGCTGCTGCCCTGCTTGAGCAACAAGTCTGATTTGTTGAGTTTGTCGTAGTTGGCAAAGTCAATGCCGTCGTTAGAGCCCGTGCCCATGTCGGTGGACAAACCCGCGACGACAGTGGCAGGTTGAGAGGTTCGGATGTCGGTCAAGTTGTCCAAAGAGAACTTGATGGTTTTCTTAGAGAAGCTGCTGTTCAATTCGGCAATTTCTTCGGGCGTCTTGAAGTCGCTCTTGGCTTTGAGCGCACCGTACTTGTTGACGTACATCTCTTCGCCCACCGAGTTGGTGGCTTGCTGCAAAGAGGCGTTGACCAGCTTGTCGCCCACATACACATAGGTTTGCCATTTGTTGTTGGGGGTTTCTTGGCTGGCGTTTTGGGTCTTGACGTAGTAGACCGAGGCCAAGTAAGAGTTACCACCCGCGTCATACACGGTGAGCGCGGTGCTCTTGTTGTAGGTGTCGGGGTCGTTGCGGTTGAATTCTTTGGAGATCACTTCTGCGTCCGCAGGAAAGTTCAAACCGAGTGACACCTTGCTGGTTTGTTTAGCCATGCCGGTGGTTTTTTGCGGGATGGTCAACACGTTCATGTCGTCCAAGTTCGCTTTGCCGGACGAGTCAACTGACGCTGCCATCAAACGCTGGCCTGCTGAGTTCACCACGTTGTATTGGTCGTTCATCATGAACACACCGTTACGGGTAAAGATGTCTTGGAAACCGTCTTGTGATTTGAGCGGGAAGAAACCGTCGCCGCTGATCGCCAAGTCAAGGGTGTTGGACGAGAACATCATGTTGCCTTGACCAAACTCTTGCACCACACGCTTCAAAGACACACCCTGACCGATGGTGGCCGAGGCTTTTTGCAGCGGTGAAGTGGCAAAAATGTCACCAAAGTCGGTACGGCTTCGTTTGAAGCCCGTGGTGGACACGTTGGCAATGTTGTTGGAGGTGACGCCCAGCTGTGCGGTGGCGGCATTCAGACCCGTGAGAGAGGTATAAAAAGACATGGTGCTTTAGCTCCTGAGAGAAATTCTGAGATCTTGAAATTAGTAGCTGATGCGTTTGACATCGGCCAAGTTGACCGTTTTGCCACCGGCAACTTCCAGCAACATGGTGCCGTCTGCGGTGCCAGCGCTGCTGACACCCGTGACTTGGGCGTAGGTGTTGACGGTGGGCTTGGTGACCGAGCCATTGCTGTTGACCGAGGCCACATAGCGGTAAGTGCCATTGGGCACTGTGGTACCGCCGTCATTGGTGCCGTCCCAAGCAATGGTGACGTCGCCTGGAGGCTGAGCGCCCATGATTTGGGTGCGCACCAAGATGCCTTTGTCGTTGAAGATTTGGACTTTGATGCCGTCTGCGCCAGTGGGCGCATTGACCACACCTTGCGACACGGTGGTGTCGGTGACCATCACAGGACCATCGGGCACGCCCACGGTTTTGCCGATCAAGGAAGTAGCGCCTAGCAAACGGTCGTTGGCCAAGCTAGAGACCAAGTTTTGCATGCTGGTCTTCATGGCAGTGGTGGCTTCGAGTTGCGAGAACTGCGCCAACTGGGCCACGAAGGCTTCGTTCTTGACAGGGTCCAAGGGGTTTTGGTTCTTCAGCTGTGTGGTGAAGAGTGTCAAAAATTCCGTCTGGCCCATGTTTTCATTGGTGGGCTTGGCTTTTTGTTGCGCTTGGTAGTCTTCGTACTTGACGATGCCACTAGGCAGTGAGGAGGTTGCGGTGGTGGCCATGATTAACTCTTGGTAATTTCAAGGGTGCGCATCATCAGTTGACGTGCGGTATTCACCACTTCGACGTTGTTTTGGTAAGAACGAGAGGCGGCCATCATGTCCACCATCTCTGACATTTCGTTCACGTTGGAGTGATACACATAGCCTTCCTTGTCGGCCAAAGGATTGCCTGGCTCCCAAGTTTTGCGAATGGGCGCTGGATCGTTGACGATGCGGTCCACCTTGACGCCGCCCACAAACTGCGCGCCGCCATGGGTCATGTGTTCTTCCATCAAAGCTTTGAACAAAGGACGGCGGCCACGGTAGGCCTCTTCCTCTGAGCCCGCCACCGAGTTGGCGTTGGCCAAATTGGAGGCGGTGGTGTTCATGCGGATGGCTTGCGCGTTGAGCGCTGTGCCTGCAATGCCGAAAACGTTGTCGAGTTGCATGATCGGTTACTCCCCGCGCAGGGCTTTGCGAAGGCCACCAATGCGGTTTTCTAAAAATTGCAAGGTCGCTTGGTAATCGCTGGCCGCTTTACCGTACTGAGCTTGCTCGACGTTCATCTCAACGGTGTTGCCGTCGAATGAGCTGTTGAATGGGGTGCGAAATCGCATACCGTTGTCCGGGCCTTCTTGAATGCCCGCGTAATGCTTGTCATTGGTCGCCGTCAAATATTCAGTCTTGACGTCTTTGAGCATGGCCTTGAAATCGACGTCTTGTGCTTTGTAGTTAGGCGTGTCGGCGTTGGCGATGTTGCGCGCCAGCACTTCCATGCGTTGGCTTCTCACGCCAAGCGCACGCTCGTGAATTCCAAAGGCTGATTTAAAAACGTCCATGGCAAGACTCCTGTTTGTTGACACATGGCCTCAAGTGAAGAGACCTCGTGTCGATTTATGCAAGAGCCGTGCCACGGTGTTTTGACGGCAACAGCGGCAATTGTTTGCCGCTCATACCAACCAGTCACGACGCAGCGCGAGTGGCTGGGTGTGTGGCCACGATGATTGCTACCTACGGCGCGAGTGGCTGGGTGTGCGGCCACGACGATTTCTGCCTACGGCGTGAGTGGCTGGGTGTGTGGACCCGACGATTTCTGCTTGCAGCATGAGGAGGGCCACACACCCAGCCACTCGCGCCGTAGGCAGAAAATCAACGAACTTCCGACACCGCCGCCTGCGCCGCATAAGCACTCAAACGTGCCGCCTGCAACGACGGACGCTGCGCGACGTCAGTGCCCAAACGTTCGTTGGCGTTTTGGTGCAAACCCGCCAAAATCGAATTACGCGTGATGGGCGCACGCACGTCGCGGTTCACATGCAAGTAAGCCGCTTGCTGGCCTTGAATGTTCAGAGCCGCGTTGGGCCGCGTTTCATTGCGAGCGGCAGGTGTGAGCACAGTTAAATACAAATCATCCAGACCCACAGGGCCGAAGTTTTTCAGGCCCGTGTCGTCAAAGTACTTGCCCACCATGTCGAGCTGCTTCAACACGCTGTGGCCCAAAATGGCTTTGGGGTTGGCGCCAAAACCCGCGCTGGCGGCACCTCGGTCGGGGCCGTCGCAAAACTGGATGATGCCGTGGCAACGGCTGTTGGACGCTTTGGGGTTCATGCCATCGCTCTCCATCAGGGTGAGGCGCGCAAAGTCATCGGGGGCAAAGCGGTGCTCTTGCGAGAGCTGCACAATTTTGTTCATCACCGCTTGTTTGTCTTGCGCGGGGATGAAGCCTTTTTCAATCGCGCGGTCAATGGTTTTCTCCAGCACCACATGGCCACTGCGGTCTGATCGGGTGAGCAACTGCACTTGGGCTGTGCCCGCCAAAGCAGTGTTGGCCATGGCGGTGTTGGTGTTGAGTGTGTTGACGTTGGCCGCAGGCGTGACAGCGGGCGTGGTCGCCGCCATCGCAGCGGCTGCCTTGTTGGCGGCAATGGCTTGGTTCACGGCCTGGGCTTGTTGCAAAGGAAGGTTCAGCCCATCCAAGTTCAACTTTTGACCTGGGTGGATCATGTCGGCATTGCTGATGTTGTTGGAACGGGCCACGCTTTGTGCCAAGCGCATGGCCTCGTTGTTAGAAATGTTCACACCACGCGCGGCCATTTGCTCGCGCACGATGCCAGTCAAGGTTTGGCCTGAACGCACCGAGGTGCTCCAGGTGGGTGTGCTGCCCTCGGGAGCCAATGCACCATTTTGCAATGCGCCATTTTGATTGGCACTGGCCATGGCACGCGTGAACGCGGGGGCCGTGCGGGCGAAGGCCAGCTGACTGCGTGGCAGCTTGGGCATGCCGGTGGCGTCGGCGTTAGTCACCTGGGGGTTTGAAGACGGGTCGAGTCGCATGAAGGCTCCGTTCAGTCGGTCCGTTTTAAAAGTTGGCTTCGTTCTTGCATGAAGGCTTGGGTCTGAACTGATGTCAAAACTTCCACACCGACCCTTATGACTATGCAAATGCCGTGCCTAAAAAATGCCGACACGCCACGCTTGAAGCGCTGGGGTTTGTGGCTGGGCGTGTGCGTGCTAAGCCAGGCCCAGCTTGGGTTTGCGGCCGATTCGGTGGCAACAGACACGGCTTTTGAGGTGTTGCAAAAACAAGCCCTGCAATGGGCTGCCAACCACCCTTCTTTTCAGGGCAAACAGGTGCAAG
This sequence comes from Limnohabitans sp., assembly GCF_036804465.1. Lineage (GTDB taxonomy): Bacteria > Pseudomonadota > Gammaproteobacteria > Burkholderiales > Burkholderiaceae_C > Limnohabitans. The sequence goes on from NZ_DAIRSK010000008.1 coordinate 56,606, forward strand.
TGGTGCCTGTAGACCCCCGCATCACGGTGCAAAGCTGTCAACAAACCATGCAGTTTGAGCACCCGTTTCCCAACCAACCCGCCATCCGCGTGCGCTGTGCACAACCAGTGTGGCAGCTTTTCGTCAACCTGAACTCGGCTCAAGCCTTCGCGCCGCCCAACCGCGCCAACGCCCCCGCCCCTGTGTTGCACAAGGTGCTGGTGTCCAAAGAGTTGCTCAAGCGTGGCACGGTCATCACGCCCGCCATGTTCAACTCTGCCGAGATGCCCGCAGCGGGCATGGAAAACCAAATCATTTCTGATGCCAAATTGATCAAAAATATGGAGCTGGTGCGTGACCTGGTACCCAACACCCCGCTTCGCTCGTATGACGTGAAAAACGCCATCTTGGTCAAACGCGGGCATGAGGTGCAGGTCACCGCGGGTGAAGGGCAAGGTTTTTCTATCACCATGCGTGCGGAAGCTTTGCAAGAAGGTGGTTTAGGTGAACAAATTCGCTTAAAAAATGTCGAGTCGGGTCGATCACTGTATGGCGTGATCACTGGACCGAATGCCGCGAAACTGAGGTGAAAAGTGGTATTTAAAAATTAATTCAAAAAAAGCCCTCAAGTTCTAAAATTTGGGGTCGATTGAACTGTTGTGAAAAAGTTTTGACCTGAATCACAGGTTAGAGAAAGTGAGAACATCATGAATGACGCAATTTCAAATTACGGCCGTATGACGCAATCGAACGCTGTGCTTCGCAACAGCATCGACAACGTCGAAAAACGTGGCCCTTCTGCCGCGCAAGCCAAAGAAGAGCTGGCACCATCGCTGGAGAAAACAGCTTCAGCAGGAGCAGATAAAGTGAGCTTGAGCAACGTTGCCCAACAAGTCAAGGCACAGCCAGACTTCGATCGTTCCAAAGTTGAAGCCATTAAGCAGGCGATCAAGGAAGGCAACTACCCTGTGAACCCGCGCCGCATTGCCGAAAACTTTGTGGCCCTCGAAAAAATGATTTCGAACTGATCGGCACTTGACCGAAATGACCACCCACGTCACGGCTTTGGAGGGCTCCAACCTGGAGCAAGCCTTGGCTTTGGCGCAAACACTGCAAGACATGCTCGAACTTGAGTTCGAGCACTTGAAGGTGCAAAACCTTGACGCCTTCGAAGCGTCACAAGCCTCCAAAAACGAGCTGCTCGGGCAGCTCGCGCAGCTCGCTGGCATTCACGGCCCCGAGTCCGCGGACGCGCTTGGCCCCGAGTGGGACGGGTTCAAAGAGCAGATGGCCCATTGCCGCGACATGCATCGCCGCAACGAAGTGCTGATTGTTCGAAAAATTGACGCCATCCGTGGCGCCCTGCAAAGTTTGCAAGTACAAGACCCCGCCAGCTCGGTTGAAATTTACGACCGCCTAGGCAAAGTCTCGCGCACGCGACGCGGCAGCATGGGCCGCGGCTACGCAGACGCCTAAAAGCGATCAAGCCGCTAAGCCTGTTTGGGCTTTTCATCCCCGGGCTGCATGCCCTTGAGCCAATACACCCACGCCAAAATCACGGCCACCGCGGTGAACATCTCCTCTGGAATTTCTTGGCCTACATCGAGTCGGCTGAGCATGGCTAGCAGACGTGGGTCTTCGGCCACATAGACGCCCTGTTTTTTAGCTTCAGCCACGATGCGACGCGCCAGCTCGTCGTCCCCTTTGGCCGACAGCACGGGCGATTTGTTGCGACCATATTCCAAGGCCACCGCTTGCATGTAGTGCTTGTCGGTCATACGCGGGTGTCAATCAGTCTGCCGTGTTCAGGCGGCGGCAGGTCTTGCAGCGCGTCGGGGCGCGGTGCGTTGTAGACCTGAAAACTCCCCATGTGCAGGCCTGCACTTTCGAGCTCGTCGGTCAAGTCAGACGCGTTGAACTTGGCCAGGTCAGCCACATCTTTGCGCAAGGCCCACATCGTCAGGTCGACCTGCGCGTTGGGGCTGATGGTGGTTTTGAGCCACACTTCGCCCAGCACGCGGCTGTTGGTGTGCATATTCACCACGAAGGGGTTTTTGGGCTGGCCAGGCTTGTTGCCTTTTTGCTCGAATTCCAACTCCACGGGGTCGGCATCCCGAAAGGGGATGACCAAGCCAAAGTGCAAGTCGCCTTTGTGGATGGTTTGGCCTGCTTGCACTTGCGCAGCTTCCAATTCATCCAACGCGTGCTTGAGGCTGTCTTGGGTCTCAACACTGTCATGTTCTTGCACGCGTTGACGCTCAGCCATGAGCAAGCGCAGCAGCACTTTGGTGTTGTCGGCCACGGGCTCGCCGTCGGCCAAGCTGACTTCGCTGGGTTTGGTGTGGCCCAAGATGAAGCGCTTGAAGGCCTGGGGCTGCAAGCTGCCCATGCTCAGGCGCTGGGCTTGGATGCGTTTTTTCAATTCGGCTGCATCCACGACAGGCGGAATCAAAGCCTCCAACACCCCAGGTCGCAACAAACTCAGCAAATTGGCAAAGCCAGGTGGCTGAAACAGCAAGGTGTTCAAGCGCGTGGGCATGCCCGCTGGCGCTGCGTCTGGCCCCGCAAAGTGACCTGAGTGCAAGAGCTGCAGCACCCACTTGCCTGCCGGCAGCATCTGGGCGCGCAGCTGCACCAAGTCGCCCTCTTTGATGTAGGGCTGCAGGGGTAGGTTGAAGATGTGTTCGTTGAGCGCGAGCTTGAGCTGTTGGTTCACCACGGTGGCAGTGGCTTGCACCACTTGTCCGTCGTGCAAACCCAGTTGGCGGGCCACGGGCGCCTCCACATAAGCGATGCGCATGTCCATGTGGACAGGCGCCGTGCGCGTGATGGCGTGGACGCCTTCAGGACCCAAGATGGCCATGCTGGAACTTAGGGAAAGCGCACCCAGTTTTTGCGCTCGTTCATGTTCATGTCTGCCGTGGAATAACCACCGCCACGCTGCACACCACTGCTGCCCATGGCTTGACCCGCCACGAGGTGGGTGCGCAACAAGTCATCGTGGCTGGGCACATTGAGCACGGCCCCAGCCACCAACGCGCGCGGAGGCGATTTGGTGAAGGCTTGGGGGTTTTGCTGCACAAAGGCGTTGCGCAAAATGTCGATTCGCAAAGGGCTGTCGGGCATGGTTTTGCGGATGACTTTGTCCAAGGTGTCCCCTGTCTCCACTTTGTAGGTGCCGCGCACGGCTGGGCTGGCAGCCATTGCCAAGGCAGGGATCGCGAAGACCAGGCAGCAAGCCCAAGCGCGAACGGAAGTGATAAGCGTGATCATGGTCGGTTCTCCCGTCAATTGATTAGTAGGTATAGGGCCAAGCAACCCAGGCCCCATTGAATTTTTGTTTGCGGCCCGCCACTTGTTTGATTTCGGCTTGGTAGAGCGTGACCGATTTAACTTCGGCCAACACGGCGGCGTCAAGTGCCCCTGGTTCTAGCGTGTGACGTGGCAAGACGGCAGGGTCGGCAATCATGAGCCTGTCTCCCACACGCAAGCCCGCGTTGCTACCCGCATTCAGGGACAAGCGACCGTTGGATTGCTCAACCGAAAAAGTTTGCGGCTCGCAGGCCAGTTGTTTGTCAAGCAGGCTGGCCATGGCAGCCACGGCGCGGGCAATGGCGGCATGGGTGTCAGCGCCCACTTTGGGGGTGCCGTGGGTTTGGACGGACACGCTGGGCAGCACCAGCTCTTGTGCGGTGAACCAGCCTTGTCGTGGGCCCGGGCCACTGACTTGCAGGGTCAAACCAAACGACGACAAGTCATCAGCCCCCCCCGCCCAAGGGACAGGCGTGACGGTGAGTTGGGCGTGCCATTGCACATGCTCTTCGCCTTGGCCGTGAATCAATCGGTCATAGGTTCGCGTCTGTGCTGAGGTGCTGATGAGGCGCCATCGCTCAGAGCGGGCAGCGGCTTGCAACAAACGCGTGCGCGCCACCAACCCAAGTTGCTGCGCTTGGTAGCGCTGCGCGGGGGCCAAGACTGCAGACAAGTCCAGGCCCAGGGTCATGACGTGACGCAAAGGGGCTTTGGCCTGAGGCGCTTCGCAGCGGTCAGGTTGCACGGCCTCTACGGTGTTCGTGACGGCCAACTCAGCCTGTGGTTGTGTGCCCGCATCGCGGGTGAATTGGGGCATCTGCAAATCGCGCAGCTTGATTTCAGATGAAAAGCGGTTGAGCTCGCGCAGCTTGCCGTCGCTCTCCATCCAGCTGTTGGCGCTGACGCGGGTGTTGGACTTCATGGCGGCGTCCACCATGGCGCTGCGAATGGCCTGCAGCCGCTCTTCGCTACTCAAGTCAGCGGCCACTGAAACATTGACACCCGCTCCCACCAACCAAACGGCCACAAGGCAGAGGTGCTGGCGTGACAAAGTCCACATACGCGCATTCTTTCTCAATGGGCGCTTAGCGCTTTTGGCTCAGGCTGGCAATGTACAAGGCGCGCAAATCACTGACCAAGTTGCGGTCCAAGGACAAGGTGGTCTCATATGTGTCGTCACCCACCGGGGTGATGCTGACCAACACTGCGCCGTAGATGACGCCTTCCACGCGGGCACGGAACGTGTCACTCATCACGGTCATGTCAGCCACGGTGGTGCTGGCATCGAGCTGTTGGCCATAGACCTGCTCTGTCAAGGCGCGGTAGGCGTCAAGTTTGGAGGCGCGGATGGCCAGCAACCGTTGTTGGGATGCATTACGGTGGTTTTGAATGCTAATGACCGCATAGCCTGTGGCCACCAAGGTCTCACGCTTTTGGGTCATGGGCGTGATCATGCTGGCGCTCTCCTCCACGCGAACTTGCGTCTGCATGGGCGGTGGCGTGTTGGCGCAAGCGCTCAACAAAAGTGCGGAGGCTGTGACAGCCCAAAGGGTGGTGCGGTTCATGTCTGTGTCCTTGAGAGGTCTCCCCTTTGATTCGGCACAGAACCTTGCACCTTTAACAATTTGAAATACGAATACTTTTTCTGTCTTGTGAAAGATTTTTTGTCATCGACAATGATCTGTAGGAATTTTTGACATGAAGCCCACCACACACTTTATTGGCTCTAGCGAGTCAGCTGCTACCTTGCGCCAATTGGTGGCCACGATGGCCAACTCCAACGCCACTGTGATGATCACGGGTGAAAGCGGCACAGGCAAAGAGCTGTTGGCTCGGCTTTTGCACGAGCAATCGGAGCGCTGCGGTGCCAACTTTGTTCCCATCAACTGCGCAGCCATCCCCAAGGATTTGTTGGAAAGCGAGCTGTTTGGCCACCGCAAGGGCGCTTTCACGGGGGCTGTGGCGGACCGCATTGGTCGATTTGAGCTGGCGCACGGCGGCACCATCTTTTTGGATGAAATTGGCGACATGTCGCTGGACATGCAGGTCAAGTTGCTACGCGTGTTGCAAGAACGCACCGTCGACCCGATTGGCGGCACCCGCCAAGTGGAGGTGGATGTGCGTGTGGTGGCAGCGACGCACCGTGATTTAGAAACCGAAATAGCCGCTGGTCGGTTCCGCGAAGACTTGTACTACCGCCTCAATGTGTTGCCCATGGTGACACCTCCGTTGCGTGAACGCAACACAGATGTGGTCGAGTTGTTGGCTTTTTTTGCTAAAAAATGCGCCAACTTTGGCAAGCAGCCGATTCGCTTCAAACCCGACTTCATGGCGGCTTTGCAAAAGTACCCTTGGCCAGGCAATGTGCGTGAACTCTCCAACGTGGTGGACCGCTTCAGCACCTTGTACGCAGGCCAAGAGTTGGACTTGCGCGCCATCCCCCCCACCCTGCTGCCCAAAGGTTTGGTGTCTGCGCAAGCCGAGCTGCAAGCGCAAGCGCCTTTGCTGGCCAAGATGGAAATGACGCCACCGCCCGAGGTGCTGGCCGAGATGGGCGACGAGTCACAGGACGAGGACAACGAGATTGAGGGTCTGATCATGTTGGCGCAAGGCATGCCGCAGTTGCCGCCCGAAGGCTTGTCGCTCAAAGAACGCATGGCGCAAATTGAGCGCAGCATCATCGAACAAGCGCTGAGCCGCAACTCTGGCAACGTGTCACGCACCGCCAAGCTGCTGAATTTGCAGCGCACCACCTTGATTGAAAAGATCAACAAGTACGAGCTGCGGCCTGCGGCTTAGGCCACGCGTTTAGTCTGGGTCGTTGTAGAGCACCGTGATGCTCATGCGACGGTTACGAGGGTCGCGAGGGTCTTTGGGATTGAACGGGTCGGTGTCAGCCACACCCTCAATGCGGGCGAATCGACTTTCCCTGATGCCGCTCTTTTCTAGCAAAGCACGGGTCACTTCTGCGCGCTCAGCAGACAAAGACCAGTTGTTGCGGCCTTCTTTGTTGTTGAAGGGCACGCTGTCGGTGTGGCCACGAATGGCAATCTTGTTGGGCATGTCCGCCAACGAGGCGGCAATTTCACTGATCAAGCTGGCCGCCTTGCCCTGCATGCTCATGCCGCCGCTGGGGAACATGGCAAAGTCGGCTTTGTCGATGATCTCAATGCGCAGTCCCTGTTTGTCACGGGTGACCGCCACTTGGTCCTTCAGGCCCGCCAGTTTTTTGTTTTCTGAGAGCTTTTGTTCAATCTCTTTTTCGAGTTTGTCAAAGTCAGCTTTTTCTTGTGCGGCAGCAATTTCTTTTTTCTGCTCAGGCGTGAGCTTGTCAGGGTCTGAGTAGGGGTTGTCGTTTTCTTTGCCCGGGTCAGTGCTGGGGTTGGGGCCACCTTCTGAGCGCGGGGTCAAGCGTTCCAAAAGACCTGTTTGCTTGGCTGCAAACGGAAAGCCATCGGGGTCAATGATGGATCGGCCACCCAACACACCGTTGGAGCCCGCGAGTTGACCAATGGCCACCAAACTTTGTGAGGTGGGTTTGAAATAGTCGGCAATGCTTTTGCGCTGGTCTGCGTTGGACGCGCCCAACAGCCACATCAACAAGAAGAAGGCCATCATGGCCGTCATCATGTCGGCCAACGCAATCTTCCAAGCACCACCGTGAGCACCGCCGTGACCTTCATCAATGATTTTCTTGATGATGATGACGGGCGCAGGGGCAGCCTCTTTGTCTTTGTCGGCTTTGTCTGTTTCGCCCGCTGCGGCAGCCGCTTGTGCGGCGGCGGCCTCGTCTTGTTCGGTAGCCATTATTTCCTCAGCGCGTCAAAGAGTTCGCCAAAGGTAGGCTGCTGATGGTGGTTGATACACACCCGGGCCCCTTCAATGATCAGAGGAACGGGGTAGCCATGCATGTTGCCAATGATGACTTGCTGAGCCACTTTCATGCACTCGCTGTCTTCGTCAATGATCTGTACCAAGCGCTTGCCAAAGGGCTCAAAAATACCGTAAGCCAAGAACACGCCCAAGAACGTTCCCACCAACGCGCCACCAATCAAGGCGCCCAGCACAGGCGGTGGCTGGTCAATCGCGCCCATGGTCTTCACCACGCCCAACACGCAGGCCACAATACCCAGCGCGGGCAATGCGCCTGCGAGGGTAGAGATGGCATCTGCGTTTTGCATTTCGCTGTGGTGGTGGTGCTTGATCGAGGTGGTCATCACGTCTTCCACCGCATAAGGGCTCAAGGTGCCAGAGGACACCACCATCAAACGGATGGTGTCGCAAATCAATCCCACCAAGCCATGGTCGGCCAGCATTTTGGGACATTCCCCAAAAATGGCACTGGCCTCGGGGTTCTCCACATGAGATTCCATCGCCACAGCGCCTTCGGCCTTGAGTGTTTTCATCAGTTTGGCAATGACCGCGATGATGGCGATGTAGTCGTCCTTTTTGTAGCGTGGCCCCTTGAGCACACGCCCCATGCCGCCCCAAGCGCCTTTGAAGATGGCGCCTGAGTTGCCGGTGATCATGCCACCCACGCCAGCACCACCAATGATGAACATCTCGAATGGGGTGGCTTTGATAATGGGCGCCATGCTGCCGCCGGCGATCACAAAACCACCGAACACGCAAATGAACAGAACGACCAAACCAATAATTGCTGACATCTCACGCTCTCCCCAAGCAGTTTGGCGCACCCAAGTCTATGAACTTGGATGCGCCTAAAAATTGTCCCAAACAGTCTGCAAGATTAACTGATAAATAAGGCAATTCTGCTGAAAAACAGAAAAGCGTTATCAGTTCATCATGCTGGCAGGTCGGTTACTCGCTGGCACCAGAGATGGCATGCCATCCCAAGCGTCGCGAATTTCGCGCATCAAACCATGAATCTCGTCCAAAGCCGCCAAATCATTGTGGGCATTGGCATGAAACAAGCGGCGGGTCACATAGCTGTACAACTCATTGAGGTTGTTGGCCAGATCGCCACCTTTTTCAAAATCCAAAGCGCCTTGCAGGCCAATCACGATGCGGCTGGCGCGTGCAATGGCTTTGGATTTTTCAGAAATATTTTTGTGCTGGATATGGCCACGTGCCGAAGACAAACTCTCCAGCAACCCATCAAACAACATTTGAATCAATTGCACATTGTTGGCCGAGGCAACACCGCTGCCGACTTTGACATCGCCGTAACTTTGAATGGCTCGTGAATTGGCTCGCATCTGATAACTCCTGGGTGTTTCTTAACGTACACCAGCAGTATCGGAAGAGTCTGCGCAAACTTGAGCTGGATTCATCTTAAACAGGCTTGACTTCAGCGTCACTCGTCTCTTGCGGCAAGGCCGCAGCCATTGGCTCTGCCAGCATGACCGCCTCGACTGTCTCAGCGGCAACTTCTTGCCGCTGTGCGTCTTCATAGGCTTGCACTTGCTCGCGGCCCTGGGCCAGTTCTTCGGGCGTGAGTTGACGCGACATGCTGTCTTCTAGCAAGCCGTCACCCAGCACCTCTGCCTTGGCGGTCTGATCGGTCAAGGCCAGCATGGTGTCTTTGGTGTCTGACGCATCGGCCACGGGAACGTCCTCAAATAAGAACTCGGAAAATGGAACTTCGTTGGTGATGCCCACGCGTTGGTAGAGCATGTCCACCACGCTGTCCACCGTTTGCTTCAAACGCACCAGCACATCAGGGTTGGGGTCGTTGGCATAGCTGCCCGCAAACTCCAAGGCTGAGCGGTAAATACTGCCCAAATGCTGCGGCGGCAACCAAGACTGGATGAAGCCACGGGCGGTGGAGATTTTGCGCATCGAGCTGGGCACTTTGCTTTCGTCGCCGCCCACCTCTTCTAGGCCGTCTTTGAAGGTGGCCGTGATGTGTTCACGCAAAATGGGTTCGTAGTGGGGACGCAAAGCCTCGATCATGCTGGCGTCAAAGCCCTCGACTTGTTTGCCATTCATGGCGTCCCAGAGCTTTTTGCCCTCTAGGCCAGAAAACAACAGGTCGCCAGGGATTTCTGGTTCTGACTCTGACATGCCCAACATACCGGACGTGCCTTGGTTGTCAGGTTGAGGCGCCTCGTACATCTTGGCCAAGTGATTGACCTTGTCGATGAGGTAGAGCGTCAAGATGACCAAGAGCAACAAGACCCAAGAGATCATGTTCATCATGAAATTACTCATGCGCGTCTCCTTGTCTCGACCTTCTCGGTTGAAGAGGCATCACCCACTTTGAGGGTGCCTCGCAGTTTTTTGACCACAGACGACAAAATTTGGCTCACGCGCGACTCGCTGACGCCCAAGGTTTCGCCAATTTCTTTGAGGTTGAACTCTTCCACGTAGTAGAGCTGCATGACGAGCTGTTCGCGCTCGGGCAATTGGGCAATGGCGTCGGTCACGGCGTCCATGAACTGCGCCTCTTCCACAATCACTTCGGGTTGCTGCGAGCTGTCGTCGGCAATGGACATGACCTCTTCGGTGACCACTTCCATGGAATAGGTCTCGAAGCGTTTGGCTTTGCCACGCTCACGGTGAAACTCTTCCAAGTCTTTGCCCATGTACTCAGCAATTTCGGCTTGGGTGGGCGTGCGGCCCAACTCGGCTGCCAAAGCGTGTACCGTGGTGTTGTGTTCTTTGTTGAAGGCCACGGCCGAGCGAGGAAGAAACGACAGGCGTCGCACCTCGTCCAACATGGCACCGCGCACACGGCTGTGAGCGAAGTTTTCAAACTCAATGCCTTTGACAGGATCGAAGGCGCGCGAAGCTTCGAGCAAGCCAATCATGCCAACTTGAATGAGTTCGTCGAGCTCCATGAAGGCGGGAATACGGGCCTTCAAGTGTAAGGCCACGCGTTTGACCAGTCCCAAATGGGCCATGACCAAGTCCTCGCCCTTGGGCTTGCAAGAACCGTACATTTCGATAGGTGATAGTGCTCTCATGTCTCAGACGAACTGTTTTGCATCAGTCGCTCCATGAAAAATTGCAGACCGCCCGAGGGGTGGTCAATAGATCGCAAGTGTGTGCATGCCTCGGCTAAGCGCATGTAATCACGAGCAGCGGCTGTGCCAGGGGCAAGTTCCATCACCGACTGGTATTTTTTGAGTGCGCGCAACACCATCTCGTCGTCTTCGATCGAGGTGAGGTAGTGCACCGACTCACCCAAGAAACGCACACAGACGTCGTTGAGTTTTTTATACAACTTCCAGCCTTCGGACTGGCTTTTGACCATGTTGGGCAAGAGGTAGATTTCATCCAACCCCATCTCTTTGCTCAAGATCTTGATGGTGCCGTAGGCGTCCGCAATGGACGATGGATCGTCTTTGACCACGATGAATCGGCGCTGGCATGCGGCCAAGAACGACAACACGGATGGCGAAATGCCTGCGGCCACGTCGACGATCAAATAGTCCACGTCGTCGGCCAACACACCAAACGACTGCACGATGCTGGCTGCTTGGAGGTCGCTGAGGCCCGCCAACTCTTGCATGCCCGAGGCACCTGGAATCAGCTTCACGCCTTGGCGGGTGGTGATGAGAATTTCTTGCAGGGTTTTTTGACCTGCGAGGAAGTGGCCTAAGTTGTATTCGGCGCGAGCGCCCAAGGCAATTTGTGCGTTGGCCAAACCAAGATCGGCGTCAAACAGCATGACGCTGTGGCCCAGTTGCGTGAGCGCCACCGCCAAGTTGATAGAGGTGGTGGTTTTACCCACGCCACCTTTACCGCTGGCAATGCCGATGACTTCTGTTCTGCGTGAATTACTCATGGGTCATGCCTGTGGTTTCGGTTTTAAATTTGGCTGCAATCTGTGCCAGTTTGGAAGCCGCCAGCTCATTGACGGCAGCTTCGCGGGCATTGAGTTGAAGGTGTGCTTCGGTTTCGGGCAAAGGCAAGTTGTCGAGCGCGCATTGCACCAAACCTGCCAAAGACACGTCTTGCACCAAGTCTGCTGTGCGCTCGCCGTGGCTGGCGACGGAGACGCTCAAGGCCTTGTCGATCAAGAACTGCAACAAAGCCCAGGGTTGCGTGGATTCGTCGAGCTTGCTGAGCATCAAGGAGGCCCAGACGTTGTCGACGCTGTCAAAGACACGGCGGATGTTGGCGGCCGATGCGTCGGCTGGAATCACTGCATGGCACTGCACGTTCAAATCAAAGGCCCGAATTTCAGCCAAACGCTCGTTCATTTGCACACCAGCGGTGTCAATCAAGATGAGTTTGCGGTTGGTGTGTTCGTCGAGCAAGAGCTTGAGGGTCGACGCGTTGGTGGCACGGAAAGCGTCCACACCTGATTGGGCGCACAACAACTGGGTTTGGTTCCAAGCGCCAGCACGCTGGTCTTGGAAGCTGATGACCATGACTTGTTCGCTGCCATGCAATTGCGCCGCGTGTTGGGCCAAGCGGGCCACCATCATGGACTTGCCAGCGCCCGAGGGGCCAGCCAAAGCATGGATGCCTGACACCGGTGTTTGCACTTGTTCTTGTTCCACAGAATGGGCCAATTGGCGGCTCAAAGCACCCAGCGCGTCGGCCATGTTGTGGTGGTCTTTGATGTTGTCGATCAGCAAGGCGCGCAAAGCGACGGGGATGGGTGCATCGTTCAGGGCATCACGCAAAGGCGCAATGGCAGGGGGCAAGGGCATGCCGCCGTGCTGCCAAGCCGCCATTTGTTGACCGAGTTTGAATTCGCGGCGCAGCGAGTTGAGCTCTTCGCGCACCAAGGCCACGATTTCGCGCCCACGCAGGCTGTCGTGTTCTTCGGCGGCGCGTTGGGTGGTCTCCTCTACGGGCTGAGTGGTCGCTTTGACAGAAGGCTTGGCTTTGGGCTTGGCCGCTTGGCCAGGCTTGGCCGCCATTTCCACGAGCGGCTTGGCGACTTGGGTGGCTTGGCGCTCGCGGGCATCGCGTTTGTTTTGGTCGATGGTTTGGCCCAGCAACACATCAAATTTGCCACTTGGCTTGGAGGTGCTGGCGTATTGGGTTTTCACAAACGGATCAGCCTCCTCAGGCGTGAGGGGGGCCAAGTCCACCGCCACGATCAGCTCGGTCAAGCCATTGACCTGACCGCTCGAGATGACGAGCACGTCCGGGCCATATTGGGCCACGGCCTTTTCGTTGGCGGCGCGAATGTCGCGGGCAAGGATGCGTTTGAGTTCCATAGGTTCAGCTCACTCTGTCTTTGTGATGGGTTTGCGGGTTATCGGGCTTTGGCGTCTACGGTGTAGATCACTTTGACGGCCTGATCATCCGGAATTTCGCTGTAAGACAGCACAGTCAAATCGTTCACGCGGAATCGTGAGGCTTTAGACAGCCAGCCACGAATCACAGGGGACACCACCAACACAGCGGGGTGACCCATTTCTTCTACGGTGCGCGCGCCTTCGCGCAAACCGGCAAATAAGTTTTCAGACAAGCCAGGCTCCATCACCACAGCTTGGCCAGGCTGGCTTTGCTGCAAGACGTTGTGCAGCAGCTGCTCCAGCGATGGCTCTAGCGTCATGACTTGCAAGCCGTTGTCGCTGTCGATCAGGCTTTGCATGATCATGCGCCCGAGCTTGGGGCGAACCATGGCGGTGAGTTGTTCGGGGTCTTGCGTGCGGGTGCTGGCCTCGGTCAAGGCTTCAGCAATGGTGCGCATGTCACGGATCGACACCGATTCGGCCAACAAGTTTTGCAAGGTGCGGGTCAAGATGCCCAAGGACAACTTGCCTGGCACCAAATCTTCCACAATCTTGGGCGACTTGGCCGCGAGCTTGTCGAGCAGCTGTTGGGTTTCGTCGTGGCTCAACATGTCAGAGGCGTTTTCGCGCAGCACTTTGTTGAGGTGGGTCGAGATGGCGGTGGCCGCATCGACCACGGTGTAGCCAAGGGTGCGGGCTTGGTCGCGTTGTGATGGCTCAATCCACACGGCTTCTAGGCCAAATGCGGGCTCACGCGTGGGAATGCCTTCCAATTGACCATACACATGGCCGGGATTGATGGCCAGCTCGCGGCCCACTTTGACTTCGCCCTTGCCCCGCACCACGCCTTTGAGCACGATGTTGTAAGCGTCAGGGTCGATGTTCAAGTCGTCACGGATACGCACAGGCTGGACCAAAAAGCCCAACTCGGCTGACAATTTTTTGCGCACGCCTTTGACGCGCGTCATCAGCTCGCCACCGGTTTCGGCGTTGACCAAGGGGATCAGGCCGTAGCCAATTTCCAAACCAATCAGATCGACTTGGTCCACATCGTCCCAGTCGAGTTCTTTGGGGCCTTCAACTGGCACCGCATCTTTGACGGCTTGTTCGGCTTGCTCTTCTTGGGCGTCACGGCTGACGATCATCAAGCCCAGACCCGCAGAGGCCAAAGCCAAGGTGATGAACATGAGGTGTGGCATGCCAGGCACCATGCCCAAGATCAACAAAATCACGGACGAGATGAACAAGGCTGTGGGGTTGGCCAATTGCAGTGAGGCTTGCTCAGAGATGGATTCGGAGGTCGTGACGCGTGTCACGATGATGGCGGTGGCCAGTGACAGCAACAACGACGGAATTTGAGCCACCAAGCCATCACCAATGGTGAGCAAGGTGTAAATCTTGCCAGCTTCAGCCACGGGCAAGTCATGTTGGACCACACCGATGATCAAGCCGCCGATCAAGTTGATCAACAAAATCAACAAGCCAGCGATCGCGTCACCACTCACGAATTTGGAGGCACCGTCCATGGAGCCGAAGAAGTCAGATTCTTGGGCCAGCTCAGCGCGGCGCAGCTTGGCGGTTTCTTGGTCGATCACGCCAGCGTTCAAATCGGCGTCAATCGACATTTGTTTGCCCGGCATGGCGTCCAAGGTGAAACGAGCATTCACTTCAGAGACGCGGCCTGCACCTTTGGTCACCACAATGAAGTTGATGATCATCAAAATCGCGAAGATGATGAAGCCCACCACATAGTTACCCGCAATCACGAACTCACCAAAGGCTGCGACCACTTTGCCAGCAGCTTCATGGCCTGTGTGGCCGTCCACCAAGATCACACGGGTAGAGGCCACGTTCAGCGCCAAGCGCAACATGGTGGCAAACAACAACACGGTGGGGAAGGATGAAAACTCAAGCGGTTTGCGGGTACCGATGGCGATCATGATCACCACCAAGCTAATAAGAATGTTGAAAGTAAACAAAAAGTCCAACAACAACGGCGGCAATGGCAAGACCAGCATCGCCATGATGACGAGCACCACCACCGGAATACTGAGTCCGGAGAGGTCAAATTTCGACAAGTTCTGTCGAATCGTTGACAGAGTGAGAGTGCTCATTGATGAAATCCAGTTGGAAGTGGAACGTTTAGATTGCTTTTTGCCTTGAAAAAATTGTCGAGGCATGTTCACCAAGCAAACGATGTGCCAAGTCAAACTGACACTGATGAGCCCTTGCGCTGGGAGCGGCAAATACTGACCTGTCACGGTTCTTGCTTAACTCGATGGCAAACTCGTTTAAAGACCACCATGAACCTGTCCAACTACCTTCAAATGCCACCCGCACCGCTGGTGCCAAACAGCAGCCCAAACACGGCGCCACTGGGCGCGCGTTCTGGTGCAGGCGCGTCTGCGGGCGCCAGTTTGGGGTTTGATTTCGCTGAGGTCATGGCGCGCCAAATGGAGCGCTTGGTGCCCCAAGAGCGGCAAACTTTTGCCGCTGATGGGCCCGAGCAGCCCCCCACCGAAGAACACACACAAGATTCGCGCCCAGCCGAAGACCCGCGTCGCCACGCACGGTCTGATTCAGAACGTGCACCCCGCGAGACGCGCGCAGATCAATCCGCTGCAGACGATGCGTCAGACACGCAAGCTGCCAAGCATGCACACCAGCGCAACAAGGCGGCGGCCCAAAAAGCACAACGCATGGATGTGGATGCCTTGCTAGAAGACCTGATGCAAGGCGCACCTGTTGCACCCATCGCACTCCCCTCACCCGTTGCCACAAGCGTTGCCACAAGCGTTATCAGCTTAGACGCTGCAAACGCAGTTGCCGCCCAACAAGCTCCCAACGTTGCCACCGCGACCGCGCTGCAATCGGTGGCACTGAGCCCACACATGCACATCATCACCGACCCCAAACTAGCGCCTAGCCCTGAGAGCTTGGCTGCTTTTGCCAAGTCCATGGGCTTGGATGAGTCGACCATTCACAACTTATTGACCCAAACACCCACCACCGCCACAGCTGCCACCTTGCTGGCGTCTGCCGCGGGCATTCACGCCACCCCCCTGACTTCTGGCCTAGCTGCCAACACCACCGCCTTGCATGCAGCGATGGGCGCAGGTTTTGAAGGCGCGAATCAGTACACGGCCCCCGACGCTGAGAGTGCCATAGCCACCCAGCTGGCGGCCATGGCTGCCTCTGCTCAAGCCCCTTTGGCCGCTTCTGGCGCAGGCTTGGCAGCAGCTGCCACCACCTTGGTGGCGCCCCCCTTACCTGGCTTGACGCCCAGCGACATGGCAGCCATTCAACAATTGCAAATCACCGTCTTGCCCGCCGCCGTGATGCCCGTCCAGACTGGCAACGCCGAAGCGCCCATGCCCAGCACACTCGATGTGTTGTCGCTGTTTGGCACAGGCGTGGACGAGCAAGACGTGAGTGCTCTTTTGTCGCGCTTTTCTGAAGATGCAGGCGGCAACAGCAACACAGAGCAACAACAGGAATCCTCCCAGGAAGGGAGCAACTTGAGCAGCTTTGCCCAAGCCCTGAGCCGCAGCCACAACGCGGCCCCAGCCACCTCTGCCAACGCCGCACCCACAGCCGCCCATATGGGCGATGTCTATGACCAGCTCAGCGACAAGATGGCCACTGAGATGGCCGCGCGCATGCACAAGCAGCTCAGCGACGGCGAATGGAAAATGAAATTTGCGCTGCGCCCCTCTCATTTGGGCGGGGTTGAAATTCAACTCGAGATGAAAGATGGCAAGCTCGATGCTGTGTTCAGCGCCGACAACCCGCTCACCCGTGACTTGTTACAAAACAGCAGCCAACGTTTGCGTGAGGCACTTGCTAACTTTGGCATTCATGCCGGTCACGTCAACGTGGGCCAAGGCGGTAGCAACAACCCTCACAACAGCTCTGGCCATGCGGCCAAGCCGTCCCAAGTTAGAGACAATTCAACTGCGCAAGACAACGAATCAGGCACTGTCTCCAGCACCACCCTTTCCCGCAACAAGGCCCATGCGTCCTCGCTGGACCTTTATGCATAAATTACACGTGACAATCTGAACATTAGGAGAATGAAATGGCAACAGAAGCAGCAGCAGCACCGACGCCAGAAGTCGTCGAAGGCGAACCAAAGAAAAAGAAACCAATTCTTTTGATCTTGGTGATCGCGTTGTCCGTGATCGTCCTGATCATGTCCGTGACATTCGGCACCTTGTATTTCTCTGGCTACTTTGAACGCAAGAGCGAAGCCGCGGCGCACGAAAAAGTGGACGAGTTAGAAAAAGACGCGGCGAACGCCAAAGCCGCGACGCCTGAGAGCATGGCCAAAGTCAAGAAGGATGCCGAAGCCACACGCTTTGAGAACACCTATCTGCAAATTGACAAAGAATTCATGACCAACATCACTGGCTCTAAAAAAGTCATGGTGGTTCAGATGGCGATCATGACGCACTATGACTCACGCGTCTTTGACAACGTCAAAAAGCATGAATTTGCCATTCGCTCGGCCGTCTTAGATGTGATGCGCCAAACCACAGAAGCCGATGTCGCCAAGACTGACTTTCGGATCGACTTGGCCGCCAAAATCAAAGTCGTGATGAACGAGATGCTCATGAAGTACGAAGACTTCGGCGGTATTGAAGACGTGTTCTTCACTTCTTTTGTGATGCAGTAACTTTGAACCGCCATGAAATCTAACCTGCTCTCGGACGAAGAACTGGCCGCGCTGTCGGAAGGCGTGCGCGACGGTTCGATCGAGACCGACACTGGCTTTAACAACAGCGTGCGGGTGCGCAAGCACGACCTCGCCAGCGAAGACAGCAGCCTGGGTGTGAACGTGTCGTCGATCGACATGATCAACGAACGCTTCATCCGGCTGTTCCGACTTGGCTTGCTTGAGGTGCTGCGTACCAGCCCGCGTGTGAACCCCACACGCGTGCAAATTTTGAAATTTGGCGACTACCTCAAAGGCCTGCGTGCCCCACTGTCGGTCAACATGATTCGCATGAATCCGCTGCGCGGCAACTCGGTGATCATCATCGACCCCAATGTGGTGTTCAGCTCGCTCGACAGCTTTTTTGGTGGCTTTGGCAAGGGCGTGGGCGAGTTACCACCCAGCCGCTTGTTCACGCCGACTGAATCACGCATCATCAAAATCATTCTGGAAGTGTTCTTTCGCTCACTCACTGAAGCGTGGGGGCCCTTGATGCCCATCGAATGCGAACACGTGAGCTCTGAAATCAACCCTCAGTTCGCCCAGATCGCCGACGAAAACGACTTGGTGGTGCTGAGCCGCTTTGAAGCCGAGGCCACGGCCAGCGGTGGCAAAGGCTTCATTGACTTGGTCTACCCCTACGCCACCTTGAAGCCTGTGCGCGAGCTGCTCAGCAGCCGTGTGCAAAGCGGCGAAGGCAACGAAGAGTCAGATAAGAAATGGCGCTTGGCCCTCGCCGCCGCTGTGGGCGACGCCAAGCTGGATTTGCAAGTCACCATGGGTGAGATCAAAACCACGCTGCACCACTTGAACCATTTGCAAGAAGGTGATTTGTTGTTCTTCAAAAAGGATGACACGGCGCTGATGAGCACCAATGGCGTCCCCGCATTTCACGTCAATGTGGGCACACGCGGCTCACAAGTGGCGGTGCAAATTGACCACGAACACGTTCACGGCAAACCCTGAGATAGGAATCCATCATGACCGACGAAAAAGACAACCCAACCCCAGAACTTGACGCCGCAGAGGCCACCTCTCTTGTCGCTTCTGAGCGCACAGACGTGGAGGTCGCCGCAGCGCCTGCGCCAGCGCCTGCCGACGATGAACCGAGCTTGGAGGATTTCAAACCCACCATGCCAGGCAACATCAACCCCGAGGTGTTGCAAAACATCGTGGTGAACTTATCCATCGAAGTGGGCCGCGCACAAATCAAGATCAAAGATTTGATGCGTCTGACCCAAGGCAGCGTGGTCGAGCTGGACCGCATTGCGGGCGAACCGCTGGACCTGTTGGTGAACAACTCGATCGTGGCTCAGGGTGAAATTGTGTTGGTGAACGACCGCTATGGTGTTCGCCTGACGCGTGTGGTGCCTTCTTCTGAGCGCCTCAAACTCATCTAACTGTTCATGTGAATGAACGCGCATCTCATTGACCCTCAGGCCATGCTGCGTTTGCGTGCCTTGTGCAAACTCGACCATGCCCGTGTGGCGCGTTTGTGCGGACTGACCCCAGCCCAGGTACGTGAGTTGGAAGCGGATGGCCAAGGCCAATTCACCTCGCCACAGGCCAAGGTTCAAGCCGCTTTGAAAATTGCCTGCACCCTCAGCGGCACGCAAGCCAATGGCATGCCCGTGATCAATGTGTTTCGATCGCGAGCAGTTCGCGATGGCGCGGGAATGCAGCTACCCCCCATCAAAATTGAGCAGCCCCCTGCCCCCAAAGCCAAGTTTCCAGACACGCCGGAATTCTCTAAGCTGCTGCTGATCTTTGTGGTGTTGGTGTTCTTGCTGGTGGCCGTGGCCATGCCACTGCTCTACACCCTGCCCTCACCACCGCCCAAGCTGTCTTGATCAAGACACAAAAAAACGCCTGCAAGAGCAGGCGTTTTTCATGGGCTCAGGCCATCAATTGGCGTTAATTTTGCGGCCATTCAGAGGCTGAACAGGACGTGCATTGCGCTTGAAGGGGAAGTCCATGACTTGCTTTTTGCCAATCTCCACAGGCGTCTTCAAGATGTAGAAGCTCACGCCTTCTGTGCAAGGTGGCGTGGTCAACGAGCCTTCATAGTTGTAGTGCGTCAACGCGGCGGGCACCAAACTGCTGGGGTCAAACTTGAGCTTGTCCACCACCACTTCTGGGCCTTCGGTCTTAGGGGCGTTGTTCCACAGGGTTTGAATGGCGGCGTTGTCTTTGCCGTCATTGAGCAGCACGCCTAACACAGCCAGCTTGCCATCGGCATTTTTATGGACAAAGTGCGCCACCATGGCCATGGGCTTGCCGTCAATTTGCTCTTCGCTTGGGCGGTGGAAGTGGAACTGCAACAGGTTGTACACATCTTTGTTGATCTTCAATGTGCTGCCCGGCTCCACATTGACTTGGATGGTGTGGCCATTGTTCAAGATCTTCAGTGGGCCTTCTTTGTAGTTGACCACCAACACGTCTTTGGATTTCTCAAAAGGACCTGTGATGTTCAAGGGCGCTTGTTTGGTGCCTTTGCCGCAGGTGGGGAACTCGTCGCCCCAATTTTCTGGGCCCATGTCACCGGCATAGTCCCAATGCACGGCATGGCCTTTTTTGTGGCCTTTGGCGTCAGAATGTTCAGCGGCACAGTCTGCCAATACTTTGACTTTTTGCCCCGCTGCAGCCAATGCCCTTTGCGCCGCGCAAATGGATTTCAATCGGGAGGACCACTCGGCCATCTCCATGGCCTTTTGGAAGGCGCTGATGGTTTCGGGGTCATCAGCACCATTGGTCAACAAGCGCAGTGCGCCGAGCCCCAATTGGCGTTCGCTGGTCACAGGGCCTTTTTGAGCCTTGATGAATGCTTCGTAGTCTTGCAAGACCACGCCGTTGGTGAATGACTCTTTCAAAGCCTCCAGTTGTTTGGCGGCTGGCTCAGACTCTTCCAGCCTGTCTTTGGCGTCTTCCAATGCCTTGGTCAGTTTGTCGAGTTCTGCTTGTGCTTCTGTCGCGCCTTCGCTGGCTTCGGTCAGTTCGCCCATGGCATGGTTTTTACCGGTGTAGCTCCAGTAACCAAAAACCAAAGCGCCTGCGAGCAGCAGGCCCATGACGATTTCAATGATCAGTCTTAAATATTTTTTCATGGCCATTCACTTGAGTGGGTGCAATTTGAGGAAGCCAAACAACAACGCGCAGGGCACGCACCTGTTCGGGCTGGTCAGTGGGTATCGGCATGATTTGACACAAGCTTTAATTTCCACAGAGATTGGCAAATTATTGCCGCAACCAATAAAAACAATAAAAGCACTAAAAACAGGCCCGCACTGCATCAACTTAGAATGGAGAGCTTCTTTCACAGCCTCTGGATCAACACCATGAACCGCTGCTTTTATCCCCACGGGGAGGCTCAGCCATGAGCCGCAAAGTCTTCATCAAAACCTTCGGTTGCCAAATGAACGAGTACGACTCGGACAAGATGGTGGACGTGCTGGGCGAAGCCCAAGGTTACGAAAAAACCAACGATGTCGAACAAGCCGACCTGATCGTCTTCAACACCTGTTCGGTGCGCGAAAAAGCCCAAGAAAAAGTGTTTTCTGACCTCGGCCGCATCCAACACTTGAAAGCCAAGGGCGTCAAGATTGCGGTGGGCGGCTGCGTGGCCAGCCAAGAGGGCGCCACCATCATTGCCCGCGCACCTTATGTGGACGTGGTGTTTGGGCCACAAACTTTGCACCGTTTGCCTGAGTTGCTGAACCAGCGCGAATCGCTCATGCGCCCGCAAGTGGACATCAGCTTTCCAGAGATCGAAAAGTTTGACCACCTGCCGCCTGCCCGCGTCGACGGCGGCAGCGCCTATGTGAGCATCATGGAAGGCTGCAGCAAATATTGCAGCTACTGCGTGGTGCCCTACACGCGTGGCGAAGAGGTGAGCCGCCCGTTTGACGATGTGTTGGTGGAGGTTGCAGGCCTGGCCGCACAGGGCGTGAAAGAAGTCACGCTGCTGGGGCAAAACGTCAACGCCTACCGCGGTGCCATGGGTGGCACGGCTGAGATTGCCGACTTTGCGCTGATGATTGAGTACGTGGCCGAGATCCCGGGCATCGAACGCATCCGCTACACCACCAGCCACCCCAACGAGTTCACGCAACGCTTGATTGATGTGTATGCCAAGGTGCCGCAGTTGGTGAGCCATTTGCACTTGCCCGTGCAGCACGGCAGCGACCGCATTTTGATGGCCATGAAGCGCGGCTACACCGCCATGGAATACAAAAGCACGGTGAAAAAGCTGCGCGCCATTCGCCCCGACATGGCGATGAGCTCAGACTTCATTGTGGGTTTTCCTGGCGAGACCGAAGAAGACCACCAAAAGCTGATCAAGCTCATGCACGATGTGACCTTTGACAACTCGTTCAGCTTCATCTTCAGCCCCCGCCCAGGCACGCCTGCAGCCAACCTGCATGACGATACCCCCCACGAGGTGAAGCTGCGCCGCTTGCAAGAGGTGCAAAAAATCATCGAAGACAACATGCACGACATCAACGTGCAACGCGTGGGCACGGTGCAACGTGTGTTGGTGGATGGTTATGCCAAGAAAGACGCCACCGAGCTGCGTGCCCGCACCGAGTGCAACCGCATCGTCAATTTCCAAGGCGGCCCCAACCCTGAGCGACTGATGAACCAACTGATTGATGTGAAGATCACGCAGGCCAACCCGCATTCCCTGCGGGGTGAGGTGTTGGTGAAAGAGACGGCTTAACGGGTTCAGCGCATGCCGGGGAAGCCGCCGCCCCCCATCATGCCTTTCATGCCGCCGAGCTTTTTCATCATCTTCATCATGCCGCCGCCGCTCATCTTCTTCATCATGGTTTGCATTTGCTCAAACTCTTTGAGCAAGCGGTTGACGTCTTGCACTTGCACGCCAGCGCCTTCGGCAATGCGGCGCTTGCGCGTGGCTTTGATGAGGTCGGGCTTGCGGCGCTCTAGCAAGGTCATGCTGTGGATGATGCCTTGCTTGCGGCCTATGTCTTTCTCGGCCTTGTCCATGTCGACCTGACCGGCTTTGGCCGCCATTTGGGTGGGCAATTTGTCCATGAGGCTGGACAGGCCGCCCATGGAGCGCATTTGCTGAATTTGTGCAAGAAAGTCGTTCAAATCAAATGCATCTCCGCGTTTGACCTTGTCGGCCAGTTTTTGGGCCGCTGCCATGTCCACACCCGCCGTGACCTGCTCGACCAAGGCCAAGATGTCGCCCATGCCCAACACACGGCCAGCGTGGCGGGTGGCATCAAACAGTTCCAAGCCGTCCAGCTTCTCGCTGGTACCCGCAAACTTGATGGGTGCGCCTGTGATTTGCCGCACCGACAAGGCCGCACCGCCACGAGAGTCGCCATCGAGTTTGGTCAGCACAATGCCGGTCAAGGGCAGCGCATCGCTGAAGGCCTTGGCCGTGTTGATGGCGTCTTGGCCTTGCATGGCGTCCACCACAAACAAGGTCTCGATCGGGTTCAAGACGCGGTGCAGCTCTTTGATCTCGGCCATCAAGGCCTCGTCAATCGCCAAGCGACCCGCAGTGTCGACCAGCAGCACATCAAAGTAATGCTTGCGTGCGTAGTCGAGCGCAGCGCGCGCGATGTCGGCGGGCTTTTGGTCGGGCGAACTAGGGAACCATTCGGCGCCCGCTTGGGCGGTGACGGTTTTGAGCTGCTCAATGGCCGCGGGACGGTACACGTCGCCCGAGACGGTCAGCACTTTTTTCTTGCGTTGGTTGATGAGCCAACGCGCCAGCTTGGCGGTGGTGGTGGTTTTACCCGCGCCTTGCAAACCAGCCATCAAAATCACAGCGGGCGGTTGGGCGGCAAGATTCAAGTCGCTCACGCCCTCGCCCATGGTGGCCGCCAGCTCTTGGTTGACGATGGCGACCAAGGCTTGGCCGGGTTTGAGTGAGCCCACCACATCTTGGCCTAAAGCTTTGTCTTTGACGCGGGCAATGAAGTCGCGCACCACGGGCAGCGCCACGTCGGCTTCGAGCAAAGCCATGCGCACCTCGCGCAACATGTCGGCCACATTGCTTTCTGTGATGCGGGCCTGTCCGCTGATGTGTTTGACGAGGCGCGAAAGTTTGTCGGTCAGGGCTGAGGCCATAAAACCCCCTTTGAGGTGCTGTTTGTGCGTGTGTAGCAAAACGCTAAACTGTTGTCATGATTTTAGCCAGCGACATTTCGCTCAACCTTTGGCTTGGCGTTCCCACGGCAGCCGCCTACGCCCTCACGGCTCTGATTGGCCCGCGCGTGGCCCCCAGCATGGGTCACCGCTTGATCGTGGCGCCTTGGCTGCTGCATGGCTTGGGTCTTGTGGTCGCTCTGTTTGCCCCGCAAGACGGTGGTCTGCGATTTGGTTTTGCACCTGCGCTGTCCGTCACCCTGTGGTTGGTGATCACTTTTTACACGCTCGAACAACACTGGTTTCCGCAATTGCGCTCCCGCTGGACCTTGTCTTTTCTGGGCGCTTTCGTGGTGATGTTGGCTTGCGTGTTTCCCGGCAACGCGTTGCACACACAGACCTCGCCTTTGCTGCCTTTGCATCTGGCGTTGGGAGTGGCGTCCTATGGTTTGTTTGCGGCAGCCGTGGTGCATGCAGCGATGATGACCCGGGTGGAGAAAAACATGCGCATGGGCGCTGACACGCATGTGGGCTTGCCGCTGCTGACGCTGGAGCGGCTGACCTTTCGGTTTGTGACTGCTGGATTTGTGTTGCTGACGGCGACCTTGGCAGCTGGTTGGTTGTTTGGTGACAGTTTGTATGGCCAACAAGCGGCGTGGCGTTGGGATCACAAAACTGTTTTCTCCCTCATGGCTTGGTTGACTTTTGCGGTGCTGTTGATTGCACGCAGTCGTTTTGGCTGGCGCGGGCGCAAAGCCGTGCGTGTCCTCTACATTGGCACGAGTCTGTTGATGTTGGGCTATGCGGGCTCGCGCTTTGTTTTGGAAGTGGTGTTGGGTCGAGTCGCATGAAGTACCTGATCCTGCTGCTCATCGTTGTGGGGGCGATTTGGTGGCTGCGCCTACAACGCAAGCCCAAAGCGCCACCTGCCAAACCCACAGGTCCACAAGAGATGGTGGCCTGCGTGCATTGCGGCACGCATGTGCCAGAGAGCGAAATCACGCAGGGTGCCAAGGGCGCGTATTGCAGCCCAGCACACCGCGATAGCCATGAAGGTTGAGGCCATGACGCCGATGTGGCACAACGGCTGGTACCGCTTTGCCAAACACACGCCGTCGCCCAACTTTGGACCGCGCCCCGCCCACACCTCGATTGATTTGGTGGTGGTGCACGCCATCAGCCTGCCGCCTGGCGAGTACGGTGGCCCGCAAATTGAAGCGCTCTTTACCAACACGCTCGACTGGGATGCGCACCCTTACTTCCAACACATACGCGGCGCCGAAGTGTCCGCGCACTTTGTGATTCGCCGCGATGGCGCACTGATTCAGTTTGTCAGCTGCGACGACCGCGCGTGGCATGCTGGCCAATCCAGTTTTCAAGGGCGCGACAACTGCAATGATTTTTCGATAGGCATTGAACTCGAAGGCTTGGACGGTCTCAGCTTTGAAACCCCTCAGTATGAAACGCTGAGCAGCGTGTGCGCAGCCATCGCACAACACTACCAACTGCATCACATCCTGGGTCACGAACATGTGGCCCCCAATCGCAAACTCGATCCGGGTGCAGGCTTTGATTGGGCGCTTTTGCAGCGATCTTTGGGATGGTCTGACGACAGTTTTCCTGTGAAGAATTAATTTTCTGTCATTCATCAAAAAAAAATTAATTTCGCAGATTTTGTAAATTTAGATTTCAGTCTGAGACGCCATGCGCATCTGCGCCCTAAACAACTTGAAATACGGCGTCAACCTTAGATCTCTCATCCAATCTCCCACCAACACTGAGCTCAAACAGGTGTCAAAAAATCAACGTGCAGGTCACTTCATTTGACGAGATTTCAAATGTAAGCATTTCCTACCAAAACACTACCTGTAGCGTCTTGGCACACCATCGAACACCAGATATAGTGTCGACTTGGATTTTTGAAAAGTGGTCAATGCACCGCTTTTGCAAGGCACGATTGAACTGCTCATAAGGAAGAAAAAAGACATGCAAACTGCAGAAACCGCTGTGCACACCACCCCCATGGGTCACACTTCTGTCGCTCACGACCGCGCGCTCTCCCAAACCCCCACCTTGTTGACGCATTACCAAATCATCCGCCGCAATGGCGCTGTGGTTCCGTTCGAACCCGCCAAGATTGCTGTGGCCATGATGAAGGCATTTTTGGCCGTGCACGGCACGCAAGGCGCGGCATCGGCCAGCGTTCGTGAGATGGTCGAAGCCCTCACCCAAGGCGTGGTCCGCGCCCTGATGCGTTCACGCCCAGGCGGCGGCACCTTCCACATCGAAGATGTACAAGACCAAGTCGAATTGGGCTTGATGCGTGGTGGTCACCACGAAATTGCACGTGTCTACGTGCTCTACCGCGAGCGACGTAACCAAGAACGCGCCCATGTCAAAGAAGAAAAAGCCCCAGCAGCGCCAACTTTGCACGTGATGGACCACGGCCAACGCGTCGCCTTAGACCTGAACAACCTGCAACGGCTGATCAACGACTCATGCGCAGGCTTGGGGGCTGACGTCAAACCCGAACCCATCATGGCCGAGACCATGCGCAACCTATACGACGGTGTGCCGATGGACGAGGTCTACAAGGCCGCGATCTTGGCCACCCGTACGCTGATCGAAAAAGACCCAGACTACACCTACGCCACCGCACGTTTGTTGATGCACACCATCGCCAAAGAAGTGTTGGGCAAAGAGGTGCTGCACGCAGACATGGGTCAGCACTATGCAGAGTACTTCCCTCAGTTCATTCAAAAAGGGGTGGACAACGAATTGCTCGACCCAGCCATGCTGCAGTTTGACTTGCCACGCTTGGGCGCAGCCCTCAAAGCCAGCCGAGATTTGCAGTTCGATTACCTGGGCCTGCAAACCTTGTATGACCGCTACTTTTTGCATGTGCGCAAGACACGGATTGAGTTGCCGCAAGCTTTCTTCATGCGTGTGGCCATGGGCCTGTCGCTCAACGAAGTCGACCGCGAAACCCGCGCCATTGAGTTCTATGAAGTGCTGTCGTCGTTTGACTTCATGTCCAGCACACCTACCTTGTTCAACAGCGGGACCTTGCGGTCACAGCTGTCTAGTTGCTACTTGTCGACCGTGCCTGACAACTTAGACGGCATCTACGAGTTGATCAAAGAAAACGCACTGCTGTCTAAATTTGCGGGTGGTTTGGGCAATGACTGGACGCGTGTGCGTGCATTGGGCAGCCACATCAAAGGCACCAATGGCGAATCTCAAGGCGTGGTGCCCTTCTTGAAAGTCGTCAACGACACCGCCGTAGCGGTGAACCAAGGCGGCAAGCGCAAAGGCGCAGTGTGTACCTATCTCGAGACCTGGCACTTGGACATCGAAGAGTTCCTTGAGTTGCGCAAAAACACCGGTGACGACCGCCGTCGTACCCACGACATGAACACCGCCAACTGGATTCCTGACTTGTTCATGCGTCGCGTGATGGAAAAAGGCGAGTGGACCTTGTTCTCTCCCTCTGATGTGCCTGATTTGCACGACTTGTTCGGCACTGCTTTTGAAACCGCCTATGTGGCCTACGAAGCCAAAGCCAAGCGCGGCGAAATCAAGCCTAGCAAAACTTTGCAAGCCACGGACATGTGGCGCAAGATGCTCACCATGCTGTTTGAAACGGGTCACCCATGGATCACGTTCAAAGACCCATGCAACGTGCGCTCCCCCCAACAACACGTGGGTGTGGTGCACTCGTCTAACTTGTGTACCGAGATCACACTCAACACCAGCGACACCGAGACTGCGGTATGTAATTTGGGCTCCGTCAACCTGTCTCAGCACTTGATAGACGGCCCCAACGGCAAAGAGCTCGACCACGACAAGCTCAAGCGCACCATCAAAGTGGCCATGCGCATGCTCGACAACGTGATCGACATCAACTACTACGCCGTCAAGAAAGCACGTGACTCCAATCTGCGTCACCGCCCTGTGGGCTTAGGGCTCATGGCCTTCCAAGACAGCTTGTACGAAATGCGCGTGCCTTATGCCTCACAAGCTGCAGTTGAGTTTGCGGACCGCTCCATGGAGGCCGTTTGCTATTACGCTTACTGGGCCTCATCCGAATTGGCCAAAGAGCGCGGCCAATATGCCAGCTACAAAGGTTCGCTTTGGGACCAAGGCATCTTGCCCATCGATTCGCTCGACATGTTGTCTCAAGCGCGGGGTGGCTACCTAGAAGTCGACCGCAGCAAGACCATGGATTGGGATGCACTGCGCACCAAGATCGCCAAAGACGGTATGCGTAACTCCAATTGCGTGGCCATCGCACCCACAGCCACCATCTCCAACATCATTGGTGTAGATGCCTCCATCGAGCCTTGCTTTGGCAACTTATCCGTCAAGTCCAACTTGTCGGGTGAATTCACCATCATCAACCACTATCTGGTGCGCGACTTGAAGCGCCTGGGTTTGTGGGACGACGTGATGGTGATGGACCTCAAACACTTTGACGGCTCGTTGCGCCCCATTGACCGCGTGCCACAAGAGGTCAAAGCCTTGTACGCCACAGCGTTTGAAGTGGATGCCACATGGTTGGTTGAAGCTGCGTCGCGCCGCCAAAAGTGGATCGACCAAGCCCAATCGCTCAACATCTACATGGCAGGCGCATCCGGCAAAAAACTCGATGAGACCTACAAGCTCGCATGGTTACGCGGCTTAAAAACCACCTACTACCTTCGCACCTCCAGCGCGCAGCAAGTTGAGAAATCAACTGTACAAGCTGGCTCACACAACGCGGTGTCTTCGGGCCCAGCTGCCGGTGGTATGAGTGCTCTCGAAGCAGCCGCCGCTGCTGCGCAAACGCAGATGAATGCCATTCCCGCCACAGACATTGCGTTCTGCGGTGTGGATGACCCCACCTGCGAATCGTGTCAGTGATACAACAAAAACTTGTAACGACGATCACGAATGCTTTGCGTTTGTCTTCGTTGCATTCATAATTCACACATTGGATAAAAACTTATGTTGACCTGGGACGAAGAAGTCAAGCCCTCATCGCCATCACCTCTTGCAAGCGGACTACCTCACCGCTCGATGGAACTGCCACCTCTTTCTGCGACACCTGCTGATCAGCCTGTTGCGGCAACCCGTACTCTGAATGACGGCGCCACAGTGCCTCTGGCAGCCACCGCGCAGGCCAAGCCCAGCCCAGCACCCTCTGCCACTGCCACCAGCACACGTCGCGTGACAGCTGCTGACAAGCGCATCATCAACGGCCAAACCGACGTCAACCAGTTGGTGCCGTTCAAGTACAAATGGGCTTGGGAAAAATACCTTGCCACCTGCGCCAACCACTGGATGCCGCAAGAAGTCAACATGACGCGCGACATCGCTTTGTGGAAAGACCCCAATGGACTGACAGATGACGAGCGCCGCTTGATCATGCGCAACCTCGGCTTCTTCGTGACCGCTGACTCATTGGCCGCCAACAACATCGTGTTGGGCACTTACCGTCACATCACCGCGCCAGAGTGTCGTCAGTTCTTGCTGCGCCAAGCATTTGAAGAAGCGATTCACACGCACGCCTACCAGTACATCGTCGAGTCTTTGGGCTTGGATGAAGGCGAGATCTTCAACGCCTACCATGAAGTCAAATCAATCCGCGACAAAGATGAGTTCCTGATTCCCTTCATCGAAGCCATCATGGACCCCAACTTCCACACGGGCACATTGCAAAACGACCAAACACTCTTGAAGTCGCTGATCGTGTTCGCTTGCTTGATGGAAGGCTTGTTTTTCTACGTGGGCTTCACCCAAATTTTGGCGCTCGGGCGTCAAAACAAAATGACCGGTGCAGCTGAACAGTACCAATACATCTTGCGCGACGAGTCCATGCATTGCAACTTTGGCATCGACTTGATCAACCAAATCAAACTCGAAAACCCTCAGCTGTGGACACCCGAGTTCAAGGAAGAGATCAACGCCTTGTTCATGACAGCCGTCGAACTTGAATACCGCTATGCCGAAGACACCATGCCTCGTGGCGTGTTGGGCTTGAACGCCTCGATGTTCAAGGGCTACTTGCGCTACATCGCCAACCGACGTGCAACACAAATCGGTTTAGAGGCGCTGTTCCCCAACGAGGAGAACCCGTTCCCTTGGATGAGCGAGATGATCGACCTCAAGAAAGAACGTAACTTCTTCGAAACCCGAGTGATTGAGTACCAATCGGGTGGTGCTCTTTCTTGGGATTGATGAATTTCAACGACATGTCACCTCATTTGTCTGCCGCCTACGAAAACGTCCGTGATAGAGACGTCGTGTCAGACACACCCTGTTCATGGGGTTGGACCCGGGTCCAGCGCCATGAATCGCTTTGCACACAAAACCCGTGCGAAGTGTTTTTCACCCAATGATCTAAATTCGATCTAGGAGAACAGAAATGGCAACTGCAAAAAAACCGGCCGCTAAAAAGGCCCCTGCAAAGAAAGCTGTCGCGGCCAAAAAGCCAGCAGCTAAGAAAGTCGCGGCTAAAAAGCCTGCAGCTAAAAAAGTAGCGGTCAAAAAGCCCGCTGCTAAAAAAGTCGCAGCTAAGAAGCCAGCAGCTAAAAAAGTAGCGGCCAAAAAGCCTGCTGCCAAAAAAGTTGCAGCTAAGAAGCCAGCAGCTAAAAAAGTAGCCGCTAAAAAGCCTGCTGCCAAAAAGGTAGCCGCCAAGAAAACAGCTGCTAAAAAGCCTGCTGCCAAAAAACCAGCTGCGAAAAAAGCCGCTAAAAAGCCTGCTGCAAAGAAAGCTGCGAAAGCACCCGCTGCCCGCGCACAGACCACGTTGAACCCGCAAGCTGCTTGGCCTTTCCCAACAGCAAGCAAGCCTTAATCGTCACTGATCAAGGCTCGGTTTACCGATGCTCAAGCCCGTCGCCGCAAGGCCTCGGGCTTTTTCTTTGCCCGCTCTTTGCCCGCTATTTGGCTGACCGCGCCCGCACAAGCTCGGCTTAGTCAGGCATGGATAAACCATCCACGCTGTAGTTTTGTGGGCCGCGTTGGGCAATTTTGAGAGCACCCACTTGGTTACCCAAAGCGGCGCATTTGGCCAAAGACCAGCCTTGCTCCAAACCAAACAACAGCGCACCGCGCCAAGCATCACCGCAACCTGTGGGGTCGACGACAGCCGAGGCCTTCACGGGCGGCACCAGGGTCATTTCACCGTTGATCCACACTTCGCAACCTTGGGCACCCAAGGTAACGATCAGGCCTTGGACGCGGCGTGAAAGTTCTGCATGGCTCAGACCCGTGCGGTCGCTCAGCATCTTGCCTTCGTAGTCGTTGACAGTAACCCAAGTCGCTTGGTCGATGAACCTCAACAAGTCAGCGCCATCAAACATCGGCAGACCTTGGCCAGGATCGAACACAAATGGGATATCGGCCGCCTTGAGTTGCTCGGCATGCTGAATCATGGCATCGCGCCCATCGGGCGAGATGATGGCCAACTTGATGTCGTCACGTTTTTCAATCTTGGTGAGATGCGCTTGCATCATCGCCCCGGGGTGAAAGGCTGTGATTTGGTTGTTGTCACGGTCGGTCATGATCATGGCTTGCGCGGTATAGCTGCCTTCGACTTGACGAACGTACTCGGTTGAGATGCCCAAGGTTGTGAGACGCTGCAAATAGTCAGCTGCATCCGTACCCAAGGTGGCCATGGGCACGGGCGTGCCGCCCAATGCTTTCAAACTGTAGGCAATGTTGCCAGCGCAACCCCCAAAGTCACGACGCAAGGCGGGTACCAAGAAAGACACGTTCAAGATGTGTAATTGATCCGGCAAGATTTGCTCAGCAAATCGACCTTCAAAACTCATGATGGAGTCAAACGCGAGCGAGCCGCAAATCAGCGATGCCATACAAGAACTTTCAAAAATTAAGGGTAAAAAATGAAGGCACGAAAACCAATGACGCGCTGGCTCACCTTGTCATCTAAGTCAAAGTTCAAGGTCGTGCGCACATCGCGCAAGGCTTGGACATGGTCTTTGCCAGACAACTCTTGTGCGGTGAATACACGACGTACCAAGATTTGGTCTTGTAAATCGGTCAGGCTCAACTCCAAAGCTGGCATGGCCACGGGATGGTGTTGCGTATTTTTCAAACGCAGCTGAACGGTGTAGCCACCTTGCGGGTTTTCGGTAAAGCTGCTGCTTTCAATCAGGACTGCCTCGGGTTCACGAGGCCAGGTGATTTCGCAAGCGCAAAGGGATGCGAGCAAGGGGCGCACAGCGGGCTCATGTGCAGCCAACCAATTGCGTTGGACAAGCACCCACTGCATGACCAAGGTCATCAACAGCAACGTAGCCCCCGCCAGCCACGCAACAGGCATAGCGACATCGACAGAAGCAGCCGAGGGTGCGCTGGCCGAGGCAGGTGCCATCGCCGCACGAAACAGCGAAGGCGCATGGGCACTAGGCTGAGGTGGCGCCGGGATTTCGGTGGACGCTTCAAAGTGCAAGGCCGCCTCAAACACATGTGAACAGCGTCCACACCGCACCCAGCCCTTGGCAAGCTCGAGCTGTTGGGGTGACACCTTAAAGGCAGTCTGGCATTCGGGGCAGTGGGTGATGTGCATGTCAGCAGTGTGCGGTCATCAAAATCCAGCCGTCTTGCGTGTCGCTCACTTGCAGTGTGCAATACGGCGCGTAAGCATCTTTGAGCTCTTGGGCTTGTCGCTCCAAGATGCCAGCCAACACCAATTGTCCACCAGGGGCCACGTGGTTGCGTAGCAACGGAGCCAAAACCTTGAGCGGCGTGGCCAAAATATTGGCCAACACAGTTTGGTAGTGGCCCGAGGCTTTGTCGGGCAAGCCTGTGTTCAAGCGCACGTGGTTGGCATCGGCATTGCGCTCTGTGGCCGTCACTGCGGCGTTGTCAATGTCAACGGCATCAACCTGGTTGGCACCGTGCATGGCCGCGCCAATGGCCAAAATGCCAGAACCACAGCCGTAGTCCAGCACGCGTTGATGGCTCATGTCATGTGAGGCAATCCAACGCAAGCACATGCGGGTGGTGGGGTGTGTGCCGGTGCCAAATGCCAGACCTGGGTCCAGTCGAATGATGTGTTGGGCTTGCTCGGGTGGCTCGTGCCATGTTGGAACAATCCAAAACTCAGGCGTTATTTCTACGGGCGCAAATTGCGACTGCGTCAAACGCACCCAGTCTTGAACAGCAACCGGTTGAATCCCCAGCACTTGACTGTCGGCAAAAAAATCTTGCAAGCTCAACAAACGTGAAGCGTCTTGGGCCATCGACTCTTGGTCAAACAAGGCAATGATGCGCGAACGCTTCCAGCCTTCTTTGGGTGGCGGCATGCCGGGCTCTCCAAACAAGGCTTGCTCGGCATCGGTTTGGGCATCGGCGTCTTCGACAGACACACTCAGGGCGTCGAGTGCATCCAGCGCCTCGCAAGCAGCTTCAACACTTTCTTCGGGGCACATCAGACGCAACTCAAACATCAGCGCTTGTGAGCAGCGAGCCACTCTTCCAAGTAGTGAATGTTGGTGCCACCGGCCATGAACTTGGCGTCCACCATCAATTCGCGGTGCAACGCAATGTTGGTGTTGATGCCTTCCACCAAGGTTTCGTTCAATGCCGTACGCATGCGAGCCAAGGCTTCGTCCCGGGTGTCACCGTGCACAATGATTTTGCCGATCATGGAGTCGTAGTTAGGCGGCACGGAGTAGTTGGTGTAGATGTGTGAATCCACTCGCACGCCAGGGCCACCGG
This sequence comes from Limnohabitans sp., assembly GCF_036804465.1. GTDB lineage: Bacteria > Pseudomonadota > Gammaproteobacteria > Burkholderiales > Burkholderiaceae_C > Limnohabitans. The sequence goes on from NZ_DAIRSK010000008.1 coordinate 89,624, forward strand.
GCGCGTGCCACATGGTGATGCGGCCAGGCGAGGGGGTGAACTTAAACGGGTCTTCCGCGTTGATACGGCACTCGATCGAGTGGCCACGCACTTGGATGTCACGCTGTAAGAACGGCAGCTTCAAGCCAGCCGCCACCATGATTTGCGTTTTCACAATGTCCACGCCGGTGATGAATTCGGTCACAGGGTGTTCCACCTGGACGCGGGTGTTCATTTCAATGAAATAAAACTCGCCGTTTTCGTACAAAAACTCAAACGTACCCGCACCGCGGTAATTGATCTTTTTACAAGCTGCCGTACAACGCTCGCCAATCTTTTCGATCAACTTGCGTGGAATGCCGGGAGCCGGCGCTTCTTCAATCACTTTTTGGTGCCGACGCTGCATGGAGCAATCGCGCTCACCCAAATACACCGCGCTCTTGTGTTTATCAGCCAAGATTTGAATTTCGATGTGGCGAGGGTTTTGCAGGTATTTCTCCATGTAAACCGCGGGATTGCCAAATACCGAGCCCGCTTCGGCTTTGGTCATGGCCACCGCGTTGATCAGGGCAGCTTCGGTATGCACCACGCGCATGCCGCGACCACCCCCACCGCCAGCAGCTTTGATGATGACGGGGTAGCCCACGCTCTTGGCGATGCGCTTGATGGTGGCAGGATCGTCAGGCAACTCGCCTTCAGAGCCGGGTACGCATGGCACACCCGCTTTGATCATGGCTTGCTTGGCCGACACCTTGTCGCCCATGATGCGAATGGATTCAGCGGTTGGGCCTATGAATTGAAAGCCACTCTTTTCAACGCGTTCAGCAAAGTCGGCGTTTTCGCTCAAAAAACCATAGCCAGGATGAATGGCTTCAGAGTCTGTCACTTCAGCCGCCGCAATGATGGCAGGCATGTTGAGGTAGCTCAGCGCGGATGACGCAGGGCCAATACACACGGCTTCGTCAGCCAATTTGACGTACTTGGCGTCACGGTCGGCTTCTGAATAGACCATCACCGCTTTGACACCCAGTTCTCGACAGGCGCGTTGAATACGCAGGGCGATTTCGCCACGGTTGGCGATCAGGATTTTTTTAAACATGAACGACTCGCCCCTTATTCAATGATGAACAGGGGTGCGCCGTATTCCACTGCCTGGCCGTTTTCGGCCAAGATTTTGGTGATCGTGCCAGCCTTGTCAGCTTCAATCTCGTTCAAGATCTTCATGGCTTCGATGATGCAGATGGTCTCGCCTTCTTTGACCTGTTGGCCGACTTCGGCAAACGATTTGGCACCTGGGCTAGAGGAGCGGTAGAAGGTACCCACCATCGGCGACTTGACGACATGACCAGCCGACACGGCCTCGACCTCGGGGGCTGCAACTGGCGTTGGGGCAGCTGCCACGGGCGCAGCCACTGGCATGGGTGCAGCCATTTGCGTCACCATCGCCACAGGCGCTGGCGCACTCTTAACGATACGGACCGTGCCTTCTGCCTCTGTGATTTCGAGTTCAGACACATTGGAGTCAGAGACCAGGTCTATCAACGTCTTGAGTTTTCGCAAATCCATAACTACATCCTATTTGTTGTAAATAAGCAGCTAATTTACACCAATTTACAAATCAGAAGTTGTTAAAACTACCTAGGCCACCCATTTGCGCATGTCTTCGGAACTCAATTTCCCCATTTTTCTCTGAATCACACGCCCTCGCGCATCCAAAACCACGGTGAAGGGCAAACCACCCACCTCGTTGCCAAGATTTTTGCCCAGTTCTGTTCCGTTCAACCCAGCCAAGCCAATGGCGTAACTCACTGGATATTGGCTCAAAAACTGACGAACTCGGCTCGGTTGATCAATCGCTAAACCAAGGACTTGCCAGCCATTTTTTTGATTTTGACGAAAGAAGACGTCAATTAAAGGCATTTCCTCTACACAAGGTGAGCACCAAGTGGCCCAAAAGTTAACCACCAAGGGGCGGCCCTGAAAAGCAGACATGGGCAAAGTTTCACCTGTGGGGGTGTCAAACTCAGCCGCCCAAAAAGTTTGCATCACATCCGTTGCGATGTCATTTGAGCCTTGCACCGCATGACGCTGCCAAGCCACGCCAGCACCTGCGATAGCCGCCAGCGCCGCCACCCCTGCATACATGGCCGTACGTCTATTTGTATTGATCGTCATTCAACATCCTTCATTAACTTATTTAATGCCGCCAAATCTCCGCGATACGATCTGCCTTGCCCATCTGGCTTCAAGGCGCCACGCAGATCGTCTAAGTCATAAATCATCAGGTGGACCAGCACTTTTTGGGGCAAGCCTGGGCAAGCACACAAAATGCTCAGGGCATCAATGGCCTCGCCTTGAAAACCTTGAACCGTGCTGACCTCATAGCGCACTTGGTGGTCAATCAGGCTAATCTCAGCTGATTTGGAGTCATCGCAGAACAACTGCAGATAAATGTCTGACAAACCGGTGGCCGTGCCCCGCCAGACCGCACCGCCCAAATGCGGTCTGAAGGCTGCCATGCGCGCCATCCACTGCGCGGCCAACTCGCGCAAGACCTTGAGTTCGGCCGACTGCGTGTCGGCACAAAAAAGCGCAAGGTACTCGCGCACGGCCTCTTCCACTTGGTCGTTGTTGGGCAACTGCGCACGGGCGTTCAAACCCAGCTGCTTGACCGCGCGACGCTTAGCGGGGCCATATTCCAGCCCCTCTTCCACCACCATGCGGGCTGCGGTGGCTGCAATTTCTTCTTGAACCGTATTCATATAGGGCGTGATTGTGAGGCCCCCCAGTGCGCTTTGCTCAAAGCCCGCTGAAACACCCTCCTAAAATGGGTGGATGCATATACATATTTTGGGAATTTGCGGCACGTTCATGGGTGGGCTGGCTGCATTGGCGCGTGAAGCGGGTCATCAGGTAACGGGGTGCGACGCAGCTGTGTATCCGCCCATGAGCGATCAACTGCGCAGCCTTGGCATTGAACTGATTGAAGGCTTTGGTGCTGAGCAAGCCCAACTCAATCCCGATGTGTACGTGATCGGCAACGTGGTTTCGCGCGCCCACTTGGCTGACGGCAGCCCCAAATTCCCATTGATGGAAGCCATCTTAGAAAGCGGCGCCAGCTACACCAGCGGTCCGCAGTGGCTGGCTGAAAACATACTGAACCACCCGAGCCAGCCTCGACATGTGCTGGCCGTGGCGGGCACGCACGGCAAAACCACCACCACCTCTATGCTGGCTTGGATTCTTCAAGCAGCGGGCTTAGAGCCGGGCTTCTTGGTCGGCGGCGTGCCCATGAACTTTGGCGTGTCTGCTCGGTTGGGCCGTTTGAGTTCGGACGCTGAGGTGGCCGCGCACAAGCGCACGCCCTTTGTCATTGAGGCCGACGAATACGACACCGCCTTTTTTGACAAGCGCAGCAAGTTTGTGCACTACCACCCACGCACGGCGATTTTGAACAACCTCGAATTCGACCACGCTGACATCTTTGACGACCTCGCCGCCATTGAGCGCCAATTCCACCACTTGGTGCGCACCGTGCCTGGCAGCGGCCGTATGGTGGTGAATGCAGACGAAGACAGCTTGCAACGTGTGTTGGACCAAGGCTGCTGGAGCGGCGTGGCCAAGTTTGGCGTCAACACCAACGCGACAGGTTCAGAGGGATGGTCTATCCAAGGCGAGCCCGACAACTTTGCCGTGCTGCACCGAGGCCTTGAAGTGGGCCGTGTGCAGTGGGACATCACGGGCGTGCACAACCAACTCAACGCCTTGGCCGCCATCGCCGCCGCTGAGCACCTGGGCGTGTCGCCTGCGCAAGCCGCGGCTTCATTGACCGAGTTTCAAAACGTGCGGCGTCGTATGGAAGTCCGCGGCACTGTGCCACGCGCGGGCGGTGAGCTCACGGTGTACGACGACTTTGCGCACCATCCCACCGCCATTCGCACCACCGTCGACGGCCTGCGTCGCAAAGTGGGGCCCAACGCACGCATCTTGGCGGTGTTTGAGCCGCGCAGCAACACGATGAAGCTGGGCACGATGAAGTCGCAGCTACCTTGGAGTTTGGCAGATGTCGATTTGGCGTTTTGCCACTCGGGCGGTCTGGACTGGGATGCGGTGGAAGCTTTGTTGCCCATGGGAGCGCGGGCTTTGGTGGCGGGCTCGGTGGACGAAGTCATTGCGCAAGTGGTGGCTGCTGCGCAAGCGGGTGACCATGTGCTGTGTATGAGCAATGGTGGGTTTGGTGGGATTCATGCCAAGTTGTTGGCGGCTTTGGCTGAGTAAGCTCTTTCGCCCAGATGTCGGTCGCCTGCTTTTCGTCTTAGCGCGTTGTGCTTCTTTCGCACGCACACAGAGCGGCCAGCACCTGACACGGCTTAACGTCCCTGCGGGCCGTGATGGCGTCGCATCAGGCACTGACTTCTCTGCGTGCTGGGAGTGAGCACTTCAACTGTCTTGGTGCCTGCTCCTGCCTCGCAGTTCGAGAACACTGCGGGCACACCCATTGGTAGGCATGAAGTCTTTCGTACACCCAAACGCCGAGAGCGCGGTGTCTGATTTGGCGCCATCACGGCCCGAAGGGACGTCAAGCCAAGTCAGATACCGCGCTCTCGGCGTATCAGCCATCGAAACGAAACGAAACGAAACGAAGCCAGGCCAAACCAACCCAGCTCCGAACCAACCCAAAATCACGAACGCTGACGACGCGCCACCACAGCCTCAGACAACACGTCCAGCGCAGCCACCGAGTCGTTCCAATCCAAACATGCATCGGTGATGCTCTTGCCGTATTCCAGCTGAGACACATCATCCTTGCCAGGTGTGAACTTCTGCGCACCACCCAAAATATGGCTCTCAATCATCACACCAAACACTTGGTGCGAACCGCCGCTGATTTGCGCGGCAATGTCTTGGGCCACCACCAACTGACGCTCATGCTGCTTGCTGCTGTTGGCGTGGCTGCAATCCACCATCAGTGAAGCGGGAAGTTTGGCTTTGGCCAACTCTTCGCAGGCGGCGGTGACGCTGGCTGCATCGTAGTTGGGGGCTTTGCCGCCGCGCAGAATGACGTGGCAGTCTTTGTTGCCCTTGGTTTGCACAATCGCCACTTGGCCGTTTTTGTGGATCGACAAGAAGTGATGCGCACCGGCAGCCGCCTGAATCGCGTCGGTGGCGATTTTGATATTGCCGTCGGTACCGTTCTTGAAGCCGATGGGCGCAGAAATACCCGAGGCCAATTCGCGGTGCACTTGGCTCTCGGTTGTTCGCGCCCCAATCGCACCCCACGAAATCAAGTCGCCAATGTATTGGGGGCTGATGGCGTCTAAAAATTCGCTGCCTGCGGGAAGACCAAGGCGGTTGATTTCAATCAGCAACTGGCGTGCAATCCGCAAGCCTTCGTCGATACGAAAGCTCTCATCCAAATACGGGTCATTGATCAAGCCCTTCCAACCCACGGTGGTCCGTGGCTTTTCAAAGTACACCCGCATCACGATCTCCAAGGTGTCGGCGTATTTTTCGCGCAGCGGCTGCAAACGGCGCGCGTAGTCCATCGCGGCCGCGGGGTCGTGGATGGAGCATGGGCCAATCACCACCAGCAAGCGATCGTCTTTGCCGTGCATGAGGTGGTGAATGGTTTTGCGGGTCTGGGTGATGAGCTTTTCAACAGGCGTTCCCTGAATGGGAAAAAAGCGAATCAAATGTTCGGGCGGAGGCAACACGGTGATGTCCTTGATACGTTGATCGTCGGTTTGACTGGTGATTTCAACGTGGCTCGCATAAGCGGGGATCGTTTTCATGGTCTCGTCCTGAAGTTTGAAAAAAGTGATGAAAGGATTTGGTAAAAAAAAACCGCCGGGGATTCCGGCGGTTGGTTTGGAGTTCAGAGCGTTTGGGCTACGTTCAGATCTCTCGACCGCCGTGGGGGCGTGAGATAAAGAAGTAAGCAAAATAAAAACGGTTTGAACTCATGAATTGAAATGTAGCACAAGGCATATGGCAGTTTTCTGACAAAGCGCTGGGGTTGACACGGGACATCGGAGCTGTGACGCCGATGTCCTTTAGGCTGTCCCACCCACCGTCAGACCATCAATGCGCAAAGTCGGCTGTCCCACCCCCACAGGCACACTCTGGCCTTCTTTGCCACAGGTGCCCACGCCGGGGTCAAGTTGCATGTCGTTGCCCATCAAGCTCACCCGTGTCAGGGCATCTGGGCCATTGCCCACCAAGGTCGCGCCTTTGACCGGGTATTGAATTTTGCCGTTCTCCACCCAATACGCCAAAGACGTAGAAAACACAAACTTGCCTGAGGTGATGTCCACTTGGCCGCCGCCGAAGTTCACTGCATACAGGCCCTTTTTGAGGCTAGCCACAATTTCCTCAGGCGATTTGTCACCGCCCAACATATAGGTGTTGGTCATGCGCGGCATCGGCACATGGGCGTAACTTTCACGTCGGCCGTTGCCCGTGGGCTTGACACCCATCAATCGGGCATTCATGTTGTCTTGGATGTAGCCCTTCAAAATGCCGTCTTCAATCAGCACATTGCTTTGGCTGGGGTTGCCTTCGTCATCCACATTGAGTGAACCACGGCGGTCGGGCAGGGTGCCGTCATCGAGCACCGTCACGCCCTTGGCGGCCACGCGTTGGCCGATGCGGCCGCTGAACGCGCTAGAGCCTTTGCGGTTGAAGTCACCTTCCAAACCGTGTCCAATCGCTTCGTGCAACAAGATGCCCGGCCAGCCCGAGCCCAATACCACGCTCATCTCGCCGGCAGGAGCAGGGCGTGCATCGAGGTTGGTGAGGGCGCATTGCACGGCTTCATCCACATAGCTTTGCGCCAGCGCGTCATCGAAATGACCCAGCCCAAAGCGACCACCGCCACCCGCCGAACCCACTTCACGGCGACCATTTTGCTCGGCAATCACCGTCACACTGAGGCGCACCAAAGGTCGCACATCGGCAGCCAAGGTGCCATCGGCGCGCACCACCATGACCACGTCGAATTCGCTGGCCAAACCGGCCATGACTTGAATCACACGGGGGTCTTTGGCACGGGCCATTTGCTCGACACGGCCTAAGAGCTCGACCTTCTCGGTGCTGTTGAGCGAAGCGATGGGGTCCAAGCCGCCATACAAAGTACGACCAGGGGCCACTTTGCGCGCAGCCACTTTGACGCGACCGCCTTTGGCAGCTGCACCAATCGTGCGCACCGTCCGTGCAGCGTCCAACAAAGAGGCTTTGGAGATATCGTCTGAATACGCAAAGGCTGTTTTTTCGCCGCTCACAGCACGCACGCCCACGCCTTGGTCGATGCTGAAGGAGCCGGTTTTGACAATGCCCTCTTCCAAGCTCCAGCCCTCAGAGCGGGTGTATTGAAAATACAAATCGGCTTCGTCAACCTTGTGCGCTTTGATTTCGGCCAAGGTTTTAGCCAAGTCGGTCTCGTCAAGACCGAAAGGCTCTAACAACAGTTGACGGGCAATGGCCAATCGCTCAAGGGTAGGTTCACGTGAAATCATACGCGAATTATGACTGCACCAACTGTTTGGCTTTGGCAACCGACATCAATATCCCTAAGCCTAAGCCCAGTGTCACCATGGCCGTGCCGCCGTAGCTGATGAAAGGCAGGGGCACACCCACCACCGGCAACATGCCGCTGACCATGCCCATGTTCACGAAGGCATAGATAAAGAAGCTGAGGGTCACGCTGCCGGCCAACAAGCGCGCAAACAGCGTGGGGCCTTCCACCGCGATGGCCAAGCCTCGCAGAATCAAAAAGATGAAGGCGCCAAGCAACAACAAGTTGCCAATGAGGCCAAACTCTTCACCAAACGCAGCAAACACAAAGTCAGTGGTGCGCTCTGGAATAAAGTCCAAATGGGTTTGCGTGCCTTGCATAAAGCCCTTGCCCCAAAAGCCCCCCGAACCAATGGCGATCATGCCCTGAATAATGTGAAAGCCCTTACCCAACGGATCTCGCGAGGGATCTAGCAAGGTGCAAATTCGCTGCTGTTGGTAGTCGTGCAGGATGGGCCAACGGAATCCATCCGCGCACAAGGTAGGCTCAAACCACACCACCAAGCCCACGCCCATGACACCCAAAATGATGGGGGGAACGATGAGCCACCAGCTCAAGCCCGCAAAGAAAATCACAGCCATGCCCGCCGACAACACCAAAATGGCAGTGCCCAAATCAGGCTGACGCATGATCAAACCTACAGGAATCAGCAGCAACATACCCGCCACAAAAAAGTCGAGTGGGCGCAACTGACCTTCGCGCTTTTGAAACCACCAAGCCAACATCAAAGGCATGGCGATTTTCATGATTTCACTGGGCTGAATCACGATGCCGATATTGAGCCAACGGCGTGCGCCCTTTTTGGTCAAACCAAACAAGGCCACTGCCACCAACAAAGCAACACCCACTGTGTAAATCGGTACGGCAAAGGCCATCAAACGCTGCGGTGGAATTTGGGCCACCACAAACATGATGAAGCCTGCGATCAGCATGTTGCGCCCGTGGTCAAAAAATCGCGCACCGTTGGCAAAACCAGACGAGTACATGGTCAACATGCCCGCGCAGGCCAATATGAAAATGCCAAACGCCAAAGGACCATCAAAGCCTTTGAGCAAAGGCCTTAGTCTTTGAAACGGGCTGGGTTTGTGAATCACGGTAGACATGGCCAGATTATCCCCTGTTGTGGGGCACTTCGAGTGGCGCTGCTAGCATGAGACATGACAACGCCAAGCCATTCTTTAGCCAGCCAGACATCCACCACCCATGTGCTGTATTTGCATGGGTTTCGCTCCTCGCCCCAGTCGGTCAAAGCGCGACAAATGGCGGCCATCATGGGCGCACAGTTTGCGCACATCAAATGGTGGTGTCCGCAGCTGCCGCCCTCGCCTTTGGCGGCTTGCGACCTCATTCAATCGGGTACCGCTGACTGGCCTGCAAACCGCATGGCGGTGATAGGCTCATCGCTGGGCGGTTTTTACGCCACCTGGCTGGCGGCCCAGCGGGGTTGCAAAGCGGTGCTGCTCAACCCCGCCATTGATCCAGCCCGCGATTTGGCCAAATATATTGGTGAACAAACTGCTTGGCACGATCCCGCCGAGCGTTTTTTCTTTGACGCTGAGTTTGTGGGCGAGTTGAGCGCCTTAGAAGTCGGCCCACTGCCCCACCCAGAACGTGTGTGGGCATTGATTGCCAAAGGCGACGAGGTGCTGGACTGGCGCGAAATGACAGCCCGCTACCCTGGCGCGCAGCAAGTGCTGCTGGAGGAAGGCGACCATGCCCTCAGCAACTTTGAAGCCTACCTTCCCCAAGTGTTGGAATTTCTCAATTTGCAGCCGGCGCCCTAGACGGCGCATGGGACAATCTTTGTATGTACGCATTGTTTGAAGACGCTGGAAAATTCCAGACGGGCCGCATCCTTTCCGAAGCAGATAGCTCGGCCCAAATCGAGTTGGAATCCGGCAAACGACTCAAGGTCAAGGCCGCCCATGTGCTGCTCAAGTTTGACAAGCCCTCACCCGCTGACTTGGTGCGAGAGGCACAAGCTTTAAGCGCCACCATCGAGCTCGACCTGGCCTGGGAATTCGCCCCCGAGGATGACTTTGACTTTGCCGACCTCGCCCGCGAATACTTCAGCACCCAAGCCACACTCACCGAACAAACTGCGGCGCTGTTTCGCTTGTTTGAAGCCCCGCATTACTTTCGCCGCGCTGGCAAAGGCCGCTTCAAAAAGGCCACGGCCGAGGTGATTGCCCAAGCCCTTGCAGGCATCGAAAAGAAAAAACAAATTCAAGCGCAGATTGACAGTTGGGCGGCCGAGCTGGCCCAAGGCGCCTGCCCCGCGCCCATCCAATCGCAGCTCTACAAAATTTTGTTCAAGCCCGACAAAAACGCGCCCGAATACAAGGCCGTGGTCGAAGCAGCTCGCGCCACTCAAACCGCCCCGCTCGCGTTGCTACAAAAAGCAGGCGCCATCAACTCGGCCTATCAGTTCCACTGGCAGCGCTTTTTGTTTGACAACTTTCCCAAGGGCACGGGTTTTCCTAACCTTCAAGCCCCCGCCATTGCGGACGAATTGCCACTGGCGCATGTGCAAGCCTATTCGATCGACGACTCACAAACCACTGAAATTGACGATGCTTTGTCCGTGCAAGGCCTGGGCACGGGCATCGTCACACTCGGCATTCACATTGCAGCGCCTGCGCTGGCTTTGAAGCCAGGCGACGCGATTGACCAACTCGGCCGCAACCGCTTGTCCACCGTCTACATGCCTGGCTACAAAATCACCATGCTGCCAGACGATGTGGTGCAACGCTACACCCTGCAAGAAGGACGCGACTGCCCTGCGGTGTCGCTTTATGTCAGCTTTGATGAAGCCACGCTCATCCTGCAAAGCACCCAAACGCGCGTGGAGCGCGTGCCGATTGCCGCCAACTTACGCCACGACCAACTTGACGCCATCGTGACCGAAGCTTGGTTGAATGACGCAAGCTTCATGCACGTTGCTGGCGTTGTAGAACCCGCTATGCCACGCGCACAACTCGCTTTCCTGTTCCGCTTGGCCCAACACCTCAAAGCCCAACGCGAAGTGGTGCGAGGCAAGCCCGAAAACTTCAACCGCCCTGACTACAACTTCCGCTTGGTGGGCAATGACGGCGCACCGCGGGATCCGAAAAGTGGGCTAGCACCCACGGGCGAAGAACAAGTGCAAATCAGCATCCGTCAACGCGGCGCACCCCTTGACCTGATGGTGGCCGAAGCCATGATTTTGGCCAACAGCACGTGGGGCAATTGGATGGCCGAGCTCGGTGTCCCCGGCATCTACCGCAGCCAAGCCAGCCTGCTGCCCGGCGTCAAAGTGCGCATGGGCACCAAGGCCTTACCGCACGCGGGCATTGGCGTGCCCAGCTATGCATGGAGCACCTCCCCACTGCGCCGCTACACCGACCTTGTCAACCAATGGCAAATCATTGCCTGCGCCAAGCACGGCAGCACAGCCGCATTGGCCGCACCTTTCAAACCTAAAGACACCGAGCTGTTCTCTATCATTTCGGCATTCGATGGCGCATACGGCGCTTACAACGCCTACCAAAACGGCATGGAACGTTTCTGGACGCTGCAATACCTGAAGCAACACCGCATCACCGAGCTCAGTGCCACGGTGTTCAAAGTCTTCCCTGGCCAAGCGCCCATGGCACGTGCCGATGACTTGCCCTTGGTCTTGCCCGTGTTGGGTGGCAACGACTTGCCTCGCGGCGCACGCATTCAGCTGCGCCTCAGTGCGATAGATGACATCAGCCTAGACATCAGCGGCCATCTGCTGCACATCTTGGAAGCCAATGCACCTTCTAGCACTGAGCAAGCCGAGATGACGGATGACGAAGATGACAGCGCAGCAGGGCCCATTGCTTTGGCGATGGATGTGAACGAGCCAACCACGATGCAAGGCTCTGCAGTGTGATGGCCTCGCCGTTGTCATTCAAGCTTGGGTCATGGTCGAATTGGTCAAGGCTGCACAAAGCATTGTTCATTTCTTTTGCCATTCACGGCGCTTTGCTCACGCTGCGCATTGCAGCCCCCGAGCGCTTTGAGCGCCTCTTCAGCGACACACCGCTGGACGTGATTTTGGTCAACACAAGCGCCAAAGCGGACGCGCCAGAAAAAGCCCAAGCCTTGGCGCAAACGCAGCTGGCCGGTGGCGGAGAACAAAAAAACGGCCGCGCTGCCTCTCCCCTGCCCAGCGCCGCCACCACCTCGGTGGGCGACATGGCCGAGGCTATGCAACGCCAAGTGGCTGCCATGCGCCAAGAGCAGTCACTGCTGTTGGCGCAAGTGAAAAACGTACTCGCCCAACTGCCCCCACCTCAGCCGCAAAAGTCAAAAGCCGAACAAGATGCGATTGAGCAAAAACGCCGCCAATTACTCAAGCTCTTGGCTGAGATTGAAGAGCGCATCAACCAAGACAATGCTCGCCCGCGTAAACACTATGTGAGCCCAGCCACCAAACAAGTGGCTTATGCGCTTTACTACGACACATTGCGTCGCAAGATTGAAGACCGTGGCACGCGCTACTTTCCTACCAGCAACAGCGGTCAAAAGCTCTACGGTGAATTGACCATGATCATCACCGTCAACACCGAGGGCCGCGTGTTGGCCACCGAAGTGGTGCAAGGCTCAGGCCAAGCTGAGCTTGATCGCCGCGCCCAAGCGATTGCCACAGCGGCGGGCCCGTTTGGTGAATTCTCTGAAGAGATGCGCAAGCAAGCCGACCAACTGGCAGTGGTATCGCGCTTCATCTTCAGCCGTGACAACACCTTGCAAACACGTGGCGGCCAAGCTGCCAATTAACCCCATCAAAGCCCGCGATGAACACCACACGCTTTCGCCCTTGGCTGCGCTGGCTATTGCTGGTGTTGGTGGCGGGGTTGGGCCTGCAATTTTTCTTCTTGGCTCGCATTGCGGTGATGGCACGTGTGGCGCCTGAGTCCACCGCGTTTGAGCGCTCGCAAGCATGGCGCATCGCCACCACCCAAGACCGTTTGCGTTGGCGTCAAGACTGGGTGCCCTACAGCCAAATCTCCAACCATCTCAAGCGTGCAGTGATTGCGTCTGAAGACGACATCTTTGCCCAACACGATGGCGTGCAATGGATGGCGATAGAAAAAGCTTGGGCCAAAAACGCCAAGGCCGAGTTGCAAGCAAGTAAAAAAGCGCAAGGCACAGCCACCCCCAAAGTGGTGGGCGGCTCCACCATCACCCAGCAGTTGGCCAAAAATTTATTTCTCTCGGGTGAACGCACCTTGATTCGCAAAGGCCAAGAGTTTGTGCTGACCGTGATGCTTGAAGCTGTTTTGGACAAGCAACGGATCTTAGAGATCTATCTCAACCATGTGGAATGGGGTGAAGGTATTTTTGGCGCCGAGGCCGCGGCACAACATTACTTTCAAAAACCAGCGTCTCAGCTCACGCCATGGGAGGCAGGACGCTTGGCTGTCATGCTGCCTCGCCCCAAGCATTACCAAAAGTTCCCACAGTCTGAATACCTGTCGGGCCGCACCGAAATCATTTTGATGCGCATGGGCAGCGCACAACTGCCGTGATGCGCATACTTGGCATTGACCCCGGCCTGCGTACCACCGGCTTTGGTGTGGTGGAAAAGCACGGCAGTCAATTGTTGTATGTGGCCAGCGGCACGATCAAGACCAACAAAGCATTGCAAGGCAACTTGGCAGAGCGTTTAAAGGTCTTGTTTGATGGCATTCACGAAGTGGTGGAGCGCTACAAACCCGACTCTTCAGCCGTGGAGATTGTGTTCGTCAACGTCAACCCTCAAGCCACGCTCTTGCTTGGCCAAGCACGGGGTGCATGCATCACCGCGTTGGCCACTTGCAACTTGCCCGTGGCCGAGTACACCGCCCTGCAAATGAAGCAGGCTGTAGCGGGCCACGGCATGGCAAAAAAAGAACAAGTCCAAGAAATGGTGAAGCGTTTACTCCATTTGCCAGGGCTGCCCGGGCCAGATGCCGCCGATGCGCTGGGTATTGCCATCACGCATGCCCATGCAGGCCAGTCAATGGCTAGGCTGGCTGCTGCCAGTGATTTGCAAAGCAGCGCCAGCGGCTCTTACAAAGCAGGTCGCAGCCGCTAAACCTACCAAGCAGGCGCCAGTTGCGCCAAGCCTTGGGGTGCTTGGCGTGCGTCGTCAAACGTCACAACTTCATAAGCCTCGGGCTGGCTGAGCAGCTCACGTAACAACTTGTTGTTCAAGGCGTGTCCCGAGCGAAAGGCCACATAAGAGGCCAACAAAGGTTTGCCAAGCAAATACAAATCACCCATGGCATCGAGAATTTTGTGCTTCACAAACTCGTCGTCGTAGCGCAGCCCATCGCTGTTCAACACTTTGTAGTCATCCATCACGATGGCGTTATCCAAACCACCGCCTAAAGCCAGGCCGTTGGCACGCATCATCTCTACATCGCGGGTGAAGCCAAAGGTTCGGGCGCGTGCAATGTCTCGCGTGTAGTTGTTCACGTCCATGTCAAACACCACGCTTTGTCCCGTGGAATCAACGGCAGGGTGACGAAAGTCAATTTCAAAACTGAGCTTGTAGCCATGGTGTGGGTCCAGTCGCGCCCACTTCACGTTTGCACCCTCACCTTCAGACACCTCTACCGTCTTCAACACACGGATAAAACGCTTGGCCGCGTTTTGCTCCACAATGCCGGCGCTTTGCAATAGGAACACAAACGACGAAGCGGATCCATCCAGAATAGGAACCTCTTCAGCAGTGATGTCGATGTAGAGGTTGTCAATGCCAAGACCCGCACAGGCTGACATCAAATGCTCAACCGTGAACACCTTGGCACCGCCATAAGAAATGGTCGAAGCCAATCGGGTATCCGTCACCGCCCTGGCAGAGATCGCAATATCGACGGGCTGCGGCAAATCTACCCGACGAAACACGATGCCTGTGTCGGGTTGAGCCGGGCGCAATGTCAGCTCCACGCGTTGGCCGCTGTGAAGACCAACACCTACGGCTTTGGTGAGGGATTGAAGGGTTCTTTGTTTGAGCACTGTGTGATTTTAATGAATACCCTCTCAGTCCGCTTGCTTGCGCAAGAAGGCTGGTATTTCGTAATCATCCATGCCGCCCGATGACAAGGCATCGACTTTGGCAGCTGCCGAGGTGCGGTTGCCACGCCAAACGGCGGGAGAGTTCATGGATTCGTAGTTGGGTTGCGCGGGGGCAGCTCCCAAGCCCAAGCCCGCTGCCAAACCAGCCAAGCCACCCGTGGCCGCTGCCAAAACGCCAGCAGGTGATGCGTTGGGTGCTTGCGTGGTGGGAAAGCCCATGCCGTCCGTACCCGTGCGCAACACTTGCAACTGAGGGGCAGCGCGACGGCTACCCGCCAGGCCAGTGGCCACCACGGTGACGCGAATTTGGTCATCCAGTTTTTCGTCGTAAGCGGTTCCATAAATCACGTGTGCGTCAGGAGAAGCAAACTTGCGAATCGTGTTCATGGCTTCACGCGACTCAGACAACTTCAAGCCTCCCTTGGCAGCAGTGATCAGCACCAAGACGCCCTTGGCTCCCGACATGTCCACGCCCTCGAGCAAGGGACAAGCCACAGCCTGTTCAGCGGCGATGCGTGCACGGTCTGGACCGCTGGCAGCTGCTGTGCCCATCATGGCCTTGCCCGTCTCGCTCATCACGGTGCGCACGTCCTCGAAGTCGACGTTCACCAAGGCTTCTACATTGATGATCTCAGCAATGCCACCAACCGAGTTTTTCAACACGTCGTTGGCAAATGCAAAGGCTTCGTCTTGGCTGGCATCTTCACCCAACACATCCATCAGCTTTTCGTTCAACACCACGATGAGTGAATCGACGTTGGCTTCTAGTTCGGCCAAGCCAGCTTCGGCGTTGCCCATGCGACGGCTGCCTTCGAATTCGAATGGCTTGGTCACGACGCCTACGGTCAAAATGCCCATCTCACGTGCCACGCGTGCCACCACAGGGGCTGCACCTGTGCCCGTGCCGCCGCCCATGCCGGCAGTGACGAACAGCATGTTGGTACCTTCCAACGCCGCGCGGATCTCATCCACCGCAGCTTCCGCTGCCTCACGGCCGCGCTCTGGCTTGCTACCAGCGCCCAAGCCGCTAGAGCCCAGCTGAATGACTTTGTGCGCATGACTCACGCGCAAAGCCTGTGCATCCGTGTTCGCAGTGACGAACTCGACGCCTTGAACGCCCGAGCTGATCATGTGCTCTACCGCGTTACCGCCGCCGCCGCCCACGCCAATGACTTTAATTTGTGTGCCTGAGTTGAATGCTTCAACTTCGATCATTTCGATGGTCATGATGTTTCTCCTAATCTGAAAATTTGCAGTTGCCTAGTGTTTGTTGTTAGCCTGTGGTTCATTGCGTTCCTTCTATGAGGGTGGCGCATTGGCTGCACAGAATCGGCATCGTCGATGCCTGTGCGGCCGTTGCGGTGGGCTGCCGCGCGCGAGGTAAAGTAAGCTGTGTGGAATCATTTTTAAAAATTCCCCACAAACCAGTCTTTGAGTCGGTCCATCAAAGAATTGACAGACCCACTCTTTTGTGAAACCTTCAAGCCGCGTTGACGGTCTACGCTGGCTTCCGCCAACAAACCCATCACGGTTGCAGCTCGCGGCTGCGCCACCATGTCGGCCAACGCGCTGCTGTATTGCGGCACCCCCCGACGCACGGGTTTCAAGAAAATGTCTTCGCCCAGCTCCACCATGCCCGGCATGACCGCGCTGCCGCCCGTCAGCACAATGCCCGACGACAACACTTCTTCGTAGCCCGAGTCACGAATCACTTGCTGGACCAGCGAAAAGATTTCTTCCACACGCGGCTCAATCACGCCCGCCAAAGCTTGGCGACTCAGCATGCGTGGCGTACGGTCACCCAGACCAGGCACCTCCACCTGTACATCTGGATCGGCCAACAGCTGTTTGGCGTAGCCTGATTCAATTTTGATTTCTTCCGCATCTTTGGTCGGCGTGCGCAACGCCATAGCAATGTCGCTGGTGATCAAGTCACCTGCAATGGGGATGACGGCAGTGTGTCGAATCGCACCATTGGTGAAGATGGCGACATCTGTGGTGCCCGCACCAATATCGACCAAGGCAACGCCTAACTCACGCTCATCGGCCGTCAACACAGACATGCTGGAAGCCAATGGGTTGAGCATCAGACGGTCAACGTCCAAACCGCAGCGTCGCACGCACTTGATGATGTTTTCTGCAGCGCTTTGCGCGCCTGTGACGATGTGCACCTTGGCCTCCAAACGGATACCACTCATGCCAATGGGTTGCTTGACTTCTTGTCCATCAATCACGAACTCTTGCGCTTCGACCAACAACAAACGCTGGTCTGTGGAGATGTTGATGGCTTTGGCCGTCTCAACCACGCGCGCCACATCAGCCTCCGTCACTTCTCTGTCCTTGACCGCCACCATGCCAGTGGAATTGATACCTCGAATGTGACTGCCGGTAATGCCTGTGTAGACGCGTGTGATTTTGCAATCGGCCATCAGCTCGGCCTCTTTCAACGCCTGCTGGATGCTTTGCACCGTGGCATCAATATTGACCACCACGCCTCGCTTCAAACCATTGCTGGGCGCCACACCCAGGCCCGCGAGTTTGAGTTCACCATCGGGCAACACTTCGGCCACGACCACCATGACCTTGGCTGTGCCAATGTCCAAGCCAACCACCAAATCTTTGTATTCTTTTGCCATGACAGCCTCGTTCTTTCTCTTTTACTGCACGTTAACGTTTGCCGGGCACGTCTTGCGTGCTCACCCCGCGCACCCGAATCGCATAACCGTTGTCGTGTCTCAAATCAGCCGATTCAATCGCTGAGACCCTGCGGCCTAGCTTTTGCGTGACTTGGGCCAAGGTGTGTTGCACGCGCTGTACGCGCACCATCACCTCATCCACACTGCCGCGACCCAACTCAATCACCGCCCCGTGCGCCAACTTGGCGCGCCAGCTGCCGCGATCGCTCAAGACCAAGCTGTCTACACCCAAGCTCAAAGCTTTGAATACAGGCTCTATGGCCAAGTACATGGCCAGCACTTGCTGTGATTGGCTGTCGGGCCCACTCAGGCGGGGCATCT
This sequence comes from Limnohabitans sp., assembly GCF_036804465.1. Lineage (GTDB taxonomy): Bacteria > Pseudomonadota > Gammaproteobacteria > Burkholderiales > Burkholderiaceae_C > Limnohabitans. The sequence continues at coordinate 107,264 of NZ_DAIRSK010000008.1, forward strand.
TGTCGTCATCCAATTCAATTGCATTGGCCTCAAACACTTCGCCGTAGCTGTTGACCATGCGCTGTTCACCGTCATCGCCCCAAAAGGCCACAGGCTTGTGCTCTTGAAGCGTGACGCGTAAGCGATTGGGAAACTCGCGTTGGACCGAGGCCATGCGCACCCAAGGCACGCTTTCAAAAGCGCTACGCACACGACCCAAATCGGCGGTGAAAAAATTACCTGTGAACTTGGTCACCACATTGGCACGCAAGGTCACTTCGTTGTTGTGCTCGACATCGCCCTTGACGGTGATGCCCCTGAGCGCAAACGCGGGCAATTGCACCAAGGCCCAAACGCCGCCCACCAAAGCACCCACCACCAAACCCACGAACATCAACGATGCCGCCATGTGCATGAGCTTGACATCCAGCGGCACCTCCACCGAGGCATTTACCTCGCGTCGGGGTCGCATGTGGGTGTAGCGTGTGGTCATAGGGCTTTGGGACCTGCGGGGTAATCGAGTGTGGCGCTCTCAAGCAGCATCAAGCACAACTCTTCGTAGCTGATACCCGCGGCACGCGCAGACATGGGGACCAAGGAGTGACTGGTCATGCCGGGTGATGTGTTCATCTCGAGCAAAAATGGTTTGCCGTCCGTGGCGCGCACCATGATGTCAGCACGGCCCCAACCACGACAGCCCAAGGCGCGATAGGCGGCGACCACCAAGGCTTGGATTTCTTTTTCTTGGGCCTCAGGTAAACCGCTGGGGCAGTGGTACATCACATCGTCAGTGAAGTACTTGTGGTTGTAGTCATACGCACCATCAGGTGCCGCGATGCGCACCACGGGTAGGGCGCGCGCATGAGGACCATTACCCAAGATGGGGCAGGTCAGCTCTTGACCGCTGATGAATTCTTCTGCTAACAAGTCTGGATCGAACTGTGTGGCCAGCTGCGCTGCAGCCATGATTTCGCCAGCTTGCATGACTTTGCTCATACCAATCGATGAGCCCTCACGCGGCGGCTTGATGATCAGAGGCAAACCTAACTTGGCAGGAATGGCGTTGATGTTGTCTGCGGTTTGGTCTTGAGGTGATAGACACACATAGCCGGGTGTCGACAAACCCACAGCACGCCATACGCGCTTGGTCATGACTTTGTCCATGGCCATGGCAGAGGCCATCACGCCTGAGCCTGTGTAGGGAATACCCAGCAACTCCAAAGCCCCTTGCACGGCACCGTCCTCCCCATAGCGGCCATGCAATGCCACAAAGGCGTGGGTGTAGCCTTCGCGCTTGAGTTCGTCCAAGCCGCGCTCGGCAGGGTCAAACGATGTGGCGTTCACGCCTTGGGTGTGCAGTGCTTTGAGCACGCCGCTGCCCGACATGATGGACACATCACGCTCAGCAGACAGACCGCCCATGAGGACAGCAACTTTGGCAGTTTGAATATTGAAAGTCATGGTTTAGCTCTGGCTTTGTTCCACCAACTCCAGCACTCTGGCTGGCACCTGGCCAATCGAACCTGCGCCCATGCACATCACCACATCACCCGCTTGGGCATGGTCGACAATGACTTGGGCCATCTTTTTCACGTCATCCACAAAGACCAAGGCTTCGTGGCCCGCTACTCGCATGGCACGCGCAAGTGCGCGGCCATCGGCAGCTGCAATCGGAGCTTCTCCTGCGGCGTAAATCTCTGACAGCCACAGCACATCAGCGCGTCCCATGACGGCTACAAAGTCTTCAAAGCAATCACGCGTTCGGGTGTAGCGGTGTGGCTGAAAGGCCAACACCAAACGACGGCCGGGAAATGCGCCACGCGCCGCCGCGAGGGTGGCGGCCAATTCGACAGGGTGGTGGCCGTAGTCTTCGATGAGGGTGAACGCACCCCCTTTTTTCGCAGCCACTTCGCCGTGGCGTTGGAAACGACGGCCCACGCCTTTGAACTCGGCCAAGGCTTTTTGCACCGCCGCATCGGGCACGTTCAACTCCACCGCAATCGCAATGGCAGCCAACGCGTTGAGCACGTTGTGCTCACCTGCCAAGTTAAGGGTGATATCGAGGTCAGGCAAGGTCACCCCGTTGCGGCGCACCACGGTGAAGTGCATGCATCCGTTATCGGCACGCACATTGACCGCGCGCACCTGTGCTTCTTCATTCAAACCATAGCTGGTGATGGGGCGTGATACCTCGGCCAAGATGCTGCGTACAGCGGCATCGTCGGTGCACAAAATCGCTGCGCCATAAAAAGGCATGCGATGCAAAAACTCAATGAACGCAGCCTTCAACTTGTTGAAGTCATGGCCATAGGTGTCCATGTGGTCGGCGTCAATGTTGGTCACCACCGCCATCACGGGCAAGAGGTTGAGGAACGATGCATCTGACTCGTCGGCTTCCACCACGATGTAATCACCCGAACCGAGTTTGGCGTTCGCACCTGCACTGTTGAGTTTGCCGCCAATCACAAAGGTGGGGTCCATGCCCGCCTCGGCCAGCACACTGGCCACCAAACTGGTGGTGGTGGTTTTACCGTGGGTGCCTGCAATGGCCACGCCAGTTTTGAGGCGCATCAACTCGGCCAGCATCACGGCGCGCGGCACCACAGGAATCAGTTTGGCGTGCGCAGCCACCACTTCAGGGTTGTCAGCCTGCACCGCGGTGGAAGTGACCACCGCGTCAGCACCCGCCATGTGCTTGGCATGGTGACCCACATAGGTTTGAATGCCCAAGCTTTGCAAACGCTTCAGGGCGACGCTGTCTGACAAGTCAGAGCCAGAGATGGCATAGCCCAAATTGAGCAGCACTTCCGCAATGCCGCTCATGCCCGCGCCACCAATGCCCACGAAATGAATGTGACGAATGGCGTGTTTCATGATTTTTTTCCTTTCGCTGCGAGTTGCTCGCACGCAGCCACCACTTGTGCCACCGCTTGCACCTGACGCACGGCATAGGCCTTCTCGGCGCAAGCCAACAAGGTGCGGCGTGTCATGAATTGCAATCGGTCAGCCAAGTCTTGCGCGTTCAATTCGTTTTGTGGCAGCAACCAGCCACCTCCCGCATCCACCACAAAACGTGCATTGGTGGTTTGGTGGTCATCCACCGCATGGGGGAACGGCACATAGATGGCTGCTGCGCCCACCGCGGCCAACTCGGTCACGGTGCTGGCACCGGCGCGGGCGATGACCACGTCGGCATCGGAAAAGGCTTGCGCGGTGTCGTCGATGAAGGGGGTCAACTCGGCTTGCACGCCTGCTTCTGCATAGGCTGTGCGGAGTGCATCAATTTGTTTAGCCCCGCTTTGGTGTGTCACCACAGGACGTTGGTCGTGAGGAATCTTGGCCAAGGCCTGAGGCACCACGGTGTTCAAGGCTTGCGCACCTAAGCTGCCACCCACCACCAACACCCGCAGCGGCCCGGTGCGCTCGGCAAAGCGTTGCGCCGGCTCGGCTTGGTTGATAAAGCCATCGCGCATGGGGTTGCCCACCCACTCGGCTTTTGCAAGCACGTGGGGAAAGGCGCTGAACACGCGATCAGCCACGCCACTGAGTACTTTGTTGGCCAGGCCTGCCACTGAGTTTTGTTCGTGCAACACCAAGGACGCGCCCCACAACACAGACATCATGCCGGCGGGAAAGGTGATGTAGCCACCCAGACCCACCACCACATCAGGCTTGACACGGCGCACCACGCACAGGCTTTGCCAAAAGGCGCGCAACAACTTGATGGGCAACAGCGCCAAAGTCATGACACCTTTTCCTCGCACGCCACCGAACTGAACCGTTTCATACGCAAAACCGTGGGGCGGCACCAATTGGCTTTCCATGCTGGGCGCCGGAGCCCCCAACCAATGCACATGCCAGCCGTGGATGCGCAATTGCTCAGCCAACGCCAGCCCTGGAAAGATGTGGCCGCCGGTGCCACCCGCCATGATGAGAGCGGTGCGCTGGTTCATGCTCATAAGCGCCCCCCATGCATGACTACGCGGTTCTCAAAGTCCACGCGCAGCACCACCGCAATGGCAATCAGGTTCAACAAAATCGCAGAACCGCCATAGCTCATAAGTGGCAAGGTCAAGCCCTTGGTAGGCAACGCACCCAAGTTCACCCCCATGTTGATGAAGGACTGAAAGCCCATCCAAATGCCCACACCTTGCGCGACCAAGCCTGCAAAGACGCGGTCCATGGCAATCGCTTGACGACCGATGTACATGATGCGACGCGTCAGCCACATGAACATACCAATCACAGCCACCACGCCCACAAAACCAAATTCTTCGCCAATCACGGCCAACAAAAAGTCTGTGTGTGCCTCGGGCAACCAATGCAGTTTTTCGATGCTGCCGCCCAACCCAACACCAAAAATTTCGCCACGGCCAATCGCAATCAATGAATGCGTCAGCTGATAACCTTTGTCTAGCGAGTTTTTGATGCTCCAGGGATCAAGGTACGCAAAGATTCGCTCGCGTCGCCACTCGGAGGTGGCGATGATGAGGGCGAACACGCCAATCAAGGCGGCGGCGATCAAGAAGAACATGCGCGCGTTCACACCGCCCAAAAACAAAATACCCATGGCAATCACAGCGATCACCATGAAGGCGCCCATGTCGGGTTCAGACAACAACAGCAAGCCCACCACCGACAAAGCCGCGCCCATGGGCAACACGGCGGCAAAGAAGTTTTCTTTCACATCCATCTTGCGCACCATGTAATTGGCGGCGTAAAGCAACACGCCCAATTTGGCCAACTCGGATGGTTGAAAGCTTATGAAGCCCAAGTTGATCCAACGGCGTGCGCCATTGACAGACTTGCCAATGAATGGAATCAATACCACGATGAGCAAGGCAATGGAGGCGATGAACACCCAAGGCGCGATGCGCTCCCAGGTGTTGAGCGGGATTTGAAATGCAAACAAAGCAGCCACAAAAGCCACAAACATCGACAGTGCATGGCGCAATAAAAAGTGTGTGGGTGCGTAGCCTGAACCCATGCGTGGGTTATCTGGAATGGCAATCGATGCCGAATACACCATCACCATGCCAAACATCAGCAAGGCAAAGGTGACCCACACCAAAGGTTGGTCAAAGCCTTTGACATGCACAGGCGACGCCGCTGTGCGCGTGAACTCGGTGCCGTGCACACGAACAGGCAAGGCATCCATGCTGGCCTGAGGCTGTGAACCCCACAGGCGTCCAAAGCCTTGTTTGATTTGCTGCACAGCACTCACACCATGCCTCCTGCTTCTGCCACCAAATGCTTCACGGCGCCCACAAACACCTCGGCGCGGTGCGCGTAGTTGCGAAACATGTCCATGCTCGCGCAAGCGGGTGACAACAACACCGCATCGCCCGCATGGGCTTGCTCGCAACTGAGCTTGACCGCCTCCTCGAGGGTCGCAGCGTCCAACAGCTTGACGCCGGTGGACTGCAACACCTCACGCAAGGCGGGCGCATCGCGGCCAATCAACACCACGGCGCGTGCATAGCGCAACACAGGTTCACGCAAAGGCACAAAGTCTTGGCCCTTGCCATCGCCACCCAAAATCACCACCAAGCGGTGGTCCGCGCCCAGGCCTTGCAAGGCGGCCACAGTGGCACCCACGTTGGTCCCTTTGCTGTCGTCAAAATACGCCACGCCGTTCAGGATGGTCACTGCTTCCATGCGGTGGGGCTCGCCTGTGTACTCACGCAAGCCAAACAACATGGGCGCCAAGTCACCCCCTGCGTTGCCCGCCAAGGCCAAAGCTGCCAAAGCGTTGAGTGCGTTGTGGCGGCCACGGATGCGCAGCGCATCGGCGGGCATGAGGCGTTGGATGTGAATTTCTTCCAGCTCGTCTTTTTTACGCTTGCGAGTTTCATCAGCTTCTAGCGCACGCACCAGCCACGTCATGCCATTGACGGTTTCAATGCCGTAATCGCCTGGTCGCTGCGGCATGTCGCCACCAAAGGTGATGTGGCTGCGCGGCTGTGGCTGGGCTGTCTTGGCTCGCGTGGGCTTAGCGGCTACTTCGGGCGCATCAGCGGGCGTAAAGGACAACATGGCCATCACGCCAGCGTCTTCGCGGTTGAGCACCATCACGCCATGCTTGCCAAAAATACGCGCCTTAGCTGCTGCATAAGCACGCATGCTGCCGTGCCAGTCAAGGTGATCTTGTGTGAGGTTGAGCACGCTCGCAGCGCTAGGCTCAAAGTTGGTCACCTCTTCCAATTGAAAGCTAGACAACTCCAACACCCACACCTGGGGCAACAACGGATGATCCGCAGGGGCTACGGCTTGCGCTTGGACAGCCTTGTCGAGTGCTTGTGACAAGGTGTCCAGCATGGTTGGGCCAATGTTGCCAGCCACGGCCACACGTTTGCCGGCCCGATGGAGCAACTGCCCCGTCAAAGAGGTGACCGTGGTTTTGCCGTTGGTGCCCGAGATGGCCAACACCTTGGGGTGATAGGCCATGCTGCTTTGTAAATCAGCCAATGCTTGGGCGAACAGGGTCAGCTCGGTACCCACCCACAAGCCAGCGGCCAAGGCTGCATGCCACACGGATGCAACCGACTCAGGACTCAGGCCCGGGCTCTTGAACACCGCCCGCACGCCTTGGCCTTCGACCAAACTGGCGTCAAACGCACCATGCACAAATTTCACATCAGGCAACTCAGCACGCAGGCCAGCCAAATGCGGCGGCTGTTCACGCGTGTCCACCACTTGCACTTGCGCACCGTTGCGAACGCACCAACGCGCCATGGCCAGACCGGAATCACCCAAGCCCAGAATCAGCACCGATTGGTTGTGGAGTTGCTGCATCGTCTTATCTCAGCTTCAAGGTAGAGAGCCCCACCAAGCACAGCAGCATGGTGATGATCCAAAAGCGCACAACAACTTGGGTTTCTTTCCAGCCGCTTTTTTCAAAGTGATGGTGCAAAGGTGCCATCTTCAAGATGCGACGACCTTCGCCATATTTCTTCTTGGTGTATTTGAAGTAAGTCACTTGCAACATCACCGACAAGGCTTCCACCACAAAAATACCCCCCATGATGGCCAGCACAATTTCTTGTCGCACGATCACGGCAATCGTGCCCAGTGCGCCGCCTAGGGCCAAGGCACCCACATCGCCCATGAACACCTGAGCGGGGTGCGTGTTGAACCACAAAAAGGCCAAGCCTGCTCCCGCCATGGCAGCACAAAAAATCATCAGTTCACCAGAACCTGGGATGTAGGGGAAAAACAGATATTTGGAATAGACCGAACTACCCGTCACATAAGCAAATACGCCCAGTGCCGAACCCACCATCACCACGGGCATGATGGCCAAGCCGTCTAAGCCGTCGGTCAAGTTGACCGCGTTGCTAGAACCAACAATGACCAAGTAAGTCATGATCACAAATCCAAACACGCCAAGTGGGTAGCTCACCTCTTTGATAAAGGGCAGCAGCAATCCCGCTTTGGGTGGCAAGCTCACATCAAAGCCAGACTGCACCCACGAATAAAACAACTCCAACACGCGCAAGTTGCTGCTCTCAGAAATGCTGAACACCAAATACAGCGCAGCCAACAAGCCGATGAGCGACTGCCACAGGTATTTCTCACGTGACGGCATGCCTTCAGGGTCTTTGTTGACCACTTTGCGCCAGTCGTCGACCCAACCGATGGCGCCAAAACCAAACGTGACGATCATCACAATCCACACAAACCGATTGGACAAATCAGCCCACAGCAAGGTGGACACCGCAATGCCAATCAGAATCAACACGCCGCCCATGGTGGGTGTGCCGCTCTTGGCCAAATGCGACTGCATGGCGTACTCACGAATGGGTTGGCCAATCTTTAACGCAGCCAAGCGGCGAATCACGAATGGGCCAGCCACCAAACCAATCAGCAAGGCCGTCAACGCTGCCATCACTGCGCGAAACGTGAGGTACTGAAAGACGCGGAAAAAGCCAAATTCTGGCGAAAGGGTTTGCAGCCATTGGGCTAAGTTCAACAGCATGGCGTGGTTTCCTTGGAATGGTGGTCGTGGCCGGCGGTGATCGCTTCAATCACGCGCTCCATCTTCATGGAGCGAGAGCCTTTGACCAACACGCTGCCCAGCTGCGGCAGCAGTTGCAAGACGCGTTGTGTCAAGGTGTCCATGTCGTTCATGTGTTGTGCATTCGCGCCGCAGGCGGTGGCTGTGTGTGCGGCTAAGTCGCCCAAGCACAGCACATGCTCAATGCCCATTTGTGCGGCATACAAGCCCATCTCTTGGTGGAACTCGAGGCCTTGTGTGCCCACCTCGCCCATATCGCCCAGCACGAGCAAACGTGGCGCAGGCAACTCGGCCAGCACATCAATCGCAGCACGCACCGAGTCGGGGTTGGCGTTGTAGGTGTCGTCCACCACGGTGATGGCACGGCCCTGGCACTCAATGCCAAAGGCGCGTGAGCGGCCTTTGACGGGTTCAAAACTGCGCAAGCCTTGCTCAATGGTGGCCAATGACACCCCCGCTGCCAATGCACAAGCCGTGGCAGCCAAGGCATTGCCCACGTTGTGTCGGCCTGCAATGTGCAGTTGCGTGCGCAATACACCCGCAGGTGTTTGCGCCTCAACTGCCCAGTGGTCATTCAACCAATCGGCTTTGAGCAATTGCACTTCGGCGTGATCGGTTGCATTGGTTGCCATCGAGAAACGCATACAAGCTCGCTTGCCTGCCACAGCTTGCCAAAGCGGGCTGTATTCGTCGTGCGCTGGAAACACGGCCACGCCGTCAGCAGGCAAGGCCTGGATGACCTCGCCGTTTTCTTGAGCTACAGCTTGCACCGTGGCCATGAACTCTTGGTGTTCGCGCTGGGCGTTGTTCACCAATGCCACGGTAGCTTGGGTCATGTCCGCCAAGCCTGCAATCTCGCCGGGGTGGTTCATGCCGAGCTCCACCACCCCAATGCGGTGATGGGCGCGCATGCGCAGCAGCGTGAGTGGCACACCAATGTCGTTGTTCAAATTGCCTTGCGTGGCCAAAGCGTCATCGCCAAAACCTGCCCGCAAGATACTGGCGATCATTTGTGTGACTGTGGTCTTGCCGTTGCTGCCAGTGACGGCAATCACGGGCAAGTTGAACTGGCCGCGCCAGCCTTTGGCCAACTGACCCAAAGCAATGCGTGTGTCTGGCACTTGAACGCCGCCCAACTTAACCTCGTCTAAACCGCGCTCAGCCAAGGCAGCAGTCGCTCCAAGAGTTGCCACTTGTGGCAAAAAGTCATTGGCATCAAAACGTTCACCCTTTAAGGCCACAAACAAGTCACCCGCTTGGCAGGTGCGGCTGTCGGTGTTGACGCGTTGAATGGTCAAAGCCGCATTGCCGTGCAACTGAGCACCCGTCAGCCATGCGTTGATTTGTTTTAAGCCGAGGTTCATGTCAGACATGCGCCCTCCTTTGTTCAGCCCGATGTTGCAAGGCCTCACGTGCGTGCTGAACATCGCTGAAGGGGTGTTTGACGCCCGAAATTTCTTGATAATCTTCGTGCCCTTTGCCAGCCACCAACACCACGTCTTGCGCACGCGCGTTTTGCACGGTTTGTGCAATGGCTTGGGCACGGTCGACCATCACGATGGCGCTGGCAGGATGCGTCAATCCCGAAAGCATGTGGTTCAAAATAGTTTGCGGGTCTTCGCTGCGCGGGTTGTCGCTGGTCAACACAAGGTGTTGGGCATGTTGTTCGGCAGCGGCAGCCATCAAAGGACGCTTGGCGCTATCACGGTCGCCGCCGCAACCCAGCACACAGCTCAGTTCACCGCCGCGAGACTTGGCCAAGGGCGCCAATGCGTGTAGCGCTTGCGCCACAGCGTCGGGGGTGTGGGCGTAGTCAATCACCACCAACGGCTCGCCCACCTCACCCACGGTTTGCATGCGGCCTGGCACGGCGGGCAAGTCGCGGCAGGCTTGCACAGCATGGGCCAAGCTGTAGCCCAACGCACGCATGCAGGCGATGACGCCCAACACATTGCTCACGTTGTAATGACCGACCCACTGTGTGTCCAAGAAGTGAATTTCTTCACCTTCGGCCACATCAAAGCGCAAGCCCTTGGCGCTGTGCTTGATTTGGCTTGCCACGATGTGCTGCACGGGCAGGTGTTCGCTGGTGACCGCTGGACTGTGAGCGTCTGAATGGGAAGCACAAGAGACCGTCCACACACCCAAGTCACCGCGGGCTTTGAGCTCAATGGCCAAAGCCGCGCCTTGCGCATCATCCACATTCACCACCGCCGCTTGTAAACCAGCCCAGTTGAACAATGCCAACTTGGCTTGCCAATAGCTGGCCATGTCGCCGTGGTAGTCCAAATGGTCCTGCGTGAAGTTGGTGAACAGTGCGACGCGGATCTGCGTGCCGTCCAAGCGATGCTCGGCCAAACCAATGGAAGAAGCTTCGATGGCGCAAGCGCTCACACCCGCATCGGCCATCTTGCGCAGCCGGGCTTGCAGCAACACAGGGTCGGGTGTGGTCATGCCTGTGACTTCGAGTTGGCCCACTTCGCCCACCCCCAAGGTTCCCACCATGGCACAGCGCTGGCCAGCGTTTTGCAGCGCATGCGCCAGCCACCATGCGGTGGACGTTTTGCCGTTGGTGCCGGTGATGGCCACCACGTCCAGCGCAAGGCTGGGTTGTTCGTAATAGGCGGCGGCAATCCAACCACTGGCTGCTTTCAAGCCATCGTAGGTGGCAATGGCGGGGTGCGCTTTCCAGTCAAAGACATCCGCGCCTGATTGTTCGACCACACACGCTGCTGCACCTTGCTTCAAAGCCGATGCCACAAATTGGCGGCCATCGGTCACGCCACCCGGCCAAGCGATGAAACCGTCGCCCGCACCCACACGACGGCTGTCGGTGTGCAGCGCACCTCTCACTTGGGTACGCAGCCACTGCGCGGCATCGTGGGGGCTATGGAGTCGTTTCATCAAAACGACTCCTTCTCAACCTGGGTCACCACTTGGGGCTTGACCGCCATGTCAGGTTGCACGCCCATCATGCGCAAGGTCTGCTGCACAGTTTGACTGAACACAGGTGCTGCCACGTCGCCGCCGTAATAAGCACCCCCCGTGGGTTCGTCCACCATCACCGCGACAACGATGCGCGGGTTGTCAATGGGTGCAATGCCAACAAAGAAGCCACGGTATTTTTTACTGGCGTAGGTTTTGCCTTCCACCTTGTGGGCGGTGCCCGTTTTGCCGCCCACCGAGTAGCCCATGGTTTGCGCCTTGGGCGCTGTGCCACCTTGGATGGTCGCCATGTGCAGCATGTTGCGAATGGCCGCAGCGTTGTGCGACGAGAGCACACGTGCGCCGCTGACTTGCGCCTGATTGGTTTTCACCAAACTCATGGGCACCATCTCGCCGTCATGTGCAAACACG
>NZ_DAIRSK010000009.1:0-118610 GCF_036804465.1 Limnohabitans sp.
AGCCCGTGTTCCAACGCTTTTGGCAAGACACCCAAGACCGCTATCGTTTGGTGCAGGGCGACCCCGAGCGCCCAGCGTTGCCACCTGCGCATTTATTTTTAAGCGCCGAGCAGTTTTACGCCTCGGCGAACAGCTATGCGCAGTTTGCACTGCGCCCGCATGTGACCGACGTCATTGACAACGCATTTGCCCAGACGTTGCCCGACCTCACTGTGGTGCGTGGCGCGGCAGACCCGCTGCAAAAGCTACAAGTGCACGCCAGCAAAACAGCCAACCGCTTACTCATCTTGGCCGAAAGCGATGGCCGCCGCGAAAGCTTGCTGGACTTCTTGCGCTCCTCCAACGTCACCCCAACTGCATTTGATTCGTTGGCCGATTTTCAAACCAGCGACGAAAAAATTGGCATTACCACTGCCGCACTGCAAGTGGGCTTTAGCTGGACCGAAGCTGGCCTAGAACTCATCACCGAAACCGAGTTGTTTGCTGTCGGCGCCACCACGCGCCGACGCAAAAAGCAAGAACAGGTGAGCGATGTCGAAGCCCTCATCAAAGACTTGTCTGAACTCAACCTCGGTGACCCCGTGGTGCACAACGCCCACGGCATTGGCCGCTACCGAGGACTCATCAACATGGACTTGGGCGAGAAAAACGCCGATGGTTCGCCCGCACTGCAAGAGTTTTTGCACCTCGAATACGCCGACAACGCCGTGCTTTATGTGCCAGTGAGCCAGCTGCATCTGATTGGCCGCTACACCGGCGTGAGCGCCGACGAAGCACCGCTGCACAAACTCGGCTCCGCCCAATGGGACAAGGCCAAACGCCGTGCCGCCGAACAAGTGCGCGACGCCGCAGCCGAGCTGCTGAACATTTACGCTCGCCGTGCCGCGCGCCAAGGCCACCCTTTCCGCTACTCACCACAAGACTACGAAACCTTTGCCAACGACTTTGGCTTTGAAGAAACGGCCGACCAACGCGCCGCCATTCATGCGGTCATTCAAGACATGATCAGCCCACGCCCCATGGACCGATTGGTGTGCGGCGATGTGGGCTTTGGCAAAACCGAAGTGGCCCTGCGTGCTGCCTTCGTCGCGGTCACCGGTGGCAAACAAGTGGCCTTGCTGGCACCAACCACCTTGCTGGCCGAGCAACATTTCCAAACGCTCACCGATCGCTTCAGCAAGTGGCCCATCAAAATTGCAGAGATGAGCCGCTTTCGTTCGGCCAAAGAAATCACCGCCGCCGCCAAAGGTTTGGCACAAGGCCAGGTGGACATCGTGGTGGGCACACACAAGTTGCTCAGCGAGTCAGTCAAGTTCAAAGACCTGGGTCTACTCATCATCGACGAAGAGCACCGCTTTGGCGTGCGCCACAAAGAGGCCATGAAAGCCATGCGCGCAGAGGTGGATGTGCTCACGCTCACGGCCACGCCGATTCCTCGCACCCTCGGCATGGCCCTTGAAGGCCTGCGCGATTTGAGCGTGATTGCCACCGCGCCACAACGCCGTCTTGCCATCAAAACTTTTGTGCGTAACGAAGGCAATGGCGTGATCCGTGAAGCCGTGTTGCGCGAACTCAAACGTGGCGGCCAGTGCTACTTTTTGCACAACGACGTGGCCACCATTGAAAACCGCCGCGCCCAATTGGAAGAGCTGCTGCCCGAAGCCCGCATTGCCGTGGCTCACGGCCAAATGCCTGAGCGCGAACTCGAACGCGTGATGCGCGACTTTGTGGCACAGCGCTACAACCTGCTGCTGTGCTCGACCATCATCGAGACTGGCATTGACGTGCCGAGTGCCAACACCATCATCATGAGCCGCGCTGACAAGTTTGGTTTGGCGCAGCTACACCAGCTGCGTGGCCGCGTGGGCCGCAGTCACCACCAAGCCTATGCCTACCTCATGGTGCCCGACACACAGGGCCTGACCAAGCAAGCCTCGCAACGCTTGGATGCGATCCAGCAAATGGAAGAGCTCGGATCAGGCTTCTACCTGGCCATGCATGACCTTGAAATTCGCGGTGCGGGTGAGGTGTTGGGCGAAAGTCAAAGTGGCAATATGTTGGAAGTGGGCTTTCAGCTCTACAACGAAATGCTTAGCGAAGCCGTGCGCGCCTTGAAGAACGGCGAAGAACCTGATTTGCTCAGCCCTCTGAGCGCGACCACCGAAATCAACCTACACGCCCCAGCCCTGCTGCCCGACGACTACTGCGGCGACGTCCACCTGCGCTTGTCGTTCTACAAAAAATTAGCCACCGCCAAAATCAGCGATCAAATTGACGCGCTGCTCGAAGAAATCGTGGACCGCTTTGGCAAACTTCCCGCACAAGCGCAAACCTTGATTGATGTGCATCGCCTGCGCGTACAAGCCCGCCACTACGGCGTGACCAAAGTAGACGCGGCACCCGGCGTGACCCACATCAGCTTCAAACCCAACCCACCCTTTGACGCCATGCGCATCATCGAGCTGGTGCAAAAAAACAAACACATCAAACTCGCTGGCAACGACCGTTTGCGCATCGAACGCGAACTGCCCGAGCCCAAAGACCGCGCGCAACTGGTGCGCGATGTGTTGCGCTCACTTGGCACACCCACCGCACCTGTGGCAAAGACAGCCGAGGTGCAGTCTTAACGTGCAGAGGCACACCATAATTAATCTATGACCACAGCCCCAGAATTCGCCCCTGGCCTTGCCATCCAAGGCTTCACTGCCCCGCTGAAACTCCAAGACTTCAAACTCATTGCGTTTGACATGGACTCGACGCTCATCAACATCGAGTGCATTGACGAGATTGCCGATGCCGCTGGCCGCAAAGCCGAGGTGGCCGCCATCACCGAGGCTGCCATGCGCGGTGAAATCACCGACTTCAAAGACAGCTTGCGCCGCCGAGTGGCCTTGCTCAAAGGCGTGCCGGAAGCGGCCTTGCACGAGGTGTTTGAGCAGCGTCTGCGATTAAACCCGGGCGCCAAAAAACTGGTGGACACCTGCAAAGCGCACGGCATGAAGGTGCTCTTGGTCAGCGGTGGCTTTACCTTTTTTGCCGACCGCGTGTGCGAAATGCTGCACATCGACTTCGCCCGCAGCAATGTGTTGGCGATTGAAAACGGTCAGCTCACAGGCGATGTGGTGACGCAAGACTGGGGCGACATTTGCGACGGCGCCGAAAAGCGCAAGATGCTGTTGCACATCTGTGCCCAAATCGGCATCAGCCCCAAACAAGCGATTGCCATGGGTGACGGCGCAAACGATTTACTGATGATGGGCGAAGCGGGCTTGTCGGTGGCGTATCACGCCAAGCCCAAGGTGCGAGAGCAAGCCATGGTGGCTATCAACGACGGTGGCTTGGACCGCTTATTGGAAGTGATGAAGGTTTAAAACCTGCTAGCGCAACGCGTTGTAAATCGTTTGCGCCAACTCCTGCGAAATACCTTCCACGGTACACAGGTCTGCCACACTGGCGTCGCCCACACCGCGTGCCCCACCAAAGCGCTGCAGCAACTTGGCCCGTTTCTTAGGCCCCACACCTGGAATTTCCTCTAACTTGCTGCCCCCCACGCGCACTTTGGCGCGTGCCGCACGCATGCCGGTGATGGCAAAGCGGTGGGCCTCGTCACGAATTTGTGCAACCAACATCAAAGCGGCCGAGTCGCGCCCCAAGTAGACCTTCTCGCGGCCATCGGCAAACACCAGCTCTTCCAGGCCCACCTTGCGGCCCTCCCCTTTTTCAACACCCACGATGCGCGACAGGTCTAGCCCAAGCGATTCAAACACCTCACGCGCCATGCTCACTTGGCCTTTGCCGCCGTCAATCAGCACAAGGTCGGGCAGTTTTCCCTCGCCTGCCCGCACCGCCTCAGCCAGCTTGCTGTAGCGACGCACCAGCACTTGACGCATGGCGGCATAGTCGTCACCCCCAGTGATGCCCTCGATGTTGTAGCGGCGGTATTGAGCGCTCTGCATTTTGTGATGCTGAAACACCACGCACGAGGCCTGCGTGGACTCGCCCGAGGTGTGCGAGATGTCAAAACATTCCACTCGGAATTGCTCTAAATCTTCAGGCGCTAAATCGAGTGCATCTACCAAAGCACGGGTGCGCGCTTGTTGCGAGCCCTCTTCGGCCAGCAAGCGGGCCAATTGAATGTCCGCGTTTTGTTGCGCCATTTCTAGCCACACACGGCGTTGCTCGCGCGGGTTGTGCACCGCCGTGATCTTCACGCCCGTTTGGTCAATCAAGGCTTGGAGCAACTCCTTGTCTACTGCATGGCTGGTGATGAGTGCGGGCGGCACAGGCACATCCAAGTAATGCTGACTCAAAAACGCATCCAGCACTTCAGCAGGCTCGGCATCGTCCACATGCACGGGAAAATAAGGTCGGTCACCCAAATGGCGGCCACCGCGCACCATGGCCAAGTTGACACAGGCTTTGCCGCCCTGCACTTTGACGGCGAGGATGTCCACGTCCTGGTCGCCCACCGTGTCCACAGCTTGTTGGTGCAGTACTTTGGAGAGCGCGCTCATTTGGTTGCGCAGCTCGGCGGCTTGTTCAAACTCCAGCTTCTGGGCATGCGCCAACATGCGGGACTCGACGCTGGACATCACCTCTTGCGTTTCGCCGCGCAGCAAACGCATGGCGCTGTCCACATCACGCTGGTAATCAGCCACGGAGATCAGGCCCACACATGGCCCAGAACAACGTTTGATTTGATACAGCAAACACGGCCGCGTGCGATTGTTGAACACCGTATCTTCACAGGTGCGCAAACGAAAAACTTTTTGCAACAGCTGAATGGCTTCGCGCACCGCCCACACACTGGGGTAGGGGCCAAAGTAGTCGTGGCGCTTGTCCACCGTGCCTCGGTAGTACACGACGCGGGGCACTTGTTGCGGGTTCACGCTCAAGTGGCTGGCTGTGGTGGCGTTGCCTAGGGCGACTGCCGAGTTAGCCTGTTTGAGAGCGCCATCGATCTTCACTGGCACACCACGCGTCAACTTCAAATACGGGTAACTTTTGTCGTCACGAAACAAAATGTTGTACTTGGGCTTGAGCGTTTTGATGAGGTTGTTTTCTAGCAGCAGCGCCTCAGCCTCCGAGCGCACCACCGTGGTTTCCATGCGCACAATTTTGCTGACCATGTGCCCAATGCGCGTGCCACCGTGTTCTTTTTGGAAATAACTCGCCACCCGCTTCTTGAGGCTATTGGCTTTGCCCACATAAAGCACCTGCTCTTGCGCATCGAAATAGCGATACACGCCGGGCAGCGCAGGCAAGCTGGCCACCAGCTCTAACAGCTCCGGCGGGTGACGCGGTGCTGCACTTTCTGGCGTAGCGTCTGAAGAGTTTTTGGACATGCCCGTATTGTGGACAATCTGAGACGTGAAAAAAATTTGGACTATTTTTTGTCGCGTCATCGACAACCATGGCGACCTTGGCGTGTGCTGGCGGCTGTGCGCTGACCTCGCACAACGCGGCCACACCGTGCGCCTGTGGGTGGACGACGCCTCGGCCCTCGCTTGGATGGCTCCGCAGGGCTGCGCGGGCGTGACTGTCCATCAGTGGCCCAACGATGCAACGCTCCAAGCGTTGGCGGCAAACACCTCGTTGACCGCAGGCGATGTGGTCATTGAGGCCTTCGGCTGCGAACTGCCCGAAACGTTTCAAGCGCTCATGGTGCAAGGCGAATCCCCCGTGTGGATCAACCTCGAATACCTCAGTGCGCAAAGCTATGTGGCCCGCTCACACGGCTTAGCCTCACCCGTGATGAGCGGACCCGCTCGCGGCGCAAGCAAATGGTTTTTCTTCCCGGGCTTCACGCCCGACACGGGTGGTTTGCTGCGCGACATCAACAACAGCCCCACGCTGCCAGCCACCTTTGACCGGACCGCATGGCTCAGCCAATTGCCACTGGACAGACCCATCACCGCCAACGAGCGTTGCGTCAGCCTGTTTTGCTACGAGCCCGCAGCTTTGCCCAATTTGTTGACACAGCTCAGCCAAGCCGATGAGCCCACACGTCTGTTGATCTGCCCAGGTCGACCCAGCGCCGCTGTGGCGGCCGCCACACAAGCGCTTCATATGCCCAGCAGCGGCAGGGGTCAGTTGCACATCAGCCAACTGCCTTACTTCAGCCAAACCGAGTTTGATCACCTGCTGTGGGCCTGCGATTTCAACTTGGTGCGCGGCGAAGACTCGCTGGTGCGCGCCTTGTGGGCTGGGCAAGCGTTCGCCTGGCACATCTACCCGCAAACCGACTTGGCACACCACGACAAGCTGCGAGCGTTTGAGGCGACCTTGGATATGCCTGCAGATTTACGACAATTTCATGCAGTTTGGAATGCGCTAGAAACCAGCCCACTTCCTGCACTGTCAGGCGCCACGCTTGGGCGCTGGCGGGATTGGAGTCGCCATGCGCAGCAACGATTGCTTGCCCAAACCGACCTCACCACTCAATTGATCCGTTTTGTGGCACAAAAACGTTAAAATAACTGGCTTTGCGAACCCCTTGGCAGCTTGAGCTGCATGGGCCACATTCCTCTCAGAAAACCTCACACTATGAAAACCGCTCAAGAAATCCGCGTTGGCAACGTCATCATGCACGGCAAGGACCCCATGGTTGTCCTGCGCACCGAATACCAACGAGGCGGCCGTGGCTCCTCCACTGTTCGCATGAAATTGAAAAGCTTGATCGCCAACTTTGGTACCGAAGTTGTGTTCAAAGCCGACGACAAGATGGACCAAGTCATCCTCGACAAGAAAGATTGCACCTACTCTTACTTTGCTGATCCCATGTATGTGTGCATGGACGCCGACTTCAACCAGTACGAAGTCGAAGCCAGCAACATGGGCGACGCCTTGAACTACCTCGAAGACGGCATGGAACTCGAAGTGGTGTTCTACGACGAGAAAGCCATCTCTGTCGAATTGCCCACCAACGTCGTGCGCGAAATCACTTGGACTGAGCCAGCCGTCAAGGGCGACACCTCAGGCAAAGTGTTGAAGCCCGCCAAAATCGCAACCGGTTTCGAAGTGGCTGTGCCATTGTTTGTGGCGCAAGGCGATAAAGTGGAAGTCGACACACGAACAGGCGAATACCGCAAGCGCGTCTAAGTCTTTATCGGTTAACCAATCAAGGCCTCTGCAGAGGCCTTTTTTTGGTTTTGACAAACCCTTTCTGGCGGTAACATCTCAGCTATGGATGGAATGCTAGACCCTCACGACCGACGCTTGGCCCAAGCTTGGGAAACCCTCAAAGCGCATTACGACAGCGGTGACTCACTCAAACCAGAATCCAACCGCTTGGCATTTGCCGACCCCGAATTTTTACTGCGCCGCGAAACGCGTGGCTTGCGCATGCAAATGGAAATGCTCAAGCCAGATTTGGCGCAAATCGCGCACGGCATTGAGCACACCGTGGTGGTATTTGGCAGTGCGCGTTTTCGCAGCGAAGAAGCGTCACACCGCGCCCTCCTACTCGCCCGGGCAACAGGTGATGCCCAGCAAATTGCCAAGGCCGAGGTGTTGGTGCGCAACGCGCGTTATTACGAACAGTCACGCGCCCTGGCCCACACCATCACCCAATTCAGCAAGCACCAAGCCGCTGATCAAAAACTGTTTATCTGCACAGGCGGTGGCCCTGGCATCATGGAAGCGGCCAACCGCGGCGCACAAGAAGCTGGCGGCATCAGTGTGGGCCTGAACATTGCGCTGCCTCACGAACAAACACCCAACCCGTACATCACACCTGAACTCAGCTTCAAATTTCACTACTTTGCACTGCGCAAAATGCACTTCATGATGCGCGCCAAAGCCTTGGTGGCCTTTCCCGGCGGCTTTGGCACGCTGGACGAGTTGTTTGAAACCCTCACGCTGGTGCAATGCAAAAAAGCCAAGCCAGTACCGATTGTTCTGTTTGGCAGCGACTACTGGAAGCGTTTGTTGCACCTTGAAGTGCTGGTGGATGAAGGCGCGATCTCGCAAGAAGACTTGGACTTGTTCACCTATGTCGACAGCGTGGATGATGCATGGAACTTCATTCGGGCTTTCTATGAACTCTGAGCAAATACGCGCTGCGTGAGCCCAAGCCCACCACCGCAGAGACGCACCAAAAAACGCCGCTGATACCAATCACGGCACCCGCCGCACCAAAAACTATGGGCATCAACACACTCGACGCGTTGATGCCCATCAAACGCAAACCCAAAGCTTCGCCATGCCGATGCGCTGGGGTAATTTGATGCAAGGTACTCATGATCATGGGTTGAACACTTCCGAGTGATAAACCGACCAACAGCGAGCAAGCGCCCATCAACCAAACGGTTTCGGTGAATGGATAGACCGCCAACATGAAGGAGGTGATGAGCATGGCACCTGTGATGACTTGCCACTCTTGCCAACGCGCCACAATGAACGGCATCATCATGCGAATGAACGCTGCGGCCAGCGCAAACACGCCCAAGATAGTTCCTATGGCAGAGGCGCTCACACCCCGCTCATGACCCAAAATAGGCACCACAAAAGTGTGCACATCCCAGCAGGCCGATAAAAACCAATTGACCATCAACAGGCGGCGAAACATGGGCTCGTTCAACAAATCCCAAGCACTGTTGTTTTCATGACCTTCAGGCATGACCACCTTGACCAACTCATGCGCTTGTCGAATACAAACCCAAGCCAACACAGGGAGCAGGGCCATGGCCGCGAACGCCCATTGAAAGCCCGCGTGGTCAATCAACAGGCCAGCCGTGAACGGGCCGATGAAGTTTGAAAATGCAGGCGCAATGGACAGCCAGCTGAAGGCTTGCTTCATCTGCGCCAAGCCCTGCGCCGCACGTCCCACGTGGCGCTGCAAGGCAATGATGGCAATACCCGTGGCACCCCCCGTCATCAGCCCACTGAAACACAACACAGGGAAAATAGGCCACACCCCCGCGGCACCCGCACCCAGGGCACCCATGAGCACGCTCCAAAAAACAGGGCGTTTCAAACCATGCAAATCGGCGTATCTTCCTGCAGGCAAAGCCAAGACCACTTGCGTCAAGGCAAACATCGCCAACAAAAAACCAACCGCAGCTTCGCTTTGACCGCTGCGCAAAGCCATCAAGGGAGCAGCCATTCGCATGCCCGCCATGCAGGCGTGCAGACAGACTTGACCTGCGATCAGCTTGGCAAGTTCGCGCTTCAAACTTGGGTGTCCGTGTCGTCCAAGGCCTCGTCAAACTTGGGCAGCAAGGCTTGCGCTTCCCCTTCGGGCAAGGCCTCGACGTTCTTTAAGGCGCGCCGCATTTGACGGCTGCGGGTGTCGGCACGGTCAAGGGTGTCGGCTGCTTTTTGCACTTGCTCGCGCACTTTCTCTACCCAGTCGCCATAGCGTTCAAACTCTGTTTTGACGGCGCCCAACACCTTCCACACCTCAGAAGCTTGCTGCTCCAAGGCCAGCGTGCGAAAGCCCATATGCAAGCTGTTGAGCATGGCCAGCAAGGTGGTGGGGCCAGCCAACGTGACGCGGTAGTCTCGCTGTAGGCTGTCCATCAAGCCGGGTCGGCGCAACACCTCGGCATACAAGCCTTCGGTAGGCAAAAACAAAATCGCAAAATCAGTGGTGTGCGGTGGGGCCAGATAGCTCTCAGCGATGCTCTTGGCTTCGGTGCGAATGCGCACCTCCAGCGCCTTGGCCGATATTTCAGCAGCCACAGCGTCCGCGCGGTCTTGTGCGTCGAGCAAGCGCTCATAGTCTTCGCGAGGAAACTTGGCATCAATCGGCAACCAGACGGGCTCCCCATCTACGCCGCCTCGGCCCGGAAAACGAATCGCAAAGTCCACGCGCTGGTTGCTGCGCGGCTTGGTTTCGACTTGCTTGGCGTATTGCTCAATTGTGAGCACTTGCTCGAGCAAGGCTTCGAGCTGCACTTCGCCAAATATGCCACGTGTTTTCACATTGGTCAGCACGCGCTGCAAACTGCCCACGCCATCGGCGAGCTTTTGCATCTGGCCAAGGCCGTTGTGCACTTGCTCCAGCCGCTCAGCCACTTGTTTGAAGCTCTCAGACAAACGCTTTTCCAGCGTGGTTTGCAGCTTCTCGTCGACCGTGCGGCGCATTTCGTCCAACTTGTCGGCATTGCTTTTTTGCAGTTGCTGCAGCTGTTGGTTCAGCGTGTCGCCAATGCTTTTTTGCATGAGCGTGAGTTGCTGCACTTGGCTTTGTTGAAACACCGCCAGGTTTTGCGTCAGCTCTTGACGGCCGCCGCGTGATGAGTCGGTAATTTCGGTGCGCAGCTCGCGCTCAATGCGCTCCAACTTTTCGTGCAGGCTTTGCAAGCTCTGCTGCAAAGCCAAAACAGCTGCTTCGTTGCTGCTGCTAGTGCGACGCAAAAGCAACAACAAAAGCAAGGCGATGACAACGCCAAAACCTACCGCAACCCAAATTTCCATCACGCAACAACCGTGTTCAAAGGCGTCAAAGGCTTGCCCTCGGCGAAAAAGCTGATGAGGTTGTCCGCCGCCAAATTGGCCATGGCCAGACGCGTGGGGATGGATGAGCTGGCAATGTGCGGGGTCAGCACCACATTGGGCACGGTCAGCAAATCGGGGTGGACCTTGGGCTCGCCCTCAAACACATCAAGACCCGCCGCCGCAATTCGTTTTTCGCGCAAAGCCACGGCCAATGCCGCGTCGTCCACAATGCCACCGCGAGCGATATTGACCAAGGTGGCGCTGGGCTTCATGAGCGCCAACTCAGCGGCACCAATGGTGTGGTGAGACTCGGCGCTGTAAGGCACCACCAACATCACGTGGTCAGCCGTTTTCAGCAATTCTTCTTTGCCCACATACATGGCTTTGCATTGGCTTTCCGACTCTGCACTGAGGCGTGAGCGGTTGTGATAAATCACCTTCATGCCAAATCCGTGCGCGGCGCGACGGGCAATGCCTTGGCCGATGCGGCCCATCCCAATGATGCCGATGGTCGAACCATGTACCTCGGATCCGGCAAACATGTCATAGCTCCACTTGGTCCACAGACCAGCACGCAAGTAGTGCTCGCTCTCGGTCACGCGCCGGGCCGTGGCCATCAACAGTGCAAAGCCGAAGTCGGCGGTGGTTTCGGTCAACACATCGGGCGTGTTGCTGGCCAGCACCCCCGCCGCGGTCATGGCGGGCACGTCAAAGTTGTTGAAGCCCACAGCCATATTGGCCACGATGCGCAACTGCGGGTTGGCTTGCAACAGCGCAGCATCGATGCGCTCGCTGCCGGTGGTCAAAGCGCCCACTTTGCCTTGCATGCGACGGGTCAGCTCTGCAGCAGACCAGACCTCATCTGCTTGGTTGCTCTCGACTTCAAACACCTGCGCCAAAGACTGCAGGACTTCAGGGAAGATGGCGCGCGCCACCAAAATGGAGGGTTTAGACATTATTTGAACCATATAAAACTCATGACAACGAACAAAGGAATCAAGACAGCGCCAGACCACAACATGTAACCAAAAAAGCTGGGCATTTTCACGCCACGGTCTTCGGCAATGGCTTTGACCATCAGGTTGGGCGCATTACCGATATAGGTATTGGCGCCCATGAACACGGCACCCGCCGAAATCGCGGCCAGCGTCGAGGCCAAGGTGGTCATCAACACCTGCGGGTCACCACCTGCGGTGTTGAAGAACACCAAATAGGTGGGCGCGTTGTCGAGGAATGAACTCAAAGCACCGGTGATCCAGAAATACATCATCACATCGGGGCTGCCATCGGGTTGGGTGACGGCTTGGACGACTGCGCCAAAAGGGCCGTTGACTCCTGCCTTGAGCATGGCGATCACCGGAATGATGGTCAGGAAAATACCGGCAAACAGCTTGGCCACCTCGGCCATGGGCCCCCAGCCAAACTGGTTGTCTTCGTGAACTTTGGCTGGCGTGATTTTGAGTGACAGGAAAGTCACAACCAAAAGACCCAGATCGCGCAACACGCCGGGAAGGCCCACTTCTGTGCCGTAAATATTCAAAGATACCGAGGATTTCCAGAAACCGCTCATCAACACCAAGCCAACAACAGCGGCCAACAGCCAGTAGTTGATAGCACCATCAAAACCAATGCCTTTTGAGTCAGGTGTCGGGTCTTGCGGCAACAACTCTTCGCGGCGATGGTAGAACCACGAGTCCAGCGCAAAGAAGATAGCCAACAAGCTGCCCACCAAAAACAAAGTCTGAGGAAGAATGTTTTGAACGGTCCAAAAGAAGTCCACACCCTTCAAGAACCCCAAAAACAAGGGTGGATCACCTAAAGGCGTCAAGGAGCCGCCAGCATTGGAGACGATGAAGATGAAAAAAACCACCACATGCGCCACATGCTTGCGGTTGTCGTTGGCGCGGATCAAAGGGCGAATCAACAACATGGAAGCACCCGTGGTGCCCATGAAGCTGGCCAGCACTGCACCGATCGCCAAAATGGCGGTGTTCAGACCCGGGCTGCCGTGCAAGTTACCCCGAATGAAAATGCCGCCCGAGACGGTAAACAAGGCCGTCAGCAAAATGATGAAGGGGATGTATTCTGCGAACAAGGCATGCACGGTGTTGGCCCCAGCCTCGGCCGGGCCGAACATCCAAGCGAAGGGCACCAAGAAAGCCAAGCCCCACGCGGCGGCGACTTTGCCGTAATGGTGGTGCCAGAAATGAGGCAGCAACAAAGGCATCAAGGCAATGGACAGCAAGAGACCTGCAAATGGCACGCCCCAAATTGCCGACAGCTGCGCGCCGTCAAAATCGGCGGCCCAAGCCCCGCCAGACAGGGTCAGCAACATCGGTAAAGCTAGCCAAGGAATCCACCGCATTGTCAATCGCGTCATGAAAAAACTCCTTTTAATGGTGCAACATGTTTGCGACGGGCCCGATTTTTTTCAGGCACTCGGGGCAATTTCAAAAACCTGACGCAGATACGCCAAGTACTTCTCGTCATCACACATCCCTTTGCCAGGTGAGTCTGAGAGCTTGGCCACTGGTTGGCCGTTGCACTGCGTCATCTTGATGACGATTTGCAAAGGCTCGTAGCCCAAATCGTTGGTCAAGTTGGTACCAATACCAAACGCCAACTGACATCTGCCACGGAACTGCTGGTAGAGGGCAATGGTTTTTTCTACGGTCAATCCGTCAGAAAAAATCAGCGTTTTGGTCATGGGATCGACGCGGTTAAGGCGGTAATGCGCAATCATGCGCTCGCCCCAATTAAACGGGTCGCCACTGTCGTGACGAGCCCCATCAAAGAGCTTGCAAAAGTACATGTCGAAATCGCGCAAAAACGGCTCGATGCCGTACACATCACTCAGTGCGATGCCCAAGTCACCTCGGTACTCACGCGCCCATGTCTCAAAGCCAAAGACTTGGCTGTCGCGCAAGCGCGGGCCCAAGGCTTGGCAAGCTTGCAAGTATTCGTGGGCCATGGTACCCAAGGGCGTCAGGCCCAACTTCATGGCAAACAACGCATTGCTCGTACCCGCCAACTGCCCGCTGCTGCCAGTACCCAGTTTAGAGATGAGCACCCGCAAAAGCTCTTCATGCCACGCCTTAGAGAAACGGCGGCGCGTACCGTAATCAGCAATTTTCAAATCGCTCAAACGCTCAGCGTGCAAGGCTTCTATCTTTTGATCCAAGCGGCGGCGACCCTCCAAGAAGTCAGGCACTTTTTGCGTGTTGCGAAAGTACACCTCGTTGACGATGGCCAAGACGGGAATCTCGAAAAGAATGGTATGTAGCCAAGGGCCTTGGATGCTGATGTCAATCTCGCCACTCGAGTGCGCATTCACCTGAATGTATTTTTCGTTGAGACGAAACAAGCCTAAAAAATCGACAAAGTCGCTCTTGATGAAGCGCAAGCTACGTAGCCACGACAACTCGGCATCTTGAAAATGCAGACTGCACAGCGAGCGAATTTCATCGCGTATCTCTTGCACATAGGGTGCGAGCGCTACCCCCGGGTTGCGGCACTTGAACTTGTACGACACCTGTGCACTAGGAAATTGATGCAGCACGGCCTGCATCATGGTGAATTTGTAAAGGTCAGTGTCGAGCAGACTGGTGATGATCATTGCAAACTCACTGAATCGCGCTCAGGACACCCAATGGGTGAACTCATTCACCGATACACGCGGCGTGAGCAAAGTATTGACTTTGTTGACATTGCAAGCGAAACCCATCGCCATGCCGCAAACCAAGCGCTCATTTTCTGCAGCACCAATGTGCGGCAAGATGATGCTGTGAAATGTATTCCATGCCGCTTGCGGACAGGTATGCAAGCCACGGGCACGTGCTGCCACCATGATGTTTTGCAAAAACATGCCGTAATCCAACATCGAGCCACGTCCCAAGATGGTGTCAATCGTGAACATCAAGCCCACAGGTGCATCAAAAAACCTGAAGTTGCGTTGCTGCTGAACATGCATGAGGTCTTTGTCTGCCTTGCCAATACCCAGCAAACCATACAAGCTCCAACCATTTTCACGCCGGCGGTCAATGTAGGGGCTGACCCATTTTTCAGGGTAGTAGTCATATTGTTCTTCGTATTGTTTGGCCACTTCGGGGTTAGCGCGAACGGCCTCATGGGCGGCGCATACTTTGCGAACCAAGGCGTCCAGCGGCTCTCCCTGCAACACATAGACCTTCCAAGGTTGGGTATTGGTGCCCGAGGGGGCTCGGCTCGCCACTTGCAAAATATCGGCAATCATCTCGCGTGAGACAGTTTGCTGCGTGAAAGCGCGAGCAGACATGCGTGAGGTGATGGCGTGGTCCACAGCGGCCACAGCGGCGGAATCGGTCATGGGTGAATCTCCGTTGGGTTGTTTGAGTCTTTGTGTAGATTTTGCCAGCGTTGCCAGTACGCATAGGCGACACGGTAGGTGTTGACTTGAACCTGAACTGTATGTGTCATTTCCTTGCCATAGCCACCGGCCATCGAAAACGCCAAGGGAATGCGCTTGGACCACGCCCAGTCAAACACACGGCGATCACGGGCCTCTAAGCCATCAAAGCTCAGGCTGAGGCGGCCCAAGCGGTCGCCCTCGTGCGGGTCGGCACCCGCCAAGTAAATCACCAAGCCGGGCTGAAAGCGGGCCTCTAACTCGACCAAAGCTTGTTCTAGCGCCTCTAGATAGGTCGTGTCATCGCAGCCGTCTGGCAGCTCTATGTCTAGATCGCTGATTTCTTTATCGAATGGAAAATTACGCGCACCATGCATGGACAAGGTAAATACATGCGCGTCGCGCTCAAAAATACGCGCCGTGCCGTTGCCTTGATGCACATCTAAATCAATGATGGCGACTTGCAGCGGATGCTTGTGCATGCGTCCCCACTCGGCTTGCATCAGGCGCGTGGCCACTGCGGCGTCATTGAACACACAAAAGCCACTGCCTTTGTCGGCATAGGCATGGTGTGTGCCACCTGCCAAGTTGGCCGAAACGCCTTGGCCGCCAAACAAGGCCAAGCGAGCTGCCATCACCGTGGCGCCAGCGGAGCGGCGCGAGCGCTCGACCATGGCTGGCGTCCAAGGAAAACCTATTTCTTTTTGCTGCGACTCGCTCAGCGCGCCTTGTGCCACCGCTTGGATGTAGCTGGGTGTGTGCACCAAGGCCAATTCCCCATCGCTGGCCGCTGGCGCAGGCTCAAGGTTCACATCAGGCAGTTCAGTGTTCAGCCGGTCACGCAACAAGCGGTACTTGGCCATGGGAAACCGATGGCCAGGTGGCAGGGGCAACACAAATTGGTCCGAATAAAAAGCGCGCATATCCTTCAAAAGCCGCATGAAACAAGGCTGCATTGTGGCCAGTTTCCAAAAGCCTGCGTGGATCTTGAAAAACTTCAAGTTTTAGAACTTCGCCTCTAATCAGCCCTCAAACGACCCTCAAGCTCTTGCAAAGCCGCGGGATAACCCTAAACTCCACCCCAATGCTGCAACGCAACATTTTCTGCAAGCCAACTTAACTACTGGAGTATTTTCATGATGAACGTCGAACAAATCACCGCCACCCACAAAGCCAACCTGGACAACCTGTTTGGCCTGTCCAACAAAGCCTTCGCTGGCGTTGAAAAAATGGTTGAACTCAACCTCACAGCAGGCCGCGCTGCTTTGACCGAATCCGCCGCTCACGCACATGCCGTGATGGGCGTCAAAGACGCACAAGAGTTCATTGCATTGCAAACCAGCTTCTTGCAGCCTTTGGCTGAAAAGTCTGTGGCTTACAGCCGTCACATCTATGACATCGCCCAAGGCACTGGCGCTGAATTCACCCAAGGTCTCGAAGGCAAAGCGGCTGAAAGCCAAAACGCCGTTCAGACATTCATCGAAACAGCTTTGAAAAACGCACCCTCTGGCTCTGAACAAGCTGTGGCCTTCTTCAAACAAGCCGTGACCGCCAGCAACACTGCAGTGGAGTCGGTGCAAAAAGCCGTTAAACAAGCCACTGACTTGGCTGAATCACACATCCAAACCGCCACTGAAACCGCAGTCAAAGCCACCAAAAGCACTGTGGCCAAAAAGCGTTAATTTGTCACGATTGTCTCCTCGGATTCTTCGTCACCGCAGGGTGCAGGAATCCCTTCAAGGGTCCGCCGCAAGGTGGGCCCTTTTTTTACGTTGTCATTGCACGGCCAACGCCGCCTTGAGCTTAGGCAGGGCTTGCAGCATGGCAGCTCGGCCTGCATCAATCGAGCGACGACGCGCTTTGAAATCGGCACTGCCCACATCGTTCAAGGCGGGTCGCACCACCAAATCAGCCTCACGCAATTCAAAGTAACTGATGCTCTTGCCCATGATGGTGAAGGTCTGCATCAAGATGTCGAACATGTCTCCAGTTTTGCCAATGTCAGGAGGGCTCGAGATGTCCACAGCCAACACGTATTCAGCGCCCATCTGACGCGCATAGCGCACAGGGACGGGCGACACCAAACCGCCATCGACAAACTCGCGGTTGCCAATACGCACCGGTTCAAACACAGCAGGAACCGAGCTGGATGCGCGCACCGCCGTGCCCACATCACCGCGCTGAAACAAGACGCCATCGCCTGTTTTCAAATCAGTCGCGACGATTCCCAAAGGCATTTTGAACTCTTCAATGCGGCGTCCGCCTGTTTGCTTGCTGATGTAGCGGGCCAAGCCATCGCCACGCATCATGCCGCGACCCAGCAAGGGCACGGTCCAGTCGGTGATGGTGGCTTCTTCCATGGTCTCGGCCGCTTTTTGCAACTGTGCGCCGTCTTTGCCACTGGCATAAAACGCGGCCACCACACTGCCAGCCGAAGTGCCCACCACCAAGTCGGGTTTGAGGCCGGCCTCCTCCAGCACCTGAATCACACCCACATGCGCAAAGCCGCGAGCTGCACCGCCGCCCAAGGCCAGACCGAACTTGGGCACCCGTTTGGGTTGAACCACTGGCATGTCAGGCCGTGCCACATCCACAGGCGCCAATGGGCCAGGCGAGGTGCAACCCGCCAACATCACCACGCACGCCACAACACCCCAAGCACGCAAATTCATGCCATCTACCTCATAAAAACAATCACCAGACATTGTCCTAGATGGCCGTGACCCGCCAAGGCCATCCCGCATAATTGACGTTTACGTTAACGTTAATCATTTTTTGTAAACCACTGGAGCCATTCATGGACATCAAAGGCAAAGTTTTTATCGTCACAGGCGGCGCATCGGGCCTAGGCGAGGGCACGGCGCGCGCCTTGGCCGCTCAAGGCGGCACCGTGGTGATTGCTGACATGCAGGCGGACAAAGGCGAAGCTGTGGCCAAAGACATTGGCGGTGCCTTTGTCACATGCGATGTGAGCAACGAGGCCCAAGCCCAAGCGGTGGTGAACAAAGCCGTCTCATTGGGCAAGCTGATGGGCTTGGTCAACTGCGCGGGCATAGCCCCTGCCGAAAAAACTGTGGGCAAAAACGGCGCGCACGCCTTGGCGTCCTTCAGCAAAACCATCACCATCAACTTGGTGGGCAGCTTCAATATGATTCGCTTGGCCGCTGAAGCCATGTGCCACAACGAACCCGAAACCACAGGCGAGCGCGGTGTGTTGATCTCGACTGCCTCGGTGGCCGCCTTCGACGGCCAGATAGGCCAAGCAGCCTACAGCGCGTCTAAGGGCGGCATCGTGGCCATGACCTTGCCTATCGCACGCGACCTGGCCCGCAATGGCATTCGCAACATGACCATTGCCCCAGGCATCATGGGCACGCCCATGCTGTTTGGCATGCCCCAAGACGTACAAGATGCACTCGCCGCAGACGTGCCCTTCCCTTCTCGCTTGGGCACGCCTCAGGACTATGCCAAGTTGGTCCTGCACATCTTTGACAATGATTTGCTCAACGGCGAAGTGATTCGTTTAGATGGGGCGATCCGTTTGGCACCGAAGTAAGCCAAAACGTTCTTCCAAATTGCCACCAAGGCCGACGCCTAAAATCAGGCTTCACCTGATCTACCCATGGCCATCCCTCAATCCTTCATTCAAGAGCTTTTAGCCCGCGTCGATGTGGTCGAGGTGGTGGGACGCTATGTGCAACTCAAAAAGGGCGGGGCCAATTTCATGGGCCTGTGCCCGTTTCACGGCGAAAAGTCACCGTCGTTTTCGGTCAGCCCTGCCAAGCAATTTTTCCATTGCTTTGGTTGCGGCAAAAACGGCAATGCCATTGGCTTTTTGATGGAGCACGCGGGCATGACCTTTGTCGAGGCTGTGAAGGACTTGGCACAAAACATGGGCATGCAAGTACCCGAAGACGACGCCTCACCGCAAGACCGAGCGCGCGCTGCTGAGCAACGCCAAAAACAAGCCACGCTGACCGATGTGCTGGAAAAAGCGGGGGAATCGTTTCGCAAACATTTGCGCAACTCGCCCAAAGCGATTGAATATTTCAAAGGCCGCGGCCTGAGTGGCGAGATTGCCAAACAATTTGGCCTCGGCTACGCCCCCGAGGGTTGGCGCAGCTTGGCAAGCGTGTTTCCTGACTACCAAGACCCGCTGCTGGCAGAAAGCGGCCTGGTCATCGTCAACCAAGAAGACGGCGAAGACGAAAAACGCTATGACCGTTTCCGCGACCGTGTGATGTTTCCCATCCGCAACGTCAAGGGCGAATGCATTGGCTTTGGTGGCCGCGTGTTGTTTGAGGGCACACCCAAATATTTGAACTCGCCTGAAACCCCAGTATTTAGCAAAGGCCGCGAGTTGTATGGCTTGTTTGAAGCCCGCAACGCGCTGCGCGATGCGGGCTATGTGCTGGTGACCGAAGGCTACATGGACGTGGTGGCGCTGGCCCAACTCGGCTTTCCCAACGCGGTGGCCACGCTCGGCACAGCCTGCACGAGCGAGCATGTGCAAAAGCTGTTTCGCTTCACAGACAACGTGGTGTTTAGTTTTGATGGCGATGCTGCCGGTCGCCGCGCCGCACGCAAAGCCCTCGATGGCGCTATTCCCTACGCCAGCGATGTGCGCAGTGTGAAGTTTTTGTTCTTGCCCGCCGAGCACGACCCCGACAGCTTCATTCGAGCGTTTGGCAAAGATGCATTTGCCCACTGCGTCAGCGAAGCCATGCCGCTCAGCCGCTTCATGATCGAAGTAGCACGCGAAGGCTGTGACTTGCACACCGCGGAGGGCCGAGCGCACATGGCAAGCAACGCGAAGCCGCTGTGGATGTCCTTGCCCGATGGTGCACTCAAGCGCCAGTTGCTGAGCGAAATTGCCGAACTGACCGAACTAGGCAACCACGAACTGCAAGACCTATGGATACCCGCAGCCCCACCTGGCGCGCAAGCACGATCGGGTGAATTTAAAAAAACTTCCAAGTTCAAACCCCGCGACGCCTACGCACCCACCACCTACAAACGCGGCACTCGGCTCATCCCGCAAGGCCGCGCGGACCATGCGGTGCGTGTGCTGCTCACGCACATGGAACTGTGGCAAGACCTCTCCAGCGAAGACCACCAGCTTTTGTGCGAACTTGCTCCACCCCATGGCCCGCTCTTTGTGTGGTTGGACCAGCAACACCACGAGCATGGCAACCTGCCATGGGGAGCCCTGCGCGAAGGCCTGCATGGGCACGAATCGCAAGACATGGCCTTGCGCGTCATGGCCTCGTCGTTCAAACCCTTGCTGAACGACGATGGCCATCCCATCGCCGATGCGCAGTCATCGGCTGGGGCACAACGAGAAGCCACCCTCGAGCTGCGCGGTATTTTGAACAAAATTTTGTTTGAAAGCTTGGACGCACAAATGAAAGAGGCCATTGCCGAGGCGACCACTGACCCCACCGCCATGCAGCGCTACAAAGCCTTGTTTGAGCGCCGACGCCAGCTTGGCCAGATTCCACAAAAACTGGTCGAAAGCCACGATTGACGGGCCTGCACCGCAGCAAGGCTCGCGGCTTTTGGTATAATCCACTTTGCAAGTGCGACAGCAGCACCTCCGGACCCGGCCAACCGTGACACAAGCGCACGACTCGCCACATCACCGCAAGGACTGCACACCAAATGTTCGCCCAATCCGCTTGCTTCTAGAGGTTCACACTTCAATCCCCTTGTTTCTGTTCCCGCGTCGGGTTGAACGGCGCTGAGTATTTGTTTCTTTGTTGTCTAGGAGTATTCATGCCTGTTGACCGCCTGTCCAAGAAGCCTGCCAAATCAGTGGCGAAGAAGGTTGTGGCCAAACCTGTGAGCAAAAAGCCAGCCCCCGCTGCGCCCAAAGTCGCAGCCAAGCCCGCCGTCAAAGCCACAGCAAAAGCAGTTACAAAGCCAGCCGCTAAACCCGTTGTCAAAACGGCTGCCAAATCGGCAGTCAAATCGGCTGCTAAACCCGCAGCCAAGTCCGCAACGAAAGCCAAGTCAGTGCCCGCATCGAAAACAAAAGCTGCCGAAAAGCCAGCCACCAAACCCGTCGTGAAAACAGCTCCTAAAGCTGAGGACACCAAGAAAAAAACCGCAGCTGTACAAGCCCATGCACCCAAAGCGGCAGCCAAAAAAACCGCTGCCAAAAAGACACCCCCAGCCAAGGGTAAAACCGCTGGCAGCGATGATGAAGACCTCGCAGACATCGAGGCCGACCTCGAAGGCGAGCCAGTGATTGAAGCAGGCGCAGAAAAGGTCAAGCCCCTGCGCATGAAAATCAGCAAGGCCAAAGAACGTGCCTTGATGAAAGAATTTGGTTTAGACGAAACCGTGCTGTCTGAAGAGGACATGCAAAAGCGGCGCTCGCGCCTCAAAACCCTGATCAAACTCGGCAAGACACGTGGCTACCTCACCCACGGCGAAATTTCTGACCACTTGCCCGACAAACTGGTCGATGCTGAAACCCTCGAAGTGGTCATCAGCATGCTCAACGACATGGGTGTTGCCGTCTACGAGCACACGCCTGACGCGGAAACCCTGCTGCTCAACAACAACACCCCCACCGCCGCCACAGAAGAAGAGGCCGAGGAAGAAGCCGAAGCCGCGTTGTCCACCGTGGACAGCGAGTTTGGCCGCACCACCGACCCCGTGCGCATGTACATGCGCGAAATGGGCACTGTCGAGTTGCTGACGCGCGAGGGCGAAATTGAAATTGCCAAGCGCATCGAGGGCGGCTTGATGGAAATGATGTCCGCCATCAGCGCCTCGCCTGCCACGATCGCAGCCGTCTTGGCCATGGCCGAAGACATTCGTGAAAACAAGGTGGTCATCTCCACCATCGTGGATGGCTTCAACAACCTGAATGAAGCCGACGACTATGTGGCCGAAGAAGACTTCGACGAGTTTGATGAAGAAGACGATGACGACGGCAAAGGCGGCTCCAAGGCGCTGACCAAGAAATTAGAAGAACTGAAAAACGCAGCCCTTGAGCGTTTTGACCGCATGATTGTGTTGTTCGACAAACTGCGCAAGACTTACGACAAGGAAGGCTACGGCACCCCCACCTACATGAAGGCGCAAACTGCCTTGACTGCTGAGTTGATGGGCATTCGCTTTACCGCCAAAACCATCGAAAAACTCTGTGAATCCGTGCGCGGACAAGTCGACAGTGTGCGTAAAAACGAACGTGAGCTACGGCGCATCATCGTGGACAAGTGCGGCATGCCGCAAGCCACCTTCATCAAAGATTTTCCGCCCAACCTGCTCAACCTCAAGTGGGTTGAAAAGCAAGCCGCCGCTGGCAAGCCATGGTCTACCACCATGAGCCGCTTCATCCCGCCGGTGCAAGACTTGCAGCAAAAACTAATGGACTTGCAGTCACGTGTGGTTGTGCCTTTGGATCAACTCAAAGACATCAACAAGCGCATGAACGCGGGCGAGCGCAGCTCACGCGGCGCCAAGAAAGAAATGATCGAAGCCAACTTGCGCTTGGTCATCTCCATTGCCAAGAAATACACCAACCGTGGTTTGCAGTTCCTCGACTTGATCCAAGAAGGCAACATCGGCTTGATGAAAGCGGTGGACAAGTTTGAATACCGCCGTGGCTACAAGTTCTCGACCTACGCCACTTGGTGGATTCGCCAAGCCATCACGCGCTCCATCGCCGATCAAGCGCGCACCATCCGTATCCCTGTGCACATGATCGAGACCATCAACAAGATGAACCGCATCAGCCGCCAACACTTGCAAGAGTTTGGTTTCGAGCCCGATGCCAGTGTCTTGGCAGAGAAGATGGAAATTCCAGAAGACAAGATCCGCAAGATCATGAAGATCGCCAAAGAGCCCATCTCAATGGAAACACCGATCGGTGACGATGACGACAGCCACTTGGGCGACTTCATCGAAGACAGCGTCAACACCGCACCTATCGAAGCTGCCATGCAAGCTGGTTTGCGCGATGTGGTGAAAGACATCTTGGATGGCCTCACCCCACGCGAAGCCAAAGTGCTGCGCATGCGCTTTGGTATCGAAATGGCAATGGACCACACCTTGGAAGAAGTGGGCAAACAGTTTGACGTCACGCGTGAGCGCATCCGTCAAATCGAAGCCAAGGCTTTGCGCAAGCTCAAGCACCCCAGCCGCAGCGACAAACTGCGCAGCTTCATTGACACGATGTAAGTCTTTGCGCCTGCCCTGCATTTTGCGGGCAACTCAAAGCCCGTCAGTTTTCACTGACGGGCTTTTTCATGGGCGCAGCAGCTTAAAACTCCTCGGTATCCACCTCACTCGCACTGACCGCGTTGTAGCGCGCGCCTTTGACCGTCTGCGGGTTGATCAGCGCGTCCAGCTGCTGCATCTGCTCTGACGACAGCACCACATCGGCAGCAGCCATGTTGTCTTCGAGGTGGCGCATGTTTTTCGTGCCGGGAATGGGGATGAGCTTGCTGCTTTTGTGCAACAGCCACGCCAAGGCCAGCTGTGCGGGCGTGCACCCTGCCTCGTGTGCGATGACTTGAAAGCCTTCAAGCAATGACAAGTTGGCGGTATAGGTGTCGCCAGCAAAGCGCGGCATGGCACGGCGGATGTCATTGGCTGCCAAGGTGCTCACATCGCGCAAATCCCCACACAAAAAACCACGCGCCACAGGGCTGAACGCCACAAAGGTGGTTCCCAATTCTTCGCAGGCCTTGAGCACGGCGATTTCTGGATTTCGCGTCCACAGCGAATACTCGGTTTGCACAGCCGCAATGGGGTGTACGGCGTGTGCTTTGCGCAGCGTGTTGGCCGATACCTCACTCAGGCCAATTTCGCGAATCTTGCCCTCACGCACCAAGTCGCTCAGCGTGCCCACGCTGTCTTCAATGGGTACTTGTTTGTCCCAGCGGTGCAAGTAGTACAGGTCAATCACGTCGGTTTGCAAACGGGCCAAGCTGTCTTCGCAGTTTTTGCGCAAGGTCTCAGGGCGACCGTCAATCACGCGCTTGACTCCCTCAGGAAACGACACCCCCGCCATGCCGCCTTTGCTGCAAAGGGTGATTTCATGGCGGTGGGCTTTGAGCGCTTTGCCCACCAACATCTCGTTGGTGCCAAAGCCATACAGGGCCGCCGTGTCAAACATCGTCACACCCAGGTCTAAGGCGCGATGAAGCAATGCCTCGCCCACTTCAGCTGCAGGCGGCGCGCCATAGGCGTGACTCAGGTTCATGCAGCCTAGGCCGATGGCTGAGACGGTGTAGGGGCCGAGTTGACGTTGTTTCATAGAGTGGCGTTTGTCTTGGTGTGGGTCCAGGTGGGCAATGGCGCTGAGCGGTGCAGCACCTTGTCGTGCAGCCATGTGGCGCTTTTGCGCGCGCGCTCGGCCACTGTCGCCAGTGGCAGTTGTTGGTAGTCGTCGTTGAACACTTCAAAACTAAAGTCACCACGATAACCAATGCGGTCTAGACGCAGCACCAAGTCCGCCAAGGCTTCGCTGTGCACACCCTCGCCTGGGAACACACGAAAGGTGCGTGCGGTGGTCATGCGGTCTTCAAAGGTGGGGGTTTCGTGCCACATGAAGTCAGACAATTGCACCAAGAAAATCTTGTCTGGGTCTAAGTCTTCAATCGCGTCCAAGGGCGTATTGGCTGCAAAGATATGAAACGAGTCAATGCCAATGCCCAGGTTGGGGCAATCGGCGCGACACACCACATCCCATGAGGTGGTGAACTCGTTGACTGTGCGGCCCCATGACAAGCCTTCGTAAGCCACTTGGATGCCTAAAGGCAACGCCATCATGGCGAGCTTTTTCAAGTCGCGGGCAATGTGGTCAAGGTCATCTGTGGCATGGCGTGAGGTAGACGAGCATGCCAACAACACTTTACTGCCTGTGGCTGCACACATCTCGAGCATCGACTTGGCGATGTCGACTTTGTAGCCGTGCAAATGGCCCGACAAACCCTCAAAGTCTCGCAACACTTGAAAGCCTGTGGGGCGCAAGCCGCTGGCCTGCACGGCTGCTACGGCAGCAGGCACGCCGCCTGGGTGGGTCACCAAGTCACGCGCCATGAGCATGACTTGTGAAAAGCCTGCGTCTTTCATGGCGGACAGCTTGGCCTCTAGAGAGCCAGCCATCGTGATGGTGTCCATCCCAAAAGAGGCCAACGGCCCAGCGGGGGGCAATGCAGACACGGAGAGATGAGCGTGGGGGTTCATGCACAAGTCCTTTTATTGGTCTTTGTGAACCAGCTCAAACGACACCGAACCCAAGGCACTGCGGGTCAGCGCGCCACGGTCTTCAGGGTGCAGTTGAGTGGACTCGACAAACTCCACGCCGCGGGCTTTGAGTGCAGTCACTGCCGCCCCCACATCGACCGCACCCAAACCAATGCGTTGCAAACATTCGGGTGACTCGTCGGCGTCCATCCAAGGGTCGGGCTCAATCAGTTGCCATAAAAATTTGCCACACGGGCTCTTCATGAGTTTGCCTTTGGGCAAGATACCAAAGCGTTGCTCGTCGGGCACAAAGCTGAAGTCAAACATGTGTTCAAAATAAGCCAACCAATCGGCACTGCGGCCTGCGCCGATGTACTGCACCACACCAAAGTAGCTCATGCCTGCTGTCGCTTGTGGCTGTTGATCGACGGTCGGAATCGGTTTGAAGTCGATGTCGTAAATCGAGAATTCTTGCCAACGGTCGACAAAGTAAAAACGGCTGCCGCCAGGGCCATGAATGGCAGGTATGTGCAGCTCCATCGCTTGCGCTTGGCTGCTGACATTCCATGCACCCAGATCCATGCAACGAGTGTGTGCTTGCAGTGCATCACGCACACGAAAGGCCACCGCAGAGATGACGGGTTGACCATCGGTGGTGGCGCTCACACGGGCATCATCTGGGCTGGCGTTGACGACCAAGTTCATGCCGCCTTGGCGGTACAACGTGACCTCACGCGAGCGGTGACGTGCCACGGGACGAAACCCCATGTTCTCTAACACTTGCCCCAAAGCTTGAGGGCGACTGGTCGCGTATTCGATGAATTCAATGCCATCCAAGCCCAACCGGTTGGGCATCTCCGGCACGGATTCACGGTGTGGGGATGCGAAGGTCATCAGGTACTCCAAAAAAAATCAAGCTTGTCAAACTCATGCGTTCAACTGTGCCACATCACGCAGCACATCAGCAGTGGTGCTGGGCAAACCGAAGTATTCCAAATAGGCAGGGATTTGTTCAAACAGCATGTCGGAACCCACCTGAATGCGACAACCTTGTTTTGAGGCGGCTTGCAAGAAGGCGGTCATTTCATTTTTCATCACCACCTCCCCCACCAAAGTGTCGGGCGAGATGCGAGACACATCCATCGGCAAGGCATCGCCTTCGTTCATGCCCATGGGCGTGGCGTTGACCACCAAATCATGGGCAGCAGGATCGTTGGAGCCGGTGCGCACATCGATTTGAGGGTAGTTTTGTTTCAAACGTTGAGCCAAGGCATTGGCAGACTCCGTGTTCACATCAAACAAACTGATGGCGGCTATGTCAGCCCCTGCCAGCGAGGCCGCGATGGCACATCCCACGCCGCCCGAGCCGACCACCAACACGCGCTTACCCGTCAGATCAAAGCCCTTGCGTTGCACGCCGCGCACAAAGCCAGCGCCATCAAACATGTCGCCCACCAAGCGGCCATCGGCCAGCTTTTTGACCGCGTTGCAAGCACCTGCCACGCGCACAGTGGCGGTCACCTCATCTAACAAGCCCACGGTCACCACTTTGTGGGGCATGGTGATGAGCGCACCACACATGTTGGTGAGACTGAACACCGATTTCAAAAAAACTGGGTAGTCAGGCGTTTGACAACCCATGGGCACCACCACGGCATTGATGCCCGCATGTGCAAAGTAAGGGTTGTAGATCAGGGGCGACTTGAAGGCATGCGTGGGAAAACCAATGTGCGCAATCAACTGCGTGTTGCCGTTGATTGAAATACCGTGCTGGGTCATGAATTATTTGGAAGATTGAACCGCAGACACCGCAGCACGCAAAGCCAGCGTGTAGCTGTCAGCACCAAAGCCGCAAATTTGGCCTTTGACCACCTCGGCCAACACAGATGTGCGACGGAACTCTTCTCGTGCATGCACGTTGGACATGTGCAACTCAATGATGGGGCATGGCAGGATGGCCAAAGCATCGCGGATGGCGTAGCTGTAATGGGTCCAAGCGCCAGCGTTGATCAAGACAGCGTCTACCTTGTCAAAGTAGCCCTGATGAATGCGCTCACACATGTCGCCCTCATGGTTGGTTTGGAAGCACTCAAGCTCAGCGCCCAGCTCCTTGCCCAGTGTGTGCAAATTGGCATTGATCTCATCGAGTGTGATGGTGCCGTATTGCAGGGGGTCGCGTTTGCCAAACATGTTGAGGTTCACGCCGTGCAGCATCAAGACTTTCATATCTACCTTTAACAAAAAGTGTTTCGTCTCATCAAATGCTTCGCCGCGCATGCGGCGAAGCATTACTCAGCCATTACTTGGCCTTCTTAGCGGGTGCAGAACGCGCCTTCTCGATTTCACCTTGCAACTCTTTGACCAAATCTTGACCCACGACCACACCGTACTTGGCGGTGACAGGACGCATCTTGTCACGCAAGATCGACATTTCAGAATCAGACAACTGCGTCACTTGCATGCCATTCTTCTTTAAGTTAGCCAGCAAACTGGCTTCCAAAGCACGTGCTGTTTCGCGTTGGAATTTGGCGGACTCCGAGGCGGCATCCGACACAATCTTTTTCTCAGCGGCGCTCAAGGTGTCCCAAAACTTTTTGCTGATCACCACAGACTGCGGGTTGTATTGGTGCG
The DNA here is from genome assembly GCF_036804465.1 of Limnohabitans sp. GTDB lineage: Bacteria > Pseudomonadota > Gammaproteobacteria > Burkholderiales > Burkholderiaceae_C > Limnohabitans. Next base: position 27,665 of record NZ_DAIRSK010000009.1, read on the forward strand.
CTGTCAAGACGATGTGCTTTTGCACTTCGAAAAACTTAGCACTGTTGATGGTTGGAATCGGGTTTTCTTGACCGTCCACAGCACCTTGTTCCAAGGCGGCATACAACTCGGGGAAAGGCAGTGGCGTGGGGTTGGCACCCAAGGCTTTGACCCAATCCACGTTGATGGGGTTGGGAATCACGCGCAACTTCAGGCCTTCGAGGTCAGACACTTTGTTGATGGCGCGTTTGCCATTGGTGATTTGACGAAAGCCCAGTTCGTAGTAAGCCAAGCCCACCAAACCTTTTTCTTCCAACTTGGCATGCATCTTTTTGCCAAAGGGGCCGTCCACCACAGCGTCCGCCTCTTTGGTTGTCGCGAACATGAAAGGGAAATCGAACACGCCAAATTCTTTGACTTGGCTGGCGAAAATACCAGAGTTCATGGATGCCATCTCCAATGAGCCGCCTTGAATGGCAGACACGTTGGCTTGGTCACTGCCCAAAGTGCCACCTGGAAACAGGTTGACCTTGAGCTTGCCGCCAGAGTTCTTCTCGACGATGTCTTTGAATTTGTCCATGCCTTGCACGATGGGGTGGCCCGCAGCGTTCTGGTTAGCGAACTTGATGGTTTTGACTTGTGCCGAGGCCATGCCCATGGCAGCCATGGCCACCGTGGCGATCACGGTCTTGATAAATACACGTTTCATGTCAGTGTCTCCTGATGAACTGTTGCGGTCGTACGCCCAATAAAGGTTCCACTGTCTGGCGTACCCGAACAGACAATGAAAAAGGAACTTAATATAACCAGCGCGCAGGCACCATGACGATGGCTGGGAACAGCACCATCAAGAACATGACGACAAACTGCACCGCCATGAACGGCAGCACCCCGCGCGTCACATCATCCATGCGCATGCGGCCCACACCCGCTACCACGTTGAGCACGGTGCCCACGGGCGGCGTGATCAAACCAATTGAGTTGTTGATGATGAACATCACGCCAAAGTACACCGGATCAATGCCTGCGGCTTTGACGATGGGCATCAACACAGGCGTCAAGATCAAAATGGTGGGCGTCATGTCCATGGCCGTACCCACCACCATGCACAAGATCATGATGGCGGCCATCAAGAGCTTGGGGTTGTCCAACAAGGGTTGCAACAAAGTCACCACTTGGGCTGGCAAGTTGGCCACCGTGATCAACCAAGCCGACACCATGGCAGCGGCTACCAAGAACATGATGACCGCGGTCGTTTTGGCCGCTGTGCGAAACACATCAAACAACTGCTGCCAAGTGAGTTCACGGTAAATCACGCCCGCCACAAACAAGGCATACACCGCAGCCACCACAGCCGCCTCGGTCGGCGTGAACACCCCCATGCGCAAGCCCACCAAAATGATGAGCGGCAGCATCAAGGCCCAGCCAGCGCTGCGCATAGCTGCAAACACTTCGGCGCTGGTTTTGCGTGCAGGCGGCGTCAAATGTTCTTTGCGTGTGCACCACCACCAAGTGGCCCACAAACCAGCAGCCAACACGATGCCCGGAAAAATACCTGCCAAAAACAACTTGCTGATGGATACGTTGGCAGCCACGCCAAAAATCACAAAGCCAATGGATGGCGGAATGATGGGGCCAATCACACCGCAAGCGGCAATCAAACCCCCACTGCGTGCTTTGTCGTGGCCAGCTTTGACCATCATGGGCAACAGCAAGGCGGTCAATGCCGCGGCGTCCGCCACCGCGGAGCCAGACAGCGCCGACAACAAGCAAGCTGCCACGATGGTCACGTAACCCAAGCCACCGCGGATGTGACCCACCAAGGCCATGGCAAAGTCAACAATGCGGCGTGACAAACCACCGGTATTCATCACCTCGCCGGCCAACATGAAAAAAGGCACTGCGAGCAGCGGAAAACTGTTGGAGCCCTCGATCACGTTTTGCGCCAAGATCTGCGCATCAAACATGTCCATGTGCCACATCAACGCGGAACCACACAGCAACAAAGAAAAAGCAATCGGCACACCCAGCGCCATGGCGGCGAGCAAAGAACCCAGAAATACAGCGATGGTCATGATGAAATTCCTTGGGATTTACTTGAGGGGCGCGGGAACATCGATGGGCTCTTCTTCAGACTCACGCACACCAATCAACTCGCTGTCAGCCAACTCCCCGCGCATCAAGCGCATCAAGCGGTCCACCAAAATCAAAGCGCCTGACACCGCCAACACCATGCCGCAGGCGTAGAAGATGCCCATAGACGCCTCCATCACCGCACTGGTCGAACTCCAGTTGATGATGGTTTGATCCAACGAGCCTTTGAACAACAGCCAGCAAATGAACAACATCAACAGGTGACCCACCACAAAGAAATATTTTTGCCAACGCAAGGACAACTTTGACACCAAGGTGTCAGAGCCCAAATGCGCCCCGTCCTTCATGGCCACGATTGCGCCCAAGAAGGTGACCCACACAAACAACCAACGCGACAACTCCTCAGACAAAGTGATGCCTGAGTTAAAGGCATAACGCATCACCACGTTGCCAAACACCAACACCACCATCACAGCCAGCGCAAGCGCCATCAGGATTTCAAGCAACCGGCAGTAATGGTCTAGCAAACGGTGAAGCATTGGAAAAATCCTTGGAAAATATCGAGCAAGACAAAATGTACAAAACAGTTAGTTTGTGACATATCAGTAAAAACCCTCTATTCAATAGAGCATAGCCAACTAACTGCTATGTCAAATTTGAATGGCTTACAAACCGCAACACCATGTCCACCACACTTTGGCGGCGTGCCGTCAAAGCCTTGGCGGTTTGACCGTCACGCTTGAAAATCAAATCAAAGGTGTAGCGGTTGGACACATTGAAAAACGTGAGCGCCGAAATAGATGCATGGATGTCGATGGGGTCCAGCCCTTTGCGAAACACACCCGCCTTCACACCGCGCTTGTACAAAGCTTCGATGGACTGAATGGCAGACACATTGAGCTCTTGAATCAACTTGCTTTGCGCTAAGAAAGTGCCGCGCTGGATGTTCTCGGACATCACCAAGCGAATGAAATCTTGGTTGCTGTGGTGGTGGTCAAACGTGAAACCCACCAAAGCTTTGAGCGCCTCCTCGGGCGATAAGTTAGCCAAGTTGAGTTCGGCCTCGGTGGCACGGATGCGGCGATAGGCATCCTCGAGTACGGCCAAGTACAAACCCTCTTTGCTGCCATAGTAGTAATAGATCATGCGCTTGCTGGTGTGCGTGGCGTCGGCAATGGCGTCAATGCGCCCGCCCGCCAGGCCCTTGGCCGCGAACTCTGCCGTGGCCACAGCAATGATGCCTGCCATCGTCCGCTCAGGGTCGTTGGTGCGCTTGGGCGTCTTGCGAGCGGAATGTACTGTTTCGTTCATTGTGAAAGTATAAAGTCCTTGAGATGGCGTCTTGACTACTGATGAACCCTAATAAAGGGCCAGGCTCTCATCACCGTGGAAATATTCGAACCATACTTGCTTGGATCGACCCTACTCACCCACTCAATCACATCCGCGAGCTTGTTCTATGCCCCCCTCAAACCTCTCACCTTTACCCCACCCGGCTTTGACCATTGGTATCTTGGGCTGCGCCAAGATCGCTAAACAATTTGCACGCGATGTACACAACTGCTCGCATGTGTCCCTCCAAGCTGTAGCCAGCCGCGATTTGAATAAGGCACAGACCTTCGCGAAGGACTTTGCGATTGAACGTGCTTATGGCAGCTACGAAGAAATTCTGAAAGATGCGACGCTAGAAGCCATCTACATTCCTTTACCCAACAGCATGCACGCCGAATGGGCGATTCGTGCCATGCAAGCAGGCAAGCATGTGCTGTGCGAAAAGCCTCTGGCACTCAATCTTTCTGAAGTGACACGGATGTTTGAAGTTGCGCGCCAACATGAAGTGATGCTGCTTGAGGCCTACCCCTATTGGTTTCAGCCACAAACACGCGACTTGCTTGCTTGCTTAAGTCCAGAAAAAATCGGTGATGTACGTAGCATGCAAGCCTGTTTTGGTTTCACACTGGGCAACCCAGATACCAATATCCGCCTCAAGCCCGATCTTGGGGGCGGTGCACTGTTAGACGCCGGCAGTTACCCCTTAAGCTTGATTCGATTGGTCATGGGGTGTGCGCCTGAGCGCGTGATGGCGCATGCAAACTGGGCTAAAACCGGCGTTGACATCAGCATGATGGCCACACTCTTTTATGCCGATGGCCGGCGAGCACAAATGTCATGCGCCATGGACGTGGCCAACCATCGCAGAGCCACGATTGTGGGCACACATGGCACAGTTGAAACCGAGTACCTGAACCACACGAGCGATTTGCACACACACCCTTGGGGCTACCTACCCAGCCAACTTCGTATTCGCCGTGGTACTGCCAACAGCATTGCATTTGAAGACATTCAATCGGCTACAGGCAGTGGCTTTCGGTTTGCAGCAGAAGCTTTTGCCAAGGCGATACGCACGCACGACATGCAAGCCATAGAGCGCGCTGCTGCTGCAAGCCACGACATAGCCTCCACGCTAGATGCAATACAAAGCAGCGCCAAAACGGGACAACTTGTGAATGTGCGCCGCTAACCTAAGCCAATCGAATGGTTTGTTGGCTTGCGATGGCGCGAGAAATGGCATCCACCACCAACAAGTTTTGCAACCCATCAAGCGCACTTACTAACGGGACTGTTTTGCCTTGCACCACATTTAAAAAATGCGCTATCTGCAATTTGAGAGGGTCTTCTCGCTGTAGGGCAACCACATTGCAATCGAAAGACTTGAACCATGAACGATCGTCATTTTTTGCAAATGTTTTCAAACGCATGCTAGGCACAGCCAAACTGCCCAATGTTCCCGCAATGACATAACAGTCCTCATCGTCATAGCTGGCGTAAGCTTTGTTTTCTTGGCTGGTTTGCTCCCAACTGCGCGCCGAGGCAGATGTATCAGACAGCAAAAATGAACCCAATACGCCCGAAGCAAAACGAAACGAGATGGAAGCAGTGTCCTCTACAGCAAAGCCTCTTACCGCGTTGGATGTCATGGCCTGCACCTCCACAATTTCGCCGCACAACATGCGCAAACTGTGGATCTCATGAATGAGATTTATCAACACTGGGCCTCCGCCAGTTTGGCTTCGCCAAGGCGCCTCGTTGAAATAGCTGTCGGGCTTGTAAAACATCGCGCTGCCCAAAACGCCAACCAAGCGTCCTAAGCGCCCTGAGTCAATCAAGGTTTTAGTTTCGCGCATGATGGGACTATGCGCGCGATGGTGTCCGATCAGTACTTTGGCCTGTAGATTTTGTACCACTTGCACCAAGCGTTGCGCATCGGCCACGGTGTGTGCAATTGGTTTCTCCAGCAAGACTGGCAAACCCTTTTCAATGCAATGCAATGCTTGGGGCACATGAAGCGCATTAGGGGTCGACACAATCACACCGTCAGGTTGCACTTGTGTCAAAAGTTCATCAAGGGTCGCAAACCAAGCAATGTCTAGCGCCTGAGACAACTGTTGAGCCGCTCCTGACGGGTCAGCAATAGCGCAGAGTTGGCAATTTGGATTCTGGGCCAACACAGCCATGTGCGCTCTACCAATCACTCCTGCGCCTGCAATGGCTATTTTCAGTGGAACCATCGTTCAGTTTCTATGCAGACCCAACTGAAGCAGTTGTGGTGTGCGCGCCACCCAAAAACAAACGTTCCATTTGTGGATCAGCCAATATTTCCGCCGCTGACTTGTACAACACCAAGCGCCCAGACTCTAACGCAATGGCATTGTCAGAGTACTTCAGCGCACTCTTGACGTTTTGCTCCACCATCAGCACGGTGGTGCCTTGCTCCGCAAGTTTTCGCAAAAGCTTGAACACATCTTGCACCACGATGGGGGACAAACCAATTGAAGGCTCATCAATCAACAAGACTTTGGGACGCAGCAACAAAGCGCGGCCAATTTCAAGTTGTTTTTGCTCACCCCCCGACAACGATGATGCCGACGAGTTCATGCGTTCTTTCACGCGTGGGAAAAAATTCAGCACTTCAGGAATGCGCTCATGCGTGGTCTTCATGCCGAGCGTGATCCCACCCAGCTCTAAGTTTTCATACACAGAAAGCTGGCCAAACAAATTGCGCCCTTGTGGCACAAAGGCAATGCCACGGGCGAGCAAGTCTTTTTGGGTGGCCCCCGTGATGTCTTGACCATTCAAACGGACCTTGCCTTGGCGTGGCGTCAACAACCCAAACAAGGTTTTAAGCACCGTCGACTTACCAGCACCATTGGGGCCAATCAGCAAAGTGATCGAGCCTCGTGCCACAGAGAAAGACAAATTATTCAAGATCATGAAGTCTTTGTAGCCCGCCACCACGTCCTCAAACTCAATGCAAGGCGTTGTGTTGTCTTGTGTCGTCATGTCAATTCCCCAGGTAGGCGTCGAGCACTTGTTTGTTCGCACGAATTTCGGCGGGTGTTCCAATGGCCATCACCTTGCCCTCCACCATCACCATGATGCGGTGGCAAACATCCATCACGAAATCCATGTTGTGCTCAATCACGACAAAGCTACTGGCCTTGCCATCAGAGGTTTGGCGCTTGTTCAAGTCCTTCAGCAAAGCACTGATGCCCCCCACCAAGGAAGGGTTGACACCCGCGCAAGGCTCGTCAAGCAGCACCAAGTCGGGCTCACTCATGAAAGCCATGGCGATATCCACCAGTTTTTGTTGACCATAGCTCAACTCACCTGCTTTTTTATCCGCCACATGCTTGATATGAAATTGATCAATCAAGGCATCTGCTTTGGCACCCAAATTGGAATCACTAGGGGCAAACATGCGACTGAACAAACTGCCCTGATGCTCTTGTGCAGCGACAATCAAGTTGTCGCGCACGGTCATCTTGCCAAAAACTTGCAGAGTTTGGAAAGTGCGCCCCACGCCACGGCGATTGAGCGCCAACGGTCCCAAATGGGTCACGTCTTGACCATTGAGTTCAATCTTGCCCGTGTCTGGCGTGATCTGGCCCAACATGCTATTGAACAACGTGGTTTTGCCAGAGCCGTTTGGACCAATGACACCAAAAATTTCACCGGGGCGCACTTCAAAAGACACGCCACCTACCGCTTGAATCGCACCATAAGCCTTCTTCAAATCGGTAACTTTGAGCAAAGGATGTTGAGTCGCTGTGGTCATACTTTGACTCCTGATTGGCCGGCATCGGCAAGCGCGGGAGCTTGTCCAACAGCAGCCCGTGTTGCTGAAGCCTCACGCGACAGACGCTTGGCTCTTATGCGGTCAGGAATGCTCAGCAAACCATCGGGCAGCCAAATCATCAACATCACCACAGCCGTGCCAAATACGAACAAATACCAAGCCTGCGCAAAACGCAGCCACTCCGGCAAGATCACACCCACCGCAGCACCGAGCAAGGGACCCAAAAAGTAACCTGGGCCACCAACGACGACCATCAGGTACATCATGATCGATGCCTCCACCGTGAAGGGCGAAGGATCAATGAACTGAACCAATGAACCAAACAAACCGCCAGCGATGCCTGCATAGGCTGCACCAATGGCAAAACTCAACAAGGTGTAGCCACGAATATCGACGCCGAGGCTTTCTGCTCGGATGGGGTTGTCACGCAAGGCCGTGAAAGCTTTTCCCCATGGTGAGTTGAGTAGCCCCCACAAAAGCAAGGCCAACACCACTGCAAACGCCAACACCAAATAGTAGTAGGACAAGTTGCTGTCAAAGCTCACGCCAAAGGCTTCAGGCCTTGGAATATTGTTGATACCGAACGTGCCGCCTGTCAGCCACTCTTCGTTGCGCATCACCAACCACACGGCGGTATTGAAGCCCAAAGTGGCAAAAGCCAAGTAAATGGTTTGCACGCGCAACGCAGGAAAACCCAAAGCCAGACCCACCACAAAGCAGCCCAAGGCGGCCAGGGGCATACCTAACCAAAAGCTAAAGCCCGCTTGCATCATGATGGCCACTGTGTAGGCGCCGATACCAAAAAATGCCGCATGGCCCAGTGACTTTTGTCCCGCATAGCCAATGGTGAGGTTCAAGCCCATGGTGGCGATCACATAAATCAACCAATAGGTGAACAAATAAATACCATGGTTTTTGAGCACCGTGGGCACAAAAATACAGGCTAACAGCCCCAATAAGCCTAGAAAAATGCCGAGCTTCTTCATACTTTGCGCTCCACTTTTTTCCCAAGCAAGCCCTGCGGCTTGAACAAAATCACAACCATGAAAAGAATCAAGGCCACGGCGTCTTTGTAGGCTGGCGAAATATACGCAGCAGCCAAGTTTTCGCAGACCCCCACAATCACGCCGCCCAACAAAGCACCGCGCGAGTTGTTGAAGCCACCAATGATGGCGGCAAAGAAAGCCTTGGTCCCAAGCGCAGCGCCCATATCGAACTTGGCTAAATAGGTGGGTGTCACCAAAATCGCCGCGGCCGCAGCGAGCACCGCATTGATGGCGAAGGTGTAAAAAATCATGCGCGGCACATTGATGCCCAACACCGAGGCGCTTTCGGTGTTTTGCGCTACCGCTTGCATGGCACGACCTGTCACGGTCTTGACCAAGAAAGCTTGCGTCAACAACACCAAAGCAATCGCAAACACAAAGGTGCCAACATCCGTGGCCGAAATCGTGACACCGGCAATGTTGTATAACGCATCGGGAAAGAGGTTGGGAAAGGGATGCGGCTCAGCGCTGTAACCCGCACGCACGGCGTTGCGCATGGCAATCGACAAACCAATGGTCGCCACCACGATGGGCATCATGCCAAACTTGAACAGGGGGTCCACCACACCGCGCTTAAACAGCCAACCCAACACGATGACAGACAACACACAACTGCCCATGAAACTCAGCACCAACGGAAAACCCGCTGCCAAAAAACCTAGCATCATGAAGGCCGGCAGCATCACAAACTCGCCTTGAGCGAAGTTGATGGTGCCCGAGGCTTGCCAAAGCAAGGTAAAGCCCAACGCTGCCAGCGCATAAATGCTGCCTGTAGCGAGCCCACTGAAAAAGAGTTGTAGAAAGTCCGTCATGTCATTTGCTTGAAAAAAGAAAGGCACGCCCGAAGGCGTGCCCAAAACCTCCAATTACTTCTTTGCATTCAAAGCAGGCAAAACAGCTGTCACCACTTGGCGGCCGTTTTTCACCTCAATCAAGAAGCTTTCGCGGTCAAGGTCGCCCTTGTCATCAAAGCTCACATCCATGATCACGCCAGGGTGCTTTTTAGCGCTGATGCTGATGCCACGCAAGGCATCAGCAACCGCTTTACGGTCAAACTTGCCCACTTTTTCAATGGCGGCCTTGAGCACATACATGCCGGTGTAGCCCTTGATGCCGTTGTGGTCAGAAATACTGCCGTAGGCTTGGTAGTACTTGGCCTTGAACTTCAACATTTCTGGATTAGGCGCGTCGACAGTCAACCCCACGTGGGCCATGGCACCGTTGGCGGCATCACCAGCCAACTCAATCACTTTTTGCCCTGTCAAAGTGGTCTCACCAATCACCGGCTTGGTCCAACCCTGCTTCTTCAATTCGCGCAACAAACGCGCTGACTCTTCTTCATTGGTATAGGCAAAAATCGCGTCCGCGTTGCTTTGCTTGGCTCTGAGCACCGCAGCCGAAAAGTCTACTTGGCCCGCATCGGTTGAAATATCGGCGACGATTTTGGTTGGGCCGCCATCAAGCAATTTGTTGAGGGTGTCACGACCGCCTTTACCGAAGTCGTTGTTCACATAAATCACTGCCAAAGTTTTGGCTTTGGTGTTGATGAACTTGGCCAGCTTTGGAAAAGAGGTGCTTTGGCCAAACGCAGTTCTAAACACATAGGGGTTGCCTTGGGCGGTGATGGCTGCAGCCTCGCCACCAGTGAAGTTAGGCACCTCACCACGCTTGGATTCAGCCATCGACACCATGATGGAGCCCGAGTACACCGGACCAAAAATGGCAAATACACCGTCGTCCACCGCTTTTTGTGTCAAGCCCTTGGCGACGCCTGGGTTCGTTTGTGTGTCAACGGTGTAGTTGTCAATCTTGCGGCCCAAGATGCCGCCGTTTTCATTGATTTCCTTTACCGCCAACTCCACACCGTTTTTAAACACGGTACCGGCTGTGGTGCCAGGGCCAGACAATTCAACGATGTTGGCAATCTTGATGGTTTGCTGCGCGTTGGCGATGCCAGCCAAGGCAAAAATGGCAGCCGCTGCAACAGCCTTTAAGGTGGAACGTTTATTCATGGATGTCTCCTCTTTGGGTTTGAAAATGAGCCTTCTGAAAAATGCTCGGGGTGATGAAACCATGGGTACACCGTCGAACACAACTGGCTACGGTGAAATTTAGTTTGATTTGCTGAAATTGCGGAATTTAAAAACTTAATCTGCGCGATTAACGATCTTTTGTGTGCGATCATCGATCTCATCACGGGTTTCCCCTCGGAGCAGACATGAGCACACTTTTGAGACCCAACTTGAGCATAGATCCCAAAGATTGGATTGCAGGTCTGGACAAAGGCCTGGCGATGTTGCAAACCTTTGACGAACACAACCCTCGCCTGACGGCTACGCAAGCAGCACAACGGTGTGGTTTGACGCGCACTGCGGCGCGGCGCTACTTGCTTACGCTTTTGCAATTGGGCTTTGTCACCACCGATGGCAAGTTGTTTTGGCTCACCCCCAAGGTCATGCGACTGGGACAGTCTTACTTGGAGTCGGCGCGCCTGCCGCGCATCGTTCAGCCCTCGCTGCAACGCTTGACCATGGGAACGCAAGAAATTTCTTTTGTGGCTGTGCTGGACGGCTATGACTTGGTCTACATTGCGCGCAATGGTCAAACCCGCAGTATGAACACCAGCTTTGCGCTGGGAGCGCGCGTACCCTGTCACCTCACGAGCGCGGGGGTGTTGTTGCTCGCACTCTTGGGCGAGGATGAGGTTGACGATTGGTTGGCCAATCATGAACTCAAAGCCTTCACCTCGCACACCATCACCGACCCCAAACGTATGCGCGCCGAGCTGGCCCGCATCCGCCTGCAAGACTGGGCGTTGTCGGAGCAGCAGCTCGACTTGGCGTATCGCGGTGTCGCGGTGCCGCTGCGTGACCACAAAGGAAATGTGCAAGGCGCACTCACGGTGAGCATGCCGATTCAGTTTGAGACGTCCAAGGAAGCCGTTCACCGCGTGTTGCCGGTTTTGCGGGAAGTGGCGCAGAGTTTGCGACCGTTGATTTGACGGAGTGGGGTGGGTAGTGACAAAGAAAGGCAGCCTCGCTTGGCGGCTGCTGTCAAGGTGGCGAAGTGGGTTAGGCATCGCCTAAAACTTTCTTTGTTGCGTTGAGGCACAGTTCTGCCCAAGCCTGATCACCGATCAGTTTTGAACGTTCTAAATTGACAATTTCTACGCTGACTGGAAGGTCTTGCGGCAAGGTCGCAAACAAACCAGTGAGGTCAATATTGCCCTCACTGGGCAACAAACGCGCTTGTCTTGCAGTATGAATCAACGCTTCAGTCGTGAAGTTCAGACCAGCTTGTGCATCGCACATTTGTGCATAGTGCAACAAATCGCGAGGAATGGCAGCAATGTCTTGCAAACTTGTGGTTGATCGACCAAAGTGCAAGGCATCGACCAAGATGCCGGCGTTGCTGGGAGTGCCGGCGAGTTCAATCACACGTAAAGCGGACTTCGCATCCTTCACGGCGGTCCAAGGCATAAACTCCAAATCGGCTGTCAAACCATAGCGACGCATCACCTCACACAAAAGCGCATAGTGCTCTGCCAAACGTGATTCATTTGTATCGTCTGCAGCAATGAGCACCGCTTTGGCACCCAAGGTTTGACCCATGTCCAGCAGCGCAACGTGCTCAGCCACGTTGAACCGCTCACCGATGCGAATGATTTCGAGATCGTACACACCCACACCCGTGTCACGCATGAGGGCTTGCGTTTCGCGCAACACAGGGGCATCACCGATCAAAGTTTGAAAAGGAGCACCAGGGCCATTGGGTTGTAAGCGCAAGCCCACATTCGCATAACCTAGTGCAGCAGACATGTCTATAGCTTGCGGCACGGTTGAAGCATTTGCAGTGAGGTATGCGAGAGAATAGAGTCGCATGGTGTGCAACTTATTTCAAGGGCGAAACCGCGGTAGGCAACGCGATGGTGGACACCATATCGGTAGTCAAGTTGGCTGGGCCGCCTTTGGGTGGCCAAATGCCTTGGGCTACAGCATCTGCACGCGCTTGACTGCGTGCCTCAATCGTGGGGTATGCCCAAATATTGGTGAATCGAAGCGGGCCATCCAAGGCGACCATCGCGACCACACAGGGTGAAATTTTGTCGCGCGCAGGAATAGCCTGCTCCCACAAATCAATCGTAGGTTGCACGCCACCGGGTTTGATGCCGTAGGTGCGAATTTCATACACGGGACCTTTGATGCCACTATCGGCACTGGGGCGCACGGGCTTCATCCAAGGAAAGCCTTGGTAGCTGTGTTGCTCCAAGCTTTGAAACATGTCGCCGCAACCAAAAGGACTGGCATTGTGCTGCGTGCGGTTGCGTTCAGCTTGCAAAGTAGCCAAGTCATCAAAGCCACGCAACACGATCATTTGATTGAGCACACCGATGTCAGTGAACCAGCAGCCTAGCAACTCACCTTGGCCTTGTGCAGCAAAGGTTTGCACATGGGCAGCGGCTTGGGCGGCGGTACCAAACGGCAGCGTCATGGTGGCGAGTTCGTAATACATTGGGGAAGTCCTTTTTAAAAATGGATGTTCAGCTGAAGCAAAGTCTGGGGATAAACGGGCAGCGTGGTGGGCCGCCAAATACCCAAAGGTCATGGCTGGGCCAAGGGTGATGCCGCCGCTGGGGTAATTGCCACCCATCACGCTAGAGAGGTCGTTGCCACCAGCATACAAGCCATCGATCGCTTGTCCATGTGCGTTGAGCACTTGCGCGTGCTCGTTGCAACGCAAACCTGCAAATGTGCCCAAACTGCCCGCCACAAGCCTCACCGCGTAGAACGGGCCATTTTGAATCGGGGCCATGCAGGGGTTGGACCACTCTTGGGTGGCATCGCCTTGCGCACGGTTGTAGGCCGTTTGCCCTTTGGCAAATTCACTGTCGTAGCCAATGTCGGCTTGCGTGTTGTAACGGGCCACGGTATTTTGCAAATTGATCGCATCAATGCCACACGCATCGGCCAACTCTGCCAAGGTGTTGCCACGCTTCAAATAACCGTTGGCCAACATGCCACGCATGGATACTGGTGCAGGTTTGACGGCCCCTAAACCCCAACGCCGAATAAAGCGGTGGTCCACCACCAGCCACGCTTGCACCGGCTCACCCTCGGGCAAAGCGTGAATCAAACCCTGCATGAAATCATGGTACGAGTCAGCCTCGTTCACAAAGCGTTTACCAAAGCGCGTGACAGCAATCAGGCCAGGCTTGCCGCGTTCAAGGAGGTGGGGAAAGTGTGCGATTGCGCCATCTGCGCGCGGTACAAACGAGATCGGTGCCATCGCAGCTGCGTGCTTCAAATCTTTAGACACAACCGCACCCACGGACTCACCCATACGCAAACCATCACCTGTGTTGCCACGCGAAGCGGCTGAAAAATGTTGTTCGCCGGTCGGGTCGTGGGGCAAAAGTTGACGCTTGCGTTGCGGATCGTGTGGAAAGCCGCCCGTGGCCAACATCACACCGCGCTTGGCACGAAGAAGTTTCTCGGCTCCGTTGTGTATCACCACTGCACCACGCACCTTGTCATCTTCAGTGACCAATCGCAACGCGGGGCTGCTGACACGAATGTCCACACCCGCATCAAAGGCTGACTTGGCCAAGCCCGCCACCAAGGCATTGCCGTTGACCAATTGCATGCCACGCCCATGAATGGCCAAGTCCAGCAAATGGCGCGTGACACGCTTGACCACATGACAAAACGAACCCCACGACCGCAAAGCCTGGTAGAAGTGACGAATATCCGCCCCCGAGGCAATGCCCATTCCCCAAAAGGTTAATTCATACAACGGTGTTTTGAGCTGCTTCACATGTTGACCCAACAAGCGGGCGTTGAAGGGTGCCGCACCGACAGAGCGGCCCCCCAATGCCGCGTCTTCGGTCTTGCCGTGGAAATCGGGAATCAGGTTGCCATCGATGAACTGCAAGGCTGTATGTGCTTGAAAAAAGCGCACCATACGCGGGCCATGCGTGAGGAAGGCACGCGCCCGTTTTTCATCAAACTGCTCGCCCAACTCATGCCGCAAATACGACAGCGGCTTTTCAATCGGCTCGGTCATGCCCGCTTGAATGGCCAATGGGTTGCGCGGAATCCACATCCACCCGCCCGACCAAGCCGTAGTGCCGCCGTAGTGTGGTTCTTTTTCTACCACGATGACTTTGAGCCCGAGGTGTGCTGCCGTCACAGCAGTGGCCAGCGCACCCGCGCCTGAGCCCACCACCAACAGATCGCAGTCCCAGGGTGTCAAGGCGGTGCTGTGATGCGTCATCGCTTAGGCCGCGTAAATGGGTTGAAGGCGCACCTTGCTGGGCCCGCTGGACAACATGGGGGAGGCACCACTGGCTGCCGCCAACTGAGCAGCGCACGACAACAAATCTGGCGCCAAGGCCAGCATGCGATCGTGCGTCAAACGTGATGAAGGCCCTGCCACACTGATGGTGCCCATGGGTAAATGCCCAGCCAAACCCACGGGTGCCGCAATGGCGTTCAAGCCTGCGGTGTAGGTTTCTTCGGTCAAGCTAAAGCCTTGCTTGCGTGTGTCTTGCAAGACTTTCAGAAACGCTTTCAAACTCTTGGGCGCGTTGGGTCCAAAGTCTTGCGGCAAACCCAAACCTTGTTGCGATACCAAAGCCAAAGCATCGTCATCCTTCATGGTGGACAACCAAGCCAAGCCCGATGAAGAACAACTCAAGCGGGCGATGCTGCCCATATCGGGGTCGTAGCGCAGCCCTTGACGGGCACCTTGAGCGCGGGCCACCCACGTGAGGCGATCACCATCAACCACCGACAAACGCACCAACTCACCGGTTTGCTCTGCCAAGCGGTCCAGCAGCGGCTGCGCCACATCGATGACACCCGTTTTACTGAGAAAACTCAGGCCCAATGACACGAGCTTGGTGGTCAACACGTACTCGCCCATGTCGCGGGTTTGGCGCACATAACCAAAGCGCACCAAGTCCGCCAACAGACGGTGCGCAGCACTCTTGGGCATGTTGAGCCTGTCGGCCAACACCGCCAACTCAACCCCCTGCCCTTGGTCGGACAAAAGCTCCAAGATACCCAATGTTCTTTCAAGTACGCCGCTCATGGTGATGTGTGTGAATGCATGGTGCTGGGCACTTTATCACGAAAATTGAATTTCGTTCCAAAGTTGAATTTAATTCTATTTTTGGATAAACTGCCCCTTATTCATTCACTCAAAGTTCTCCCCCATGCTCGACAACTTCAGCGGCGCCACACGTGTTTACCTGATTGTGGGTGACCCGATTGCCCAAGTGAAATCCCCCTTTGGCGTGACTCAGGCCTTTGAAGAACAGGGCCGCGACGCCGTTTGCGTCCCCGCCCATGTTGCCCCCGCTGACTTGAAAGACTGGTGGGCGGGCGCTCAGCGAGCCCATAACCTTGACGGCCTCATCGTCACCGTGCCGCACAAATTCGCTTGCACCGCTTTTTGCGACACCCTGTCAGATCGCGCAGCCTTTTTAGGCACCGTCAACACCTTACGCCGAAATGCACAAGGCCAATGGCATGGCGACATGTTTGACGGCTTGGGCTATGTGCGTGCTATGGAAAAAAACGGCTGCGAGTTGAAAAACAAACGTGCCTTATTGGTTGGTGCTGGCGGCGCGGGCTCAGCCATTGCGCACAGCTTGGTGCTCGCGGGCGTGAGTGAGTTGGCCATTCACGACCCCGACGAACAACGCTGCCAGTCCCTGATCGAGCGTCTCAACAGCTTGAAGCTAGGCAAAGTTACCCTAGGCGGCAGTGACCCCACTGGGTTTGATGTAGCGATCAATGCCACGCCCATCGGCATGAAAGAAGCTGACCCTACCCCGATTGACACCAGCAAAATTCACAGCCAGATGTTTGTGGGTTGCGTCATCACCGCGCCCGTTATCACACCACTCATTGCCGCTGCTCGCGCCAAGGGTTGCCATACCGTGACAGGTGCTGATATGTTTGCACAGGTGCGTGAGTTGATGGTCAATTTCTTATTGGAGGTTTGATTCATGCCGAACACCTTAAACACCCTGCGTCATCGCATCAACACCGACCTCGCCCAAATTCAAGACCACGACAGCGTGGACTTGGTGGTGATAGGTTCTGGCGGTGCTGGTTTCTCAGCTGCACTTCATGCAGCGATAGATGGCGCACGCGTGTTATTGGTCGAACGCATGGCCCATGTGGGCGGTACCACCGCATGGTCGGCTGCAACCACTTGGGTGCCTGGCACCGAGCGAGGTCTGAAAGTCAACCCAGACGACACGCCCGAAGATGTCGCCACGTTTTTGAACCATGCCGTGGGCGAGCGCTCAGATGTCAAGTTGCGACAAGCCTTCATTGACAATGGCCCACACGCCATTGCCAAACTCGAAACCAACAGCGCGCTGCAATTTCAAGTGCGCATGCTGCACCCCGACTATTTGTCCGAACTCGAAGGCTCGGTGCTGCGTGGCCGTGCAATCGAGCCGCAGCCCTTCGATGGCAAATTGCTCGGCCCTAACCTGCCACTGGTGCGCCACCCCATCCCTGAGTTCACCGTGCTCGGCGGCATGATGGTGGACCGCGATGACATCTTCCATTTGCTGCGTTTGAGCGAAACCTGGACCTCTTTCAGCTACAGCGTTCGGATCATCGTGCGCCATTTCCTCGACACGCTATTACAACCCCGCAGCACTCGCTTGGTCATGGGCAACGCCCTCATCGCACGCATGCTCTACAGTTATATCCAGCAACAAGGTCTGTTGGTGACCCACACCGAAGTCACGCAATTGCTGCAAGATGACCATCGCATTCAAGGGGTGGTTTTGCGGCAAACCTTGTCAGATGGCAAGGTGATCCAACGCACAGTGCGCAGCAAAGGTGGGGTGGTTATGGCCAGCGGGGGCTTCAACCGCCACCCCACACGCCGTGCAGACATGTTGCCAGGCGCCAAAGAAGCTTGGTGTCCCGCAGGTCCTGGCCATACAGGGCAGGCACAAGACTTGGCCTTGCAGGCAGGCGGCCAGATGGGCAGCTGCGGTTTGAGCCACGCCTTTTGGGCACCAGTGTCTACCCGTCAACGCGCCGATGGCAGCACTGCCGTGTTCCCACACTTTGTGATGGACCGCGGCAAACCCGGCATGATCACTGTCGATAGCCAAGGCCAACGCTACTTGAATGAATCCACCTCTTACCACTTGTTTGGTATTGCCATGCAAGCCCACCACGCCATGACACCCAGCGTGCCCTCGTGGTTGGTATGCGATGCGGTAGCCTTGAGACGCTATGGCATGGGCATGATTCGCCCTGGTGGTAAGGGCCTTGCGCCGTTCTTGGACGATGGATATTTAAAGCAAGGCCGCACCTTGGCCGACTTGGCGCAACAGCTGCAAGTGCCTGCTGACCAACTTCAAGCGACAGTCGAGCGTTTCAATGCATTCGCCGACCACGGTGTGGACGAGGACTTCGAGCGCGGCACCACCGATTACCAACGCGCCAACGGCGACGCCACTTGGCATGGCCCCAACCCATGCTTAGGGGCATTGCGCGAAGGCCCGTTCTATGCGGTAGCACTCTACCCTGGCGACATTGGGGCCGCCACAGGTTTACTCACCGATGGTCAAGCCCGTGTGCTCAACGCACAAGGCGTTGCGATTGACGGCTTGTATGCCTGCGGCAACGACATGCACTCCATCATGGGTGGCGTGTATCCCGCACCGGGCATCACCCTTGGCCCAGCCATCACATTTGGCTACTTAGCCGCGCAACATGCAGTGGCAAGAGCACGCTTGGGCTAATCCTTAATCGGCGGTTGTGTCGGGTTGTTGGCGAAACTCTCGCCACAACAAGTACAAGCCACTGAACACCACAATGCATGCGCCAATCGCCACGGCTTGGTCTGGTACTTGGTCAAACACCAACCAGCCCCAAAACGCCATGTAGATGATTTGTTGATACAAAAAGGGTCCCAGCACCGCAGCAGATGCAAACCGATGCGCTTGCGCAGAAGCCAAATGCCCCAAGCCACCGCTCAAGCCTGTGGCGCCAATGATCAACCAGGTTTGCCAATCTTGCGGGGTTTGCCATTGCCACAAGGCAAAGGGGGCCAACACCATGGCGGGCACGGCAGCACAAGCCAGCTGCGTCACCACGGGATGATCGCTGCTGGCCAAACGTCGCGTCATCAAGTTAAATGCGGCATACAACACCGCGTTCAACACGCTCAGAATAATAGCGGGATGAAACCCATGGCTGAAGGGTCGCATGATGACCAAGATACCCAAGAAGCCCACACAAATGGCCACCCAACGCCAAACATCCAAATGTTCTTTCAACCACCACGCAGAAAGCAAGGCAATCAAAATCGGCACAGAAAACTGAACGGCCCCTGTCTCAGCCAGTTGCAAGTACTGCAAAGACCAAAAGTTCATGCCGGTCATGACACACAAAATCAAACCACGAATCACCTGCATGCGGGGCTGCGTGACCGCCCATAGGCGCGGGCCCATGGAGGGCAAAAACAAACCACCCATCAACAGCGTGTGAATTAAAAACCGCAACCACACCACTTGAATCACGGGCAATGTTTGCACCAACCACTTGGCGCTCACATCCAAGACAGAAAACATCAGGGTCGTCACCACCACCAAGGCAATGCCGATTTGCCGATGACGCATGGTGCTGCTCAAGTGGTGGGCCATTCAAACCTTTGAAATAAAAAAGGAGCCTCAGGCTCCCTTTTGGGTAAGTCGCATCAGGCGTTCAGTTGCAACTCCAACTCATGCAACACCTTGTAGCAAGGCAGCACTTGCGCCACGCTCGAATTCGGCTCGCGGCCTTCTTGGATGGCCGCAAAGAACTCACGGTCTTGCAACTCGATGCCATTCATGGACACCGCCACTTTGGACACATCGATTTGCTCTTCTTTGCCAGTGTACAAATCGTCGTAACGCGCCAGGTAGGTACCTGTGTCGCCGATGTAGCGGAAGTAGGTGCCCAAGGGGCCGTCGTTGTTGAACGACAAGCTCAAGGTACAAATCGCACCGTTGGCCGCTTGCAACTGGATGCTCATGTCCATCGCAATGCCAAGGGTGGGATGGATGGGGCCTTGCACCGCATTGGCTTTGACGATGGGGCTGCCCGCTTGGTAAGCAAACAAGTCCACCGTGTGGGCTGCGTGGTGCCACAGCAAGTGGTCGGTCCAGCTACGGGCTTGGCCCAGCGCGTTCATGTTGGTGCGGCGAAAGAAGTAGGTTTGCACATCCATTTGTTGGATGTTGAATTCGCCTGCTTTGATTTTGTGGTGCACCCATTGGTGGCTGGGGTTGAAACGACGGGTGTGACCGCACATCGCGACCAAGCCTTTTTCTTGGGCCACACGCACCACTTCGTCTGCATCTTTCCAGCTGTCGGCCAACGGGATTTCCACTTGCACGTGTTTGCCAGCTTTCAAGCAAGCCAAACTCTGTGCCGCGTGCATTTGGGTGGGCGTACACAAAATCACAGCATCCACCTCTGGCAAGGCCAAGCTGTCGGCCAAGTTGGTGGTGACATGGTGGATGCCGTATTTGGCGGCGGTTTCTTTGGTCTTTTCGAGATCACGGCTGATCAACGACACGACTTCGACGCCGTCGATGTTGTTGATGCCATCCAAATGTTTGATGCCGAAAGCACCTGCGCCCGCTAGGGCTACTTTGATCGTTTTGCTCATGATGTTTTCCTCTTATGCGTTCTCAAGAATGGCGTGGCCCACCGCAGTGTTAGAAGCAGGCACATGGTAGAAACGGTGAGCCAGCTTAGGCGCTGGACCTGTGACTTTGCCGTCTTGGATGTCAGACATCGCACCACGCGCGATCAGCCACATCACCAACTCAATGCCTTCGCTGCCCGCTTCGCGCACATAGTCGATATGCGGTGTGGCCGCGCAAGCCACGGGATCGTTGATCATCAGGTCGAGCCAGTGGTTGTCCCACTCGCGGTTGATCAGGCCCGCACGAGCGCCTTGCAACTGGTGGCTCATGCCGCCTGTGCCCCAGATATGCACGTTGATGTCTTCGTCATAACTTTCGATGGCTTTGCGAATGGCTTGACCCAGGTTAAAACAGCGCTGACCACTGGGCACAGGGTACTGCACCACATTGACCGCAAAGGGAATGATGGGGCAAGGCCAAGCGCCCTTGGCAGGGTCTTGCTCACCACACATCAAAGACAGGGGCACGGTCAAGCCATGATCCACGTCCATCTTGTTGACGATGGTCAAGTCAAAGTCTTGCTGAATGACCGAGTGCGCGATGTGCGAAGCCAGCTCGGGGTGACCCTGCACAACGGGCACGGGGCGAGCGCCATAGCCTTCATCGGCGGGCGTGAACTGCGCGGCAGTGCCAATGGCAAACGTTGGGATCATGTCCAAGCTGAAAGCTGTGGCGTGGTCGTTGTAGACCAAAAAGATCACGTCTGGCTTGTTGTCTTTCATCCATTGTTTGGAAAATTCATAGCCTGCAAACAACGGCTTCCAATAGTCTTCGTGTGTCTTGCCGAGGTCCATGGCCGCGCCGATCGCGGGCACGTGAGAGGTGTAGAGGGATGCGGTAATTTTTGCCATATTCAAGCCTTGTTTGCCGCGGCGTTTTTACCTGCAGCACCTTGGGGTTGGTTCTGTGCTTGCGCACTGCCGTTTTCACCAATGTGGCGATTGCCTTCAACCGAGCGCCCGCCACGAATCATCATGTTGCGGTATTCCTCCTCGGTCATGCCCGTCATCGAGCCCGCCATTTGCTGAAAGCTCAAACCGTCGGTCGCGCCGATTTTGGCGAGGAAGTAAATATTGCCGCCTGTGCGCATGCACCAGTTCAAGTCACGCGCCAATACGGCCTGCTTTTGTTCTTCGGTCATGGCCCACTCATCGAGATAGGCGCGCTCGTTGGCTTTGAAACGCGTGCGGTTGTCCGCCTTCATGAGTGACATACAAAACTGATTGAGCCAGTAGCCTTTGCGCGATTGCTCGGCATCAAAAATGATGGTGCCAGGCACATCGCTGTAGGGTTTGTCGAGCGCCATTAAAAAGTCTCCTCAGGCCAATACAGGCGCATGGGGTTGTCCACCAACAACTTGCGTTGCTTTTCTTCGGTGGTGGCAATGTGCGCAATGAAGTCCACCAACAAGCCGTCATCGGGCATGTGGTCTTTGAGGTTGGGGTGTGGCCAATCGGTGCCCCAGATCACGCGGTCTGGGAACTCATCCACGATGCGCTTGGCAAAGGGGATCACATCTTGATAGGCGTTTTGTTCGCCATTGAGCGCTCGGGGCCCAGCGACTGAGAGTCGCTCCGGACATGTGACCTTGCTCCACACATGGGTGTGTTCGCGCATGAACTTCACAAACAATTCAAACTCAGGGCCATCCACGGGCTTGGTCACATCGGGGCGCCCCATGTGATCCACCACGATGTTGGTGGGCAAGGCGGTGAAGAAGTCCCAGAGCTCGGGCAAGTCCACCGCTTCAAAGTAAATCACCACATGCCAGCCATACATCTGCACGCGTTTGGCGATTTCCAGCAATTCGTCTTTGGGTGTGAAGTCCACCAAGCGCTTCACAAAGTTAAAACGCACACCGCGCACGCCGGCGTCGTGCATGGCTTGCAGTTCGTCTTCGGTCACGCTGCGTTTGACGGTGGCGACACCCCGCGCTTTGCCGCCAGAGCTGGTCAAGGCATCCAACATGGCACGGTTGTCTGCGCCGTGGCAGGTGGCTTGCACCACCACATTGCGTGCAAAGCCCAGGTGATCACGCAAGGCATACAACTGCGCCTTAGATGCATCACAAGGGGTGTACTTGCGTTCAGGTGCGTATGCAAATTCATGGCCTGGGCCAAACACGTGGCAGTGGGCATCCACCGCACCTGCGGGCAATTGAAAGATGGGTTTGGTGGGGCCCTTGTACCAATCTAGCCAGCCGGGGGTTTTTTCAAATTCCATGTCGTTCCTTTTTGTCCTGAATCAGTCTAAAGAGACTTGTGCTTTTTTGATGATGGCGCCCAAGCGTGTGGACTCGGCTTGGATGTAGGCATTGAACTGTTGGCGGTTCAAAATGAAAGGCTCGTAGGCAAATGTCGCGAACTTGTCGCGCACATCAGGCTCGGCCAAGGCTTTTTCAATGTCACGTTGAATCTTGTCGGTCACCGCTTTGGGCAAACCTTTGGGGGCTGCAATGGTGGTCCAGCCACTCACTTCAAAACCTGCGGGGCCGCCCGATTCGCCGACAGTCGGCACGTTGGGGAAGGCGTTGACGCGCTTAGGTGCAGCCACTGCCAAGTAGCGGATCTTGCCAGCGCGATACATGGCACCTGCCGTGGCGTTGGTGCCTAAAGCAAACGAGAGTTCGCCATTGGCCACACCGCTGTAGAGCATGCTGGTTTCCTTGTAAATCACATGCTGCATGTTGGTGCCCGTGACCGACTCCAACAATGCAGAGCCCAGGTGCACAGGGTTGCCCACCGACCACGAGCCGTAGTTGAGCTTGCCCGGGTTGGCTTTGGCGTCGGCCAACACATCGGCCACGGTTTTGTAGGCGCTGTCGGTGGCCACGGCCACAAAGAAATAGGTTTTGAACAGCGGCAGCAAAGGCTCGAAATCTGCTTGGGCGTCATAGGGCAGCTTTTTAAACAAATGCGGATAAGCCGACAAATGCACGCCATCGAGTTGAATCAAATCATGGCCATCGGTGGCGCCACGCTTGAAGGTATCAATGGCAATGAAGCCGTTGCCACCCGGTTTGTTCTCTACCACCACCGACTTGCCCCAGGCACGTGACAGCTTTTCTGCCACCAACCGCAGCAAGCCCTCTGGCCCGCTGCCCACCGGAAACGGCGTGAGGATGCGCACAGGCTTGGTGGGGAAATCTTGGGCATGCGCTGGCAAGCCGCACAGCACCAAGGCAATTGACGCCAAAGCTGCAAGCATTTGGCGTTTAGAGGGGCGAGTCATAGAACAAACTTTCAAAGTCATCAGCATTCATCGATGTACTTTAAGCCAGCCGCAGCCAACGACTCGCGCATGTTGTACATGTCAAGGCCAGAGATGCCTGAGGCCAACTTCTCACGCTTGTCGCCTTCCAAACTCTCGCGTTGTTGGGCTGCAGCCAAAGTTTGTGCAGCACGCGCGGCAGGCACGCACACCACGCCGTCGTCGTCTGCCACGATCACATCACCAGGCGTCACCCACATTCCCGCACACACCACGGGAATGTTGACCGAGCCGAGGGTGGACTTGATGGTGCCTTTGCTGCTGATGGCTTTGCTCCACACGGGAAAGTTCATGCGTTGCAACTCTTTCACATCGCGTACACCCGCGTCGATGACGAGGGCGCGCGCACCTCTTGCTTGGAAAGATGTGGCCAACAAATCACCAAAGTAGCCATCGGTGCAGTCAGCGGTGATGGCCGCGACCACGATGTCGCCAGGTTGGATTTGTTCAGCCACCACGTGCATCATCCAGTTGTCGCCGGGGTGCAAGAGCACGGTCACGGCAGTGCCCGAGACTTGCGCGCCTGAATAGATGGGACGCATGTAGGGCTTCATCAGACCGACACGGCCCATGGCTTCGTGCACAGTCGCCGAGCCCAAAGCGGCCAAGCCGTCTGCTGCTGCGCGGTCTGCGCGCTTGATGTTGCGGTAAACAACGCCGAGTTCGTACATATGAAATCTCCTGGAAATGAATTAACGGCCTTGCGACTTGAGCTGGGTGTCCAAGCGTGAAAACACACGACGTGCATTGCCTTCAAACACCTGTCGGCGCTCGTCCGCATTGAGGTTGGGGGTGGACTCGATGTAGCGCTTGGTGTCGTCGTAGTAGTGGCCCGTTTCTGGGTCGATGCCGCGAACAGCGCCAATCATCTCTGAGGCGAACATGATGTTCTTGACGGGAATCACTTGGGTCAACAAATCAATGCCCGGCTGGTGATACACGCAGGTGTCGAAATAAATGTTGTTGAGCAAGTGCTCGCTCAGCAACGGCTTTTTCAGCTCTTGCGCCAAGCCACGGAAACGGCCCCAGTGGTAGGGCACAGCGCCGCCGCCATGCGGAATCAAAAACTTCAAGCTAGGGAAATCTTTGAACAAGTCAGAGGTCAAGCACTGCATGAAGGCGGTCGTGTCGGCATTTAAATAATGCGCGCCCGTGGTGTGAAAGCAGCTGTTGCAGCTGGTGGACACGTGAATCATGGCGGGGATGTCGTACTCGACCATTTTTTCGTAAATGGGATACCACGCCTTATCGCTCAAGGGGGGCGATGTCCAGTGACCGCCAGATGGATCAGGGTTGAGGTTGATACCCACATTGCCAAACTGCTCCACACACTTCACCAGTTCTGGAATGCTGGTGGCGGGGTCCACGCCAGGTGACTGGGGCAGCATGGCCGCAGGCACGAAGTTGTCGGGGAACAATTGACTCACGCGGTAGCACAGCTCGTTACAAATAGCCGCCCAGGTGGATGACACCTGAAAGTCGCCAATGTGGTGAGCCATGAAGCTGGCCCGGGGGCTGAAGATGGTGATGTCTGAACCGCGCTCTTTCATCTTGGCCAGTTGGTTGGTCAAAATTGTTTCGCGCAATTCGTCGTCGCTGATCTGGAGCTCGGACACTTTGGGCATTGACGCTGGGTCTTTGATGGCCGCGATTTGTTTGTTGCGCCACTCTTCCAACGCCTTGGGCGCGGTGGTGTAGTGACCGTGAACGTCGATGATGAGAGACATACAAAAATCCTGTTAAAAATCCATACCCTGCTTGCGCTTGACCGCTTGAACATCCGCCGAAGCCAAGAACTTGAAGAACAATTTCACCGCTGCCACGCGTGCAGGGTCGTTTGCAATGGCGCCTGGAATGCCAGAAGAAAACGTGGTGATAAACGCCACATCCTCAGGCAAGGTTCCCAACACATCAATGCCGGGCAATGCGATGAGTTCACTCCATTGTTGAAAGCCCAAGGCGGCTTGGCCACTTGCCACCAGTGCCCCCACGGGAATGCCAGGCGGTGGCACCACGATGCGTGCTTGGACGACATCGCTGATACCCCAGCGCTCAAACAGTTGCTCTAAATACACGCCGCTTGGCCCACTCGAGTAGCTGAGTGAGGGGCTGGCCAACACGGCAGCTTTCACATCAGCTTCGTGGTTCAACTCAGGCCGTGCAGCACCCGCTTGAACGGCCACGGCCACGGGTGAACGCACCCAGTCCACGCGCGAGCCTGTTTGCAAGTGGCCAGAAGCGATCAAACGCTCAATCGCGTCAGAGGCCAACAACACCATGTCAAAAGCTTCACCCGCTTGCACACGCTTGGCGGCATTGACGCCTCCCACGGATTCGATTTGCACCCGCACACCGGTTTGCGCGCGATAGAGCTGCGTCAAATCGGCCAGCAACGTCTTGGTGGCCATGGATGAAATTCCGCTCAGCATGAGCGTCGAATCGGGTGTTTGCATGGCGATGATTCTAGAGACGTGCCCCAGACAAAAGATGCAAAAGGCAGACTAGCTGCTATAACGCATTTAAATATCAGACAATAGGTTATTCAAAATATGAAGTCTATGGAACTCAAACAAATCGAATCTTTTGTGCGTGTGGCGGAGCTGGGCAGCTTCACCAAAGCCGCCCAAGCATTGAACATGCCCCAGCCTTTGCTCAGCCGCCACGTGCGCCAGCTGGAGGTAGAGCTTCACCAAAACCTGCTCATGCGCAATGGACGCGGCGTGACTTTGACCGAGGCTGGCTTGATCATGCTTGAACATGGGCGAGGCATTTTGCACCAAGTGGCCGTGGCCCAAGAAGCGCTGGGCTCGGTGCGCGGCGCTTTGGCGGGGCGCGTGTCGATTGGGTTGCCGCCCAGCTTGTCCAAGTTGGTGACTGTGCCATTGACCATGGCGTTTCGCGCCGCTTTGCCGCATGCGCAACTGTCGTTGACGGAGGGGTTTTCAGTGTTGATGGTGGAAAGCTTGCGGGCAGGCCGCCTTGACATGGCCGTGCTCTACAACCCACCGCCCTCACCCGATTTAGAAATGCGGGTGCTGCACGAAGACACGCTGGTATTGATTGCTGGCAAAAAAAGCTATTCCCTCGCAGGCAACCCGCCCCTCAAAGCCGTGGTGCAACTGGCCGACATGGCCAAACTCGCGCTCATTGCGCCGAGCAGGCCCAACGCCTTCAGGCTGCTGATAGACACCGAAATGATGCGGCTCAACTGCAAGCCCAACATCGTCTTGGAAATTGACGGCTTGAACGCGATTTTGGAACTGGTCAAAGAGGGACTAGGCTACGCCCTGCTGCCCGCCTATACGCTGCGTAACTTTGCCAAGGACGAGGACTTTGTCACCCACCGCGTAGAAAATCCAAAGCTCATGAGCCAGCTCATGCTGGTGTGGTCAGCACGTCGCCCCATGACCGCTACGCACAAAGCGACCATGGCGCTGACCCACGACGTGGTGTCGCAGGCTTTGTTGGCCAACAGCTGAATTACCAGCTGTCGTCGCCACCGCCCGAATCACCGCTGTCCCAGTCGCTGCCAGAGCCAGCATCGAAAGCGCCAAAGTCAGTTGGGGCAGGTGCGTCAAAGGGCACGTAGCCGCTGTTGCCAGCGCCAGGTGATGCATCGGCCGCGGCAGACGGTGCCGCTGAATGGTCGCCCTCAAAAGCTTTGGACAAAGCGTAGCCCGCAGCCACACCTGCCAAACCACCCACCACGGCACCGGCCATGCCAGAGCCACGCGTGTTGGGCTGCGCATAAGCACCTTGCGGGCCGTAAGCACCTTGCGAGCCATAAGCAGTTTGCGTGGCATTGGGGGTGAACTGCGCGCCAAAGCCCCGCGTAGCGGCTGGCGAACCCATGGGCGTTGCCATGGTCGAACCCATGGGCGCACCCATGGTTGTGCCCATAGGCGTTGCCGCAGGGACATAGCCAGCGGCTTGGGCATTTTTGACCGCATTGACCGTCGAGCGGCGCAACCACAAACCAAACACCACCAAGCCTGCAATGGCCAACCACACATACTGCATTGAAGAACCACCGCCATTGGATGGCGCCTCGGAGGTGGCCTTGTTAGCCGCCTGAGGACTTGGCGCGACAGAGGGCGACATCACCACGGATGTCGTGGGGGTAGCCGCCAAGTCATTGACCTTGGCCCAGACGCTGTTGAACTTTTCAGGACTTGCAGCGAACTTCAAAGACGGGTCAATGTCTTTGGCTTTTTGCAGTTCGGTTTGCGCCTCTTTGTAGCGCTGCGCTTGCGCCAAAACTTGACCCAATTCGTAATGCGCTTTGGCACTTTGGGGCTTGTCTTGCAGCACCTCACGCAACATGCTTTCAGCCTGCGTGTAACGGCCTGCAGCCACAGCAGCTTCAATGTCTTTGGGCGTGGGCAACGACAACGCCAAGCTGCTACCCACCACGAATGCACCCACCACCACAGATTTCAACAATCGAGACAACATGAACATCCTTTCAATCCAGTCAGAACACTTCTGCATTTTTGTATTGTGCAGCATCACATGCGTTGGCGCTAGATGAAAGGCCACACCGCTGCGCTGGCTTCATCCTTAAAAATTGCCGTCGATATAATGACCCAGATGAAAAGATATTTGGCAATTCTTTTGCTCGTGTTGTTACCCATTCAATTGAGCTGGGCAGCTTTCACAGGCTATTGCCAACACGAAACTGATGTGAGCACAAAGCATGTGGGTCACCACAGCCACGAACATCCATCAGAGGTGGTCGACAACGCCTCCGCAACCTCTGCGCCTTGGGCTGATCTGGATCACGATTGCGCCTCTTGCCACTCTGGCTGTGTGACAGCGTTGGCTAGCCATCAAACCCTCCACGCCCCGATGGCAGCGCAAGCTCATCTCTTGGTCTACCAACGTCATCACACGAGCTGGTTCAAAGCCCCACCTGTTCGCCCGCCATGGCCTCAGCTTGCCTGATCGGCGAGCTAAGGGCTTCATTTCCCCCTTTCGATTCCCTTTTGTGCCTGTGCAAATAGCTCTGTGAGCTTTTAGCACCGGCCCGAGCGGCCGCTGGGTCGCAGCTCTCCGATTTCCAAGATTTTTTAAACCCTGGAGTCGAGATATGCCAATGACAAATTTAAAGACAGCTGCGCAACGTTTTGCGCTGTCTTTCGTTAGCCTGAACCGTTCGTTGCTGACAGCACAAGCACCCAAGCTGCAACGCATTCAATCCACAGTGGCCGCATGGATGGCACTGATGTTCATTTTTCTGAGCCCGACAGCGCTTGCAGACGCTGGTCATGACCACAAGGCTGCTGATTCAAAATTTTCGAGCGCTGCCCTTTCGCGTTTTGCGGCAGTTTCTGAGGAATTCGAATTGGTTGGCATCGTGGAGGGCAAACGCATCACCCTGTACTTGGACCGATTCGCAGACAACACCCCAGTTCGCCATGCCCAAATCGAACTGGGTCTTGCCGGTAGCAAGTACATCGCTGAAAAACATGACGAGGATACATACGAGATCACCCTCCAAGAGGTGCTGCCAGCGGGATTGATTCCCGTGACTGCGACGGTCAACACAGGCGACATCACAGAACACCTAGCCACCGAGCTTGACATACACAGCGACGGGCACGCAGCCATCTCGGGGTTTGCTTGGAAAACCACTGCGCTATGGACAGGAGCCGCACTGCTTTGTCTGCTGGCGTTGGCTGCCGCACGCCGGCTTCGCACCCCAGGTCGACGCGCATGACGGGAGCCAGCA
Organism: Limnohabitans sp.; assembly: GCF_036804465.1. GTDB lineage: Bacteria > Pseudomonadota > Gammaproteobacteria > Burkholderiales > Burkholderiaceae_C > Limnohabitans. The sequence continues at coordinate 56,659 of NZ_DAIRSK010000009.1, forward strand.
TCATGAAAAACATATTCAGCACTGTCCAAATCAACACGCTCGCACGGATTGGGTTCTTGAGCCTGGCTTTATGTGCAAGCCCAACGCGTGCCGGCGACGATCATGCGCATGGCCCCACTCCCGCAGTGGCAAACATCAATGGCCCACAACGCATGCCAGATGGCAGCGTGTTTTTACCCAAGCCCGCACAAAGACAACTCAGGGTTCAAACCGTGGTGGTAGAAACCGCCGATTTGCCCCGATCATTTGAACTCAATGGCCGTGTGATGATGGACCCCAACGCGGGTGGAAAAGTTCAACCCATCTATGCCGGGCGCATCGAGGCGGGGCCAAGAGGACTCCCAAATGCAGGGCAGTCCGTTAAAAAAGGTGATGTGTTGGCCTACGTTGCACCAGCAACATCACCCCTAGAAAAAGCCAGTCAAAACGCCCAACTCGCTGAGCTGATTGCAGCCAAAGCGCTGGCTGAGAAACGTCTGCTTCGTCAGCGCGAACTCTCGGACTCTGTCGCGCGCAAAGATTTAGAAGCCACAGAAAGCGAAGTCAGCAGTTTGACGGGGCGCATTGCGGCTCTCGGGATTGGTTTGAACGGACGCGAAGCACTCACCGCACCCGTGTCAGGCGTCATTGCTTTTGCACAAGTGGTGGCTGGACAAGTGGTGGATGCGCGAGAGGTTCTTTTTGAAATCATTGATCCACAACGCTTGCGTATCGAAGCCCTGACGTTTGATGGTGCGCTGGCAAACCATGTCGGCAGCGCCTCGCTTGTGTTGGGGGACAGGCGCGTTCCGCTGAATTTCATCGGTGCGGCTCGCAGCATGCGTGAGCAAGCATTGCCGTTGAACTTTTTGCTTCAGAACTTAGATTTATATGGCTTAGCCGTGGGGCAACCGGTCAAGGTGTTCGTTCAATCCAAGCAAAAAAACGCGGGCATTGCAGTGCCACTGTCCTCGCTCATGAAGAACGCCGCCAATCAAAGTGTGGTCTGGGTGAAAGTTACGCCTGAAACATTTGAACCGCGCACGGTGACCTACGAACCACTCGACGGCACGCGTGTGAACCTGAGCTCAGGCCTCAAATCGGGTGATCGCGTGGTGACCCAAGGGGCCACACTCATCAACCAAATCCGCTGAAGGAGTCAGACATGTTTAAGTGGCTTCTACACAATAGCCTTGCCAACCGGTTGTTGGTTCTCATGACGAGTGCTGTCTTGATGGCCTATGGTGCCTTCACGCTGTCACGTACCCCCGTCGATGTTTTCCCAGACCTGAACAAGCCCACAGTCACGATCATGACGGAAGCTGGAGGAATGGCAGCCGAAGAAGTCGAGCAGCTGATCACCTTCCCTCTTGAAACGGCCTCCAATGGCTTGCCCGGTGTGGAGTCGGTGCGTTCAACTTCATCGGCGGGCCTGTCTTTTTTATATGTGACGTTCAACTGGGACACGGACATCTACCGTGCGCGTCAATTGGTATCAGAACGGCTTTCTGCCATGGAGCAAGCGCTGCCAATCGCCGTGACACCACGCATGGGGCCCATCAGCTCCATCATGGGCGAGATCATGCAGATTGCTATTCCCATCGATCCGCAAAAAATTTCACTGATGGCCGTGCGTGAATATGCCGACTGGGTGTTGCGACCAAGACTTTTGTCTATCCCGGGCGTGGCTCAAATCATCCCCATCGGGGGTGAGGTTCGCCAATTTCAAGTGCAACCCAATACGGCGCGCATGGCTGAGTTGGGCATCACCTTTGAACAGTTAGAAACCGCATTACGCGGCTATTCATCCAACACGTCAGGGGGATTTTTAGAGCTCAATGGCCGCGAATATTTGATTCGCAATCTCGGTCGAACATCACGGCTGGAGGATTTACGCAACCTAGCTGTGACGGCAAAAAATGGACAACCGATATGGCTACGGCAAATCGCAGACGTGACGTTTGCGGCGGCCATCAAACGTGGCGATGCAGGCTTTGAGGGCAAACCTGCAGTCATCTTGGGTGTTCAAAAACAACCCACAGCGGACACCACCCGCTTGACCGAATCGATTGAGGAGGCCATTGCAGGCTTGAAGACATCCCTGCCCGATGGGATGGAGGCGCCGCGTGTGACCTTCCGACAGGCCAGCTTCATTGAGGCCTCCATCTCTACCTTGCAGGGCAAACTCATAGGTGCCTCGGTGTTCGTGGCCGCAATTTTGTTTTTCTTCTTAGGCACAGTGCGCCCCACCCTCATTGCCTTGACTGCCATCCCAGTGTCGATTTTCATCACCGCTTTGGTCTTCAAGTATTTTGGTCTCTCCATCAACACCATGACCTTGGGCGGTTTGGCCATTGCCATTGGTGGACTGGTAGATGATGCGGTGGTCGATGTGGAAAACATTCTGCGTCGGCTCAAGGAAAACCGCGCCAAGGAATTGAACCAACAGCTGCCGCTACTGCCTCTGGTGGCCAAAGCGTCCATGGAGGTTCGCTCGGCTATTCTTTATGCAACTGTGATCATCGTGTTGGTCTTTCTTCCTTTGTTTGCCTTGCCGGGCCTTGAGGGCAAGTTGTTTGTACCGCTTGGCATCGCTTTCATCATTTCCACACTGGCGTCCCTGCTCGTGTCGGTCACAGTGACGCCGGTGTTGAGCTTTTACTTGCTGCCCGCAATGAAGTCTTTGGATCATGGTGATACCCAGATGCTGGCTTGGCTCAAGCATCGATACCAAGGTGCTCTTTACACGGTTCTAAGTAAGCCTCGCCTGGCCATCTACAGTGCCTTGGGCGCAGTGGTCATGGCTGCAGCGTCGGTGCCGTTCTTTGCGACCACATTCCTTCCACCCTTCAACGAAGGCACGCTGCTCATCGGGCTGAGACTCAATCCCGGTGTCACGCTCACCGATTCGTCTGCCTTGGCGCAACAGGCCGAGTTGCTGGTCAAAGAGGTGCCCGAGGTACTCCATGTGGGACGACGCAGCGGACGTGCGGAACTCGATGAACATGCTGAGGGCGTCCATGTCAGTGAGTTAGATGTAGGCATCAAGCCTGCCGGCGAGCTGACGCGCTCGATGGATGAAGTGCGCTCAGACATTCGTGCGCGCTTGGCTAATTTGCCTGCAGCCATTGAAGTGGGACAACCCATCTCTCACCGCATTGACCACATGCTCTCAGGCGTGCGGTCCCAGATCGCGATCAAGATCTTTGGTGATGATTTAGATGTTTTAAGAGGACAAGCAGACACGCTTCGAGAGCGACTGGCTGGGGTTGCAGGCATCGCCGATTTACAAGTTGAAAAGCAAGTTCTCGCACCCCAAATCAAGGTACGTGTGGACTATGCCGCTGCAGCCCAATACGGTTTGTCGGGTTCACACGTATTGACCACACTGCAAGCACTGGTTGAAGGCGAACGCGTGACACAAATCATGGAAGGTAGCCGTCGATTTGCACTTGTTGTTCGGCTGCCAGAATCTGCTCGATCGCTCGAAGGTTTGAGCCAGATACTCTTGGAGACGCCATCTGGAAGAATTCCACTCTCTAAGATCGCCACGATTGAAGATGCTGACGGCCCCAACCAAATCAGTCGCGACAACGGCAAACGCCGCATCGTCATCTCTGCCAACGCATCTGGCCGCCCTTTGTCTGATCTTGTTGCCGACATTCGCCAAGTTGTGGCTGAGTCAACACTCCCAGAGGGTTACTTCATCACGCTAGGAGGCCAGTTTCAAGCCCAAGAGCAAGCATCTCAGATGATCTCCATGCTGGCGATCGTGTCGGTGGTGCTGATGTTCGTGGTGCTGTACAGCCGATACAAATCAAGCGTGCTCGCTGCATTAATTATGGTCAACATTCCTTTGGCTCTTGTCGGCGCCGTGCTGGGGTTATGGTTATCCGGACAGCCTTTGTCGGTAGCAGCATTGATTGGATTCATCACGCTTGCGGGAATTTCTGTTCGAAACGGGATTATGAAAGTGAGTCACTACATCAACCTCATGCGATTTGAAGGTGAAGCCTTTGACACGAAGATGATCGTTCGGGGATCGCTAGAGCGCTTGAGTCCCGTGTTGATGACAGCGCTGGTCACCGCGTTTGCATTGGCACCTTTGCTCTTTGAAGCCGAGCGTCCAGGCACTGAAGTGTTGCACCCTGTTGCCGTGGTGATCTTTTCTGGTCTCATCAGTTCCACGTTGTTAGACACCTTTTTAACGCCTGCTATGTTTTGGCTCTTTGGCAGAAAACCAGCACAAGCCCTTTTAGAGGACACAGATGCAGAAGCGTTCTAAAGAATAAAGATTCCTGATTCGATTTGGGCTAAAGCGCATCGCACACGACGCGTTCCACTGGCATAGCCACAGGCAGGAGATCGGATTGGGATTGAAATCTTTTACAAAGTTTGCTGATTGACTCGCTTAGAAAGTTCCGCAGCTGACTCTTTGCGTTCGCTGTAGCGGTCGACAAGGTAAGGTGCAATATCTCGGGTCAGGCGTGTGAACTTCACCAGCTCCTCCATCACATCGACGACTCTGTCGTAATAGGCTGATGGCTTCATACGGCCATCTTCCTCGAACTCTAAGAATGCTTTGGCAACAGAGCTCTGATTTGGAATCGTGATCATGCGCATCCAGCGACCAAGAATTCGCATTTGATTCACAGCATTGAACGATTGCGAGCCGCCACAGACCTCCATCACTGCCAAGGTTTTTCCCTGCGTGGGTCGAACAGCGCCGATGGACAAAGGGATCCAATCAATCTGGCTTTTCATAATGCCCGTCATGGCACCGTGACGTTCAGGCGAACACCACACCATGCCTTCAGACCATGCAGCCAACTCTCGTAGCTCTTTGACCTTGGGATGTGACTCAGGTGCCGCATCGGGTTGCGGCAGACCCAAGGGATCAAACACCTTCACTTCTGCACCCATGGCATCGAGCAACCTTGCAGCTTCTAACGTCAAAAGCTTGCTGTATGAGCGTTCTCGTAAAGAACCATACAACATCAAAATTCTGGGCGGATGGGTGGTCCCCTGCATGGGCACCAACAAGTTGTGCTGCGGAATTTGGAAACAACCTTCATCCACATTTGGTAATTGATCAATCAACGTAACCATATGAACCTTTTCATCTCTCTGACTGGAATGGACTTATCTGGAATCAATTGCGTACAGCGCCAGCACTGATAAAGCCCCCAGTGCAAAAGTAAGTCCGAGTGCAGCGGCTCCCCAGTGGGTTAACGCCAGGCCAAAAATCCATGGCGCAAATGCTGAGCTGATTCGGGCAGGAAACATGATCCAGCCTTGCCTATAGCCATAGCCGTTAGCGCCAAACAGGGCAAGCGGCAACGTTCCTTTGGCGATGGTCAAAACGCCGTTGCCAGCGCCATGCAAAAAAGCAAAAACTGGCGCGACGAGTGGACCGAAAAAAAACATCATGAGCGCGCCTAAAGGATGCGCCATTGCAGCCAGACGGGCTGAAAACAAGGGGTGCATTTGGCGCAATAGCCCAAACTCTAAAATTCTTGCAATCACTTGAGCTGGTCCAATGATGGCGCCAATGGCAATCGCACCCAGCAAACTCACGCCAGTGGCTTCAAGCATTCTGGGCCAATGTGATGCCATCGCCGTGCTTGTAAACCAAGTGGCCGAAAACACAAAAGACAAAAGAAGCACCTGTCTCCATGTGGGCGCTTTTTCTTCAGATGATGGTTCAAGGCGCGTGCTCGGTTTGGACTCAAAAGTTTCGCGCGCATCAGACATCGCCGAAGGCTTGACAGCGGATAGCCAGCCAATTGCCAAATTCAGGGGCAAGGCGAGCAACAAGTGCAAAAGTGCCCATGTCCAACAAGCCTCTCGCCAACCCCAATAACTAAGCACCCATCCACTCAATGGCCAGCCAACCGTGCTTGCAAAACCTGCGATCAGCGTGATGCCCGTGATGGCTGGCCTTGCATCTTGTCCGAAAATTCGAACCAAGGTTGAAAACGCCGACTCGTACAGACCGCCGGCCATCCCCACACCAATCACAAACCAAGCGAGGTACAGCTCTCGCTCACTATTTGCAAATCCTAGAAGTGCAAGTCCTGCTGCAAACAACACATTCGAGACTGGCAACACGCTATGCCTGCTCCAAGTGTCGATGGCTTTTCCAAACATGGGACCAAACACAGCGGAGACGACAAGCGCCATTGAAAATGCCAGATAAACATCAGCAACGTCAATGTGTAAAGTCAGAGAGATTGGATCCGCAAGAATCGCGGGCAAGTAATAACTAGAAGCCCAAGCGACTGTTTGCGTCACACCCAAACTCGCGACCAATGGCCATGACCGTTTCACCTTACACAGCCTAAGACTTGTGCTGATCTGAATGAACAAAGGCCTGATGCAATGCCAGACCTAAAGCACCACCCAGTATCTGGGCAACTACAAAAGCTGGCACGTCAAAAGGTGCTATCCCCGCAAACGTATTGCTGAACATACGCCCAAAGGCAGCGGCTGGATTGGCAAAAGATGTGCTGGCAGTGAACCAATATGCGGCACCAATGTAGCAAGCAACCATGGATGAAGCCCTCCCTTCAGGAGAGCGCAAGATAACGAACAGCAAGCCGCCAGTCGCCACTGCTTCAGCAAACCACTGCGCTGGTCCTGTTCTGGCTTTTGTAGACCATTGCAGTATTTCAAGATCAAACATCGCATGAGCGACCCAAGCGCCCAAGGCGGCGCCTATGAGTTGAGCCACCACATAGCCCATCAAATGATGACGCGCTAAATCTTTGCGATACGCCATGACCATCGAAACAACTGGATTGAAGTGGGCGCCACTGATAGGCCCAATCGTTTCGATCAACACAAAAAGCGCAAAGACTGTGGCAAGTGTGTTGGCTAGAAGTGCAACGGCTGTATTTCCATTAGCCAACTGCTCTGCCATGATGCCCGAACCAATCACTGCACACAACAAAGCTGCAGTCCCCACTAGCTCTGCAAAATACCTTCTCCAATGGCTCATTGGGTCGCCAGATCTCGCGCTGTATTTTGCAAAACCATCTTGCTGAGGCTGCTGACCGGCAGACTATTGAAAAGTTCAAGGCGTCTTTTGATTTGATACAGCGTTTGCTTGAACGCTTCTTGCTTTTGTTCATCGGTACCAACCGTCTCCGAAGGGTCTGCGTAGCCCCAATGCGCAGTTGCAGGCTGGCCAGGCCAATAAGGACAGACTTCGCCTGCCGCGTTGTCGCAAACAGTGATGACCAAATCCATGTGTGGCGCATCAGGTGCAGCAAAGACATCCCAGTTTTTGCTTGCTAAGCCATCCGTTGAAATTCCCGCTTTATTCAATGCGTCAATAGCCATAGGATTTGGTTTTTGATTGTCCCTAGGGCTGCTCCCAGCTGAAAAGGCTTTGAATTTGCCATTGCCTAAATGGTTCAGCAAGGCTTCAGCCAAAATGCTGCGGGCTGAGTTGTGGGTGCACAGAAAAAGTACGTTCAATGGTTTTGTTTCAGTCATTTTGGTTTCCAAGAATCAACAGGTTTTACAAACTTCTTCAGGGCTGACTTCACAGACCTCCCCTTGACAACAGTTTTGGGACAAATACGACAACACGGCATTCATTCGGTCGTACTGGGCTCGGTAAATCAAGTGACGGCCACTGCGCTCTTGAGTGATCAGATCGGCATTCATCAGCTCTTTCAAATGAAATGAAAGTGTGTTGGCTGGCATGCCCAAGGCTTCAGCGATGCGTGCAGGCGTCAAACCATCGTTGCCCTTGACAACCAGTGAGCGAAAAATATGCAGCCGATTTGGCTGCGCCAATGCAGCCAAGGCTTTGATCACGTATTTGTCTTCCATATTTCCATTTTAATGGAAATATGGGCTAATTACAGTGGAAGCGTCAAAAAGAAAGCATCTGGGGACAGGCGAAAAAAATGCTTCCTAGGGAAGCATATGTCGAACTCTTAAAAAGTTAATTCTGAAAACAACCTAAGTGGTTGATATCTTTAAGGTTTGGCAAAAATGGTGGGCGATGCAAGTTTCGAACTTGCGACCCCCACAGTGTGAATGTGGTGCTCTACCCCTGAGCTAATCGCCCATTTTTACCGATATCCCGTCTCCGGAAAGACGCAAATTATGCCACAGATTGATCAAGATTTAGCCACACCGCCTTGCCAGCGCTGGATTTGTCCAACTGCGCTAGCACATCGGCATGTTGGGCCAACTCTTGCTCATTGGCAGCTATCACGGGTAGCTGATAGGTGCTGAGATCTACACGCGCAGCGCTGAGGGTTTGCAGGTCGTTGCTCTTTACTTCCATGAGCAAGGCATCTTGGCCGCGGGTCATGTTGATGTACACATCAGCCAACAATTCGGCATCAAGCAAGGCGCCGTGCAAGGTGCGCCCTGAGTTGTCCACCTCTAAACGGTCGCACAAGGAATCGAGCGAGTTGCGTTTACCTGGGAACATTTCTTTGGCCATCACCAAGGTGTCGGTGATGCCATCCACAAAAGTGTGAAATCGTGGGCGACCTTGCAGCTCAAGCTCTTTGTTCAAAAATCCCACATCAAACGGGGCGTTGTGGATCAGAACTTCAGCGCCCTGGATGTAGTCCAAAAATTGCGCCATGACCTCAGCGAACTTTGGTTTGTCTTTCAAAAACTCATTGGAGATGCCGTGGACGCGCAAGGCTTCTTCATGGCTGTCACGCTCTGGGTTCAAGTAAAAATGCAGGTTGTTGCCCGTGAGCTTGCGATGCAGCAGCTCGACACAACCAATTTCAATGACGCGATCTCCGCCTTCAGCCGAGAGGCCCGTGGTTTCAGTGTCTAGAAAAATCTGGCGCATGGTCAGTGATTTTCTTTGGCGTGGTTGATGGTGTACTTGGGAATTTCGACCACTAAGTTGTGTTGCGCCACAATGGCTTGGCAGCTCAAACGTGAATTGGGCTCCAAGCCCCAAGCGCGGTCGAGCAAGTCGTCTTCGTTTTCATCGGCCTCGTTGAGAGACTTGAAGCCCTCGCGCACGATGACGTGGCAGGTGGTACAGGCGCAGCTCATGTCGCACGCGTGTTCGATGTTGATGTGATTTTCCAACAGCACTTCGCAAATGGTGCTACCGGCTACAGCTTGAAGCTCGGCGCCCTGAGGGCAGAGTTCGGCATGAGGCAAAATTTTGATGACTGGCATTTAGAGGTTCTCGATGTTTTGTCCGGCCAAGGCATGTTGAATGCCTCGGTTCATGCGGTGGGCGGCAAAGGCTTCTGTGCCTTTGGCCAGAGCTTCGGTGATTACTTCGATGGCGGCTGCATCCTCGAGCTTTTTGGCTTCTAGCGTGGCCATCATCAAGCCGTCGATGCGGGCACGGTCTTGGGCTGATAGCAAATCTCCATCCACTTGCAATGCACTTTGCGTGGCCAACCACATGCGATCCGCATCTACCCGAGCCTCGACCAAAGCACGGGCCTTGATGTCTTGCTCAGCGGTCTTGAAACTGTCTTGGAGCATGGTCGCAATTTGGTCGTCCGATAAACCATACGAGGGCTTGACAATGATGTTGGCTGTGACGCCACTGATTTGCTCTTGCGCGTCCACGCTCAGCATGCCATCTGCATCGACCGTGAACGTCACACGAATGCGTGCAGCGCCTGCGGCCATGGGTGGAATGCCACGCAGCTCAAAGCGGGCCAAGCTGCGGCAGTCTGCCACCAAGTCACGCTCGCCTTGCACCACGTGTAAGGCCAAGGCGGTTTGGCCATCTTGGTAGGTGGTGAAGTCTTGCGCCATGGCAGTTGGAATGGTTTGATTGCGAGGCACGATGCGCTCTACCAAACCGCCCATGGTTTCAATACCAAGCGACAAAGGAATCACATCGAGCAAGAGCAAATCGCCATCGGGGTTGTTGCCCGCCAATTGATTGGCTTGAATCGCAGCACCAAGAGCGACCACTTCGTCTGGGTTGAGGTTGTTCAACGGGGGGCAGTTGAACAAATCAGCGATCGCTTGTTGCACTTGCGGCATGCGGGTAGAGCCGCCGACCATGACCACGCCCTGTATGTCTTCCTTGCTTAGCTTGGTATCGCGCAACGCTTTGCGCACTGCGGACAAGGTGCGTTGGGTCAAAGGGGCGGTGGCGGCTTCAAAGTCGGCGCGTGAGACAGTGTGGCTCAAAGCACCACTCGACAAAATCACAGAAAAAGTGACGTGATCAGCAGCAGACAATGCCTCTTTGCAGGTGCGGGCCGACACCAGCACATTTGATTTATCAGCAGGTGTGGCGATCACACAGCCTGTTTGTGTTTGCACCCAGTCAACCAAAGCGCGGTCGTAGTCATCACCCCCTAAAGCGGAATCTCCCCCCGTCGCCAGCACCTCAAACACTCCCCGAGACAAACGAAGAATAGAGATGTCAAACGTGCCACCGCCCAGGTCATAGACGGCATACACACCTTCGCTGCCTTGGTCTAAGCCATAAGCGATGGCAGCAGCGGTGGGTTCATTGATGAGCCGCAGCACATGGATGCCTGCGAGTTGCGCTGCATCTTTGGTGGCTTGGCGTTGGGCATCGTCAAAGTAGGCGGGCACAGTGATGACTGCGCCGTACACATCGTCGTTGAAGGTGTCTTCGGCGCGAAAGCGCAAGGTGGCCAAAATTTCAGCGCTCACCTCAACAGGTGACTTTTCACCCGCACGGGTTTGGATGGCCAACATGCCGGGCTTGTCGACGAACACATAGGGCAGCTGGTCACGGTTGGTAATGTCAGCCACGCCACGCCCCATGAAACGCTTGACCGACACCAGTGTGTTTTGCGGATCGTCGGCTTGCGACGCCAAAGCGGCACGACCAATTTGCCGACCATCGTTGTCAAGGTATCGCACCGCCGAAGGCAAGATGACATGGCCCTCGGCATCTGGCAAGCACTCGGCAAAGCCGTTGCGCATAGAGGCCACGAGCGAGTGGGTGGTGCCTAAGTCAATGCCCACCGCAATGCGTCGCTGGTGTGGGTCAGGCGCTTGGCCAGGTTCTGAAATTTGTAACAACGCCATAGGTGTGTATTGTCGCCTTCAAGAAGCGTCTAGATGGTCCATTCGAGTTTCGATATCGCGCAAAAACTTTTCGATGAACATCAACCCTCTCACCTGCTGCGCGGCGGCGGAGAGGTCGTGAGCGGAGTCAATGAGATCAGCGCATTGCTGCAAAGCGGTGGTGTGGGCTTGTTGCACATCGTGCATCAAGTCTTCGAGAGCAGCCACATCAGCAGCATCTTCCATGGCCTCGCGCCACTCCATATGCTGCATCAAAAATGCAGCGGGCATGGCGGTGTTGTTCTCAGCTTGAATGGGTGCGCCGCCGAGCTCGCACAAATACGCTGCGCGACGCATCGGATCTTTCAATCGCTGGTAGGCCTCGTTGATACGCACCGACCATTGCATAGCCACGCGCTGAGCGGCTGCACCTTGCGATGCAAATTTGTCGGGGTGAGCTTCACGCTGAAGGTGTTTCCAACGCGCATCGAGTTGGGCGCGGTCTTGGGCAAACTGCATGGGCACACGAAAGAGCTCAAAGTCACTGGCCGCTAGCTGCGCCGACAGCGGCTGAGCCGGTTCATTCACGATGCGCCTCGCTTTGAGCTAATGAGATTTAGATACGGAACGATTCGCCACAACCGCAACGGTCGCGTTCGTTAGGGTTCAAAAACTTGAAGCCCTCGTTCAGGCCTTCGCGCACGAAATCGAGTTGCGTGCCGTCGATATAAGCCAAGCTTTTGGGGTCGATCAGCACCTTCACCCCGTGATCTTCAAAGATCACGTCTTCTGGTTCTTGGTCGTCCACATACTCAAGCTTGTAAGCCAAACCAGAGCAGCCAGTGGTCTTGACACCCAAACGCACGCCTACACCCTTGCCGCGTTTGGCAAGGTAGCGGGTCACGTGTCGTGCCGCGGCTTCAGTCAGTGTGATCGCCATGGTGTGTTTTACGCCGCGTGTTTCTTTTTGTAATCTTCCACTGCCGCCTTGATGGCGTCTTCGGCCAAGATGGAGCAATGAATTTTCACAGGCGGCAGCGCCAGCTCTTCAGCAATTTCGCTGTTTTTCAAGGCCGCTGCTTGGTCCAGAGTTTTGCCCTTGACCCATTCGGTCACCAGAGACGACGAGGCAATGGCAGAGCCACAGCCATAGGTTTTGAAACGCGCATCTTCGATCACGCCCGTCACAGGGTTGACCTTGATTTGCAACTTCATCACATCGCCGCACGCGGGCGCACCCACCATGCCGGTGCCCACAGAGTCGTCGCCCTTGTCAAAGGCACCTACATTGCGGGGGTTTTCGTAGTGGTCGATGACTTTTTCAGAATATGCCATGGTGTGTTTCCTTTATTTAGTGCGCGGCCCATTGAATTGTTGAGAGATCAATGCCTTCTTTGTACATGTCCCACAAGGGGCTTAAGTCACGCAGTTTGCCTACGTTGAGACGAATCGTTTCAATCGCGTAGTCAATTTCTTCTTCGGTCGAGAAGCGGCCAATTGTCATGCGCAAGCTGCTGTGCGCCAACTCGTCGCTGCGGCCCAGGGCGCGCAACACATAGCTGGGCTCCAAGCTGGCCGAGGTACAGGCTGAGCCCGACGACACCGCCAAGCCCTTGATGCCCATGATGAGTGACTCACCTTCCACATAGTTGAAGCTGATGTTGAGGTTGTGCGGCACACGGTGCTCCATGTTACCGTTGATGAAGACTTGCTCCATGTCTTTGAGGCCGTCAAGCAAACGCTTTTGCAAGGCCTTGGCCTTGGCCAAATCTTTGGCCATGTCTTCTTTGGCAATGCGGAAAGCTTCGCCCATCCCCACGCATTGGTGAGTCGGAAGGCTACCGCTGCGCATGCCGCGCTCGTGGCCGCCCCCGTGCATTTGCGCTTCTAAGCGAACGCGGGGTTTGCGACGCACATACAAAGCACCAATGCCCTTGGGGCCGTAAGTTTTGTGGGAAGCCAAGCTCATCAAGTCAACTGGCAAAGTGGCCATGTCGATCTCCACTTTACCGGTGGACTGAGCGGCGTCCACATGGAAAATGATGCCTTTTTCACGGCACATCGCGCCGATGCCAGCGATGTCTTGGATCACGCCAATTTCGTTGTTCACATGCATCACACTGATCAGCGTGGTGTCGGGTCGAATCGCCGCTTTGAGCGCATCCATGCTCAGCAAGCCGTCTTCTTGCACGTCAAGGTAAGTCACGTCAAAGCCTTGACGCTCGAGCTCACGCATGCTGTCGAGCACAGCCTTGTGCTCGGTCTTGACTGTGATGAGGTGCTTGCCTTTGGACTTGTAGAAATGCGCCGCGCCTTTGATGGCGAGGTTGTTGGACTCGGTCGCCCCCGAAGTCCAGACAATTTCGCGTGGGTCAGCGCCAATCAAAGCAGCCACATCTTCGCGGGCTTTTTCAACCGCTGCTTCAGCTTCCCAACCCCAGGCGTGGCTGCGTGATGCCGGGTTACCAAAGTGCTCGCGCAACCAAGGAATCATGGCATCCACCACGCGTGGGTCACATGGGTTAGTCGAAGCGTAGTCGAGATAAATGGGGAAATGCGGTGTCATGTCCATGATGGCTCAATCCAGATAGAAGAAACGTGGCTTAGTTTTTAGCAAAGGCATTGCCCAAGGCGAACACCGAGTTGGGGGCGTTGACGCGGATGGGTTTGGCGATTGGCATGGGCTGAATGGCGCGCTTGAGGGTTGGCTTGTTTTCAATTTCCACGCCTTTGGCGATTTGCTCATCCACCAATTTTTGCAATGTGACTGAGTCCAAAAACTCAACCATGCGCTGGTTCAGCGAAGCCCACAACTCGTGCGTCATGCACCGACCGGTCTCACCCAAACAGTTTTCTTTGCCACCGCAATGGGTGGCGTCAATGGGCTCATCCACCGACAAAATGATGTCGGCAACAGTGATGTCCGTTGCTTTGCGGCCAAGCGAATAACCACCACCAGGGCCACGGGTGGATTCCACCAGGTCGTGACGGCGTAGCTTGCCAAAGAGTTGCTCAAGGTAGGACAGCGAAATTTGTTGCCGTTGGCTGATGGCTGCCAAAGTGACGGGGCCGCTGTTTTGACGCAGCGCCAGATCAATCATGGCGGTGACCGCAAAACGGCCTTTGGTGGTGAGACGCATGGCAAGCTCCTAGGTGGTTGGGCTTTGTCGACTAATTAAGTCAAGTATAACCTAAACCCTACGAATTTGGTCGGGTACTCGTTTGCAAAGCCTTGTGAGCTCAAGGCTTTAGCGCCATCACAGCCACATTGTCGTGCCCTGCACCACCAAAAGCTTGTTCGCGCAAAGTGGCCAACTGGTCGCGCACCCGCGCGGCGTTTTCAAACTCAAGGTTGCGGGCGTGTTCCATCATCAGCTTTTCTAAGCGTTTGATTTCTTTGGCCACATCACGCTCGCTCATATCTTCGATGGCGGCGCGCTGTAACTCGCGATCTTGCGCCTCTTTGCCTGCCTTTTCGCTGTAGACGCCGTCGATCAAATCGCGTACTTGTTTGAACACGCCACGCGGCGTGATGCCCATTTCTAGGTTGTGTGCGATCTGCTTGGTGCGGCGACGCTCAGTTTCGCCAATGGCTTTTTTCATCGACTCGGTCATGCGGTCGGCATACAAAATAGCTTTGCCACTCAGGTTGCGGGCTGCGCGACCGATGGTTTGAATCAAGCTGCGCTCGGAGCGCAAGAAACCTTCTTTGTCGGCATCCAAAATGGCGACCAATGACACCTCTGGCAAGTCAATACCTTCGCGCAGCAAGTTAATGCCCACCAACACATCGAAGGCGCCTAAGCGCAAGTCGCGCAAAATCTCTACGCGCTCAACCGTGTCCACATCGCTGTGGATGTAGCGCACTTTCACACCGTTGTCGGTCAGGTAATCCGTCAGCTGCTCGGCCATGCGCTTGGTGAGTGTAGTGATCAGCACGCGTTCGTTGAGTTCCACACGGATGCGAATTTCTTGCAACACATCGTCCACTTGATGGGTGGCGGGGCGCACCTCCACCATGGGATCAACCAAGCCCGTCGGACGCACCAACTGCTCCACCACTTTGCTGGCGTGGGTCTTTTCGTAGTCAGCCGGCGTAGCCGAGACAAACACCACTTGGCGCATGCGTTTTTCAAATTCGTCGAGCTTGAGCGGGCGGTTGTCCAGAGCGCTGGGCAGGCGAAAGCCATAGTCCACCAGCGTGGTTTTGCGCGCGCGGTCGCCGTTGTACATGCCACCGAGCTGACCCATCATGACGTGGCTTTCGTCTAAAAACATCACCGCGTCTTTGGGCATGTAGTCGGTCAAGGTGCTGGGCGGCGCTCCCACGGGTGCACCCGACAGGTGGCGGGTGTAGTTTTCAATGCCTTTGCAGTGGCCCACCTCACTGAGCATTTCCAAGTCAAAGCGCGTGCGTTGCTCTAGGCGCTGGGCTTCCACCAACTTGTTCATGCCCACCAACTCTTTCAAGCGCTCAGCCAACTCCACCTTGATGGTCTCCACCGCTGCCAACACGCGGTCACGCGGTGTGACGTAGTGACTCGATGGGTAAATGGTGAAGCGCGGAATTTTTTGTCGAATGCGGCCCGTGAGGGGGTCAAACAGCTGCAGACTTTCTATCTCGTCGTCAAACAGCTCAATGCGAATGGCCAGCTCGGAGTGCTCCGCAGGAAACACATCAATGGTGTCACCGCGCACGCGAAATTTACCGCGTGAAAAATCTTGGTCATTGCGCTCGTACTGCATGCGCACCAGCTGAGCAATGGCGTCGCGCTGCCCTACTTTGTCGCCAGTGCGCAGCGTCATGATCATCTGGTGGTAGCTCTCGGGCTCACCAATGCCGTAGATGGCCGAGACCGACGCGATGACGATGACATCACGGCGCTCCAAAATGCTTTTGGTGCAACTCAAGCGCATTTGTTCAATGTGCTCGTTGATGGCGCTGTCTTTTTCGATGAACAAATCGCGCTGCGGCACATAAGCCTCGGGCTGGTAGTAGTCGTAGTAGCTGACGAAATATTCCACCGCGTTGTTGGGAAAGAATTCACGAAACTCGCTGTAGAGCTGCGCAGCCAAGGTTTTGTTGGGCGCAAAAATGATGGCAGGTCGCCCCAACTGGGCAATCACATTGGCCATGGTGAAGGTTTTGCCCGAGCCCGTCACACCCAACAGCGTTTGAAACACCTCGCCGTCATTCACCCCTTCCACCAACTGGGCAATCGCCGTGGGCTGGTCGCCCGCAGGTGGATAAGGCTGATACAGCTCAAAAGGTGAGCCGGGATAGCTGACAAAAACACCTTTTGGCGCATCTAAGGGCGAACCTAAGGGCGCATCTTGTTGCCCTTTGGTGGGAGCGCTGACCGCGATGGCGTGCTTCGCGTCAACAAATGTTTCTGTGGTGTCAGACATGGTGGTGAAAACTGTATAGCTCGAAAAAAATGTGCGGCCCTCAAAAAACTCAGGGTTGACCCTTAAAATTCATGCCGAACATGCAAGCCTACCGCAGACTGCACCTGTTTACCGAACCCCCTCTCTTTATCCGTGATCAAGGACTGACGATGTCAATGTTTACCGCTGTCGAAATGGCACCCCGCGACCCCATCTTGGGCCTCAACGAGCAATTCAATGCCGACACCAACCCCAACAAGGTCAACCTCGGTGTGGGTGTGTACTTCGACGACAACGGCAAACTCCCCCTGCTGCAATGCGTGCAAGCTGCTGAAAAAACCATGATGGCCACCCCCACTGCGCGCGGCTACCTGCCCATCGACGGGATCGTGGCGTATGACGCCGCGGTCAAAGGCTTGGTCTTTGGCGCTGACTCACAAGCTGTCACCTCTGGCCGCGTGGCCACAGTCCAAGGCATTGGCGGCACCGGTGGCTTGAAAATTGGTGCTGACTTTTTGAAGCGCCTTAGCCCCAACGCCACCGTGTTGATTTCCGACCCCAGCTGGGAGAACCACCGCGCTTTGTTCACCAACGCCGGCTTCAAGGTAGACACCTACGCCTACTATGACGCTGAAAAACGCGGGGTGAACTTTGACGGCATGCTCGCATCGATCAACGCCGCTGCGGCGGGCACCATCGTGGTGTTGCACGCGTGCTGCCACAACCCCACCGGCTACGACATCACGGCCGCGCAGTGGGACCAAGTGGTGGCGGCAGTCAAAGCCAACCAGCTCACCGCCTTCTTAGACATGGCCTACCAAGGCTTTGGCCACGGCATTGCCGAAGACGGCGCTGTGATTCAAAAGTTTGTGGCCGCTGGCCTGTGCTTCTTTGTGTCCACCTCGTTTTCCAAGAGCTTCAGCTTGTACGGGGAGCGTGTGGGCGCCTTGAGCGTGTTGTGCGCGGACAAAGAAGAGTGCAGCCGCGTGTTGTCACAACTCAAAATCGTGATTCGCACCAACTACTCCAACCCACCCATCCACGGCGGTGCGGTGGTCGCTGCCGTGTTGAACAACCCAGAGCTGCGCGCTTTGTGGGAAAAAGAACTGGGCGAGATGCGGGTGCGCATCAAAGCCATGCGCCAAACGCTGGTGGACGGCCTCAAAGCCGCTGGCGTGCAGCAAGACATGAGCTTCATCACCACCCAAATCGGCATGTTCAGCTACTCAGGTTTGAGCAAAGACCAAATGGTGCGCCTGCGCTCTGAGTTTGGCGTCTACGGCACCGACACAGGTCGCATGTGCGTGGCGGCCTTGAACAGCAAGAACATTGACTATGTGTGCCAAGCCATTGCAAAAGTGATGTAGTGGCAATTGGTGAGCAGACTCCATTTTTGTTACACAGACTGCTGCTATATTGACTCGCAACATTTTTGAGAATAAATCATGCTCTACCAAATCTTCGAAACCCAACGCAGCCTCATGGAGCCGTTCGCAGACTTTGCGCAAGCCGCCTCCAAACTCTATGGGCAGCACAACTCGCCCCTCGGTCAAAACCCGATGGCGCAGCGGGTCTCGGCGGGCTACGACCTGCTCTACCGCTTGGGCAAGGATTACGAAAAGCCACAATTTGGCATCAATGTTGTGCAAGCAGAAGGCAATGAAATTGCCATCCACGAACGTGTTGAAATTGACAAGCCATTTTGCGAGTTGCGCCGTTTCAAACGGTTCACGGACGACAACGACACACTTGAAAAAATCAAAGGCCAACCTGCTGTGCTCATCGTGGCACCCCTGTCGGGCCACTACGCCACCTTGTTGCGTGACACTGTGCGCACCATGCTCAAAGACCACAAGGTCTACATCACCGACTGGAAAAACGCACGCTTGGTGCCCTTGAGCGAAGGGGAGTTTCACCTCGACGACTATGTGAACTACGTACAAGAGTTCATCCGCCACCTGCAAGGCAAATACGGCAATTGCCATGTGATGAGCGTGTGCCAGCCTACCGTGCCGGTGTTGGCTGCGGTGTCATTGATGGCCAGCCGTGGCGAAAAGACCCCGCTGACCATGACCATGATGGGTGGCCCCATTGACGCGACCAAGTCGCCCACTGCAGTGAACAACTTGGCCATGAACAAGAGCTTCAGCTGGTTTGAAAACAACGTCATCTACCGCGTGCCAGACAACTTTCCAGGGGCAGGCCGTCGCGTGTACCCGGGCTTCTTGCAGCACACCGGCTTTGTGGCGATGAACCCTGACCGCCACTTAAAAAGCCATTACGACTACTTCAAAGACCTGATCAAGGGCGACAACTCCAGCATCGATTCGCACCGCGATTTTTATGACGAGTACAACGCCGTGCTCGACATGGATGCCGATTACTACCTCGAAACCATCACCACGGTGTTTCAAGAGTTCAAACTGGTGCGCGGCACTTGGGAAGTCAAAAACCCTGAAGGCCAACTCGAGCTGGTGCGTCCACAAGACATTCGCACCACCGCCTTGCTGACAGTGGAGGGCGAGCTTGACGACATTTCTGGTTCTGGCCAAACCGAAGCAGCCCACAAGTTGTGCAGCGGCGTTGTGCGCCAAGCGCAGCACCATCTTGAAGCCAAAGGCGCTGGCCACTACGGTATTTTCAGTGGCCGTCGCTGGCGTGATGTGGTGTACCCACATGTCAAAAGTTTCATCTTGGCCAACAGCCAAGCACAAGGCTCAAAGACTTCAGGGCGCGTTGCAGCACGAGCTCAAGTCGCAGCCAAAAAAGCAGCCCCTGTCATGAAAAAAGCCGCACCCGCAGCCAAAAAGGCAGTTGCCAAGCGCGTCGCCAAAAAAGCACCTGCTGCGCCAAAGTGAATCTGATCGAACAGATCAACAATGCCCTGCCACAAACGCAATGCACGCGCTGTGGCTACCTAGACTGTCAGCGTTATGCCCAAGCCATTGCCCAAGGCGAGGCCGACATCAACCAGTGCCCGCCGGGGGGCTCGGAGGGCGTTGAACGTTTGGCCACCCTCACCGGCAAGCCAGTCATCCCGCTGAACCCTGACAACGGCTTAGAAGGCCCGCGCACCATTGCCATCATTGACGAGGCGTGGTGCATCGGCTGCACGCTGTGCATTGCGGCCTGCCCAACGGACGCCATCGTCGGGGCCAACAAGCGCATGCACACCGTGGTGGAGCCCTATTGCACGGGCTGCGAGCTGTGCATTCCAGCATGCCCCGTCGACTGCATTTCGCTAGAGCCCATCGACATCGCACTCAGCGGCTGGGCCTCATGGCCGCAAGAACTGGCAGACTTGGCCCGCCAACGCTACGAGGCGCGCAGCACACGCCTGACGCGTGAAGCCGCAGAACACGACGAACGCCTAGCGGCCAAAGCCGTTCAAAAGCTGGCTGACTTACCTGCCCACACCAAAGGCACAGAGCACGCGCCCGAGGTGCAACGCAAACGTGCGATCATCGAGGCAGCACTGGCCAAGGCCAAAGCCCGACAAACCCCAAAGGTTTAACGGCACGTCTGCCAATGAGGGGCACCCTCTGCGCATCAGCGCCAATTTCCCAATTTCTATGCACCCACCCCTCACCGCACGCAGAGAATTTCTGCTTCTTTTGTCGCTTGCTGGCATTCAGTTCACACACCTCGTGGACTTCGTGATCATGATGCCGCTGGGGCCCCAGCTCACCATCCTGTTTGACATCAGCTTTGCTGAGTTTGGTTTGTTGGTCTCGGCCTACACGGTGGCTGCTGGCTTGTCTGGCTTGTTTGCCACCACCTTCATCGACCGCTTTGATCGCAAGCATTTGCTGCTCACGTTGTATGTATTGTTTGCCCTCACCACGGTGGCTTGTGGCATTGCGCCTACCTATGGCTGGCTGATGGCTGCTCGTATTGCATCAGGCTTTTTTGGAGGCGTGCTGTCCGCCATGACCCAAACCATCATTGGTGATGTGGTGCCGTTTGAGCGCCGCGGCCGTGCGACGGGGATTGTCATGACGTCCTTTTCGCTAGCCACCGTGGCTGGTGTACCTGCGGGCTTGTTGTTTGCCAACCTCTGGGGCTGGCATTCAGCCTTCTTTGGCATAGGCGTCATGTGTTTGGCTGTGGGAGCGCTGGCCTACTTCAGCGTGCCCCGGCTAGACGCACATGTGGCCCACGCCAAAGACAAACACGTGCTGCACGCCATGGGCCAAGTGCTGGGTGAGCCCAACCAACGCATGGCCTTGCTTTTGTCAGCCAGCATGATGTTCGCCGCCTTCACCATCATTCCGTACATCACGCTGTATTTGCAAAACAACCAAATCATGGCGCCAAACGAAATTCCGTGGCTTTACTTTTGTGGCGGTGCGGTGACCTTCTTCAGCGGACGCTGGGTAGGTGGCGTCACCGACCGGGTGGGCAAACGCGAGACCTTTCAGCGTGCGGTGTTGTTCTCCATCATTCCTATGGTGTTGACGACCTTGCTTGAGCCGATGCCCCTGCCCTTTGTTCTGCTGGTATCGACCTCCCTGTTCTTTGCCATGAACGCCCGCATGATTCCAGGCATGGCCTTGCTCACCTCAGCGGCCAATCCAAAATTTCGGGGTACCTTCATGTCGCTCAACGGTGCGGTGCAGTCTTTCTCGATGGGCGCTGCCGCTTGGGTGGGCGGCATGTTGCTGCAAAGGTCTCCCAATGGCCAAGTGACGCACTTTTGGTTGTGCGCTTTGGTGGCAACCTCTGCCTCTTTGTTGGCCTATGTGCTGTCCAAGCGCGTGTCGATGCACGCCTGACGCAGATGGTGCCAGCCGCGCCTAGCTCGTGCTAAGCGTGGGAAGCGTGGGAAGCAGCCAAAGCTGAAAAAGCCTGCACCACCTGCGCAGGGGCTTGCACCAACTCAACCAACACACCTTCTCCACCGATTGGGAACTCATCGTTCGCCTTGGGGTGCAAAAACGTGATGTCAAAACCTGCGGCCCCCTTGCGGATGCCACCCGGTGCAAAGCGCACACCTTGCGCAGTCAGCCAAGTCACTGCACTGGGCAAGTCATCGATCCACAGGCCAATATGGTTCAAGGGCGTGGTGTGCACCGCTGGCTTTTTGTCGATGTCCATGGGTTGCATCAAATCGACTTCGACTTTGAAATGGCCAACGCCAATGGCACAGATGTCTTCGTCCACGTTTTCACGTTCACTTTGAAACGTGCCCGTGACTTCGAGGCCCAACATATCTACCCAAAGTTTTTTCAAACGTTCCTTGTCCGTGCCACCGATGGCGATTTGTTGGACACCCAGCACTTTAAAAGGTCGCGTCATGTGTTTCATTTATTCGAACTCCACAATCATTTGGTCCACCGTGAGTGATTCGCCTTTGGCAGCCACCACTTTTTTGACCACGCCATCTGCTGCCGCAAACAACACGTTCTCCATCTTCATGGCTTCGATCACCGCCACACGTTCGCCCGCTTGCACCTTTTGGCCAACGCTGACCGCCACATCCACCAACAAACCCGGCATGGGCGACAACACAAAGCGACTCAAATCTGGTGGCGCTTTGAATGGCATGAGTTTGTGCAATTCCGCCATACGGGGCGACATCACCAAAGCATCGATGCGCGTGCCGTTGTGCTGCACTTGTAAGACCAAGGGGTTTTTCAAAGTACCGCGCTCCACTTGCGCTGTGAAAGGCTTGCCATTGCAAGTGCCTTGAATGCAAATGTCGTTCAAGCGCGATTGACTCTGGATGGCGTAGGACTTGCCTGCGATGGTGATGTGCGCTTCACCATGTTTACCTGCCAATTCAGCCACATGAACCTGCACATATCGGTTGTTGCCGCCTTGGCCGAGTTCGACCACGGCATAGTGTTGACCAATTTGTACATCAAAGCCTGGCAACTGACCGCTCAAACCTGCTGCGCGTTCGCGTGACTTGCGGCGCACAAACGCGGCCAAGGCAGCCAAGAAGTCGTGGTCTTCGTGCGGCACATCTTCGGCTCGAAAACCCTGGCCATATTGCTCAGCGATGAAGCCGGTGTTGAAGTCGCCCGACACAAAACGAGGATGAGCCAACAAGGCGGCTTGGAACGGGATGTTGGAGCTGATGCCGCGAATGACAAAACCATTCAAAGCTTCGCGCATTTTGGCAATCGCATCCAAGCGGTCTTTGCCGTGCACGATGAGCTTGGCGATCATCGAGTCGTAGAACATCGGAATCTCACCGCCGTCTTGCACCCCCGTGTCCACACGCACCCCGAATAAATCAGCGGTATTGCCTTGGAACATGGTTTGCTTAGGGGTTTGAAAACGCACCAAACGGCCAGTGGAGGGCAAAAATTTGCGGAACGGGTCTTCGGCATTGATGCGGCATTCGATGGCCCAGCCGTTGCACTGCACGTCTTTTTGTTCAATCGGCAGTTTCTCGCCTGCAGCCACGCGGATCATCAGCTCGACCAAATCAAGGCCAGTGATGGCTTCGGTCACCGGATGCTCCACCTGCAAGCGGGTGTTCATCTCCAGAAAGTAAAAGCTTTGGTCTTTGCCGACCACAAACTCCACCGTGCCCGCGCTCTGGTATTTCACCGCCTTGGCCAGTTGCACCGCTTGCTCGCCCATGGCTTTGCGGGTGGCCTCGCTGATGAAAGGTGACGGCGCTTCTTCAATCACCTTTTGGTGACGGCGCTGGATCGAGCATTCGCGCTCGTTCAAATAAATCACGTTGCCGTGGCTGTCGCCCAAAACTTGAATTTCGATGTGGCGCGGCTCTTCGACAAATTTTTCAATGAATACACGGTCATCGCCAAAGCTGTTGCGCGCTTCGTTGCGGCAAGAGGTAAAGCCTTCAAAAGCCTCTTTGTCGTTGAAGGCCACGCGCAGGCCCTTGCCGCCGCCGCCTGCAGAGGCTTTGATCATCACGGGGTAGCCAATGCCCTGGGCGATTTGCACTGCTTTTTCAGCGGTTTCAATCGCGTCGTTGACGCCCGGAATACAGTTCACGCCCGCAGCGCCCGCCAGCTTTTTGGACTCGATCTTGTCGCCCATGGCGGCAATCGAGAAGTGGCGTGGACCAATGAAAGCAATGCCCTCGTCTTCGCAACGCTTTGAGAACTCGGCGTTCTCGCTCAAAAAGCCGTAGCCCGGGTGAATGGCCTGCGCACCTGTGGCTTTGGCGGCGGCAATGATTTTGTCGGCCACCAAGTAAGACTCGCGCGAGGACGCAGGGCCAATCAACACCGCTTCATCGGCCAGTTGCACATGGCGTGCTTCTTTGTCGGCTTCAGAATAAACGGCCACGGTTTTGATGCCCATTTTGTGAGCAGTGGCGATGACGCGGCAAGCGATTTCGCCACGGTTGGCAATCAGGATTTTTTTAAACATGGACGATCTCCATCAAACAATTCTTTGCGGGAAACGCCAAAGGCGCTTCGGGGGTGGGTTATAGAGGAATGTTGCCGTGCTTGCGCCAGGGGTTGTCCAACTTTTTGTCTTTGAGCATGACCAGCGAGCGGCAGATGCGCTTGCGGGTTTCGTGCGGTTGAATCACGTCGTCAATGAAGCCGCGTGCACCCGCCACAAAGGGGTTGGCAAAACGGGCTTTGTATTCGGCCTCTTTGGCCGCGAGTTTTTCGGGGTCGCCCTTGTCTTCGCGGAAGATGATTTCCACCGCGCCTTTGGCACCCATGACCGCGATTTCGGCGTTGGGCCAGGCAAAGTTCACATCGCCGCGCAAGTGCTTAGAAGCCATCACGTCATACGCGCCGCCGTAGGCTTTGCGGGTGATGACGGTGATTTTGGGCACCGTGCACTCGGCGTAGGCATACAGCAACTTGGCACCATGCTTGATGATGCCGCCATATTCTTGGCTGGTGCCGGGCATGAAACCTGGCACGTCCACAAAGGTGATGACGGGAATATTGAAGGCATCGCAAAAACGCACAAAGCGGGCCGCCTTGATCGAGCTCTTGATGTCCAAGCAACCGGCCAGGACCAAAGGTTGGTTGGCCACGATGCCCACGGTTTGACCTTCCATGCGCGCAAAGCCAATCAGAATGTTCTTGGCGTAGTCGGGTTGCAGCTCAAAGAAGTCGCCATCGTCCACGGTTTTGACAATGAGTTCTTTCATGTCATAGGCTTTGTTGGGGTTCTCTGGCACCAAGGTATCCAGGCTCATGTCCATGCGACTGGTGGGGTCGCCGCTGGCACGCACAGGCGCTTTTTCGCGGTTGTTCAGGGGCAAGTAGTTGTACAGACGGCGCAACATCAACAGCGCCTCCACATCGTTTTCAAATGCCATGTCGGCGACACCGCTCTTGGTGGTGTGGGTCAAAGCGCCGCCTAGCTCTTCAGCGGTGACTTCTTCGTGCGTCACCGTCTTGACGACTTCGGGGCCGGTGACGAACATGTAGGACGTGTCTTTGACCATGAAGATGAAGTCAGTCAAAGCGGGTGAATACACCGCGCCACCGGCTGAGGGGCCCATGATCATGCTGATCTGGGGCACCACGCCTGAAGCCATGACGTTGCGCTGGAACACGTCGGCATAACCACCGAGCGAAGCCACGCCTTCTTGAATGCGCGCGCCGCCTGAGTCGTTGAGGCCGATCACGGGCGCGCCGACCTTCATGGCTTGGTCCATGATTTTGCAAATCTTCTCGGCATGCGTTTCAGACAAAGCGCCGCCGTAAACGGTGAAGTCTTGGCTGAAGACAAACACCAAGCGGCCATTGATCATGCCGTAGCCGGTGACCACACCGTCACCAGGAATCTTGTTGTCTTGCATGCCAAAGTCGGTGCAGCGGTGCTCGACAAACATGTCCCACTCTTCGAAGGTGCCTTCGTCAAGCAGCACCTCGATGCGCTCGCGGGCCGTCAGCTTGCCTTTGGCGTGCTGTGCATCAATGCGCTTTTGGCCGCCACCCAAGCGGGCTGCTGCGCGCTTGAGCTCTAGTTGTTCGTTGATGTCTTGCATGCGCTCTTTTCTCCAAGAAAATTTCAAATTAGCCCTGCGCTTGATAGGCGCTGAGCAGTTGACGGGCTGCCGTCGATGCGGCCAGTTGGCCCGATGCGACTTGTTGGCTGAGTTGGGGCAGCAGCGTTTGCACACGCGGCTGGGTACGGAAGTTTTGTTTCAAGCCCGCGTCGATGCGCTCCCACATCCAAGACAGGGCTTGCTGTTGGCGGCGCTGCGAAGCTCGAGCCGTGTGTTGTTGCAAGGTTTGAAAGTCACCTACCTTCGACCAAAATGCGTCCACCCCTTGGTTGAGCAATGCGCTGAGTTGCACCACCTGAGGGTGCCACACCTCGGTGTTGCGATGCGCATGACCCGCGCCACCGTGCATGCCTAAAAGCTGCAAGGCGCTGGTGATTTGCAGCTGCGCGCGCATGGCGGCATTGGCATCGATGTCGGCTTTGTTGATGACCACCAAATCGGCAAGTTCCATCACCCCTTTTTTGATGGCCTGCAAGTCATCGCCCGCATTGGGCAATTGCATGAGCACGAACATGTCTGTCATGTTGGCTACCGCTGTTTCACTTTGGCCTACGCCTACGGTTTCGACAATCACCACGTCGTAGCCCGAGGCTTCGCACACCAACATGGACTCGCGGGTTTTTTCGGCCACGCCCCCCAAGGTGCCGCTGGACGGGCTGGGTCGGATGTAGGCGCGTTCATTCACGCTCAGCAACTCCATGCGGGTTTTGTCACCCAGAATCGACCCACCCGAAACCGTGCTGGAAGGGTCAATGGTCAGCACCGCCACGCGGTGGCCGAGCCCAATCAGGTGCAAGCCCAGCGCCTCAATGAAGGTGGACTTGCCCACGCCCGGCACGCCACTGATCCCCAACCGAAATGAGTTACCCGTGTGCGGCAACAGGGCGGTCAGCAACTCGTCCGCCAGCGCGCGGTGGTCGTCTCGAGTGGACTCCAGCAGCGTGATGGCTTTGGCCATGGCGCGGCGCTGCACAGCCGAGTCGCCGTGCAACAGACCCTCCAGCAACAGCAATGGCTTCACCCCAGCGCCTTTTTGATTTGTTCCAACACGTCTTTGGCACTGACCGGAATCGGGGTGCCTGGGCCATAAATGCCCTTGACGCCCGCTTCGTAGAGAAAGTCATAGTCTTGACGCGGAATCACGCCGCCCACGAACACGATGATGTCGTCAGCACCTTGGCGGTGAAGCTCGGCAATGATGGCGGGCACCAAGGTTTTGTGGCCCGCTGCGAGGGTAGACACGCCCACGGCATGGACGTCGTTTTCAATCGCTTGTCGTGCGCACTCTTCGGGCGTTTGGAACAGGGGGCCCATGTCCACGTCGTAGCCGAGATCGGCAAACGCGGTGGCCACCACTTTGGCACCTCGGTCGTGCCCGTCTTGGCCCAGCTTAGAAATCATCACACGAGGACGGCGGCCTTGTTGCTCGGCGAACTCGGCAATGTCTGCTTTGAGTGCATTCCAGTATTCCATGGTGTCTCCCACGTTCTCGCCGTCATCGTAGGCGGCGGCATACACGCCTGTGACTTTTTGCGGGTCGGCGCGGTGGCGGCCAAACACCTTTTCGAGCGCGTCGCTCACCTCGCCCACCGTGGCGCGCAGGCGCATCGCCTGGATGGACAAATCGAGCAAATTGCCCGCGCCGTTGGCGGCAGAGGCTGTGAGCGCGTCCAACGCAGCTTGCACAGCTGCGCTGTCGCGCGTGGCTTTGATTTTTTGCAGACGCTCAATCTGACCGTCACGCACGCGCACGTTGTCAATCGACAAGGTCTCGATCGGGTCTTCTTTGGCCAGCTTGTATTTGTTCACGCCCACGATGACGTCCTTGCCAGAGTCGATGCGCGCTTGCTTTTCTGCGGCGGCCGCTTCGATCTTCAACTTGGCCCAACCGCTGCCCACGGCCTTGGTCATGCCACCCATGGCCTCAACTTCTTCGATGATGGCCCAGGCTTTGTCGGCCATCTCTTGGGTCAGCGACTCCATCATGTAAGAACCCGCCCAAGGGTCGATCACGTTGGTGATGTGGGTTTCTTCTTGAATGATGAGTTGCGTGTTGCGGGCAATGCGCGAACTGAACTCGGTGGGCAAAGCAATCGCCTCGTCAAACGAGTTGGTGTGCAGCGACTGGGTGCCACCAAACACCGCAGCCATCGCCTCGATGGTGGTGCGCACCACGTTGTTGTAGGGGTCTTGCTCGGTGAGCGACCAGCCCGAGGTTTGGCTGTGCGTGCGCAGCATCAAGCTCTTGGGGTTCTTGGCGTCAAAGCCCTTCATGATGCGGCACCACAGCAAACGGGCAGCGCGCATCTTGGCAATCTCGAGGTAGAAGTTCATGCCCACCGCCCAAAAGAACGACAAGCGACCGGCGAAGGCGTCCACGTCCAAACCAGAAGCGATGGCGGTCTTCACATACTCTTTGCCGTCGGCCAGGGTGAAGGCCAACTCCAGGGCTTGGTTGGCCCCCGCTTCTTGCATGTGGTAGCCCGAAATCGAGATCGAGTTGAACTTGGGCATGTGCTGGGCGGTGTAGCCAATGATGTCGCCAATGATCTTCATCGACGGCTCGGGCGGGTAGATGTAGGTGTTGCGCACCATGAACTCTTTGAGGATGTCGTTTTGAATCGTGCCGCTCAGCAACGCTTGGTTCACCCCCTGCTCTTCAGCCGCCACCACGTAGCCGGCCAACACGGGCAACACCGCGCCGTTCATGGTCATGGACACCGACACCTTGTCCAACGGAATCTCGTTGAACAAAATCTTCATGTCTTCCACCGAGTCAATCGCCACACCGGCCTTGCCCACGTCACCCGTCACACGGGGATGGTCCGAGTCGTAGCCACGGTGGGTGGCCAAATCAAAAGCCACCGACACGCCCTGACCGCCTGCGGCCAGCGCCTTGCGATAAAAAGCATTGGACTCTTCAGCGGTTGAAAAGCCCGCATATTGGCGAATGGTCCAAGGACGCACCGCATACATGGTGGCTTGGGGGCCGCGCACATAGGGCTCAAAACCTGGCAGGGTGTTGGCATAAGGCAGGTGCTGGATGTCTTCGGCGGTGTAGAGCGGCTTGACGCTGATGCCATCCAAAGTCTTCCAGTTCAAGGCATTGACGTCTCCCCCTGGGGCGGATTTGGCGGCAGCTCGCAGCCACGCATCGTGGCTGCTAGAGGCAAATTCAGGCCAAGCATGCGCATCGGCAGTTTTGGATTCGGTCGGCTTTTGACTCATGGCAAATCACTCTTCAAGGGGGTATGTGGCAATCAAAGAAAACCAAGCTTAGCCTAGCGTTTCATCATGCCACCGATCATATCATTCATAATTATTGATTCAAAATACTCTACAGGCTTACAATCACGCCATGGTTGCCGTCACCCTCACCCCTCGTGCCTTGTATGAAGAAGTTGCAGAACTGCTTCGCCAGCGCATTTTTGCGGCTGAGCTAGAGCCCGGCAGTTGGATTGACGAGATGCGACTGGCCGAGGCGTACGGCATCAGCCGCACCCCCATGCGAGAAGCCCTCAAGGTGCTGGCTGCTGAGGGCTTGGTGACCATGAAGGTGCGACGCGGCGCCTATGTGACCGAAGTCAACGAGAAAGACCAGCGCGATGTGTACCACCTGCTCTCTTTGTTGGAGTCAGACGCGGCATCAGTGGTGGCCACTGAGGCCACGGACGAACAACTGCAAGACCTGCAAGCCCTGCATGCCGAGTTGACAGCGCACGTGGCTGAGCGCGAAAAGTTCTTTGAAGTCAACGAGCGATTTCACATGCGCTTGCTAGAAATTGCCAACAACCGCTGGCGCAACCAAATGGTGGCAGACCTGCGCAAGGTGATGAAGCTCAACCGCCACAACTCTTTGTTGAAGAGTGGCCGCCTAGAAGAGTCGCTCAAAGAGCACCAAGCGATCGTGGACGCTTTGCAATCCCGTGACGCCGCTTTGGCGGCGCAGCGCATGACCGAGCACTTTGCCAACGGCTTAGCAGCAGCGATCTAAGCCAGCTTGGCGGCGGGCTGTTTGACGGCGAGGACCAAAGCGACGCCTGACAATATCAAAAGCCCTCCCGCCAAGTGGTGCAACCCCAGCGGCTCGCCCAGCACCCACCAGCCGATGACGGCGGTGTAGAGGGGCCCCAGATAAAGCGTCATCGCCACGCGGCTGGCACCTAAGATTTTTTGTGTCCAGCCATAAATCCAATAAGCCCCCACGCCAGGCAACAAGGCCACAAACACCATCATCAGCAGCGCATGCTGGCCAACGGTGGGGGTGTCCGCCTGCAACAGCTCCCATGCGGCAAAGGGCAGCAGCACCACCACGCCACCCCAGCAAATAGCCGCCAGTTGCGCGGTGGCGCTCATGGCGGTCGGCCAACGTTTTTGCAACAAGGCATACGCTGCCCAAGCGATCGAAGCAGCCACGATCCACAAATCCCCTGGCACCAACTGCACCTGTGACAAGTGCTGCCATTCCCCCCTCACCACCACATGCACCACGCCCATCAGAGCGAGCATGACACCGAACGCTTGGCGCTTGGAAAATCGCTCGCCCAGCCACAACACCGACCCCAGCGCGATCATCACGGGGGATGAGGCATAGATCAGGGAGATGTTCATGGCCACCGTGGTCTGGCCCGCCAAGTACACCCACGCACCGCAAATCCACATGCCGCAAGCACCCAAAGCGATGTAGCGCCACCTCTGCGTGCGCAAGGTGTGGCGGTGCTGCCAAAGCTCTTGGCGACTCACAAAAGCCAAAATCAAACCAGCGATCGCCCAACGACCCAAGGCCAAGACGTGGGGCGAGACCACACCAGGCGCTTGGCGCGCCACCACCATATTGACAGTCCAAAGCAAGGGAATGAACCACATCAAGCCCAGCGCAATGCGCGTCTTCGCTTTGAGCTGCAAGACCTCAGTGGGCATCCACAGGTCTTTCTGCACCCAAGGCCAAAGCCTCGCGGGCAAGCTTGAGCACCTCACGCGGGGGCAAAGGCTTGAGCTTGTGGTTGCTCCACACCTGTCGCCACAAACGTGCGCCACGCGCACCGTGGTAGAGGCCCAGCATGTGACGCGCAATCGGATACCAAGGGCAGCCGTCTTCAACAAAGGCACGCTCCATGTACGCCACCATGGCCTCCTCCACCGCTTCGCGGCTGAGCATCTCGTGCGGGTCGTTGTAGAACTCAGCATCCCATGTGGTCATCAACCAAGGGCGGTAATAGGCTTCACGGCCCAGCATCACACCGTCGACATGCTGCAAGTGATGGGTCATTTGGGCGTTGCTGGTGATGCCGCCATTGACCACGATCACCAAACCTGGGAAATCTTTTTTCAGCTGGTAGCCCAACTCGTAGCGCAACGGCGGCACTTCGCGGTTTTGTTTGGGGCTCAAACCATCCAGCCAGGCGTTGCGTGCATGCACGATGAACACCTTGCAGCCTGCGTCGCTGACCGTACCCACAAAGTCGCGCACAAAATCGTAGCGCTCGATGCGGTCAATGCCAATGCGGTGTTTGACCGTCACGGGAATGCCCACCACATCCAGCATGGCTTTCACGCCATCGGCCACGGTGTGTGGCTCGTTCATCAAACACGCGCCAAATGCGCCGCGTTGCACGCGGTCGGATGGGCAGCCGCAGTTGAGGTTGATTTCGTTGTAGCCCCACTGCTCGCCTAGCTTGGCGCCATGGGCCAAATCAGCCGCGTCGCTGCCGCCCAATTGCAGCGCCACGGGATGCTCTTCAGGGTTGAAGCGTAAATGCCGCTGCGTATCGCCGTGACGCAGCGCACCGGTGGTGACCATCTCGGTGTAGAGCAAGGTGTTGCGGCTGAGCAGGCGGTGGAAGTAACGGCAGTGGCGGTCGGTCCAATCCATCATCGGGGCGACGGACGTGCGCCAAAGCGAGGCATCGGGAAAAGTCATGCAGCGATTATCCCGACTTCTGCAGCGCTTTGAATTCCACCGGCCCACTCGCAGGGAGCGGCTTAGCTGGCGAGTGCCTCGCGAATCGACTGCGTGGCCACGTCTTCCAACCAACCCAAGTCCATGTGCTGATGGGCTTCGCATATGAACCAGGGCTCGCGTGAGTCGGGCTCGAGCATGACACCACGCGCAATCAAGGCCCACGCAAACTTGCGGAACAAATCGCTGTTGGTCACACGCCAATCGCGGTAGTTGGTGGGCACAGTCGCGCTGAAGTGAATGCCAAACATGGCAGGCGGGCCTGCAAAGGCATGCGCTAAACCTGCTGCAGTGAACACACGGCCCAGCACGGCTTGAATTTGTTCACCTGCATGGTTGATGGTTTGCTGAGCGTTGGTCTCCGTCAAAATTTTGAGGGTCGCATGCGCAGCACTGAGTGCTACCAAGTTGGCCGTGTACGTGCCGCCATGCACCACACCGCCTGAGTGCGAGCCCACCACATCCATCACTGCAGCTTTGCCGCCAAAGGCCGCGACGGGGTAGCCGTTGCCCATGGCTTTGGCGTAAGTGGTGAGGTCGCCGTGAATGCCATACAACTCTTGCGCCCCGCCCTTGGCTACGCGAAAGCCAGACTTCACCTCATCAATGATCAGCACCGTGCCGTGCTGCGTGCACAGATCGCGCAAGCGTTGCAGCCATTCTTGGGTGGCGGCCACGCTGCCCGCGTTGCCAATGATGGGCTCAATCACCACACAGGCCAAGGTCTCGCCTTGGGTGGCAAACAAATTTTCTAAGGCCTCAAAGTCGTTGTGGCTGATGATGCTGAGCAGCTCGCGGCTTCGCTCAGGAATGCCACCGCCAAATGGAATGACTTGTGGTGAGACGTTGCTGCCTGGCTGCCAGCGCTCAATGTCTGACTTCCACATCATCTCGTCGTACAAGCCGTGGAAGGAGCCTTCCACAATCGCCACGCGGTCACGTTTGGTATAGCCGCGTGCGGTACGCACCGCCCCCATGACCGCCTCGGTGCCTGAGTTGGCAAAGCGCATTTTGTCGATGTTGGGACACAGGGCTTTGACTTGCTTGACCACAGTGGTGTCGAGCTCGGTCGAGAAGCCAGAGAGCGTGCCGCGCTGGGTGATTTGCTCGATCACCGCGTTGTCCACCCGCTCGTCGCGGTAACCCAAGATGATGGGGCCGTAGCCTAAGCGAAAGTCCACATAGGTTTTGCCATCCACATCGGTGAGCGTGCAGCCCTTGGCACTGGCGATGAACACCGTGTCTTTTTCGCCCCAATAGCGATAGTTCTCAGCCACGCCTTGCGGCATGTGCAAATGGGCCTCAGCAAGTAAACGCGATTGATGGGTCATGGGCGCAGCATGTGTCCCACACGCTCTTCTAAGAGTTTCACCACATGCAGCTCGGCGGCTTCAGGGCCATAGGTGGCCATGGCTTGTTGAAACAACTGTTGCGCCAAGCCGCCCATGGGCAAGTCGTAGCCTTGCGATTTGGCAATGCCGTTGATCAAGCCCAAATCTTTGCAACACAGCGCCAGCGAGAAACTCGGGTCGTAGTGGCCTGCAAAGATGGACGGCACATCGTGCTCGGCCACCCAGCTGTTGCCCGCGCTCGACTTGATGGCTTCCCACACGGTGTGCAGCGGAATGCCGGCTTTTGCGCCCAACATCAAACCTTCACCAATGGCCGCCGCGCTGACAAACCACAACAAGTTGGTCAGTAGCTTGATGGTGGCGCCGTTGCCAGGCTCTCCTACATGAAATATTTTTTCACCAATCACATCGAAGATGGGCTTGTGCTTTTCAAAGCAAGCTTTGTCACCACCCACAAAAATGGACAAGCGCCCCAGTGCCGCCATGTCCACCGCGTTAGTGACGGGGGCTTCTAAAAAATCCACCCCTTTGGTTTTAGCCAAGGCCACCAACTCCTGGACCAAGGCCACCGCACTGGTGGAGGTGTCGATCACCGTCGCGCCCGCTTGGATGTGGGCCAACACGCCTTGTTCGCCCAACATCACCTCGCGCACTTGCACAGGTCCTGGCAATGACGCCATCACCACATCGGCGTGTGCCGCGCCTTCGGCCAAACTAGCTGCCCAATTGGCACCCAAGGCCAACAAGTTCTCCGCCTTGCCAGGCGACACATCGAACACGGTCACGGCGTACCCCGCCTTCACCAAGTTGGCCGCCATGGGGTTGCCCATGTTGCCAACGCCAATGAAAAACAAGCTGGGTTTTGCGGTGTCCATCAGTTCACTTTCTTGAACTGTAAAAAGAGTTGGTGCTCATCCTGTCGAGGCACGTATTCAAAACCACAAGCGCCCATCAAGGCTTTCGCGTCAGCAAAGTTGTACGTGCGGTATCGCACGGTTTGGTCCATGACTGTGTGGTCACCGTCTTGGAGGTAATAGTGTTTGGTAAAGCCTATGTCGGTGGGGTCAATTTTTTGCGAATAGGTCATGCCGTTGGAGATGACGGTTTCGTAGTCGTGGTGGGGTCCTTGGATACCCAACAAGAGGGTGCCGCCCAAAGCCATGTGTTTGGCCAAATGCTCAAACCCCAATTCGTTGGCGTGCGCGTCTGAAATATGACTCACCAAGAATGGCTCTTTCTCGCCATCAATGACAAAGTACCACACGCCGCCATAGGAAAAAGCCAAGTCATGCTCTTGTTCCAATGCCAACTCGGTGATGTTTTGGTGAGACAAAGACACCGTCGAAAAGGGTGCCAAGCGTTTCTGAGCAATCGACAGCATGGGCGCAGTCAAATCAATGCCAGTAATCGGCAACTTGGGTTGGCGCTTGGCCAACTCTTCCAAAATCAAACCCGTGCCACACCCAATTTCTAAGACATTGCGCTGGGGGTGGTGGGCCACAAGGCTGTCCACTATCTTTTCGTAATCGTAGTAACCAGAGGTCATGATTACATCGTAGTAACCCGCCATATTGGTGTAATCGCCCATGATCCCCCGGCATTTTTGCCATATTTGTTATTAGTTTGGTACTTTATCAAATTTTCATGACGGGTTAACACTGAGCGCACAAATAAACAAAAGGCCGCAGACGAATCTGCGGCCTTTGGATGTGGGCACACAGCACCCATCGCGTGATGCGTTAACCCATGTGCAAACCACCGTTCACAGCAAAGTCAGCACCCGTGGTGTAGCCACCATCTTCGCTGGCCATCCACGCAATGATGGAGGCGATCTCGCTGGGCTTGCCCAAGCGCTTGACTGGCACGGTAGCCACAATCTTTTCCAACACGTCTGGACGAATGGCGTTGACCATGTCGGTGCCGATGTAGCCAGGCGAGACGGTGTTAACAGTCACGCCCTTGGTGGCCAATTCTTGGGCCAAAGCCATGGAGAAACCGTGCATACCCGCTTTGGCCGCCGAGTAGTTGGTTTGACCCGCTTGGCCTTTTTCGCCGTTCACCGACGAGATGTTGATGATGCGGCCCCAGCCGCGCTCGACCATATCGGGCACGACTTGTTTGGTCACGTTGAACATGGAGTCGAGGTTGGTGCTCATCACTGCACTCCAGTCTTCGCGCGACATCTTCAAAAACATCCGGTCCTTGGTGATGCCAGCGTTGTTGACCAACACGTCAATCGGTCCGTGCTCAGCTTTGGCTTTGGTGAAAGCCTCTACCGTTGAATCCCAATCGCCGACGTTGCCGACAGATGCGTAGAAGGTGTAACCCAAAGCTTTTTGCTCGTCCAACCACTTCACAAAATCACGCGTTGGACCACAACCTGCGATGACTTTGAAGCCTTCTTTGTGAAGGCGTTGGCAAATCGCGGTTCCGATACCACCCATGCCCCCTGTGACGTACGCTACTTTTTGGCTCATTTTTTGTCTCCTGGTTTATGAGTTTTTACTGAAAGAAGTGTGTGAATTGATCTGCGGGCGAATTAACGCTCAAGCGCCAACGAGACGCCCATGCCGCCGCCGATACACAAAGCAGCCAAGCCCTTCTTGGCATGGGTACGTTGCATTTCGTGCAGCAAGGTCACCAAGATGCGGCAACCGGATGCACCGATGGGGTGGCCAATGGCAATGGCGCCGCCATTGACGTTGACCTTGGCTGGGTCGATGTCGAGCTGTTGGTTGACAGCGCATGCTTGCGCGGCGAAGGCTTCGTTGAGTTCGAACAAGTCCACATCAGAGGCTTTCCAGCCCGCACGCTCCAAGGCTTTGCGCGAGGCAGATACAGGGCCCATGCCCATGATTTTGGGATCCAAGCCGCTGGTGCCAAAAGCGGCAATGCGCGCCAATGGTGTGAGGCCCAAGGCAGCAGCTTTTTTGGCCGTCATCACCACCACAGCCGCAGCGCCATCATTGATGCCTGATGCGTTGCCTGCCGTCACAGAACCGGTTTTGTCAAACGCTGGGCGCAAACCAGCCAAGGCTTCGGCGGTGGTTTTTTTGTTGACGTACTCGTCGGCATGGAAAGCGATGGGGTCACCCTTGCGCTGGGGAATATGAACCGTCACGATTTCGTCTGCAAACTTGCCTGCATCTTGCGCGGCCGATGCTTTTTGTTGACTGGCCAAGGCCAAGGCGTCTTGCATGTCGCGGGTGATGTGAAATTCTTTGGCCACGTTTTCGGCGGTGATGCCCATGTGGTACTGGTTGTAGACGTCCCACAGGCCGTCCACGATCATGGTGTCAATCATGTTCCAGTTGCCCATGCGTTGCCCATCGCGCGAGCCCAACAACACATGGCCCGAGGCGCTCATGTTTTCTTGACCGCCGGCCACCACGATGTCGCTGTCGCCATAAGCCACCGCTTGCGCAGCCAGCATGACAGCTTTGAGACCCGAGCCGCACACCGCATTGATGGTGAGCGCAGGTACAGCGTGAGGAATTCCCGACTTCATCAAGGCTTGGCGTGCTGGGTTTTGGCCAGCGCCAGCAGCCAACACTTGGCCCATGATGACTTCGCCCACCATGCCAGGGTCCAGCTTGGCGCGTGCCAAAGCTTCGCGAATCACGATAGAGCCCAGCTCAGTCGCGGCAATTTTGGCGAGTGAACCCCCAAATTTGCCCACTGCCGTGCGCGCGGCTGAAACAATGACGATGTCTTCCATTGATGTATCTCCCAAGAAAAGTTTGAAAAGTTAGTGGCTAGAGCGTTCTTTGACGTAGCGGCCAGGTGCGGCCTCAATCGCTTTGTGTTTTCCCTTGCCATAGGCCTTGGGTGCTGCAATTTGTTTGCCAGCATGGGTCTTGAGCCATGCCGACCAATCGGGCCACCAGCTGCCTGCGTGCTCTTTGGCTTTGGCTATCCATTGCTCTGCATCTTTGGGAAAGCTGGTTTCGCTGCCAGTCCAGAAGCAACGCTTGTTGGCTGCGGGCGGGTTGATCACGCCCGCGATGTGACCTGAAGCACCCATCACAAAACGCTTTTTGCCGGGGAACACTTGCGTGCTGGCGTAGGCGCCGCCAATGGGCACGATGTGGTCTTCACGCGAGCCATAAATGTACAAAGGCATGTCCACTTGGCGCAGATCAACCTTCTCGCCGCACACCGTCGTTTTGCCGGGCTTGATGAGGTTGTTTTCGAGGTAGGTGTTGCGCAGATACCAGGCATACATGGGGCCTGGCAAATTGGTGGAGTCGCTGTTCCAGTAGAGCAAATCAAATGGTGGCGGTGTTTCACCTTTGAGGTAGTTGCCCACCACGTAGTTCCACACCAAATCGTTGGGGCGCAAGAAGCTGAAGGTCGACGCCATGTCCTTGCCCTTCATCAACCCGCCTTCTGCAAACTGGCCTTCTCGGTACTTGACAAAGGCCTCATCGATGAACACATCCAATACGCCGGTGTCGGTGAAGTCAATCAGTGTGGTCAACAACGTAGCGCTGGCTACTGGATTTTCTCCACGCGCCGCCAACACAGCAAGCGCGTTGGAGAGAATGGTGCCGCCCACACAAAAACCCAAGGCATTGATTTGTGAGACGCCCCCAATTTCTTGAACCACCTGAATGGCTTGGATGGCGACGTCTTGCACATAGTTATCCCACGTGGTGTTGCGCAGGCTCTCGTCGGGGTTGCGCCAACTCACCACGAAGGTGCGGTGGCCTTGTGCGACCGCATAACGGATGAGGGAGTTTTCGGGTTGCAGGTCCAAAATATAAAACTTGTTGATGCAAGGCGGCACAAACAACATCGGACGCTCGTACACCTTGGCGGTGAGTGGTTTGTATTCGAGCAGTTGGAAGAATGCATTTTCAAACACCACCTTGCCTTCAGTGGTGGCGACGTTTTTGCCCACCTCAAACAAGCTCTCGTCGGTCATCGACACATGGCCTTGCTGCATGTCATGCAACAGGTTTTGAATGCCTTTAGAAATACTCTCACCCTTGGTTTCGATTGCTTTTTGCTGCGCCTCGGCGTTGAGTGCCAAATAGTTGCTAGGGGCAGCGGCGGCGGCCCATTGCTCGACGGCAAATTGAATGCGGGCTTTGGTTTTGGGGTCTGTGTCAGCAGCCTCCGTGAGCGCCATCATGGTGCGGGTGTTGAGCAAGTAGGCCGCTGCAGTGAACGCGGCCACGGGGTTTTGTGCCCATGCTTGGCCTTTGAAACGGCGGTCCTTCACTTCGGTGTGGCCGTGCAAACTTTGGTTCCAAAGTGCGGTGGCTTCTTCGATGTATTGCTTTTGCAGGGTTTCGAGCTTGTCGGGGGGAAAGCTCAGTGCAGGTGCTTGGGTGTCTAAAGTTCCAATTTTTTGAAATGAGGCCATGGCTTTGAGCCAGCTATCCCCTAGGCTCTTGAGGGCCGCATTCTGATCCATCGCTAACTCCTATACAGTCGCTGTTGTGTTTTTAACTGTCGCCAGTATGTCAGTGTATTGCCTTCTTTTTTCTGACAAAAATCAAACTCAAGAGAAAACCCCTAGATGTATTTGGTCCTGATCGCATGGATTTATGTGGCGTTGATGATGGCCATCGCCGAAGCCACGAGCCCAGTGGGTACTTTGCTTGGCGCGGTCGTTACTTTTTTACTTTATGGCTTGCTGCCCATGGGCGTGGTGGGCTACATCATGGGCGCTCCATCGAGGCGTCGTGCCATCAAGGCCAAAGAGGCCGCCGAGCGCGCGCAAAGCATTGCCGCAGTTGGCACACAAACGACGGTGGAGAACGAAAACTCAGTCGCGCCAAATACACACAGCGAAGCGTCCAGTCGCTCCGTCGCGGCGGTACGAAAAGAGCCGTGAGCTTTGCTGCACGGTGCACCACTCGGATGAGCTGTTGTTGCCCGCCACCGCGCTGACGCCCAAAGCATTCAAGCGAAGGCGCGCCAAGCCTGCAAGATCAGCCAACCATTTGCCCGCGTGCGTGGGGTGCGGTTTGAAATAACGCTGTGCTTGTATTGACTTTGCGTCAGCCGCTGCAGTGAATGCCAGGTGCACATCGTCTCCCACCTCAAATGCATCTGGACCAATGCATGGGCCCAGCCAAGCGCGCACTTGCGAAGCATCCACACCCGCTTGGCTGCTCAGCGCCAAAACTGTTTGCTCGATCACACCAGCTGCCAAGCCACGCCAACCCGCATGTGCAGCTGCCACCACTTGACCCGCATCATCGGTGAACAACAGCGGCAAGCAATCTGCCACCATGATGGTGCAGGCCACGTGTGCCTGTTGGGTGATGCATGCATCGGCCACGACCGCTTGTGGTGTGGTAGCGGTGAGCTGAGCCACATCCACACCATGCACCTGCTTTAAAAACACGGGCAGCGCGCCGCCTAGCTGCGCTTGCAGCAAGGCTCGGTTGGTGGCAACTGCCTGCGGTTCGTCTCCTACATGGTCGCCTAGGTTTAAGTGATCAAATGGAGGTTTGGACACCCCCCCCACACGCGTGGTGCATACAGCGTGCACACCCTTAGGCAGCGCCCAATCCATGGGCCAAAGCAAGGGCGCTGGCAAACTAGAAGAAGGCGTGTTGGCGCGTGGGCATGACATAGTCATGAAGGATATCCTGAACACGACCAGCGGCTGCGCGCGGTCACGTTAGACTTAAGGACAATTTCAACTCATCACAGATCCACCATGATTCTCGAACTCGCCGACATCCGTATTCATGCAGGCCAACAAGCTGCTTTTGACGAAGCCATCCAACGTGGCGTGGAGACCGTGATCTCCAAAGCCAAAGGGTTTGAGGGCTACAAAATCAACCGAGGCGTCGAGACACCCGAGCGCTATATTTTGCAAATTTTCTGGACCACGCTGGAAAACCACATGGTGGACTTTCGCGAGTCGCCCGCCTTCGCCGATTGGCGTGCCATTGTTGGCCCCTTCTTCGCTCAGCCCCCTGTGGTGGAGCACTTCGAGTTGGTGGGCAAATCATCTTGAAACACCCAACGATTCAAGCACCATGTTGCATCGCCAACTGATTCAACATTGCAAGTCGTGCGGCAGCGCGGTGACCTACCGCGTGCCAGATGACGGCGACACGCGTGAGCGGGCGGTATGCAACGCCTGCCACACCATCCACTACGAAAATCCGCTCAACGTGGTGGGCACGGTGCCCGTGTGGGGCAACCAAGTGCTGCTGTGCAAACGCAACATCGAGCCGCGCCTAGGCAAGTGGACGCTTCCAGCGGGTTTCATGGAGCTCAACGAAACTGTGGCTGAAGGTGCGGCGCGAGAGACTGTGGAAGAAGCCGGTGCGCAGTTTGAAATGCAAGAGCTGTTTGCCTTGATGAACGTCACGCGTGTGGGCCAAGTGCATTTTTTCTACCGTGCCCAGCTGACCAGCAACATCTTTGAGCCTGGCCATGAAACGCAAGAAGCGCGTTTGTTTGCTGAGCATGAAATACCGTGGGACGAGATTGCGTTTCGCACGGTCAAAGAAACATTGCAGCACTACTTTGCAGATGCAAAGACGGGCAAGTTTGGGCTGCACCAAGTCGACATTGTTTGAACATCTTTGCGCTAGGCCACAAAAGACAAAAGGGTTAGCAAATTACATTGCTAACCCTTGTCATTCTTGGTCGGTGTGAAAGGATTCGAACCTTCGACCCCTTGCACCCCATGCAAGTGCGCTACCAGGCTGCGCCACACACCGAATCAAGCGGAAATTATACGCTGACTCAGTGCAGCTCAGAGAGCAGATCGCGAATTTGTGAGAGTTCTTTGCGTAGCGTTTGCAGCGCTTCATCACCGCTGCTCAAGGCAAGCATTGGCAAATTGTTGTGCGTGGTGACCGCATCATCGATGAAATCTGCATCACTCAATTCACCCCCTGCACGCCTTGCTTCGCGGTCTAAACCCACCAACTCTTGCAACTTGTTGCGCGCACCCGTGATGGTGAAACCTTGGTCATACAAAAGGTCACGGATGCGGCGAATCATCAGCACTTCATGGCGCTGGTAATAGCGACGATTGCCGCGACGCTTCATGGGACGCAACTGCGTGAATTCCTGCTCCCAATAGCGCAGCACGTGCGGCTTGACGCCGCACAACTCGCTCACCTCACCAATGGTGAAGTAGCGCTTGGCTGGAATGGATGGAAGGATGGATTTCTCCATGAAAATCAGTAGCTTGTGAACGGGACCGCAGAGGTTACACGAAGAACCACTCAGAATCGCATGTCTTGAGAGTTTTATCAAAAAAAAGAGGCCGGGTGGGCCTCTTGTTCATTCACTTGTCAACTTTGGGATTACTCTCACCCTGAATCTGTTCTTTGAGCTTGTGACTGGCATGAAAAGTCACTGCGCGTCGGGCCTCAATGGGGATTGATTCACCCGTGCGTGGATTGCGACCTGGACGAGGTGCTTTGGTGCGAATTTGAAAATTGCCAAAGCTGGAAATCTTCACATCGGTGCCGTCGACCAAACTTTGCGCAATGAGGTCAAAGAAGGCGTCAATCATGTCTTTGGACTCACGCTTGTTCAAACCAATTTGCTCGAATAACAAATCAGCCAGCTGCGCTTTCGTCAACGCTGGCGTTTCTAGGCTCTCAAAAGAAAGTTCCATACGTTTCTCTAATTTAATGTGAATACATCAAGCGCGCAAACGCGCAGACACTTGGACAGCCAATTCTGCCAGCACGGCTTGCACCGCAGCTTCAATTTGTGCGTCGTTCAAAGTGGCTTCATCGCTGTTGAGGGTGAGGCGAACAGCCAAACTCTTTTCGTCGATGGCCATGGCCGTGCTGCCCGCCTTGGGACGATAGACGTCAAACAAAACAGCGTTGCGCAACAAGCCTTGGGTTTGAGCAGCCTGCACAGCTGCCATCAACTGGGCGTGTGTGACGCTGTCTTTGACGATAACGGCAATGTCGCGTTCCACGTGAGGGAACTTGGCCACACCGCTGGACTTGGGTACATCGCGCTGCAACACCGCGTCCAGCAAGAGTTCAAACATCACAGGGGCTTGCGCCAGCTCCCAGCTTTGACGCCAGCGTGGGTGCAACTCACCCACATGGCCCACGGCTTGACCGTTGACCCACACTTTGGCGCAGCGGCCGGGGTGCATGGCGGGATGCGCTGCAGCTTCAAACTCTGGCACCGCTGGGGCCAACAACGCTTGGACATCCGCCTTCACATCAAAGAAATCTGCAGCTTGCTCTTGGCTGCCCCATTGCAAAGGTGTCGCGCTGCCATAGGCCATGCCTGCCACATGCATGGGTTGATGGAAACCTTGCACGGTGGTGTCTGTGTTGTGCACAGACGCATCTTTGTGAAACACGCGGCCCAACTCAAACACACGCACGCGTGAGGCTTTGCGATCGACGTTGAACTTGACCACATGGAGCAAAGAGCCCAACAAGCTAGAGCGCATCACACTCATTTGACTGGCAATGGGGTTGAGCAGTTTGATGGGATTGGCATTGGCCGCCAATTCATGTTCCCAACGCTCATCCACAAAGCTGTAGTTGATGGTTTCTTGGTAGCCCAAAGCAGCCAAATGGTGGCGCAAGGCGTGTGGACTGCGTTGTGCTTCTTGGCAAGCGCTGGCCGTGATGGGCGCCAAAGGCGGCGTGGTGGGCAGGTTGTTGTAACCCACCATGCGGGCGACTTCTTCGATCAGGTCTTCTTCGATTTGCAAATCGAAACGAAAAGATGGGGGTTGCACGGTGACAAACCCCAGGCCTTCTGTCAGGTGTAAACCCAAACCGCGCAAAACATCAGTCACGCGTTGTTGCGTCAGCGGCATGCCAATAACCTGCTCTGCACGTGCCACGCGCAGCATGACTGGTTTGGCGACAGGCATGTTCACGCGCTGGTCATCGATGGGGCCAACGGTGGTGTTGGGCGTGCCGCAAATATCCAACACCAACTGGGTGATGCGCTCGATGTGCTCCACCGTCAATTCGGGATCAACACCTCGCTCAAAGCGGTGGCCCGCGTCGGTACTGAAGTTAAAACGGCGTGAACGGCCTGCAATGGCTGTGGGCCACCAGAAAGCGGCTTCGATGTAAATGTTTTGCGTGGCGTCGCTGACCGCGGTGGCGTCGCCACCCATGATGCCCGCAAGCGATTCGACTTGATGAGCATCCGCAATGACCCCCACTTTGTCGTCCACGGTCACCGTGTTGCCGTTCAAAAGCTTGAGTTGTTCACCCGCTTTGCCCCAACGCACATCCAAGTCACCTTGAATTTTGTCGAGGTCAAAGATGTGAGAAGGACGGCCCAGCTCGAACATCACGTAGTTAGAGATGTCGACCAAAGGGCTCACACTGCGTTGACCGCATCGGGCCAAACGGTTCACCATCCATGCGGGTGTTTGCGCTTGGGTGTTGACACCACGCACCACGCGGCCAGAAAAACGGCCACATAAATCAGGCGCACTGATTTTCACAGCCAAGATGTCTTGATTGGTTGCAGCCACGGCTGGGAAAGTAGGCGCCTTTAGCGGTGCGCCTGTGAGGGCTGACAGCTCGCGAGCAATGCCATACACGCTCAGGCAGTGCGCCAAGTTGGGCGTGAGTTTCAAGGTCATCAAGGTGTCGTCGAGGTTTAAGAACGCGCGGATGTTTTGACCCAAGGGTGCATCAGCGGGCAGTTCGAGCAAGCCGCCGTTGTCATCTGCAATTTTGAGTTCTTTGGCCGAGCACAACATGCCTTGGCTCTCCACACCGCGCAGTTTGCCCACTTTGATTTTGAAAGGTTTGCCATCTTCACCGGGTGGCAACTCAGCACCCACCATGGCGCATGGAATTTTGATGCCCACACGTGCATTGGGTGCGCCGCACACGATGTTGAGCATGGCGCCCTGCCCCACGTCCACTTGGCAAATACGCAAGCGGTCGGCGTCTGGGTGCTGCACGGCTTCTTTGATTTCACCCACCACAATGCCCGTAAAAGGCGGCGCAACGGGCTGGAGTTCTTCCACTTCCAAACCCGCCATGGTCAAGGTATCGGCCAGTTCTTGGGTGGTGAGTGCGGGGTTGCAGAATTCGCGCAACCAGGATTCGGGAAATTGCATGATGAATCTC
Source organism: Limnohabitans sp. (assembly GCF_036804465.1). Lineage (GTDB taxonomy): Bacteria > Pseudomonadota > Gammaproteobacteria > Burkholderiales > Burkholderiaceae_C > Limnohabitans. The sequence goes on from NZ_DAIRSK010000009.1 coordinate 100,387, forward strand.
GTGAGTGCGTGAAGTTATTGGAACTGGCTCAAGAAGCGAATGTCGCCATCGAAGAACAAGCGCAAGTCGTTCACGCCGTAACGCAGCATGGTGAAACGGTCCATGCCCATGCCAAAGGCAAAGCCGATGAAATGCTCAGGGTCAAGACCCATGTTGCGCACCACATTCGGGTGGACTTGGCCTGAGCCGCCTACTTCGAGCCAACGCCCCGCCAAAGCGCCGCTTTGGAATTGGATATCAATCTCTGCGCTTGGCTCTGTGAAAGGGAAGAAGCTAGGGCGAAAGCGCAGCACCAAGTCGTCGCTCTCAAAATAGGTGCGGCAGAAATCGGTGATCACCACCTTGAGGTCTTTGAAGCTCACGTTCTCGCCAATCCACAAGCCTTCGCATTGGTGGAACATGGGCGAATGCGTGGCATCGCTGTCCACACGGTAGGTGCGGCCTGGGGCGATGACGCGAATCTCGGGCATGCCTTGACCGGCATCCAAACGCGCTTGGTAGCGCTTGACGTGTTGCACCGCGTGACGCACTTGCATCGGGCTGGTGTGTGTGCGCAGCAAATAGGGCGCTTCGTCGCTGCCACCTTCCACATAAAAGGTGTCGTGCATGGAGCGAGCGGGATGGTCTTGAGGTGTATTGAGCGCGGTGAAGTTGAACCAGTCGGTTTCTATCTCTGGGCCTTGTGCGACTTCAAAACCCATGGAGCCGAAGATGGCTTCGATACGTTCAAGCGTGATCGTGACCGGATGCAAACCGCCTGCCATGCGGGCACGACCGGGCAAGGTCACGTCCAAGGCTTCGGCTTTGAGTTGAGTCTCGAGTTCGGCATCGGCCAAGGCTTGGCGGCGAGCCGTGAGCGCCGCCTCAATCGCTTGCTTGGCCACGTTGATGGAGGCACCTGTTGATTTCTTTTCTTCCACGCTCAAAGCGGCCATGCCCTTCATCATCTCGGTGATGCGACCTGACTTGCCCAAAAACTGGGCTTTCGCGTTTTCAAGATCAGCCGGCGTGGTGCTTTGCACAAACAGGGCCTTGGCACTGGCGACCAGAGAGTCCAACTCGTTCATAAGAATATGGGGAATGAGAAAACAAAAAAGGGATTGAAGCTGCGTAGCCCCAACCCCTTTGCTTGGTGGTGGTTAACCCTTGACGATCAAGCAGCCAGTTTGGCTTTGACTTGATTCACGATGCTGGTGAAAGCAGCCATGTCGTGAACGGCCAAGTCAGCCAACATTTTGCGGTCGATTTCGATCGCAGCCTTTTTCAAACCGTTGGCAAATTGGCTGTAGGTCATTCCACACTGACGTGCGGCAGCATTGATACGAGCGATCCACAGCTGACGGAACACGCGCTTTTTGGTGCGGCGATCGCGGTAAGCATATTGACCGGCCTTCATCACCGCTTGTTTGGCGATGCGGAAGACGTTACCGCGGCGGCCGCGGAAACCTTTGGCTAAAGCCAGAACTTTTTTGTGACGGGCACGGGCCATAACACCACGTTTAACGCGAGGCATATTTTTTCTCCTTGTTCGTCAGTTAATTACAGGCCGCACTTGGGCAGCATTTGCGCCATGTGACCCATATTGGTCTCATGCACAGCCACTGAGCCGCGGAGGTGACGCTTGTTCTTGGTCGTCTTCTTGGTCAAGATGTGACGTTTGAAGGCTTGACCGCGTTTGACGGTACCACCTGGACGAACGCGGAAGCGCTTTTTAGCGCTGCTTTTGGTCTTCATTTTGGGCATTGAATGCTCCTTTTATTTGTGCTCGTGAGGCGCCTGCACAAGGAAGTGCAGTCTTGTTAGCCCCGAGACACTAATTTGCTTACCTTCAAAGCGCGGCAGCACGCCGCGCTGCCAATTTATGCAGAGACTGCCGAAGCGGCTTCTGCAGCGGGTTTGGCGGCGCCACCCGTTTTCTTCTTACCAGGCGCGATCATCATGATCATTTGACGCCCTTCGAGCTTGGGGAACTGTTCAACCACGATCAGGTCCGCCAACTCATCACGGATGCGCTGCAACAGCGCCATACCGATTTCTTGATGCGTGATCTCGCGGCCACGATAGCGCAGCGTGATCTTGCATTTGTCACCGTCATCCAAGAAGCGCTTGATGTTGCGCATCTTGATGTTGTAGTCACCATCATCGGTACCGGGCCGGAACTTGATTTCCTTGACCTCGATGACCTTTTGCTTGGATTTCGCTTCCGCAGCTTTCTTTTGCTCTTGGTACTTGAACTTACCGTAGTCCATCAAACGGCACACCGGCGGCACAGCCGTAGCAGCAATTTCTACCAGGTCAACGTCAATCTCTCCAGCCATGCGCAAGGCTTCTGCCAAGCTCACGATACCGAGGGGTTCGTTGTCAGGACCTGAAAGGCGGACTTCCGGGGCCATGATTTCCCGGTTAAGGCGGTGTTTGCGTTCCTCGCGCTGGCGGCGGTCGCGAAATTCTGTAGCGATGGTGACTATCCTTTAAAAACAAAAATGAACCGACACAGATGTGCAACGCACAACTCTTGGCAATTTCTCAATGAAATCAGCTTTTGAGAGAGATGTCTGCAGCAATCTTTTGACAGAAGGCTTCGAGGGACATCACACCGAGGTCTTGGTTGCCTCGGGCGCGCACTGCGACGGCGCCAGCTTCCTTCTCTTTGTCGCCTACGACCAAGATGTAGGGAAGCTTTTGCATTGAATGCTCGCGTATTTTATACGTGATTTTCTCATTGCGGAGGTCTAAATCGACACTAAGCCCTTGATTTCGCAGCGTTTTTGCAACTTCTTGGGCATATTCGGCCTGGGAATCGGTGATATTGAGCACCGCCACCTGGGTGGGTGCCAGCCAAGTGGGCAAGGCGCCCGCATGCTGTTCGATCAAAATTCCGATGAAACGCTCCAAGCTGCCCACGATCGCGCGGTGCAGCATGATGGGGCGGTGACGGGCACCGTCTTCGCCCACGTATTCGGCATCTAAGCGCTCAGGCATGTTCGGATCGACCTGGATCGTGCCGCACTGCCATTCGCGACCGATCGCGTCTTTCAGGGTGTATTCGATCTTGGGGCCGTAGAAAGCACCCTCGCCTGGCAGGTATTCAAAATCGCAGCCTGAGGCACGCAAACCTTCGGCCAAGGCGGCTTCAGCCCGGTCCCAGCTTTCGTCGCTACCAATGCGTTTTTCTGGCCTTGTCGATAGCCGGTACAAGATGTCGGTGAAGCCGAAGTCGCGATAAACCTTTTGCAACAAGGTAGTGAAAGCGATGACTTCAGCTTGGATTTGAGTCTCAGTACAAAAAATATGTCCGTCGTCTTGTGTGAATGCACGCACCCGCATGATGCCGTGCAAACTGCCTGAGGGCTCATTCCGATGGCATTGGCCAAATTCGCCAAAACGCAGTGGTAAATCGCGGTAACTCTTGATACCTTGGTTGAAGATGATGATGTGGCCGGGACAGTTCATCGGCTTCAACGCAAAGTCGCGCTTCTCGCTCTCAGTCACAAACATGTTTTCGCGATACTTATCCCAGTGGCCGGTTTTCTCCCAAAGGCCTTGGTCCAAGATTTGAGGCCCCTTGACCTCTTGATAGCCGTTGTCGCGGTAAACGCGACGCATGTATTGCTCAACTTCTTGCCAAACCGTCCAGCCTTTGGGATGCCAGAAAACGGTGCCAGGTGAGTGTTCGTCGATATGGAACAAATCGAGTTCGCGGCCGAGTTTGCGGTGGTCGCGCTTCTCGGCTTCCTCAAGGCGCTTGAGGTAGAGCTGCAAATCCTCTTTGCTGGCCCATGCTGTGCCGTAGATGCGTTGCAGCATTTCATTGCGGTGGTCACCGCGCCAGTAGGCGCCAGCGACTTTCATGAGTTTGAAATGCTTGAGCTTGCCGGTGCTGGGCACGTGCGGGCCACGGCAGAGGTCTTCAAAGGCGCCTTCGCGATAAAGGCTGACGTCTTCATTGGCAGGAATGCTGGCAATGATCTCAGCCTTGTAGTGCTCGCCCATGTCTTTGAAATAAGCCACCGCCTCGTCACGCGGCAACACGCGACGCACCACGGCCTCGTCTTTGTTGGCCAACTCGGTCATGCGCTTTTCGATGGCCCCTAAGTCTTCGGGGGTGAAGCCGCGGGTGAACGAGAAGTCATAAAAGAAACCGTCGTCGATGACGGGACCAATGGTCACTTGTGCTTCTGGATACAGCTCTTTCACCGCATAGGCCAACAAGTGAGCCGTGGAGTGACGAATCACCTCCAAGCCCTCGGCGTCTTTGGCGGTGATGATGGCCAAGCTCGCATTGCTGCTCATGGTGTAGCTGGTGTCCACCACTTGGCCGTCGACCTTGCCAGCCAAAGCAGCCTTGGCCAAGCCAGCGCCAATCGACGCAGCCACCTCGGCCACGGTCACGGGGCCTGGAAATTCACGTTGCGAACCGTCGGGGAGCGTAATCTGAAGCATGGGTATGTTTATAAAAGCGCGAAAAGGCTGATTTTACGCCGTGCATGCACACACCCAGGCCCATCCGACCAAGTCAAATCAAACTTGACGGGTCTATGGCTGTGACTGAAAGCCGATACCCTGTCCTTGCCGAACAATTCCGGAATTAAGAACATCCAGCATCGCCGCTACAGACCTCAGCGTCGGCACTGGCACGCCTGTGAGATGCGCCATCTCCACCACGGCGTTCATGATGGCATCGCATTCAATGGCACGGCCCGCGCGCACATCTTGAAGCATGGAAGGCTGTTGCAACAAGTTGTCACGCACACGCGCCAACTCGGCTTGCGGGTCGGACTTTAGATCTAACCCCACGCTGCGGGCCACGGCACTTCCTTCGGCCATCATCAAACCCACCATCTCTGCAGCCAGCGAACTTTTGACGATGTAGCCCGGTGACGACTGGGTGATCGAGCACAAGGGGTTCCAAATCAGATTCAACATCAGTTTGTGCCACTTGGCGCGGCGAATATCCTGAGTGACTTCAGTAGGAAGTCCAGCGCGACTGACCAATTCAGCAATGACCCTGAGCCGCTCAGAAAGTTGATTGTCAACTTCGCCAATCAGCAGTTTGGGCGGCATGACTTGAGGCAAATAAATCATCATGGATTACCCTGCGGCTCACTCATTTTGAGAATCAAGCCAACAACAGTCTCCCGAGCCCAGGGCGGGAGGTGAGGTATTTGCTGTCATGCGACAGCCATCCATCAACATTGGATTGGCAACCATGGGGGGCGAAAAGTGATGGTCAGCGTTGAGCAGCATGCCACGGGCCAAGACATGAGGGTGCTGCATGACCTGTTCTACATCCAAGATCGCAGAGCAAGGCACACCAGCCTCGTCTAGTAACTTTTGCCAATCAGCAGTGGCGCGGTTTGTGAGCCATGTTGAAATCAAAGCCACAAGTTCATGACGATTTTTAACGCGGCTTGGGTTGGTTTTAAATGAATCATGGGTAGCGATTTCTGGATGACCCAAGACGCGACAAAAGCGTTCGAATTGACCATCATTGCCGATGGCCAGCACCATATGACCATCACGTGTCGCAAACACCTGATACGGAACGATGTTTGGATGCGCATTGCCCATCCGCGTGGGATGGGTGCCACCAACCAATTCATTGCTCGCTTGATTGGCCAACATGGCCACTTGCACATCAAAAAGTGATGCATCAATCGTGCGACCCTGCCCCGTTGTATTTCTCTCATACAGTGCAGCAAGAATTGCCGTTGTTGCATAGACCCCCGTCATGAGGTCGGTCACGGCAACACCCACTTTTTGAGGCTCGCCATCTTTCTCCCCAGTGATGCTCATGAGGCCCGCTTCTGCCTGAATCGCAAAGTCGTAGCCGGCTTTTTGTGAAAGTGGTCCATGCTGACCATAGCCGGTGATGGAGCAGTAAATAAGACGCGGATTAAGCGCTCGCAAAGTGGGCGCATCCAATCCAAATTTAGAAAGTTGGCCAACTTTGTAGTTTTCGATCAAGACGTCCGCATCCGCTGCGAGTTGCCTAATTTGGCGGGCCCCATCCTCACTCGAAAGATCAATGGCGACAGATCGTTTGCCACGGTTGGCGCACAAGAAATACGCGGCAACTTTGCCACTCCCCTCACCCCACCATGGCGGCCCCCATGTGCGCGTGTCATCCCCCACCCCTGGGCGCTCAACTTTGATGACATCGGCACCATAATCCGCCAACATCTGCCCCGCCCAAGGTCCGGCCAGAACTCTAGACAAATCCAAAACCTTAATGCCTGCTAAGGGTCTTGGCATAGAGGGCTGCGAAACTGTTGACATCATTTGACGTGATTATTAGTTCGAAAACGCCGCTATCCCCGTGATGGCACGTCCCAAAATCAACGCATGCACATCGTGCGTGCCTTCGTAGGTGTTGACCACCTCAAGGTTCACCAAGTGACGCGCCACACCAAACTCATCCGAAATACCGTTGCCACCCATCATGTCGCGGGCCATACGCGCAATGTCCAAAGCCTTGCCGCAACTGTTGCGCTTCAAAATGGAGGTGATGTCAACTGAGGCCGTTCCCTCGTCCTTCATACGACCCAAGCGCAAGCAGCCCTGCAAGCCCAATGAAATTTCGGTCAGCATGTCGGCCAACTTCTTTTGTATCAGCTGATTAGCAGCCAAAGGGCGACCAAACTGTTGGCGATCCATCACGTATTGGCGTGCCCGCTGAAAACAATCTTCTGCCGCACCCAATGCTCCCCAAGCTATGCCATAGCGAGCACTATTCAAACAAGTGAACGGTCCTTTGAGACCGCGCACATCGGGAAAGGCACATTCTTCTGGCACAAACACCTCGTCCATCACGATCTCGCCAGTGATGGAGGCGCGCAAACCCACTTTGCCGTGAATGGCTGGAGCACTCAAACCCTTCCAGCCTTTTTCAAGAATAAAGCCGCGAATCGCTCCCGCATCGTCCTTGGCCCACACCACAAACACGTCGGCAATGGGGCTGTTGGTAATCCACATCTTGGCGCCAGAGAGCGAATAACCGCCAGCAACTTTCTTGGCGCGCGTGATCATGCTGCCAGGGTCTGACCCATAGTTGGGCTCGGTCAAACCAAAGCAACCAATCCACTCGCCTGTGGCGAGCTTGGGCAAGTACTTTTGCTTTTGTGCTTGCGAACCAAACTCGTGGATGGGCAGCATCACCAATGAAGACTGCACGCTCATCATGGAGCGGTAACCTGAATCCACGCGCTCCACCTCACGCGCCACAAGCCCGTAGCAAACATAGTTCAAGCCAGCGCCGCCATAGGTTTCAGGGATCGTCGCACCCAACAAACCCAACTCACCCATCTCCCTAAAAATAGTGATGTCCATTTTTTCGTGACGGAAGGCCTCTCGCACGCGAGGCGCTAAGCGCTCTTGGCAATACGAAGCGGCAGCTTCTTTGACCTGCCGTTCTTCGTCCGTCAATTGCAAGTCAAGCATGAATGGATCTGACCAAGAAAAACTGCTGCTAGCGCTCATGTGTAACTTTCAAATCAACTGATGTTGCACCATTGTCATTTGGGATATTCCAAATACTCAAACGAATATTTCGCACTCAGATATGATGATTTGTAATAACTGAACCAATTCTCACAACATATGCGCCGCCAACTGCCATCTATTCAGGGCTTGCTCTGCTTTGAGTCCGCAGCCAAACATGCGAGCTTTACCAAAGCCGCCCAAGAACTTTCTTTGACGCAAGGCGCGGTGTCACGACAAGTCTCCTCGTTAGAAGAAAAGTTGGGTGTGGCTCTTTTCAAAAGAGATCGACATGGGATGCAACTCACCCAAGCAGGCGCGCGTTATTACAAGAACATATCTCAGCGCCTGCATGGACTGGAACGCGATACGCTCGACATCATGGGAGGAAATAGCCTAGGGAACAACCTAGCCATTGCAGCTGTTCCCACATTTGCCTCTAAATGGCTCGTTCCTCGTCTTCCTCACTTCTCTCAGTTGTTTCCAAACACGCACATCCATATAGAAACACGCACGAGAGCTTTCATGTTCAGTGATTCAGGAATGGATGCCGCTATCTATGCAGGCACACCAGAACAAGTATTGCAGTGGGCTGGCACCGAGGCAACAAAATTATTTGATGAAGAAGTCATTCCGGTGTGCAGCCCTTCTCTGCTCAGGAGGAACCGACCTCTCACACCAGACCAAATTTCACGCATGCCATTGCTGCAACAGTCCACTCGACCAGAAGCATGGCGACAGTGGTTTAACGCTCAAGGACTTGACCCAGCCCAATCCATGGCAGGCCCTAAATATGAGCAATTTTCAATGCAAGTGGCTGCAGCTCAATGCGGTTTAGGTGTTTCACTGATGCCCACAGTTTTGGTCACAAACGAGCTCCGCAATGGCGACCTCGTGGTCGCGTGTCAACGACCTTTGTCTGGATTAAGGGCTTACTACTTCATCCAGCCACAATTTGCATTGCACATAGAAACAGCGACACACTTTAAGAAATGGCTATCACAGCATTTCATCACGCAATAAGTATGGTCAGTCTCACATCCGCCCTTACATCGGATCAGAAAACAAAACGCCCCAGCCACCAAAAAGGTCGCTAGGGCGCATGAATACTGGGGTGGCTGACGGGGCTCGAACCCGCGACAACAGGAATCACAATCCTGGACTCTACCAACTGAGCTACAGCCACCGTAAAAAAAATTATAACCTAGCTATTTTGATTTGCGCCTTGAATTTTTCTTTCAGCAGCTTGTAGTAAGCCAAGCCCTCAGCCGATGCCCACCATTGGGCGTATTGGTCACGCTCACGGGCCAGGCCAGCAGTGTTGGCCGCATCACGGGGCAACACTTTTTCAACCTTCACCACCGCGTAGCCACCCGTGCCTAAATCCACACCCACCCATGCGGGTAAGGCTTGTGTGTTGGCACGTAAGGCAGCTTCCACCAAGGCACTGGGCTGTGTTTGCTTGGCTTCGCGCGACACCACAATGGCAGCAGGCAGCTTGGCTGCATCGGGGCTGGCCTTCCATTCAGCCAACTTGGCTGCACCCTCAGCACGTGCGCGTTCGTTGGCTTGTTGAGCCACCACTTGCTCACGTACACGGGCTTTGACGTTGTCCAATGGCAAAGTGCGTGCGGGGCTGTAGCTGATGATGCGGGCCGCAGCCATCACGTTAGGAGCCAACTCCACCGCTTCGGTGTTGCGCTTTTTCTCAATGGAGTCTTGCGAGAACACGGCAGCCAAGAGCTTGGGGTTGTTGACGGCTGTGATGCCAGCCACAGGCTCGCGCCCCAAGTTGCTGGCGAGTTGCACATCCAACTTCAAACGTTCGGCTGCTGGCTTCAAGCTATCGGACTGTTCGTAGACCAGGTTGGTGAACTGTTCAGCAGCCTCAGCAAATTTGCGTTGGGCGAGTTGGGCACGCACCTCAAGTTCGAGCTTGGTGCGTTGTGATTCAAAGCTTTTTTGCTCAGGCTGTTTGATGTCGGTGAGACGAATGATGTGAAAACCAAACTCGGTCTCCACCACGGCGCTGGTCTCACCCTTTTTCAACGAAAAAACAGCGTCTTCAAATGGTTTCACCATGGCACCTCGACCAAAGAAATCGAGGTCACCTCCTTTGGCAGCGGAGCCTGGATCTTGCGAATTTTTACGCGCGAGCTCTGCAAACTGCGTTGGCGACTTTTGCACTTCGGTCAACAGGGCTTGGGCCTTGGCACGGGAAGCATCACGTTGCGCAACGGGGGCTGCTTTGTCAGCGTTGATCAAGATGTGGCTGGCCCGACGCTCCTCTAAGTCCGCCAAACGTGCCGCGTTTTGTTCGAAGTAAGCTCTGAGCTCAGCCTCTGGCACCACAATGTCTTTTTGCACAGCGGCCAAGTTCAACACCACGTATTCGATGTCGGCACGTTCTGCAGATTGAAACTTCTCGCTGTTTGCTTTGTAATAGGCCTCTAGTTCAGCCTCAGTGGGATTGATTTGGCCCACATAGTCGGCGGGTGCAAAGCGTGCCACTTGCACTTGGCGTTGCTCATAAAAAGCATTCAAGGTCACATCGGCCAAAGTGCTTGCGCTAAAACTGGTCACACCCACGCCAGACATCACTTGACGCGCAGCCAAATCAGCTCGCACTTGCGCTTCAAACGACTCAGGCGACATGCCTTGCGTCGCCAGCAATTGTCGATAACGCTCCATGTCCAAGGTGCCATCGGCGCGACGCAAAGCGGCGATGGTTGGATTTTGTTGCAGCTCGACCGCCAATCGGCTGTCGCTTGCACCCAAACGCAGTTGGGCGGCTGCCACTTGCAACAAGCGATCACGCACCAAGCGCTCAAGCGTGCTGTATTTGGCTTCAGGCGTGTCAAACAACTTCACATCCACATTGGGCATGCTGCTGCGCATGCGCTCGACTTGGCTGCGGTGTGCTGCATCCCATTCACCTTGGCTAATGTCTATGCCATCCACCGAGGCCACCGTTGCACCACCTTCGCGAAAGCTGTTGTAACCCTCAAGGCCAAACAAAACAAAAGACGGGAAGATCAACAGGAACAGCAAAAACTGCATGATCCGTGTGTGCTTGCGAACAAAATCAAACATGTGAAAAACTCATTGTGATGTGAGAGGAGCCAAGAAAAAAAGGCGAACTTCTGTGTTCGCCTTTTTCATGGGTGGTGGGTGCTGACGGGGTCGAACCGCCGACCTACTGCGTGTAAGGCAGCCGCTCTGCCAACTGAGCTAAGCACCCAACCGAAACCGTTATTTGTTCAAGGCGTCTTTCAGTCCCTTACCTGGACGGAACTTAGGCACCTTGGCCGCTTTGATTTTGATCGCTTCACCTGTGCGTGGGTTGCGACCGGTGCGAGCAGCGCGTTTGCCAACCGCAAAAGTACCGAAACCCACCAAAGAGACTGTGCCGCCTTTTTTCAAGGTGGTTTTCACAGCGCCAATGGTTGACTCTAGTGCACGGGTAGCAGCAGCTTTGGAAATATCTGCGTGCTTGGCAATGTGTTCAATCAATTCTGTCTTATTCACAAAAATCCCCTCTCAATGAGATGCGATGGTCAAAAATGTTACGCAGCCGTGGATGAACTGATCTCAGTGCTGTGAACACCCTGAACACAGGCGTCATGCACAACACGGTACGTCTAGAAATTCTAGTCGTTTTTTAAACTCGTTGTTACAGGGCATTTGCTATTGCAAGACCCAAATCAGCGGTGCTTGCATTCCCACCAATGTCTGGTGTTTTGGGCGCACCGCTCTTGGGATCGAGTACTTTTTCAATGGCGGCCATCACCGCATCATGTGCATCCTGATGGCCTAAAAATTCCAACATCATGGCGCCACACCAAATTTGGCCAATTGGGTTGGCAATGCCTTGACCTGCAATGTCAGGCGCTGAACCGTGCACGGGTTCAAACAAGGAGGGGAATTTGCGGTCGGGGTTCAAGTTGGCGCTCGGTGCAATACCAATCGTGCCCGTACAAGCTGGCCCCAAGTCGCTCAAGATGTCGCCAAATAAATTACTGGCCACCACCACATCAAAGAAGTCCGGACGCTGCACAAAGTGGGCGGTCAAGATATCGATGTGGAACTTGTCCACGTAGATACCAGGATAGTTCTTGGCCATTTCAACCACACGCTCATCCCAGTAAGGCATGGTGATGGCAATGCCATTGGACTTGGTGGCACTGGTCAGGTGCTTTTTAGGGCGTGTTTGTGCCAGCTCAAACGCAAACTTCAACACGCGGTCCACACCGATGCGTGACATCACGGTTTCTTGCATCACAATTTCGCGCTCTGTGCCGGCGTACATGCGCCCACCAATGCTGGAGTACTCGCCCTCGGTGTTTTCGCGCACGATGTACATGTCAATCTCACCGGGCTGGCGTGGCGTGCCATCTCGGCGCACCACGGGCGCAATGATTCCTGGCATCAAACGCGCGGGCCGCAGGTTGATGTATTGATCAAACTCGCGGCGAAACATCAACAGCGAGCCCCACAGCGAGACGTGGTCTGCAATTTTTTCAGGCCAGCCCACTGCACCAAAGTAAATCGCATCGTGGCTGCCGATTTGGTCTTTCCAGTCGTCAGGCAACATTTGGCCGTGCTTCTCGTAATAGTCCCAGCTGGAGAAATCGAAGTGATCGAATTTCAAGTCGATGCCAAACTTGCGTGCCGCCGCGTCCATGACGCGAATACCTTCGGGCATGACTTCTTTGCCAATGCCATCACCGGCGATCACTGCAATGCGTTTTTGACTCATCTTCACCCTTTAAAAACATTCGAAAAACTAAGCAGCAATTCTAGGCGGTCGCACCACCAAACTCACACCAGCTGCCGTCACCGCGATACCCGCCAATGTCACCCAGGTGATGGGCTCGCTGAACAAAACCCAAGCCATCACTGCGGTGGTGGGCGGCACCAAATACAACAAGCTGGTCACCGCAGCCGCTGCACCGCGTTGGATCAGCATATAAAACAATGAGCTGCCTCCCAGCGTGAGCACCAACACAGCCCAGACCATGGCCCCGGTCATCTCAGCGTTCCACAAGGCGGGTTCGCTCTCCATCAAAGCCAAGGGCAAAGTCACCACATAGGCGGCCATCAACTGCACAGCGTTGGCACTGCGCACATCGCAGGGCTGTACAAAACGTTTTTGATAGAGCGTGCCTGTGGTGATGGAGACCAAAGCCATGGTGATCATGGTCAAACTCCAAGGCGTGACCTCAATGCCGCCTTTCAACTTGTGCGACACCACCATCGCCAAACCGACAAAGCCCAAAGCCAAGCCTTGCCAATGCCGACGCGACACATGCCCCCCGCGGGCCGACAACCAAATGGCGGTGATGACGGGCTGCAAACCCACAATCAAGGCCGTCAGTCCAGCACCCATGCCCACCTTGACAGCGGCCCACACACCACCTAAGTAGCCCGCGTGCATCAACACACCCGTGATGGCCAAATGCAACCACTGCGCCCTGCCCTGCGGCCAAGGCACACGCGCCCACTTGACCCACAGCACAAAACACAAAATAGAAAAAACGTAGCGCCACAACAAAAAAGTAAACGGTGGCGAATTGGGCATGCCGTAGCGCGCCACGATGAAGCCCGTGCTCCAAATCAACACAAATAGCCAAGGCATGACACGCAGCCATGCTTGGTTTTGTTGGATGGGCATTACTTGGCGTGGTCCACGATGTCAGGCCATGCCTTTTGCAGGTAATAAACCATGGACCACACGGTCAACACACCCGCAATCCAGATCAACACCGTGCCCCACAGGGCTGTGTCTATCACCCCAAACAACTGACCGTCAAACAACAAGAATGGAATGGCCACCATCTGCATGGTGGTCTTGAGCTTGCCCAGCATATGAACGGCTACGCTGCGTGAGGCACCAATTTGCGCCATCCATTCACGCAAGGCTGAAATAGCGATTTCGCGACCAATGATGATGAGCGCCACCAACACATCCGCGCGTTGCAAATGCACCAAAATGAGCAACGACGCACACACCAAAAATTTATCCGCCACAGGGTCTAAAAAAGCACCAAATGCCGAAGTTTGGTTGAGCTTTCGGGCCAAGTAGCCATCCAGCCAATCGGTCAACGCAAACACCACAAACATCACGGTGGCCCACAGATTGCGTTGCGCCATGTCGATGGGCAAGTAATACAAGCCAATGATCAAAGGAATGGCGACGATGCGCGTGAGCGTCATGAGCGTCGGAACGGTCCAGAGTAAGTGTTTATTCATAAATGATGTGAGATTGCCCCTCGTGGGCTTGAGCCATCCAACTGGCCAATGCCGCATCGCTGGGGAAAAATTTGGCGCTATCGCCCAGTTGCACATCAGCCATGGCACCGTCGCGTAACACCTTGAATCGTACGCTCAAGCCGCGCACCAACTCACCTTGCTCGGATTGCTCGATTTTGGCGGGGTAGTCGCGCAGCAAGCGGGCAAGGTCGGGCGACGTGCCGTTGACCGTGACGCTGAGGTGTTTGCCAAAGCGGCAACGCGCTTGCTCGAGGCTCCACACCTGTTGAATAGACAAACGCAAACCACCCGAAAAACGATCAGGCTGCGCCTTGCCCATGATGACCACCAACTCGTCGTCTTTCAAGGTGTGACGGTAAGTGTGGATGGTGGCCTCGTCCGCCGTGGCCTCGATGACTGCTGATTTGTCGTCCAGCTTGAAAATGGCCAACTTGCCGCGCTGGCCGTTGATCACACGCATGTCGCTCACGATGCCAGACAGCAATTGCGGCTCTCGCGAATCCATCAAATCTTCAATGCGGGTGCGCGCAAAGCGGCGCACTTCGCGCTCAACTTCGTCAAACAAATGCCCCGACAGGTAAAAACCCAAGGCCACTTTTTCGTGCGTGAGGCGTTCTTTCACGCCCCAAGGCAGCATCGCCACATACTCAGGCTCTTGCGTGCTCGAGCCGTGTGCATCGTCGCCCATCATGTCAAACAAGCCGCCTTGGTTGGCGTTGGCTTCGCTGGCGGAGGCAAAGTCAAACGCGCGGTCCACGCTGGCCAGCAGCTCGGCGCGGTTCAAGTGCATGTTGTCAAACCCACCCGCTTTGATGAGGGCTTCGACCGTGCGCTTGTTGATGCGGCTGCGGTCCACGCGGCGGCAAAAATCAAACAAGCTGGTGAATGGTCCGTCTTGGCGCGCGGCCACCACAGCCTCAATCGCTTGCTGGCCTGAGCCTTTGATGGCGCCTAGGCCGTAGCGAATGACTTTGTCTGAGATGGGTTCAAAGCGATAAAAACCACGGTTGACATCTGGCGCTTCAAAGGTGAGACCCATCTTGTGCGCGTCTTCAAACAACACCTTGAGCTTGTCGGTGTTGTCCATCTCCACCGTCATGTTGGCGCAGAAAAATTCGGCCGTGTAATGCACCTTCAACCAGCCGGTGTGATAAGCCAGCAACGAGTAAGCCGCCGCATGCGACTTGTTAAAGCCGTAGCCCGCGAACTTCTCCATCAAGTCAAAAATCTCGTCCGCTTTGTCTTGGTCGATGTTGTTTTTGGCTGCGCCTGCGCGGAAGATGGCGCGGTGCTCGGCCATCTCCTCGGCCTTCTTTTTACCCATCGCACGACGCAACATGTCAGCACCACCCAACGAGTAGCCGCCCAAAATCTGCGCAGTCTGCATCACCTGCTCTTGGTAGACCATGATGCCGTAGGTCTCAGACAACATCTGCGCCACCATGGGGTGCGGGTACTCAATGGTTTCGCGTCCATGCTTACGCGCCACGAAGCTTGGAATCAAGTCCATCGGGCCTGGACGGTACAAGGCGTTCAGCGCAATCAGGTCCTCCAAGCGCGTGGGCCGCGCGTCGCGCAACATGCCCTGCATGCCGCGACTTTCAAACTGGAACACCGCCTCTGTCTTGCCATCTTGGAACAAGCGGTAGGTGGCCTCGTCATCCAGCGCAATGTTGTCAAAGGAAAAGTTCTCTTGGCCTGTGTGGCGCTGCATGATGAACTCGCGCGCGATCTCCAAAATCGTCAGCGTGGCCAATCCTAAGAAGTCAAACTTCACCAAACCTGCGGCTTCCACATCGTCTTTGTCAAATTGGCTGACCGCCGATTCGCTCCCAGGCTGTTGGTAAAGCGGGCAAAAGTCGGTCAGCTTGCCTGGCGCGATCAACACACCCCCCGCATGCATGCCCACGTTACGCGTCATGCCTTCGAGCTTTTGCGCCAGCTCTAAGAGAGTCTTGACTTCATCCTCTTTGGCCAAGCGCTCGGCCAAGATGGGCTCGACCTCAATCGCGCCAGCGATGGTGATGTGCTGGCCGGGCTTATTGGGAATCAAACCACTGATGCCCTTGCAAAAGGTGTAGCTCATGTCGAGCACACGGCCCACATCGCCAATGGCGGCACGCGCTGCCATGGTGCCGAAGGTGGCAATTTGCGACACGGCATCGCGGCCGTATTTGTCTTTCACGTAGTCAATCACGCGGTCGCGGTTGGTTTGGCAAAAGTCAATGTCAAAGTCGGGCATGGATACCCGTTCTGGGTTCAAGAAGCGCTCGAACAGCAAGTTGTATTGCAGCGGGTCAAGGTCGGTGATCTTCAGCGCATAGGCCACCAGTGAGCCCGCGCCCGAACCGCGACCTGGGCCCACGGGGCAGCCATTGGCTTTGGCCCATTGAATGAAGTCACCCACGATCAAAAAGTAGCCGGGAAAGCCCATGTTCAAAATCGTGTTCAGCTCAAACTCGAGGCGCTCCACATAGCGCGGGCGCTCTTCATCGCGTTTGGCTTGCACGGGGTACAGATGCGCCAAACGGACCTCTAAGCCTTCGTGCGACACATGACGGAAATAGTCCTCCACCGACATCACCACACCGTTCACAGGCGGGATAGGAAAGTTGGGCAACTGCGGCTTGCCCAACACCAAGGTCAGGTTGCAACGCTTGGCAATTTCAACGGTGTTGACAATGGCGCTGGGCACATCGGCAAACAGCTCGCACATCTGTGCAGAAGTTTTGAAATACTGGTCACGCGTGAACTTGCGCACACGGCGTTGGTTGCCCAAGATTTCGCCTTCGGCAATGCACACTCGCGCCTCGTGCGCTTCGTAGTCGTCGGGCTGGGTGAACTGCACAGGGTGCGTGGCCACCACGGGCAAACTGAGACGAGCGGCCAGCTGAACCGCAGCAGACACATGGGGTTCATCGTCCGCGCGTCCCGCGCGTTGCAGCTCAATGTAGAAGCGATGCGGAAAAATACCAGCCAACTGCAAAGCCACTTCGCCTGCACGGGTGGTGTCACCTTGAACCAAGGCTTGACCCACCGCCCCCGCTTGTGCGCCCGACAAAGCAATCAGGCCTTGCGACAACTCTTGCAGCCAAGCCAGCTTGATCACGGCCACGGCCTTGTGGACGTTTTGCGTCCACCCACGGCTGATGAGCTCGCACAAGTTCAAGTAGCCCTGATGGCTTTGTACCAACAAGACCATGCGCGAAGTCAGCGCTGCGTCTTGGGTGAGGCTTTCTAGGTAAATCTCAGCCCCGATGATGGGCTTGACACCCTTGCCACGTGTTTCTTTGTAAAACTTGATGGCGCCATACAGGTTGTTGATGTCGGTGATGGCCAGCGCGGGTTGCTGATCGGCTGCGGCGGCTTGGACCACCTCGTCAATGCGATTGGTCCCGTCAACGATAGAAAACTCAGAATGAAGGCGCAGGTGGACAAACATGGATTGTGATTGTAGGGACAGGCTGTTGCAGATTTGTATTGGACCGTCACCCAGGCGTCGGCGCTGACCAAAGGAGGATGAGTTTGGCGGCCGATGGCAGCTTTGCGATCATTCTTCTAGCAGTGTCAGCACCTCCGACTTGAACTCACGGCTGTACAAAATACCCGCCACCAGCAGCGTGGACAAGGCAAACAGCATGGGCGAAAAAAACCAGCCCAAGGCTGCAAACGAAAAATAATAAGCCCGCAAGCCGCCATTAAAGGTCTCGGCGGCCAAGCCCGTCATGGCAGCTGCACGGTCGGCATAACGTTGGCGCGTGCTAGCTTGGCCACTGGCAAAGTCTTCTGCAGGTGGCATGCCACCAATCAGCAAAGCCACGAAGGTGTACTGGCGCATCGACCAAGAGAAGCGAAAAAAAGCGTACACAAAAATCACCACCAACACCAAGATCTTGAATTCAAACACCAAGATGGGCGTTTGCTCGGCAAACGGAATTTCACGCACCAGTTCGGCGGCTTTGTCGGTGGTACCCAGCAAGGCAAACAAACCGCCCAAAATCAAAATGGTGGTGGAGCAGAAAAATGCGGGCGTGGCTGACAAGGTCTGCGTGATGATGCCGTCCAGCATGCGTGGGTCACGCGCTGTGGTTTGCATCATCCATTGGTGGCGATAACGGTTGGTCATGGCCAAAATGGAATGCTTGCCGTCACTCGAATGCTTGGCAAATACGGTGTAGCCCACCCACACCAACAAGAAAAAACCGAGGGCAACCCAATCGGTCCAAGGCAATATTTGAAGAATTTTCATACCTTGATGCTAACCAAAGAAAAAGGGCAGCTTGGGTCAAGCGCTGCCCTTTTTGATCGCCCTCAGTCGAGGCCGATGTGGCGGGCTTACCCGCGCAATTTCGCAGCCACCGCCGCCACGCGCTCGCCATACGCCTTGGCGGTGTCCAAATCGCCTTGCGGTATATCCGCCGCTGGGCTGGTTGGGCCCACTTGGGCCATCACGCCAGAGTTGGAGCCAATGC